>CAZAEZ010000114.1:0-1546 GCA_964484205.1 uncultured Saprospiraceae bacterium | reverse complement strand
AATTTCCGTTTTTTGCGGCGGGCAATCAACTTCTAAATTTGTCGTTTGCCATTACATGACCAAATCACTCCTCCGAAGGCTCGATCATCTTCAATACCTCGCGCAGGGTGCGCGCTGGCAACGGTTTTTGTATAAGCCGGTTGCCTATTTATCGGTGCTATTGCACAGAAAACTGGTATATCCTTTCACCAAAAAGGAATGGATCGTCGCCGCCAAAACTTTCTTCGGGGCGCGTATGACCGTGGTGCTGCCCGCGGCGGCGGAACTGGTGCTGTTAGGCTTGAAAGCGCACGACTCGGAGCTTCGGCTTACTCGTTTTATGCTGCAACGGCTGTCCTATGGCGCTACCGTGGCTGATATCGGCGGGCATTTTGGCTTTTATAGTTTGCTGGCTGCCCATTTGGTCGGTAAAACCGGTAGTGTGATCACTTTCGAAGCCTCGCCTAATGTGTTTAAAATATTGCAGGAAAATACCGCAGCCTTCCCGCAGATTGACGCAGTACACGGCGCGGTGAGCGATGTCGGCGGAACCTTACCGTTTTACGATTTTCCCACTTATTATTCCGAGTACAATACACTATCCCCGGAGCAATTCGAGCAGAGCGACTGGTTTGACAAAATTCCGCACCAAAAGGTGGAGGTGCCCGCCATTCGCCTGGATGATTTTTTCGCTGAGAAGTTTCCTCAACCGGATTTTATCAAAATAGACGTGGAAGGTGCAGAATTTCAGGTAATACAAGGCGCACAGCGTTTGTTGCAGGAGCATCACCCCATCATCGCGATGGAATTTTTAGCCGCCGAGCGCGTCAATGCCGGGCATCGCCAGGCGCTGGAGCTGCTGCAAACGCTGGGCTACCGGGCACATTACATCGATCCGAACGGAAATCTGCAGCCCTGCACCAACGTAGATGCTTACCTTGCGGGTAAAGGACTGGATTCAGACAATATTGTTTTTGTGAAATAAGGAGTGGGTCTGATTCGAATCTCAATTAGCCTTCCGCTCATAATGCAATACCACAATTCCACAGTCAAAAGCCTTGGATTTTATCAAATTCAGGCTTTGCGTACGATCAAGTGCTTTAAAAATAGGCATGCCGTTGCCAATGGTGGCCGGATTGATAAAAAAATGAAACTCGTCGATCAGGCTTTCTTTAATCAGCGCGGATACAAAGGTGGCGCCGCCATAAGCAATGATGTCCTGACCGGCTTGTTTTTTAAGTCGGGTGATTTCCTCTACCAGGTCGCCTTTGGCTAAAGTCGTGTTGTTCCACACAGACTGCTCTAGCGTTTTGGTAAAAACGACCTTGTGGGTGTCGGTAAATTTCTTGCCGGCGGTAAACTCCGGGTTGTTTGGATCGGCGGCCACGCCAGCCCAATGCGGGATGAAACCCTCGGCGAGCTTCCTTCCCAGTACGATGCAGTCCACCGGTTCGGTGAGCGCCGTTACATAATCCTTCAATGGATCGTCCCAGTTGAAGTTCATCCAATCCATCTCGCCGTTCGGCCCTGCGATGTATCCATCAACGGTCATTTGTACTTGCAGTTT
>CAZAEZ010000113.1:0-3668 GCA_964484205.1 uncultured Saprospiraceae bacterium | reverse complement strand
ATCATGCAGGTGGAATAGTGCCGGGTGCCGGCGGCGTTGAACCGCGAGCCGTGCGATCGTTTGTCGTCCATTGTGCGGATCAGCAGGAGGTGGATTATTTCTGGGAAAAACTTACTGTCGATGGCGGGGAGGAAAGCCAGTGCGGCTGGCTGAAGGATCCTTTCGGGGTGTCGTGGCAAATCGTGCCGGATGCCTTGCCCGGGCTACTCGCCGACCCCGACCCCGGGCGGGCGCAACGCGTCATGGGGGCGATGATGCAGATGCGAAAAATCGACATTGAACAACTGCGAAAAGCCGCCGACAACACGGCTAAAACCATCATTACCGTCCAAACAACGGTGGAAGCCCCCCTGGAAAAAGTGTGGGATTGCTGGACGAAGCCCGAGCATGTGATGCACTGGAACAATGCTTCGGACGACTGGCATACGCCCCGGGCGGAGAATGACCTGCGGCCGGGCGGCGTGTTCAGCTACCGTATGGAAGCCCGCGACGGCAGCGCAGGTTTCGACTTTGAAGGCACCTACAGCCGGGTGGAAGCGCCGCAGCGGATTGAATACGTGATCAGTGACAGCCGGCGGGTGCAGGTCTCGTTTTCAAAAACCGATGCCGGAATTTTTGTAATGGAAAGCTTTGAGGCTGAAACCGAGCACCCGGTGGATATGCAGCGGGCGGGCTGGCAGGCGATTTTGGATAATTTTAAGCGGTATGTGGAGGGGAGGATTATGTAATAAACTCCATGAAATTATCCGGGTTGATCCTTTGACAGGAGGCGTTTGCGTATGTTTCAACCCAGGTTTTAGGTGGGCGACCTTTGGTAGTTTTCCATTTGAATTCGTAACCGTGTAGTTTACCATCTTTTTCTTCCACATAATCCAATTCAGCGCCAGAGTGGGTTCGCCAGAAATAGGTATTGGCATATAATGTCCCGTATTCCATTTTTTTTCTGCGCTCAGATAGCAAGAAGTTCTCCCAAAGCGCTCCTATATCTCGACGGAGGGCGATCGAACTAAAATTTTCAATCAAAGCATTCCTGATGCCCAAGTCATAAAAATAAATTTTGTCCATGGTAGTCACTTCTTTTCGGAGGTTGCCGCTAAAGCCACTAAGTCTGAAGATAACGAATGATTTTTCCAGTAAATCAATGTAGTTGAGGATAGTATCCCTGTTTACCTGAAGGTTGATTGCGAGTTCGTGGATGGATACCAGGTTGCCGGTTTGAAACGCCAGTAATTTCAGTAATTGCCGCAATTTTTCTGGGTATCGTATGTTTGCCAGGGCAAGGATATCTTTATATAAATAGGCGCTTGTGATTTCCTCCAGGTACTTTCGCTTGTCATTATAATTTTCAAATTGTAAAACCTCAGGATAAAGCCCAAATCGCAACCATTCGTCCAGCTTCAGTTGTATTTGATAATTATTAAGCAATTGATACTGTTGCCATTCTGTAGCTGAAACCGGATAAAGTTGGTACGTCCAGGTTCGGCCGGTAAGCGGTTCCTTCACCCGGTTTGCAAGGTCGAGCGATGATGAACCTGTGACAAGTATTTTGAGCCCCGGCAGTGCGTCATGAAGTATTTTGAGGTTAATCCCAATGTCAGGGATGCGTTGCGCTTCGTCTATAAATAATACATCATATCCACTAACTAAACCTTTCAGTTTATCAAAGTCGCGACTGGAGAGTACTTCGGTATACGGTTGCCGGTCGGCGTTTATTTCCAAAATTCGACCTCCTGTTTTTGCCAGGACAGCCTTAGCCAAGGTTGTTTTACCTACCTGCCTGGCGCCATAAATTACCAAAACCTTATCCGATTGGGTCAACCTGTTGAATAGTTGGTCTTCAAGAAATCGCGGTATCATTTTTTACTTCAAATTTACACAATTTATGGTTAACCATAAAATATCGCTTGAAAATTTATGGTTAACCATAAAAAACCTCAATTGCTTCACCTCCCCCGCGTCCACCAAAAATAAAACGGCACCCCGGTCAGCATCAGCACTACACCCAGTCCGGCCTCACGCGGGCTGTTGATGCAGGTGATCACAATCAGCGCCACGCAAAACAAAACAAACAGCGCCGGCACAATTGGATAGCCCCACACCCGGTATGGCCGCTCTGTTTCCGGTTCCCGGATGCGCATAATGAATACCCCGAAAGCCGTAGCGCCATAGAAGAAAAAAGCCGCGAAAATGAGCATGTCGGTCAGCTGATCAAACGTACCGGACAACACCAGCAGGCAAGCCCAAACGCCCTGCATCCAGAGTGCGGGATTGGGTGTATGATATTTCGGATGGATTTCAGCCGCGCGTTTGAAAAACAGCCCGTCTTTGGCCATGGCGTAGTACACACGCGGCGGCATCAGGATGGTTGCATTGGTGCAGCCCAGGGTGGTGATGAGGATGATAAGCGAAATCAGCGTAACGCCCGAGGGCCCTGCAAAGTAGCGGATTACGGCAATCGCAGCGATCTCGTTTTGGTCTTGCTGCACACGGATGATCTCGTCGATGGGCATGACATAGAGGTAGGTGAAGTTCACCAGGGCATAGGCGCCCATGATGATCAGCAAGCCGGCGCCCAGGGCGAGCGGCAGGTTGCGGTGCGGATTTTTGATCTCCCCGCCCAGAAAGCCCACCGTATTCCAGCCTTCATAGGCCCAAAAGGCAGCCAGCAAGGCGGCAAAAAGCGCTTTGATAAACGTAAAATCCGACCAGTCGCGGAGGACAAAGTTTACCGAAGGTGTCCGAAAATTCTCGAAACTTCCACCACCAAAAAACAAGCCGGAAATGACGATCAGCCCCAGGCTGAGGATCACAAAACGCGTGATCCAGGTGCTCAGGCCGGCCCCGCCCCGCAGGCCGCGGGCGTTCAGCATGGTCAATGCCAAAATGAGCAGCATGCACACCGCTTTCACGCCGGCATTTTCGAAGGGTTTGAATACCAGAAATTCGATGTTTTCAATGGATTCCGGCAAATGCGGCAACGGTACCATCGCATTGAGCGATTGCGTGAACACGTAGGCAATGCCTGCAATGGCCCCGGTTTTGATCACGGCGAAGGTGGTCCAGCCCCAAATGAAGGCCATGAATTTGCCATAGATCTTCCGGAAATACACGTACTCGCCCCCAGAGTCGGCCAGCATGCCCGCAATCTCCGCATTACTCAGGGCGCCGCAGAGGCTGATGATGCCCGCCAGCACCCAGGCAACCAGCACCAGATCGGGCGACATGAGTTGCTCCGACATCGGGCCCACTTTTTTGTAGACCCCCGAACCAATAACCGAACTGACGACGAGAATGGTGGCGGCCCCCAAACTGAGGCTGCGGACGAGTTGACCTTGTTGTTTCTCCATGATCGAACAAACGTAGCGAAGATTTTTTAAATTTATTCACCACGGAGGCATGGAGGACACAGCGGGGCCTTACTCGTCCTACGGCTTTGAGTCTGTCCATTACACACAAGTTTATTAGAATGAATTTTGTGCTTTCAATGCCACTCCACGGCACGTCGACCCCACCCCCATCCCCTCCCCCAGCGGGGAGGGGGGCTTGCCCTCTAACGAATGCCTGATTGCGTTTACGAAATCGAAAAGTATAACGAAATCAGGCCCCCTCTCCCTTGGGGCTCCCGATTACCCACAAGTTGAATGATTTTTTCGCAATGTATTATAACT
>CAZAEZ010000112.1:0-3677 GCA_964484205.1 uncultured Saprospiraceae bacterium | reverse complement strand
ACTAGCAACACGCGCTAACGCAATAACAATAATCAAACAAACCACACTTGCCAAACCCGGCAGGTGTGGTTTGTTAAATAAAGATGAAAATGTCCAGTAGTGTGCTCGCGCAGTCACGCCGACAAAGTGTGCGAAAGAAGAGAAACGCCTGCTTGCCATGCCCGCCGCCACCACAAAAACAAAAGCAGTATAAACAGGCCAAAAGATTGAACAGATAGATAATTATTGCGTTGTATTCATAAGTATGTCTATGGACACATTCTATGGACAGTTTATTTTCACAGGATAATTTTAATCATGGTAAAAGAAAAAACAAAGGAACTATACGACAAGGCGCTCAAGTGGATATACCGGAAAAAGTTCTACGGTGTAAAAGCCAAAATCGAACCCTTTGATGCTCCGAAAACTTTTCATCGCAAGCAGGATGAATCTATGTTTACCCCGGACATCACCGCATTGCGCAACGAGCGCAAATCCTTCTTCGATATTGTCCTGAAAAAAGAGGCCCGGCGACGCCTGGCCGGCAAGTGGCGGCTTATGCAGGAACTGGCTTCCCGCAACGGCGGCAAACTCTACCTGTTCACACCAAAAGGCCATCACGCTTTTGCTGAACGGGTAGTAAAAAAATACGGCCTCGAAGCCAACATTATCCGCCTTTTTTGAGTTTAATATGTGCGCCCCGGGGTTATCAAAACCCACCCTGCTTTTTCGCATTCGGGCGCCCTGACCAACCGGATTTCTACCCTCCAGACCGTACCCAATTTTTTAATCTTTAAAACAGTTAGCATTATGAAAAACAGTTCAAAAATTTTACTCGCTATGGGCGCCAGCGCCCTTGTTGGCGGTATCGCAGGATATTACCTTAACTCTGATAACGGCCGTAAAGCCCGCAGGAGAGCGGTAAAAAACATCAAGAAGACAGCCGACGAAGCCACCGATAAAATCAACGATATGGCGGATACGGCAAAAACAGCGATCGGCGAATTTGCCGGGCAGGCAAAAGCCTACATGAACACGATCACCGAGGCCGCAGGCGACACCCTTATGGCAGCTGAAGAAAAACTGGAAAAAGGCAAAGAAGCCGCCAAGGCCAAAGTCCAATCCGTTAAAAACGCCATTATGACCAACAGTGTGGAATCTTGATAACCACGTTCCATTCAACCTGACGAAGAACAGGCAGCCCTCCCCGGGTTGCCTGTTTTTTTTGTCCGGTCAAATCCCTTTCATCGAGAGCGACACCCGGCGCCGCTGCATATCCACCTCCACCACGCGCACCATCACCTGCTGGTTTAATTTGACCACCGTGGCCGGGTCTTTGACAAACTTGTCGGCCAGCTGCGACACATGCACCAGGCCGGTATCCTTGATGCCGATATCGACAAAAGCGCCGAAGTTGGTAATGTTGGTCACGATGCCCGGCAACACCATGCCCGGGCTCAGGTCTTCGATGCTGTGCACGTTGCCAAACTCGAATGCCTGGGCGGTACCCCGCGGGTCGAGGCCGGGTTTTTCTAATTCTTTCAAAATGTCTTTCAGCGTGGGCAGGCCCACATCGCCGCTGACGTAGCGCTGTAAATCCAGTTTTTGCCGCTGGCTGCGGTCGGCGATCAGGTCGGCTACGGTGCAGCCCAGGTCGCGGGCCATTTGTTCCACCAGAGCGTAGCGCTCGGGATGCACCGCCGTGTTGTCGAGCGGGTTTTCCGCGTTGCGGATGCGCAAAAACCCGGCGCTTTGTTCGAAGGCCTTGTCGCCCAGGCGGGCCACTTTTTTCAGTTCGGCCCTGCGGCGAAATGCGCCGTTTTCGGCCCTGTAGTCGACGATGTTTTGCGCCAGCACCGGCCCCAGCCCCGACACGTAGGTGAGCAGGTGTTTGGACGCTGTGTTGAGGTTGATGCCCACGCTGTTTACGCAGGATTCCACCGTGCGGTCGAGGCTTTCCTTCAGTTGCGTTTGGTTGACATCGTGCTGGTACTGCCCCACCCCGATGCTTTTCGGGTCGATCTTGACCAGCTCCGCCAGCGGATCCATGAGCCGCCGGCCAATGCTGATGGCGCCGCGCACGGTGAGGTCTTCTTTCGGAAATTCCTCGCGGGCCGCTTCCGAAGCCGAATAAATGGAAGCGCCGGCTTCATTCACCTGAAAAACTTCCACCGGACGCTGGAATTTGATTTTTCCTAAAAAATCCATCGTCTCGCGGCCGGCCGTGCCGTTGCCCACGGCGATGGCTTCCACCTGAAAATCGTCGACCAGTTGCTCGATCGTCGACTGGCTTTCAAACACCTGGCGCTGGGGTTCGTGTGGATAAATTGCGGTGTTTTTCAGCAAATTCCCGCTGGCATCGAGCACCACAATTTTGCAGCCGGTACGGAAACCGGGGTCGATACCCAGCACGCGTTTTTCGCCCAGCGGCGCCGCCAGCAACAGTTGGCGCAGGTTTTCGGCAAACACGCGGATGGCTTCCAGGTCGGCTTTTTCCTTGCTGGCGGCCCGAAACTCCGTTTCGATGCCCGGTTGAAGCAGGCGCTTGTAACTATCCTTTACCGCGATGCGCACCTGCTCCGCCGATTCGCCGTAGCCGCGCACGTACATTTTGTCCAAGTCTGAAACGGCCCATTCCTCCTCCGGCGCGATGTTGACGCGGAGAAAACCTTCGTCTTCCCCGCGGCGCATGGCCAGGAGCCGGTGCGAGGGACAGGTGGCGAGTTTTTCACTCCATTCGAAATAGTCGCGGTATTTGGCGGCTTCCGCCTCCTTGCCTTTGACCAATTTGGCAGCAATGACGGCGCCTTTTTCAAAATGCCGGCGCACGCGGTCGCGGGCTTGTTTGTCTTCGTTGAGCCATTCGGCGATGATGTCGCGGGCGCCTTGCAGGGCGTCTTCCACCGTGGGCACCTCGTCGGTGATGAATTGGGCGGCCAGGGTTTCCACTTCCTTATCGCGCTGTTCGAAAATGCGTTTGGCCAGCGGCTCCAGCCCGCGTTCGATGGCCATGGAGGCGCGGGTTTTGCGCTTGGGCCGGTAGGGCAGGTAGAGGTCTTCCAGTTCGGTCATCGTCGCGGCACGTAAAATGGCCGTTTTCAGTTCGGGGGTAAGTTTGCCCTGCTCCTCGATGCTGGTCAGGATGGTTTCGCGGCGTTTGTCCAGTTCCTGGAGTTTTTTCCACAAATCCTGAATATCCGCCACCTGCACCTCGTCGAGCGAGCCGGTGGCTTCTTTGCGGTAGCGGGCGATGAACGGGATGGTGGCGCCGGATTCGAGCAGTTCAAGCACGGCTTTTACGCGGTGCGGCTGAATGGACAGGGCATGGGCTATTTGTGTGGTGTACATGGTCGGTCGGTTGAAAGGCTTTGAAAAAGGGGGAGGCAAAAATGGGGCAAGTTTTTGCAATTTTGGTAGTTTTGGTGGCTTACGCTGCATAGGCAATTTGCCCCTGTGAAGCCGGGGTCGCCAAAAAGGCTGAACCAAAATAAAATGCCCGCAGGGCGATTTGGATATTTGAATTATAAAATCAAATTTTGGCAATCTGTAATCTTGCAGGCATTTGTTCGATCAAGTAAATCCGCAATTCGGGTTTACTTTGTCACCCAAAACTTCGCCGATAAGCGATACACCCGAAAACGACAAAGTAAAAGGCGCAATGCGGGTTTTTGGTTTTTCGTTTTCGGTCATACAATAGT
>CAZAEZ010000111.1:0-3717 GCA_964484205.1 uncultured Saprospiraceae bacterium | reverse complement strand
CTCCCCTCCCCTTTTTTGGGGAGGGGGCGGGGGTGGGGTTGACACGGCGGAGCGCAATGTTAAAAAATAATTCAATGTTAGAATCCTTCAATATCTCTTGAGTTGATGGCTATGGGGGCCGGGGTTGCCATTGAGCAGGGCGCGACAATTTGAAATGCACCCGTACTCAGATCCTGCCGGCTGACGAGGTCGTTGACGAGCAGGGCATAAGAACCGATGATCGAATTGTTTTCGAGCGCCAGGTAGAATTTCGGCAGCAGATTTTCCGCTTGCAGGGAATGCGCGATACAATACCGGTAAAAGTCGAAATTGGACGTATTGCCCCAGCAACCCCAGAAGTAGTTTACGGCGTCGTCGAGGCGATGTGGCTGGCTGGACAGTTCGGCGATTTGCATATCGGTGCTAATTTACAGGGAGGTGCTAAATTCCTGTTTCCCCATTGTAAAAAAATTGAACGCGTAGTCTGTGTCTGTCTGTTTAAACTACGCACACCCTCAGGGCAGACGCATTTAAATTGCGAGCGACCTCGGTACCGGCGTGCAATGATTGGTAATATTTGTGGTAACCATTTGGCGTTTAGCATTTCTCCCTTGCGCTTGTACAGGTTCCTCCCCCGCAAAGCGGGGTCGGAATGACAATGCGTATTAAATAAAACAGGGAGGGGCGGTAAAACTCGGTAAAGCAACATTTCGTCGCCCCTTTCTTTTAGCCCAACCATTGTGGGATACGCTGAGGCCAAAACCGGGGGCGAGGTAATGTTCCCTTTTTCCAAATCTTTCGCCCCCCAGATTCTTATAAGATGGTCTTGTCATTCCGACCCCGCTTTGCGGGGGAGGAACCTGTCCGCTCGGAAAGGGGAATCCTAAATATAACTTGCCTTTGCACGCCGGTACCGAGGTCAGTTATATTTTAATACGTCTGCCCTGGCCCACAACCTACCTGCCGCAACCTGCCAAACTCCGGCCGGTCTATACCCACTGAACAATCATAATCGAAAACAACACGCTATGTTCAAAAACTACCTGAAAATTGCCCTGCGCAACATGGCCCGCCACAAAGGCTACACCGCCCTGCACATCACAGGCCTGGCCATCGGCGCCGCCGTATTTTTGCTCATCGCCCAATACGTGCATTTTGAGCGGAGCTATGAAAACTTCATCCCCGACGCCGAAAACATCTACCGCCTGGCGCTTACCCGCTACCAGCATGGCGAGGAGGTGATCGCCACCGCCGAAAATGTACCCGGCGCCGGTCCGGCCATTGCCGCCGAATTTCCGGAGGTGGAAGGGTACACCCGCCTGTACAACCTCGGCTACAAAAACAACCTGATCATCACCAACGAAGCCGCCCAACCCGAACCCATCGCATTCAAGCACCGCCGGTTTCTGTACGCCGACTCGGCATTTCTGCCCATGATGGACTACCCGCTTGTGCAGGGCGACCCCGCCACGGCGCTCGCTCAACCGCTGCAGGCCGTCATTTCGGAAGATTACGCCCGGAAATATTTCGGCAACGCCGACCCCATGGGGCAGCAGCTGCGCATGCAAGACGACGACTACAACGACGAGCGGGTGACGGTCACCGGCGTGTTCCGAAACCTGCCGGCCAACACGCACCTCAAATTCGACGTGCTGTTTTCTTACAAAACCCTGTACACCCGCGGCGACTGGGCGCCCGAACGCTACGGCACCACCTGGGGCCGCAACGACATGTACACTTTCCTGAAACTGCGCCCCGGCGCCGACCCGGCCGCCCTGGAAGCGAAGTTTCCCGCCCTCATCGACAAGTACAACCCCGACCTGGCCAAAGCAAACCGCCGCGATGCGCTGGCGCTCCAGCCCCTGCGCAGTATCCACCTGCACGCCGACCTGGCCGAGGAGCCCGAACCCAACGGCGACGCCCGGGTGGTGCAGTTTCTCCTGCTCATCGGCGTGTTGGTGCTCGTGATCGCCTGGATCAACTACGTCAACCTCTCCACCGCACGCGCCATGGAGCGGGCCCGCGAAGTGGGTGTGCGCAAGGTGGTCGGCGCCGAACAGGGGCAGCTGATGTGGCAGTTTCTCGTCGAGTCGGCGCTGATGAACCTGTTTGCCCTGCTGCTGGCCGTGGTGCTGACCGCGCTGGCCTTGCCGGGTTTCAACCGGCTCACCGGCCTGTCGTTCGGCTTTTCCAACCTCTGGCAGCCCTGGATGCTGGGCCTGCTGGCGACCGTGTGGCTCGCGGGTACTTTCCTGTCGGGTTTGTACCCGGCCTGGGTGCTGTCGGGCTTCCGGCCGATCACGGTGCTGAAAGGCCAGTTCAAAAATACCGGCTCGGGCCTGCTGCTGCGCAAAGCCCTGGTGCTGGTACAGTTCACGGCTTCGGTGGCGCTCATCGCCGGCACGGTCATCATTTACCGGCAGCTGGATTACATGCTGAACCGCGATATCGGCATGAAAATCGACCAGGTACTGGTGGTGGAACGCCCCGGCATTTCGCCCCGCGACCGGGAAGCGCGCAACTCGGCCATCGACGTGTTCCGGACCGAACTGGCCAAAAATCCGGATATCCGGGGAGTAGCCGCTTCGGTGACCATTCCCGGCAAACAACGCGAGTACAAGGCCGTGGTCAGCAAATTTGGCGAAGCCGATAAAGAAGGCGCCACCTTGCGGTTCAACAGCATGGACTATGATTTCATGGCTATTTTTCAAATGAAACTCCTTGCCGGACGGGCGTTTTCGCCGGACTTCCCCGCCGACCAGGATACCAGTTGCATCCTGACCGAATCGGCGGTGCGCATGCTGGGTTTCGACAATCCGGAAGCGGCAATCGGGCAAACGCTGGCGATCCCGAATTTTCAGTGGAACCCCATCGTCGCCGGCGTGGTGAACGACTACCACCAGGTTTCCCTGAAAAAAGCCGTCGACCCTACCCTGTTTTACTGCGCGCCGTATTCCGGCGAGTTTTATTCCATGCGACTGCAGACGGCGGATATGTCCGGCGCCATCGACCATGTGCGCCGTTCCTGGCAGGCGGCTTTTCCCGGCAATCCGTTCGATTTTTTCTTTCTCGACGACTACTACGCCGCGCAGTACGCCAACGAGCAGCGCTTCGGCAAGCTGGCCGGCTTGTTTGCTTTGCTGGCGGTGCTGGTGGGTTGCCTGGGTTTGTTCGGCTTGTCGGGCTACACCATTGCGCAGCGCACGAAGGAGATCGGCGTGCGCAAAATTCTGGGCGCCACCGTGCCCGGCCTGGTCGCCCTGCTTTCAAAAGATTTGCTGAAGGTGGTGGCCCTGGCGATTCTGGTGGCGACTCCGCTAACCTGGTGGGCCATGGAAAACTGGTTGCAGGATTTTGCCTACCGCACCAGTATTCACTGGTACATTTTTGCCCTGGCCGGGCTGCTCGCCGTGGCAGTGGCTTTTCTGACGGTGAGTTTTCAGAGTGTGAAAGCGGCGGTGGCTAATCCGGTGCAGGCATTGCGGAGCGAGTAGAAGGGATTGTGACGGGCGGTCTATCGGACAATTAAAAAAAACGGGGCCGGCGTTATTTGCAGCGGGGTATTGACCCGGCAGGAAAATCGGGCTAAGTTTGTTGCCGCAAAATAAATCGCTTTTGACCAGGCCTGTTTACCATATTTCTTGCACTGCCCTTTCTCCGAGGTTTTTTTGGGGGAAGGGCAGTAGACTTGTTTGACTAAGAGAATCAGTGAGTTATCAAATTAAAATTCCAAAGACC
>CAZAEZ010000110.1:0-3825 GCA_964484205.1 uncultured Saprospiraceae bacterium | reverse complement strand
ATGATCGCCTGCTCGATACCGGCGCGCATGGTCATAGTAGTCATGCTGCAACCCTCGCAAGCACCCAACCACTTGATTTTCACGATCTTCTCGTCGGTCACGTCGATTACTTCCACGTTGCCGCCATCCACTGCTAAGTGTGGGCGCACATCTTCAAGGGCTTCATCTACGCGCTTGATTAAATCCTCTTTTGTTGTTAAAGACATTTATTTAAATTTTGAGTCTTAATGTAATAATTTGGTAAATATTACTGTTGCATCATCTTCACCACCTGCGTTGGTTCGAGCATTTCATTACGCAAAGCGACCTGACGCGCTGTGTTTTGAGCAATTTTCATCAAAGCCTCTTTTGTAATCGGTTCATCGCCCAGCACCGCCGGCTTGCCTGCGTCGCCGCCTTCGCGGATGCCTTGTACGATGGGCACCTGCCCCAGCAGCACCGATTGCGCCATTTTTGCCAGTTTCTTGCCACCGCCTTCACCGAAGAGGAAATACTTATTATCCGGCAATTCCTTGGGTGTAAACCAGGACATATTCTCCACGACTCCCAGGATCGGCACATTGACCGAGGGCAGCAGGAACATATTCATCGCCTTTACCGCGTCGATCACCGACACTTCCTGCGGCGTTGTCACCATTACTGCACCGGTCACCGGCACCGTTTGTACCAGCGTCAGTTGGATATCGCCCGTACCTGGTGGTAAATCTACGATTAAATAATCCAGCGGCGGCCAGATCGTATCATTAAAAAACTGCTTGATGACACCAGATAAACGCGGACCGCGCAACACCACCGCCTGCTCCGGCTCTACAATAAAGCCAATGGAAATTACCGGCACCCCGTAGGCTTCCAGCGGCAGTATCTTCGGTTGATTATACACGTTTTGCACCTTGGGACGCTGCCCCTGCAAGCCCAGCATCGTTGGCACCGAAGGACCGTACAAATCCGCGTCCAGGATACCCACTTTTGCGCCAAGCTGCTTCAGTCCCATCGCCAGATTCACAGCTACGGTAGATTTTCCGACCCCGCCTTTACCTGAGGCCACTGCGATGATATTTTTAATATGCGACAATGGATTCGTAGGCTGCTGCGATTGCGGCGTGCGCGCGATCATATGTACATTCACATTCGCCTCAGGATACAATTCCTGCACCGCGGCGATGCACGCGAAATTCAAATCCGATTTATGTTCGTTATTTAATGAAGGCAATTCCAGTGCAAAATTCACGTTATTCCCGTCCACCGACAGGTCACGCACCATGCTCATGGTAATAATATCCTGCCCCGTGTTCGGGTCGATTACCTTCGTTAAAGCCTTTACTACCTTGGTTGTATCAATACTCATTTTTACAATTCATTCTTTCCGTCCAATTAAAATTGGCCTTACAATTCACAAAAATACAAACAAATCACAGGGAGAAACAGTTTTTAGCGTTTAAAACCTCTAATCGGGCAATTACCTTTTACATTTTGCGGTTTTACATTTTTCATTTTACGGTTTTACTTACTTTTGCACTGCCATGAGAGTTTTCAACGATCTGAATCACCTGCCGTCATTCCGAAATGCTGTCATTACGATTGGCTCTTTCGATGGCGTACATACTGGACATCAACGGATTATCGAGAAAGTCAACGCGCTGGCCCGACAGATTGACGGGGAAAGCCTTGTGATTACTTTTCATCCGCATCCGCGACAAGTGATCTATCCCAAGGACGATACCCTCAAATTGTTAACAACCGTCGAGGAAAAAGTTTCACTTCTGGAGAAATACGGCGTTGATAATGTGGTGATTGTGCCCTTCACTGTTGAATTCTCGCAACTCAGCGCGGATGAATACATCGAGAAGTTTCTGATCGAAAAATTCCACCCCAAATACATCGTCATCGGTTACGACCATCGCTTTGGACTGAATCGCCAGGGCGACATCAATTACCTGCGCTGGTACGGACAGAAAGGCGGCTTCGAGGTGATGGAAATTGAAAAACAGGAAGTGGACGACATCGCGGTGAGTTCCACCAAAATCCGCAAGGCGCTGGACGAAGGACTGGTGAGCGCCGCCCAAAAATTGCTGGGGCATCCTTACACGCTCATCGGCACGGTGGTACACGGTCAGAAAATCGGCTCCAGCCTGGGTTTTCCGACCGCCAATATCGAAGTGCCCCACCGCGAAAAGCTCATTCCGCCCGACGGCATCTACGCGGTGCAGGTCACGCACAAGGAGCAGCGCTACGGCGGCATGTTGTACATCGGCTCGCGCCCGACGCTCCGCAATTACACCAACCGCACGATCGAGGTTAACATTTTTAATTTCAACCAAAGCATCTACGACGAAGAAGTTAAGCTGGAACTGGTGGAATTTATCCGCCACGATTCGCAATTCACCGATCTGGAAGGTTTGAAAAAGCAATTGGAACAAGATCGAATCAAAGCGCGCCTGCTTTTGAAAGAAGAGCCTCCTGCCAAAACCAAGACCAAAGTTGCAGTCGTGATCCTCAATTTCAACGGTCGCAGATACCTCGCGCAATTCCTGCCCGTTGTGCTTGAACACTCACCCAACGCCGAGGTGATCGTCGCCGACAATGGTTCGGATGACGATTCAATTGCGTTTTTGCGCAAGCACTACCCGCAGGTACGCAGGATAGAGTTGACTGAAAATCTAGGGTTTGCCGCGGGTTACAATGCTGCGTTAAAACAAATAGGAAATGAACAGGATTACTACGTATTACTCAATTCCGACGTGGAGGTAACGGCCGGTTGGCTCGATCCGCTTGTCGCAATGTTGGATCAGGATCAAACCATTGCCGCGGTGCAACCCAAAATCCGGGCTTACGATCAAAAAGAATCCTTCGAATACGCCGGTGCTGCCGGGGGCTGGCTCGATGCGCTGGATTATCCCTTTTGCCGGGGGCGCGTGTTTGCCGTGACTGAGAAAGATGAAGGACAATACGACGATGTGCAGGAAATTTTTTGGGCCACGGGCGCTGCGCTGGTCATTCGCGCCAAACTTTTTCATGATATCGGCGGTTTCGACGGCGATTATTTTGCCCACCTCGAAGAAATTGATCTCTGCTGGCGTTTGAAGCGCGCCGGTTACAAGATTATGGTCGAACCCAAATCAACCGTGTACCACATCGGCGGCGGCACGCTGGGCTACAATACGCCCGGCAAGGCTTACCTCAACTTCCGCAACAGCCTTTACACCATTGTCAAAAACGAGCCCGTAGGCAAATTGCTCTGGCTCCTGCCGCTGCGCCTTGTGCTCGACGGGCTTGCCGCCATCCTCTTCCTCACCGAGGGCAAGTTCCCGCACATTCGCTCCATCATCAAAGCCCACTGGACCTTTTTTCCCAATTATGGTAAGATATTGCAAAAGCGCAAAAAGACGACTCAGCTGGTGGAAGCCGTACGCATCGGCGAAGCCAACCACGCCGGGCGTTTCGCGGGCAGCATCGTGTTGCGGTATTATGCGCTGGGTAAGCGGCATTTCTCGGAGATTGCGGGCATGCCTGAATCCGATATCAACAAATAATTGCCGCCTATCCAGCATCCCCGGATTCATCTTTTTATTGTAAAAATCAAAAACAGAACGCCCCGGATGCCATTTGGGGAGTCCCAAGTCAGATTTAGGAAGCCCTCAGTACCATTTTGAGAGTCCTGAATACTTCCAGGAATGCCCTTTACCAGACTCAGAAAGTCCGTGCTTGAATTTGTGAAGCCCCAAGTTTCGCCAGGAACGCCCCAGTCAAATTCAGGACATCCCCACGCCATCCGAAGGATACCATAGCAACGCTGGGAACTTGCACTAAAAGTGGATAAAAAGCAAA
>CAZAEZ010000109.1:0-4058 GCA_964484205.1 uncultured Saprospiraceae bacterium | reverse complement strand
TCAAATTGACCTTTTCAAATTTGAATTAAATAAACCTTCACGAACCGGGGGCATGCTTTTTTAAGTCAAAAGTTCAATTTGAAAAGTTGAATTTGAAAAGTTGATTGCCCCCCTCCAATCCACTGCCAATTCCGTTAACCATACCAACTATGCAAACAAAAACACTGCTTCTAGTTCCATACTTTTTTGCCGCCGGCCTGCAGCTTGCTGCGCAAACCAGTTTTCACGGCCTTGTTACCGACGCCAACGGCGGCCCGCTCGAATTTGTGAACGTGACCCTGCACACTGTTTCCGACAGCAGCCTGGTCAAAGGCGGCCTGACAGATGCCGCCGGCAAGTACGAACTCGACCCCGTTCCGGCGGGGACGTATTTCGTGCGGGCGGCACTGTTGGGCTTTAGCACCGGCACTTCCGAACCGGTAGGCACTTCCGGCACGTCGGCAGCAATAGCTACCCTGGCCTTGCCGGAGCAGGCGGCCAGTTTGGGTGAGGTGACCGTGGTGGCCGA
Source organism: uncultured Saprospiraceae bacterium (assembly GCA_964484205.1). Classification (GTDB taxonomy): domain Bacteria; phylum Bacteroidota; class Bacteroidia; order Chitinophagales; family Saprospiraceae; genus M3007. The sequence goes on along the minus strand of CAZAEZ010000109.1, from coordinate 3,550 downwards.
AAAGCCGTTTATCGAGCGGCGACTCGACCGGCTGATCGTCAACGTGGAAAACAGCATCGTGAGCGCCGGGGCCTCGGCACTGGAGGTACTGGAGCGCTCCCCCAACGTGCAGGTCGACCAGGAGGGCAATATCAGCCTGCGCGGACGCCGCGGCGTGATCGTGATGCTCGACGACAAGCGCCTGCAACTCACCGGCGCCGAGCTGGCCAACCTGCTGCGCGGAATGCCCTCCTCCTCGATCGAGCTGATCGAAATTATCACCAACCCCTCGGCCAAGTACGACGCGGAGGGCAGCGCCGGCATCATCAATCTGCGCACCAAAAAGAACAAAAACCTGGGCACCAACGGCAGCCTGTCGGGCTCGGCCGGGCACGGAAAATTCGGCAAGGCCACTGCCGGTTTTGATGTCAACCACCGCACCGAGCGCTGGAATGTGTTCGCCGGCTACAATTTCAGTTACAACAAGTATTTCAACAACCTGGTGCTGTTTCGCAAGTTCAGTGAAAACGGCGAGGTGCAGCAGATATACGACCAGGACAACTTCGTGGCCTTCCCCTTCCACACGCAAACGCCCCGCCTGGGTGTGGATTTTTTCCCTTCGGAAAAAACGACGATCGGCGTGCTGTTCACCGGGGTGCGCAACCAGTTCAAACCTGCCGCCGACAATGAATCGTACATCCTCGACCCCAATGAAAACATTACCGGCCGGTTTACCACCACCAACCGCTCGGAAGACGACTGGTACAACGCCGCCGCCAACCTGAATCTCAAACACCGTTTCGGGCCTGACAAGGGCGAACTGAGCGCCGATCTCGACTACGCCCGCTATGGCAACGCAACCGACCAGCTGTTCCACACCTTCCGCTACGACAGCGAAAACACGCCCCTCGGCGTCGATTACCTGCGCGGCGACATCAGCGGCAAACTCGACCTGTTTGCTGCCAAGGCTGATTACTCCCGCCCGCTGGGTGCGTCCGGGAAAATTGAGGCCGGGGTAAAATCCAGCCTCGTGCGCACCGACAACGACCTGAAATATTTTATTCGCGAAAACGGCGAAGAACTGCTCGATGCCGGCCAGAGCAACCATTTTTTATACGACGAAAACATCAACGCCGCCTACCTCAACTGGAGCCGCGAGTGGGGCAAGTGGAATGTGCAAGCCGGCCTGCGCGGCGAACAAACCGTGGCCGACGGCCTTCAATTGACCACCGACAGCGCGTTTCACCGCAATTATTTCCAATTGTTTCCCAGCGCGTTTGTCAATTACAAAGCTTCCGAAAAACACCTCTGGGGCATTTCCGTCAGCCGCCGCATCAACCGGCCCAACTACCAGCAGCTCAACCCCTTCCGCGCGTTCGTGGACCCCACCACCATTCGCGCCGGCAACCCTTTTTTGCGGCCGCAGCTGACCTATGCCTTCGAGCTGACCCACACCTTCAACCAGCGCCTGAACACCACGCTGAGTTACAGCATCACGCGCGACAACATCACCTACGCCCTGCTGCAAAACGACCAGGAGCGCTACACCGTGGTTACCAATGTTAACATCGACCGCTACGAGAACGTCAGCCTGTCGATGAACATGCCGTTTTCGCTGGCCAAATGGTGGACCCTGAATGCGGATATGACCATCTGGTGGCACCGTTTCAGCGGCGCGATTTCCGGCTTCGACCTCGACCAGTCGAGCCCGGCCGTGTACGTTAACGGGACCAACACCTTCCGTTTGTCCGACGGCTGGACGGTGGAACTTGGCGGCTTTTGGCACAACCGGCACGTGTATTCCATTTCCACCATCGACCCGATGTGGTCGTTGAATGCCGGGTTGCAAAAAACGCTGTGGGAAGGGCGCGGCACGCTCCGGCTCAATGTGCGCGACATTTTTTACCGCAGCTGGCCCCGCGGCGACACCCACTGGGGCAACATCGACGAACTATTTGAAAGCAAGCGGGAAACCCGGGTGGGCACCCTGGCGTTTTCCTACCGTTTCGGCAAAAAAACGGTGCAGCAGGCGCGCCGCCGGCAATCGGGCGCCGAAGAAGAAAAACGCCGGGCGTCGACGGGAGGGGGCTAACGAGTACGGAGTTTCGAGTGCGGAATGCGGAGTGGTTCACTATTTCGTGGAGGGCAAAGGGCCGGCACCATCGGGCTGGTAGTGAGGCGGTGACTGCCAGTCACCGCCTCACTTGTTCCCCGTTCAGTCAAACGAGCGCCTTGGTCTGACGGCTTTTCGCCGTCTGACCAATAAAACTGGCTCCAATGGAGCTGATTTTGTTAAAACACGCAACGGAATCAACCAGGTGACAACATGAATTAATTAAAAACAAAAAGTTTGTTTAAACATTTTTTTGTTTCAAAAATTTTGCACCTTTGTCCCCTGCGAATGCGTATCCACTTAAACAGATTGTTTTTTTAAAACAAAATAACTACGCTTACACCCTGTAATTTTTTTACCGCTATGAACAAACTATTCTTCTCCATCGACATCAACGCCCCCGGTACCCGCGTGTGGAAAACCCTTTGGAATGACGTCAGCTACCGGCAGTGGACGGCAGTTTTTCACGAAGGCTCCCATGCCCAAAGCGACTGGCAGGAAGGCAGCAAAATCCTTTTCCTTGGACCCGGCGGCGACGGCATGTCGAGCCGTATTGCCCGGCTGGTACCGAACGAATTTATGTCGTTTGAGCACTTGGGGGAAATCAAAAACGGGGTGGAGGAGTTGGCCAAAGAATGGGCGGGCGCCCGGGAAAATTACCGCCTCCGCTCAACGGATTCCGGCACTGAACTGAGTGTGGAACTCGACATGAACGACAGCTTTGCCGACTATTTCAAGGATACTTTCCCGAAGGCGCTGGCGAGCATCAAGGCGCTTGCCGAGGCGCAGGATATCACGCCATTTCTTTGGTTTGACCAACAAGCCGAAGAGGCGGCCAATTTTTATGTTTCCGTTTTTCCTAACTCGGCCATCGCCAATATTTCGCGCAACGGCGAGGCGGTCATGGTGGTCGATTTTATGCTTGGCGGGCAGCGGTTCAATGCGCTGAATGGCGGGCCGCATTTCAAATTCAACCCCTCCATTTCGTTTTACACGGTTTTTGAAACCGAAGCGGAACTGGACGCCGCCTGGCAAAAACTGTCGGATGGCGGCTCGGCCCTGATGCCGCTCGACAAATACCCCTGGAGTAAAAAATACGGCTGGCTGCAAGACCGCTACGGCCTGTCGTGGCAACTGACGCTGGGCAAGCTCAGCGACGTCGGGCAACGCATTTCCCCTGCCCTGATGTTCACCGGTGCGCAGCACGGCAAGGCGGAGCCGGCGATCGGGTTGTATGCCTCCATTTTTAAAAATCCGGAGACCAAACTGCTGGCGCGCTACGAAGCCGGCGACGGCGACCCGGCTGTCGGAACGGTGAAACACGCGCAGTTTCGGCTTGGCGGCAACCTGTTTATCGCCATGGACAGCAGTCACATGCATGGTTTTGGCTTCAACGAGGCCGTATCGTTTGTCGTCCATTGTGCGGATCAGCAGGAGGTGGATTATTTCTGGGAAAAA
>CAZAEZ010000108.1:0-4090 GCA_964484205.1 uncultured Saprospiraceae bacterium | reverse complement strand
GCAACTCCGGCAGTGCAACCCAGATTCCGGTATTCTCGCTCAAGTGCGACGGTACCATCAGCAGCGTGACCAACACAAGCTTGGAGGAATCCCAGACGCTCGCAGCCAGTGACGGCTCCGGGTCGGATAGGACCATCGTATTGTCGGCGAATGGCGGCGGCAGTGGCGGCACAGTCACCCTGGCCCAGGGAAGCGGTATCAGCCTGACCCGAAGCGGCAACACGATTACGGTTGCTGCGAGCGCATCTGCACCTACGGTTACCATTCAGCGCTATGAAGAAGTGCCAGTCGGCGCAACATCGACAATTACCGTATCCGGGTTCACGCCCTTGACTACAGACACTATGGTTTTCCTCGACGGCGTACACCTGGACTGGGGCGCCGGCGAGGACATCACGGTTTCGGGCAGCGTCATAACATTCGCCAACCAGGTACAAGCCAACCAAAAGGTGTTGGTCAAAAAAATCACCGTAAACTAAGATTTACCATGAAGCCATTCATTGCCACCGCCATTATCACGCTGTTCTTATTCAGCAAATTCGGAGTCTGCCAGATTGCAGGCGGCGACTACCAGATTGAAAAGCAAGACAGTTCATTCTTCTTTGTCCAAAACGGACTTCGCGTTCCATTCGACACGGCTCAAGTGCAAGTCAACCTGATTCAAAAGTCAGACGAGGTAATTGCGCTGGAAACGGAGATCGGATTGCTCGAACGCCTGGTCGTTTTGCGGCGACAACTGGCCGTTGCCCGCGAAGAAAAACGAACCCTTCTTGACATAATCGAAAAGGCCCGAAAATGCGAAACAACATCATCCAAAAAATAAAACTTTCACTGCTGCTTGTACTGGCAGCGGCGTCAGTAGTATGGGGGCAAGTCACAAAGGTGGATGCTACCCGGCTGCTACGGCCGTCTGGTACCAATAGTCGACTATTGGTGACGAACAGCAGTGGGGCAACCGCATGGACTGATGCTGAAAATTTCCTGTCCGGTTCGACCGGAATTTCGATTTCCGGAAACACTATCGGGCTGGCGCTCGGCGGTACTACCGGGAATATCCAGTTCAACAATAGCACCGCCCTTGGCGGGTCAGCCAATTTGAACTGGGATAATGCTGCGTTGGAATTGCAAATTGGCCAGCCGCCGTCGGCTACTGGTCGAATCATTGTCAAGGGCAGCACCAATAACAATACAAGCTATGCACTCCAGGCCTTTGACAACGGTGATACGGAACGAAGCCGGATCACCAATGGTGGCTATTTTCAAGGGACCGGGATTGGTCGGATAGGGTTCGATTATGGTTCCGCATTTACACTGGATGCGCGATTATATCAGCCATCATCCGTTACTTCAACGGTTACCTCGGGTTCAACATCATTGGTTTCTTTTTCCGGCGGTTTTGCACCTACCAGTGGTAATGCTGTGATGAACCTCATGGAAGTGGTTGGTACAATAAACCAAACCGGTGGCGCCAATGGGAAAACCAGGATGTTGTACCTCGCCGCAAATGCCATAAGCGCCGCGAATTTGTACGGCCTGGAAACTGTAGGCGGATACAATTTAATTGGTAATGGAACTGTGCCTGCAGAAGTAATGCCGCGGCTTGCAGTCGTTGGCCTTGGGAACACGTCCGGGACGAATGCCTTTTGTGTTTACAATACCAGTAGCCAGATCGGATTTGCCGTCCATGATGATGGTAATGTAGGCATCGGCACTGCACAGCCCTTACACAAATTGGACATTTCAGGAAGTGGAGCCATCCGAATACCACGAGGAACAACTGCTCAAAGGCCGACTGCGGATGATGGCGTTTTTCGCTTTAATACAACGGACGATAAGTTCGAAGGATACGATGGGACAGATTGGGTTCAGTTTGGTTCGGGAGGAGGAGGTAGTGCCTATACTGAAGAAATCACACCCGCTCAAATTACTTCCGACCAGGACAACTACAACCCGACAGGATTATCGACCGCAGCGGTTATTCGCCTGAGTACAGACGGAACGTTTCGGAAAATTACCGGGCTGGCCGGTGGGGCAAGCAAACGAGCAATCACCCTTTTAAATGTGGGAAGCTATACCGTCCTTCTTAAAAACGAATCGACTGCTTCTTCTGCAGGTAACCGATTCAGTTTTGAGGGAGACGATGTTTTTCTTTTCCCGGGAGATGGCGTTCAGTTGTATTATGACAACACGACAAGTCGATGGAGATGCCTGACCCGGCCAAGTCTGAGCAGCCGGCCTGAATTTGTGACGGTAGTGTATTGGCGACACGGCGTCAACGGGAGTACTGGTACAAGCAGCGCAGACTTCTATAATAAAACCAATAGTGGCGGTAGCGGGAGTGGCTCAGGATCAAGCCCATTTGCGTCCACAGGAATTTCAACAAGCTCTTCATCAACGGGTGGCGGAAATATTGGCTCTCCAGGCGCTTTTGTCGCTGCATCATCCCAAACATATTTTACAAGCAATCATACTATTCATGTAAGCGACTTGTCCGACGGAACGGAGACCTATACTATTCGCGCTGGCTGGCTCAGCTCAAATGCCCTGTCCGATCCTGCGCATGGTGTGTATTTCAGATACACGGATGGCGTAAACACTGGCAATTATCAATTTGTGTCCAGATCGAGCAATACAGAGACTGTAATCAATACGGGTACGGCGCCAACAACAAGTAGTAGTTCGCCGCAATCACTGAAAGTTGTCGTAGACCCCAATGGCAGTTTGGTAGAAGGGTTTATCGACGGTGTAAGCGTTGGTACCATAACGACGAATATTCCAACTTCAAATTTAGGGCAGCATGTTCAAATCGTAAAATCGGCTGGTACCTCAGCGAGGCACTTATATCTAAGCGGCGCTGGTTTTACGATAGTAACCAATGTACGCAAGTAAAATCCCTATAAAAATCATGTTCGAGAACCTTCAAGATACCATTGCGCACGTAGCCGCCGCCGTTTTTGGATGGGTATTTATGTCTATTCCAAGAGTTTTCGCCCGGCAAATGTCCTGGGCTGGAATGTTCGCAAGCATTGGTCTGGCCGGCACAGTTGGCTTTATCGCTGGCAGCATTTTGCACTATGTCTTTCCACAGTGGCCGGCGAATGTCGTATGCAGCATCACCTCGGTTTTGGGCGCAACCTGCCAGCATTGGATGCTACGCTTTACCAAGTTCGCCGATAAAGCCGCCGATAGGGTGGAGGAGGCGGCATTGGATGCGATCCATGAAACGCCAAACCCAAACCCGGAACAAAAAGACGGCGACTTGCCGCAATGATTTCTCAATAAAACCACTCACCACTAAAAACACCATTTACATGAAATTCTTCCGCAATTCCCTGAAAATCGCCTTGACGGTCCAAGTATTCGTCTTTGCATTTGTTTGCCCTGTGCTCGCCGGCCCCGATAGCCTGGGCGCAGCCATCGACAGCCTTGCCATTTTCGATCCGAATGATCCCACGTCTTTCATTTCGCCCGAAGCCACTTCGGGTGTCGAAGTAGCCATCACCATTTTGCTTGGACTATTTGCCGGCTTGATACCGGGCCTTCGCAGCATCAAAATGAGTTTTGTCCGAAGCGCCGCGGCTGCCTTGCTGGTTATTGCCGGCGCCGGCACCTTCAAATTGGGCTTCCTGACCCCGGAAAGTTTTGAATACGTCCTGAAACAATTCCTGCCCAATTTCGCATACGCCGGTTTAATCTACAATGCCTTGAAGTACCTGTTGCCGATGGTCGGCGGTTGGTTGGGCAAGGAATGGAACTTCTTCAAAAGCGTGAAACCGGCCGGGTAGCGCCTGAAACCGAAACAACCAAAATTCATCAACCGATGAAAAACGAGGCTCTGAAAAACATCTTTTTGTACGCAGCCCTGGCAGCAAGCGCCTTATTCCTTCGCGGCGGGTGCCGGGATGATGCTAAAAAGATCATCGAGACGATTTACGTCCCGAAGAACGACACCCTAACCGAATGGATTCTGCCGCGGACGGATGAGGATTTGCAAAATCTACTCCTTGCCGACCCCAGTTTGAAAAAATTGCTGGAGGCCAAGTTGCAAAAATTCATCTCCCGCTACGATTCGATTACCATTCAAGACAGG
>CAZAEZ010000107.1:0-5470 GCA_964484205.1 uncultured Saprospiraceae bacterium | reverse complement strand
CCAAATGCTGGAGGGGGGCTTTTTTATTTACCCGCCGAAGCCTTTTCAACTGCCGAAGCCTTTTCAACTGCCGAAGCCTTTTCAACTGCCGAAGCCTTTTCAACTGCCGTAGCCTTGGCGTAGGCTGTGGCGTAGGCTGTGGCGTAGGCTGTGGCGTAGGCGGGTTTACCCAATCGAAGCCTTGGCGCAGGCGGGGTTGTTTTCACAAAGCCTTGGTGAAGTTGGTTTTTTAAATTAAATTTGCCCGTGCAGCCATCTATATGCCTTTTTTTAATCCGGCTGTCACAAGCACTCACGCTCATGAAAAAGAATTTGACACACTTTGCCAGTCATGGCTAACATAACATCAGGCACTAAACGGCGTAAAAATACGCCGCTTAGTGCCTGTTTTTTTTTGGAGGGAAAACATCAGACAAACTCCTGGGCAAGAGGCTAATATCGCCGGGATGTCTTATACGCGATAAGGCCCAATTTTTATGAACACGCAATCAACAATGAAAAAACAAGTTTGCCGGAGTATATGTATGATTTTCTGTATCTTGACAGGTCTGTTGTATTTTCAGGCATGCCAAAACGACCCGGCTCCGACAAACGCGAATACGGAAGCAAAAACGGGTGCCCAAAATGCAGAAGATGGGGCGGTCACAACGGTAACTCCGGACTATAATGTGCAAGCCAATACCCTGAACGAACAAATTGATCAATACCACACCAGGCTGGGTAACCTGATCGCAGCAGTAAGTGTAATCCCAGAACCCGCTAAAAATAATGCGGTGGATTATGCAGAACTGGACGGCCGCCTGGGCGGTATGCTTGAGCGGGGAAATGACTTTCGGGAAGAATTAAAAGCAGTACAGGATGCACTGGCCGGAAAATCCGGGAAAATTGCTGAACATGATGGCGGCGTGGATGTTGGGGGCAAGTTATATGAATTGCAAAGTGGCGTAGTCGAATTGAACGAAGCTTTGGCTGGTCTGGAACAGGCTGTCGAAAAGTTAAGGCGCGCCGGGGGCAAGAAAGTCGTGCTGTTTGAGGGACATTAAGCGTTGTTTACCGGTTTGTAAAGATTTAATTTTGCATATTCCCTACAAAAGCGTTTTTTTGCACTACTTGAATAAAAAGTAGTTTTTGGAGCTATTTTTGTTGGTTCCACGTTGTTCGAACTTTTTTTAATCCATTCCAACTATTAATCTCGTGAAAAGGAAACACATATTTTCCGGCCTTTCGTATGGGCTTTGCCAATAGTGATCGTCGGCGCATGGCGCCGGCAATCACTATTTTTTATTGCTATTAATTCAAAAAATTTTAGTTTAAATATTTGATTTTTAGGATGTTATTTAATTTTTTATTCATCACCAAACTTTGACTCAACATGAAGAAAGCGATGGCAAAACATGGCCTGAAACTGCTCACGGCAGTGCTCTTCCTTTTTGGCGCATTGGCTTTTTCGGCAACGAAGGCCCAGGCCCAAAGTACAGACATTACGCTCATGAACCAGAGCCAAAATCTGACCTGGATTTCAGAAGCGGAAGCAATGACTGTGCTGGAAAGCCAAATTAGCGCATTGGCAAACAGCTTGCCGGGGCTGCTTCCTGGTTCCGGAGCCTACAACAATGCACTGAATCACCTGGTCTACTACAAATTGATCTTTTCAGGTATTGAAACCGGCTTGTCAACCCAGGAATCGGCAAACACGAACCTGCTCAATGTTCCGAATGAAAACGGTTCGCAGGATGGCTCCGCTCCTATCCCGGTTAACCTGAACCAACTCTACTCGGATGCAGTCGGGTTGCTCACAATTTAATCCAATCAAATTTTCCAGTCCATTTCGCAGATCTGAAATTTTTAAAACATTATCTCATGAAAAAAAGAAATACATTTAAATGGTGTCTTTCGGTATTGGGTTTGCTGCTGTCAATCACAATGATCAACGCGCAAACATTCAATGGAAATGCCGTTAACACCGCGGGGAATAGCTTAATTCCCTCCACCGGTACCGGGGGCTGTACTGTTGCCCCTCAAAATACGGGCGGTACAATTTTTCAATGCAACGTGGCAGGTATAGGCGCGACCACACAACTTTTGAGCGTGACGCTCGATATTATTTACACCTGGAACAGCGACCTGGATCTGTATCTGCGCTCACCAAACGGGCAGATCATTGAGCTCTCCACGGATAATGGCGGTTCCCTGGATAATTACACCAATACCGTTTTTTGCGATAATGCCTCCTTGTCCATTACGGCAGGCGCTTCGCCATTTACCGGTGTCTTCCGCCCGGAAGGTACGCTGAACCCGATTGCCTGCGGTACGGCCAACGTACCGACGGTAACCACCCTGGCAGGCTTTACAGGCGGCCAAAATGGCAACTGGGAGCTGATCGCCAAGGATGACCTGGGCGGTTTTGCCGGTTCTATGATCAGCTGGTCCCTTAGCTTTGGCGATCCGAGCTGCTCGCTTGCCGGCGTTACCTTGCCGGCACTTACCATTCCTGGCGTTGACCCGGCCGTATGTGGCGCGTCCAATATTACCTTCACCGCTCCGGCATTGGCATGTACCAATCCGATGGAGGTATTTATCGACGGTGACTTTTTTATCAGTGTTTTGCCGGGTGCAGATTATGTTGTACCGTCGCTGTCCAGCGGGAACCATACAATCATTTACCGGCTTTCAGCCTGTGATGAAGCCAGCCAGGCCGTTACCATTACAGACGGCGTTGAACCAACGTTGACTTGCCCGGGTAATATTACCTTAAACCTGGCCCCTGGGGCGTGCAATACCACCTACAGCTATGATGTGACGGTGGAGGATAACTGCCCCTTGTTTGGTATGGAACAAGTCGTTCCCACAGCGTCGCAGACGACCAATAACAGCTTTGACGGGGTAACATTTGATATTCGAAATGACGGAACCACGCCGATTGTTATTACCGGCTTTTTGGCGCCGATCATTGCCGGGGCGCATACGGTAAATGCCTATTATACCACCACTGCAACAACGGCGGTAGGCAATCAGGCCAATGCCGGAGCCTGGACCTTGCTCGGCTCGGCGCCGGTGGTAGGCAACGGCACCGCCCCGATCACAGATATTCCAATCGGTGGCCTGGTATTGCAGGCGGGCGAGCGAAAAGGGATTTATCTGTATGTTACCGACTTGACCACTTTTTATTATGCAAACGGCGACCTGACCTCAACCGACGGCACCCTGACCATTATCAGCCAGGGGCACTTTGCCGGAGGCGGCCCGTTCGTCAATGCCAATCAACCGCGCGCCTTTATCGGTTCGGTTAAATACCAAACCGCTATCGACCCGACGCCGATGCAGATCAGTGGTTTGCCTTCGGGTGCTGAATTTCCAATCGGAACCACGACCAACTGTTTTATGGCTTCAGATGCCAGCAACAACACCGCTTCTTGCTGCTTCACGGTTACGGTAAATGAATATGCAAATCCCATTCAGTCGCTGGTTTGCAACGATCTTGTGCAGGTGTCGGTTGACGAAAACTGCCAGGCAGTTATCAATGCCGACCAGGTATTGGAAGGCGGCCCTTATGGCTGCTATGACGACTATATTGTTGAACTGGATAAAACCCTGCCGTTTGGTAACGGTCCATGGGTTCCGGCTGTAGTAGGTCCGGCTGATATCGGCAAGACCTACCAGGTGCGGGTAACCGACCCCGATACCGACAACAAATGCTGGGGTAATATCAAAATTGAAGACAAACTGCCTCCGGTACTGGACTGCCTGCCGTATTCGCTGTATTGCAATACCAGCATAGTGCCTTGTGAGGGCGAAGGTCCGGTGTTCTCTTCTGCCGATCCGGTCCAGTTTCCGGCCACAATTTTCCCACACGGCGCCGGCGCTATTACAGTTGCGGGCAACCTGATTCCCGGTGGTTTTTTCTTTGACCTTCGGAATGATGGCCCGGAGGATATCCAGGTTTTCGGTTACGAAGTTCGTTTCGGGACATCCACATTTGACCTTGTTCCGTCTCCGCAGCAGGTGAACACCTACTATACCACTTCGGCTACCACGTACAATGGCAACCAGGCCAATGCCGGTGCCTGGACGTCTTCCGGTTCTGCTTCGGTAACCGTAGCCGGTCCGAACTCTGAATTTTCTTTCTTTACCCTGCCCGCACCGTTTATTCTTGGAGCAGGTCAAACAAAAGGTATCTACCTGCATGGTGTAAACGCCTCTCTGGTGTATAACAGCGCCGCCAACTCGTCGGCTGCACCGATCACGATCGGTCAATTGACGCTGACGCCGGGTCTGGCTACGCAAAACGAGTTTACAACCTCGGCGCTCACACCGCGTACGCCCAACGTGGTGATCCACTTTGCCCTGCCGGGCGATGGTTTCCCCTGTTTGCCGAACGGTCTGGAATTGAATGTAAACACTTTTGCTACCGGTGGTGGCTGTTACAATGTAATTGCCGGCGCCGGCGATCCGGTGTTGGAGCCCTGCTCGGATGCGACGCTTTGTTATGTTGATACGGAAGTAACGCAAGACTGCGCTTCCGGTCTGACGAAGATCATCAACCGCAAATGGACGGCTACGGATGCCAGCGGTAATACCGCTACCTGCATTCAGGTGATCGATATTTTGCGCCCGACCTTTGCAAATGTTGATTTGCCACCGAGTTACGATGATATTGAAGAGCCGGCACTTTCCTGCGGCGGACAATTCCCGACACCGGATTATCTGGAAGGTATTGGTCTCCAAGGATATCCGCACGTCTTTGGTTCACCCGATGGCTGCTCCATTGGATGGACTTACGAGGACGGTGTGATTGAAGTATGTGACGGGACGTACAAGGTCGTCCGCGAATGGAAAATTATCGACTGGTGTGTCGGTGGTACCACGCATTATGATCAGGTCATTAAAGTGCTGGACGAAGAAGGCCCGACGTTCGACTGCCCGGCCAACATCACGGTAAGCACCGATCCGTTCACTTGCTGTGCTACGGTTGATCTTCCGGACTTTATTGCTTCGGACAACTGCTCGCGCATCAAAGCGGTAACAGCCATGGTAACGGTTTCCGACCCGCAAACGGGCCAGGTACTGAACATGTACAACGTAGGTGGTTCGATGAGTTCCTTCCCGGGCAACAACCTTTGGGAGCCGGACACGATGGTCAACGTAGGCTCAACGCCTTGCCTGCCCATCGGCACGCACCTGGTATCTTATACCCTTGAAGATGATTGCGGCAACACCACGACGTGCACGTTCCGCGTCATCGTACGCGACTACACGCCGCCGGTTGCTGCTTGCGATGAGTACACGGTAGTTGGTATCGGTGTAGACGATCCGTTCGACTGCTACGGTCCTGCGGGCTTCCTGGACATACCGCCGGCTTTGGATTCCTGCAACTTTGCAGGTGTAACCTGGGTTAAGGCGACGACGTTTGACGACGGTTCGTACGACAACTGCGGCGACGTTCGCTTCTCGATCCGCCGTATGGCGCCGT
>CAZAEZ010000106.1:0-5936 GCA_964484205.1 uncultured Saprospiraceae bacterium | reverse complement strand
ACGAATTACGAATTACGAATTACGAATTACGAATTACGAATTACGAATTACGATTGGTTCATCATTCCGAAACAGGTATGTTTTTTATTTACCCAAATGCAGTAAATAGGCTAGAAAGTACCCAACTCCAGAAAGGTGAACCAATCGTAATTCGTAAATCGTAATTCGTAAATTTCCTAGCGTAGTACATTCAGTTTCACAACTTCAGCTTTGCCATTCATCTTGTTTTCCAGCCGTACAAAATAGGGGCCGGCGGGCAGTTGCGACACATCGAAATGGTAAATATTGGCGCCGGGTTCGATGCGTACCTGTTGCATGGATACCACGGCGCCGCCCAGGCTGTGCAACGACAACCGGCCGTCGAACGTCCCGTCGCTCTGAAAGGCGACCTGTGTCCGGTAGGTAGCCGGGTTGGGGAAAGCATTGAGCGCCCGTTGTTCCGGTTGCGGATCAAACACACTGGTAGCGATGTAACACTCCGGTTGCACTTTATAGGTACTGCTCACAATGGGCATTTTGGCGTAGCCTTCAAACATGGTTTGTTCTAAAACGTAGTTGCTCGCGCCGAGCCAATCCTGCAGCAGGGTAGTGAACACCTGCCGGTAATCGAATTGCTGGCCTTGCAACTGGTTGTCGTTGGCCAGGTTGGTCAGGTCGACGTTGGTGCCGTGCACGCCACCGGCCAGGGCCTTTCCGAAAATCAGCATCGGCGCCAGGGTGCCGTGGTCTGTTCCGGCCGAGCCGTTTTCACGGGCACAACGGCCAAATTCGGAGAAGGTGCAGGAAACGACTTTATCGGCCAGGTCGAGCCCTTCCAGGTCGTCGTAGAACGCTTTGACCGAGTCGGCCAGGCTCCGCAACAGGTCGGCATGGCGGCCCTTGGTAATGTCGCCTTCCGGCGGTATTTGCGAACCATGCGTGTCGAAACCGCCCATGGAGCAGAGGTACATCTTGGTTTTGCAACCGCCTTTCATCAAGCGGGCGATTGTTTTCAGTTGATCGGCCAAACCCGTTTGCGGGTAGGTGGTCAGTGCGTTGCTGCCGGCCATGAAGGCCTGGGTGATGTACTGCGAATACTGGTCGACGCTGCGTTCCACACCCATGATGTAGGCCAGTTCGTCGCCGTAGTCGGAGTCGGGGATATTCAGCAGGGGCGCCCCGCCGATCGTTTGCACCAGGGAGTAGAATCCGTCGGGGTCTTGCCCGTACAGGTTGATCGAATTCTGGTGTTCCGTTTCGGTGTGGAAGCCCAGGGAAGGGTAGGGGTCGCCGATCTGGATGCCGAGCGGGTACAGCATGTCGGGGATCGGCGTGCCCATCACGTCGGGGTACATTGCGTTGAGGGCGCGGCCCATCCAGCCCGATTTGATGTCGGAGTTGTCGGGGGTGCCGTCGCCACCGGAAAGCCACAAGTCGGTGCTTTTAAAGTGCGACTGGTTCAGGTTTTCGTAGCCGACAGCCTGTACCACATTTGCCCAGCCTTTGTCGTACAGGGCTTTCAAACTGGTCATGGACGGGTGTATGCCCACCTGGTCGGCGCCGGGCAGGGTGTTGTCCAGTTTGATAAACTGCTCGGGCCCGGAGTCCGGAATTTTAATGACCGGCCGCAAATTGGCGTATTCGTCGTATTGGGCGATCGGAACAATGGTGTTGACGCCGTCGTTGCCGCCTTTAAGTTGAATGAGCACCAGCACGCGGTCTTCCACCTCTTCGCAATCGGCCATCACGCGGGCTATTTTACTATTGGAAAAAGGGCGCATGGCGTGGCCGTTTACCACGAAGGACGATGCGCCGGCTATTTTTAGGAAGTTTCTTCTTTTCATTGTTTATAGATTGGTTGAGTGATTGGAATCAACCCCATATAACCCTCCTGGCTTCCGAGTACCTAAAAGTTCATTGAATATTAAAATGTATGGAAGGCGATTTTTAGTCATCTCTTGGACTTTTCGCCTTGCCTGTGTCAACCCCACCCCCATCCCCTCCCCCAGCGGGGAGGGGGGCTTGCCCTCAAACTATTTTTAGATTTCGTTTACGGAATCGATAAGTAAAGCGAAATCAGGCCCCCTCCCATTTGGGGGAGGGGATGGGGGTGGGGTTGATCCAGCGGAGCACGTTATTTCACAGATAACCACAATTCAAGTTTCACACATTTTAAATATTCAATGAACTTTTTGGTAATTGGGACCCCGTTGAGAGCAAGAGCGGGGTTCAATACACCTGATACTCCGGCGCATACAACATCGCATTGAACAGCCGCCCCAACGGTATTTGCACTTCCGAATCGTCGCCCGTGGACAAGAAATTTTGCCATTCATACGTCCAGTCGGCCGGAGGGAGACCGTCGTTAAAAATGGTTGTATGAAAATAGTTGAAGCGGTCGTTGTCGGGTTCTTCCGGAAACAGGTAGCGAAGCAATTCCTGAACCAGCACGTAGGAATCGGATGGATCGGGAATCACACCGCTGTCGCGTAGCCAGGCTGCAAAATCAAACTTCGTACCCAGGTCCTGAGCGCTGCCCGGGCCCCAGGCATGGGTACCCGTGAGCAGCATCTCAGGCCATTTGTAGCGTGCAATGATTGTCGCAGAATTAAAAAACTGACGGTTATAGTCCGGATCCTGGTAATATCCGGGATAGCCCGCCACATCGGGTGGGTAAAACATGAACATGCCGGCCCAATCCATCAGCCGCCCCATGATTCCTTTATCATAAAGCGTGACGTAATGCGCTGTGGTGTCCGCTACCGGATCGGGTATCGGCACGTCAAAAAATGCCATAGTCGGCAAGGCCAGGTCAAGCGGTGATTTGATCAGTGCGCCCAGGTTTTCGTCGGTGCTCAAGGTGTCGTCGGCATCGAAGAAATGTTCGCTTTGAAACAACTGCTCCAGCACGGGCTTGATCTCAAAACTATTGGCGATGAACGTTTGTGCCAGCGGGCCGATAATATCGGTTTCGACTTCGGTGTCGATGTACCGGCGTATAAAAAAGCGGTAGAGCCTGCGGCAGAAATTGCGGGCGGTTTCTTCCTGGGCAAACACCATATCCACCAGAGCGTCCAGCTCGGCGTTCATGCCTGCCAGGTCGTTGGACGGCGGTTGGATGGTGGCGCCGTTGAAGCGGGCGCTGAAGGTTTTCAGGCCGAAATCGTGGCTCTGGGGGTAGCCGTGCCCGGCGGGCAGGCCGGTTTCGGCGTCCTGGTACTCGTCGCGGTCGGCGTGGTTGAAGCCGGTGAGTACGCGTGCTGCTTCGACGATATCGTCTTCGGTGTAGTTGGTATAGTCGCCGGGGCCTGCTGTGGGGCCGCGGCCGATGGTGTGCAGTTCGAAAAATTCGCGGGCGTAGTTTTCATTGGGGTTGTTCACAAAATTCTGGTCGTTGTCGATGTACTCGAGCATGCAGTTGTCGACCACCATTTTGGTGACCAGTTTTTTAAAGTTGCCCAGGCAGCCCCAGCGCAACAGCATGAGGTAGTCGTAAAATTCCATGCTGCTCCCGTAATCGGGTGTAACGGCCAGAAATTGATGGAAAAATAACGACAGGCGGTGGGCAGCACCCGAATCGTGCAGCGCTTCGTTGAGCCACCAGCCCATGACAAAGCGCCGGAGTTCGTTCTCATCGGCCGGCATTTGGGCATTGGGGGCCTGTGGCGGGTTGATCCAGGTTTCGGGAGTAGCGCCGGGACTTTCGGCATACACCGGCTGGTCGAGTTGCAACGGGTTCAGCTGCAGCAGATCACTGAGCGCTTGCGCGGCTGTTTGCGCAGCCAATGCATCCACCCTGGCACGTGTATAGCGGAAACTGAGCCGGCGCAGCAAATGGGCAGCACGCCGTTGCCCCAGGACGCCCTGGAGCGGATTTAAAGATGCCATGTAGGAAAAATGTTTATGAGATAAATCGGTTTGTTACGCAGTATCAAAAATGGCAGGCTTTCCGGAGGCGGGATGGATGTCTACTGACCGGCGTCAGCGAGAACTGCGTACACGGATTAAAAAAAAACTTGTGGTTGAACCGAAGGATTAAACAGGAGTATTAACGAAGCATTTGGGATTTTATTCAGTGGTTGAATGTTAAATTTCTTCCTGTACGGCCAGGTTTTTCAATGGACGAATATCAACTGTACGCAGGAGTTGTTTTTCCCACCCGATGTGCATGATCAGACTCATGCGTTTTGGTTCTGCAAGTCATTTGAATACCTCAAATTGAGGTACAGCTTGCACGCGAAATCGTTCATCATGATTTGGTTTTTCATTGTATTGTTTTTTGTGTTGGGGCTGCTCTTGTGGCTGCCGATCGAGCTGCAGGTGGATACCGAAAACGATGTGTACCGGATGCAGTGGCGAGGGATTTTTGGCCTGCGCGCCTTGCCGGAAAGTACCCGCTGGCGATTCTTCTTCAAGGTTTTTTTTATTGAAAAAGAATGGCGGCGGGATACCGTGGCGGCCGCTGCTGAAAAACCGGAAAAGCCCGCGCCGCGAAAAACAAACCGGAAGAAAAGCAAACCGGCTATACCGGTCCGGCGGATTTGGCAGCTGGTAAAAAACATGCTGCGCAGCATAGAGGTTCGGCGTTGCCATATCGCTTTAGACACCGATGATTATCCGCGCAATGCCATCCTGTTTCCGGTGTTTTTTCTGCTCAGTACCGGCCGGCGCCAACTGATCATCAATTTCAATGGCGAACAAGTCATTCAACTTCATCTGCAAACACGCCTCTACCGCGTGGCAGGGGCGTTTTTGCGGACATTCATTCATCCAAAAATTGCGTAATTATGAAAGAAAAGGTCGAAGAAGTCCTCAGTAAAGTCACGGACTTTTTAAAAACAGAAGCAAAAACCGAAACCGTCATCGGGAAAGAATTCAAGCTCGGTGAGTTTACCTGTGTACCGGTAATTCGCATGGGCCTGGGATTCGGATATGGCGGCGGCGAGGGCGGCGATACCAAGCAAGGGCATGGCGAGGGCAGTGGCGCCGGCGCCGGTATCGGCATTGAACCGCTGGGCTTCCTGGTAACCCGGGGCGCCGAGATATCTTTTGTACCGGCAAAAAACAGCAAGGGCCTGGCTGCGGCTTTCGAGAAAATGCCGGATGTGCTGGAGAAGTTTTTGGAAAAGCGGGAAGTGGTTAATTGATGTTTTTTGCTTGTGTGTCAACCCCACCCCCATCCCCTCCCCCAGGGGAGAGGGGGGCTTGCCCTTAAATAAGGTATTGATTCCGTTAACGAAATCAAATAGTAAAGTGGGATCAGGCCCCCCTCCCATTTGGGGGAGGGGATGGGGGTGGGGTTGACCCAAGCGGAGCAGCATTCTCCCCTCCCCAAAAAAATAATCTAAAGCGGCACGGCAAAAAATCTGCCGCGCCGCTCTCGTTTTCCAGCTTAAAAAATAACATCTACTCAAACCGCCTCAGGTATTTCCGCCGGTTCCGGGTAGGCCATAATCACCGAGTTCATGCTGCCAAATGGCGTGGGAACGTAATTGTCGGCTTCGTTGTCGTTTTCCCAGACCTTGTTGTCAATCAGATAGCGGAACTGATATTCTTTGCCCGTATCCAATTCCACAGTAGCCTGATATTCGCCGTTTTTTACTTTCATGGGAATACCTTTAGCTGCTTCCCAATTATTAAAATCACCGAAAACTTTAACTTCCCTGGCTCCTTTGAAGGTTTCTTCCGGTAAGCAAAACGTGACCTTGACGGTGTGCTTTGAATCGAAAAATTGTTTTTTCAAACTCATGGTTTTGTATTTTATGTGATACAATGCCGCAAAGGAATCGGGAATTTTGGTCTATGGAAATGATTTGGGGGGATGTGGGGAGATGATTCTCGTCAAAGGAGGGATTCTGAGTCGCTTCGTTTTGTCAACCCCACCCCCATCCCCTCCCCCCGGGGGGCTTCCGATTACCCACAAGTTGATTGAATTTTTTCGAATGTGTGAAACTTGA
>CAZAEZ010000105.1:0-6390 GCA_964484205.1 uncultured Saprospiraceae bacterium | reverse complement strand
GGTGGCTACCAACCTGGAAGCAGGGGCTTACAGCGCTACCATTACCGATGGAAACGGGTGCATGCTGGTGTTGAGCATCCCGGTCGGTACATTTACCGGAAACACAGCGCCGGATATCGTCAACCGGATCGTACTGGCGCCCAACCCGGCCACGCATTGGTCCCGCTTGCAACTTGATTTGAAACAGCCGGAAAGTATATTCCTGCGGGTATTTGAGGCCAACGGAAGCCTGGTTTTGGCGATGGAGCAGCCGGAAAAATTATTGACCCATCAGGTACGGTTGGACATGGAAAGTTGGCCGGCGGGTGCGTATTGGGTGGTTGTTCGGCTGTCGAATGGTCAGATGAAAACCCTGCGGCTGTTGCATGTTGAAAGTCCATGATGCAGGTTTTTGAGGTTCTCTTTTGGTCTTTCTGTTGATTTGCGGAACTTCGCCGCAATCTTTGTCCCGGCCAGGCGAAATTTTGAAATTGTAAATTAAAATTTCGCCTGGCCGGGACAAACCAATTCCGCTGCATGCTAGCCTTTTTTCGCAACAACCATTCGACTACGGCATTTATCCTTGCCGTGTACATTGCCTTGCTCCGGCTGCCTGCGATATTTGGCTGGGTGACTTCACTTGAAGCAGCGGTGGAAGACGGCGGGTTGTTGTATTTGGATTTATTTGGGCATCTCCAGGAGAACCCGTCTTTTTCAGCCATTGTGGCGACAATTCTCGTTTACGTCCAGGCCCTGGCTATAAACTGGCTGGCAGATCATTACCGGATACTGGACACCCGGAACTGGTACCCGGGCGCACTCTACGGTTTTGTGGCATCCTGCGTCCCCGATTTTGTTTTTTTAAGCCCAACACTGGTTGCTGTTTCGTTTATTCCATTTGCACTGTGGAGTTTATTCGGCGTTTACAAACAAACTATGATCCTGAGTGCTGCATTTAACAGTGCGTTCTGGATTACCGTGGCTACCTTGTTTTATCCACCGGCGGTTTGGCTACTACCGGTGGCCTATCTTGGATTGTTGAATTTACGCGCGCTGTCTTTACAGAAGCAAATAGTGTTCTTTACCGGCATTTTTGTTCCGGTATTTCTCACGTTTACCGTTTATTTCTGGAATGACCAGGCCATTGTGTTTTTACAAACACAGTTTACCCGGTGGTTGCACAGCCCGGCCTTTCATTATACCTGGAACTTTTACAACACCCTGAAAATAATGTTTTTAAGCGCCTTGTTGCTCGTAAGTGTGCTGGGCTTCAATGTTTATTATTTTCACAGGTTGATCCAGGTAAAAAAATATATTTCCATTCTGTACTGGATTATTCTGGTTTCATTGGCTACCATAATGATCCACCCGGAAATCCGACTCGAATATGCTCTGCTGGCTATGCCTGCTGTCGGAATTTTTCTCTCCTTTTTAGGTCAATCCATTCGAAATTCCACATTGGCCGATTTGCTGCATCTGGGGCTATTGGCTTTCATGTTTTATATTCAATTTTATCCAAAACTTAGCTGATGCACTCACCTGCCGGATAAGTTCAACCTGCAAGGCTGGTGCACTCACGTAATAATTCAAGTTTTATGAAATTTGGTGTAGTAGTTTTTCCCGGTTCCAACTGTGACGACGACATGGTGCATGTCCTGGGCGACGTAATGGGCCAGGATGTCGTTAAACTCTGGCATAAAAACATGGAATTGCCCGAACTGGATTGTGTGGTATTGCCCGGCGGTTTTTCGTACGGCGACTATGTGCGCGCCGGCGCTATTGCGCAGTTTTCACCGATCATGAAAGCCGTAAAAGCGTTTGCTGCAGCCGGCGGCTATGTGTTTGGCGTGTGCAACGGATTTCAGATCCTGTGCGAATCCCAGTTGTTGCCCGGTATTTTATTGCTCAACGACAGCCGGCAGTTCAATTGCAGCAATGTGTGGCTGAAAACTGTGACCAACAACTCGCCCATCACCTCCGGGCTTGACCTGGACAAACCGCTGAAGATCCCGATCGCGCATGCCGAGGGGCGTTTTTTTGCCGATGCAAAAACGCTGGATGCGCTGGAGGCAAACGATCAGGTGTTATTTCGGTATTGCACCCCCGAAGGGGACGTTACCGCCGCCGCCAATCCGAACGGTGCGGCGCGCAATATTGCCGGCATTTGCAATGAAAAACGCAATGTTTTCGGCATGATGCCCCACCCGGAGCGGGCTGCGGAGCCGGTTTTGGGCAATGTGGACGGGTTGGGACTTTTTGAGTCGCTGGTAGGAACGATAGTGCATTTCGAAACAACCTGAATCGAAATTCGTCCATCGCCTTCAACAACCGGCAATCCGTTCACTGCTCCGGAAGCAGCAAATATTTCATCACATCATAATACACCGAGGATACCACGCCCTGTGCTACCGGCAAGGCATGGGCATTCATAAATTCGACAATTTTATCGCCGATGCTTTTCTTTTCCGCTTCGGAGGCCGGCTGTTCGTTCAGCATTGATTCGAGGGTTTCCAGTTGGGCCACGGCCAGGTTTTCCAGGTGCTGTTTCAGGGATTCAAAATCTGCCATTGGGATGCCGAGTTTAGGCTTGTAGTTGATTTTGGAAATTTTTTCGGAGATGTTGATCTGGCCGCTGTAATTGTGAATAATCGTTGTGTTGCCTGTGCCCGGAGGAATAGTTCCCCGTCCGCCTTCCCGCTCTAATTGTTCAATTTCCTGCTTGTCATAAATACCTTCCAACAATTGTTCAATGGATACAAATTCCCCGCTGTAACATTGTTTAATAGCCGGCTTCTTTTTAATCGCAGATTTCCGTTTCAATTCCAGCAAATCTTCCAGTTTATACAATTTGGGTTTATCGGCTATTTGGCATTCATCGCAACAACAGGGTACCATTTCATCGGCTTTGATGCTGCGAAACCACCGGGTGTGCAGTTCTTCCACCTTCTCACGTACCCGTTGCAAGGCATATTTCCGATATTCCGGCTCGCCTAAAACTTCAATGATAATTTGCCGGAGCCCTTCCTCCGATTCCGCATTGTCCTCCAGCAAACGAATCCGGCAAATTTCATTATTAAAAGGCATCTGAAGCACGGCCCCTTTTTTCCAAACAACCTGTTCATGGGTTTTGGCATCGCGTTCAATAAAATTGCTCATCCGGACAATAAGCCGCGACATCAGGCCTTTCGGCATGATGGGGTATTGATACCGGAATTGCAAGGCATCATTGTTGTGCCAGGTATAGTTTGGGGCTGCATCGGGCAGCAGTTGCGCTGCTACATATTTACCTGGTGAAGCCTCATAGCAGATATCAAAATTATCCTTTGTCATCAGCTTCAAAATCTTCTGAGCATCCCGGCGCGAATACTTTTTAGCGCCCAGAATTTCGAATATATCTTCTTTGATAAACCGCCCGCCTTGCTTTTCAATTCGTCCTTCTTTTAAAAAACAATACACGCCTTCGACGGCCCATTCCGGACTTAAAATGACCAAATCCATCAGATGTTCGTCATTCTGAAAATGCAGCAAGGAGCCTAGTTGGTGCAAATAATCGCTCAATTGCCACTGGTCGCGTTCGTCGGTTATTTGGTGCGTCGAACATATTTCAGAAAGCTGTTCCGTATTGATGTAGGGTTGTTTTTTTGCTTCCTCCCGCAGGGCATCGCGAATGGGTTTCCACTGCTTCGGCAGTTTCGCTTTGACGATGGGGAGATTCACCAGCATATCCGCTAATTTGCTGCGCACCGGGAAAAAATTGTTTTCATTGATCGCCAGGTCTGCTTCGATGTAGGAAACATCCAGGTAGTCTTCATAATACTTAAGGACATCCTGGTAAAGCGGCGACTTGCCGCTGCTGCCGCTGCGCTTGTTGAACACCAAAAGCAACTGCACTTTTTCCTGGCTGTCGGAAGCCTGGCGCCCTAAAAGGCTGATAATTTTAAACCAATACGGCAAATTCGGCGATTCGCTCCGCGCATCCATCAGCAGTACGTACAAAGCCCGGGGCGTCAGGAAAAACTGGTGGGTCATATATTGCAATTCCTGCCCGCCAAAATCCCACAGGTTGGCATAAAATACCCGGTCGCCCAGGGCATGATGCCGCATTTCCAAGCCCTCTTCGATATTGATGCCATGCGTTTCAGCGGTTGGATTTAAAACGGGGTCATGCTTTTCATCTTTCAGTTTTTCAAACAGCGTCGTTTTGCCGGTTTTCCCCTCGCCGACGATGATCATTTTGGCCTCGAGAATCTCCACCGTGCCTTCCTGCGCTTCGATCTGGCGGAAATACCGGGCGATGGCTTCCGCGCCCTGTTTTACAATTTCGGGCGGCGGGCTATTCAGTTCATTCTTTTTTGCAAACACGCCCTTCAATTGGCTAAAACCGCCGGGCAATACCAACGCACTGAGCGGGTTGGAACCCAAATGCATCCACTCCAAAGCCGGACAAGCTGCCTGAAATTCCAGGTCCGTCAACTCGTTTTGGCTTAAGTCCAGCCATTTCAAGGCCTGCAAATCGCCGGGCAGCCTGACAGCGCCCAGAGCGCAACCGGAAGCTTCCAGTTTTTCCAAACGTGTTGGGCTTTGGGATAAATCAATCGTTTTCAAGGATTTGTTTTCACTGAGGTTGATCCATTTTAAAGCCGGCATCCGGCTTAAATCCGGAACCGCCGTAAGGGCGTTATCGCTCAGATTCAGCGCCTGAATATGCCCCGGCTCAAAGCCATCCAATGCCACAATTTGCGCCCAGCCGGCATCCGTCAGACCGGTGTTCGCCAGATTCAGACCGACCAGCCGCCCGCCTTCCAAAGCGTATTTCGGCTGCGCTTTTTTGTCCCCGGCTTGTTTGTACGGCATCAGGCCGGAAAGCGCATCCCTGCCCCGCTCCGGCGCCTGGATGAGTGGGCGTTTTGCGATTTCGCCGATTTTTTGAATAAGGTCCATGGTTTCCATTCTATGATGGATTTAATTTAAAAATAAAGACAGCAGAACGTTCGGCTTACCCTACTAATACTGCTGCCGGTGCGCCTCGCCGCCGAGCGGGGCGCCTTTTTGCCCGGAGGCATTGTCTCGCGGGTCCGGACAACCGTCTGTTCAGTGGAAGCCATCCGGCATTCCCGTGAGCTGGAGGGCGAGGCGGAAGCCGACGTTGTTGTTGCGATTCGCCGGCCCGTTGTTGTTGCGGTTCGCGACGCGGCAGTTCTGCGGATTGTTGTTCCAGCTGCCGCCGCGCAGCACGCGGTTAGCGCCCTTACGACAGTTGACCTGTATTTTCCAAACGTAGCAAAACCTGATTTCGAAATTCCCGGGCATCGGCATGGGCCGTGAAAGCCAGCAAAGGCAAAACGTGCCGCCCACAGCGGGCCTCGGACCATTCCCCGGACAGATGTTGCCGGTTCAAAAATCGTATTTTTTTTATAAACCGTTGTTTGCTGCCCTGGGCAAGCCGGACTGTGTTTGGCCGAAGCAAATAACCCAAAAAAGGCAAGTGGCTGCTGCGCAAGCCCCGCCCGCGCCCGAAAGGCGGCTATACGGAGCCGCTCACGGGAATGCCGGAAGGGCTAACCAACTGACTGGAGGGCGAGGCGGAAGCCGACGCCGTCGTAGCGACTCGCCGGGCCGTAGGTGTCGCGGTACGCGACGCGGCAGCCCTGCGGATAGGAGTTCCAGCCGCCGCCGCGCAGCACGCGGAGAGCGCCCTGTTTTGGCCCTTCCGGATTAACAACAAGGCCTTCGTCCTTACATTTTTTGTAGTACGCTTCCTCAAACCAGTCGGCACACCATTCATAAACATTCCCGCTCATATCGTACAGCCCCAGTTCATTGGGGTATTTAATTCCAACTCCTTTGGTTTCGCCTTCACTGTTTTCCGTGTACCAGCCCACCTCACGCAGTTTGTCGCTTCCCGCGTACAAATACCCCTCGCTTTGCCCGCCTCCCCGGGCGGCATACTCCCACTCCGCTTCCGTAGGCAGGCGATAGCGCCATCCCGGCCGGCCGGTTTTTATATGCTCGTTCAGTTTTTGAATAAATTCCCGTGCATCCTGCCAGGATACACTTTCCACGGGCCGGTCATCACCGTTGAAATGCGATGGGTTCTCCCCCGTAAAGGCCTGCCAGACAGCCTGCGTCACCGGGTATTCGCCTATGTAAAAATCGGAAACCTGTACTTCATGCGCGGGCATTTCCTGCTTAAAGGCGTTTTTGTCTTCTTCGGTACTGCCCATGATAAAAGTCCCGCCCTTCACGAGGATCAAGTCGAAGCTGATGCCGCCGGGCAGTTTTTCTGTGATGCGATCTGGAAGTTGCATGCTGTGTTTTTTTATGGTTTTCAAGCCCCGCAAGCGGGCTTGAGGTGTGGCTCCCGATTACCCACAAGTTGGTTGAAATGTTTTTAATAGGATCGAAATCGAT
>CAZAEZ010000104.1:0-6641 GCA_964484205.1 uncultured Saprospiraceae bacterium | reverse complement strand
GCGTAGCGAGAAACCTGTTTAACCATTTTATTTTCAGTGATTTGTCATGTCGACCGAAGGGAGACATCTGAATTGGTTTAAACAAAATCTATCCAAAACTCACATTATTTTAGCGCTTTGTATTTCCCATTGAAAACTCAGCGTAATGTTATGGCACCAAAAACATACAGTTTCTTTCTGCTGCTCGTTCTTGCATGGAGCGCCTGCCAACCGGTAATGTTTTTTCTGTATGGCATAAAAAAACCACGCCCGGTCCCGGATTCAAAAATTATAAAAAAAGCCCTGGATATCGGCATTGATACTGCGCAGTTGTACACCATCAAGAAGGACCAGTATTATTCGGTTTTACAGGCTATCGGTACATTGCCTAATATCCGGATTTACGACGCGAACGGGTTACATTACAAATACTGGGAGTCGCCGGATGAGTGTAAGGCGGGCGCTGCGGAATTTCTTAAAAACTTGCGTCGGGACGCTGATTCCAAAGCTTTGAATGACAGCGCATTTTACCGGCTCCCGCTTGAACTGGAGACGCTTCACGGCAAAGCCTTTGCACAGAGCACCCTGTCGCAGGATGCCGAGTTTTATGTAATTGTTTACTGGGGGACATTTTTGGGAAAACTCAATCGCGAGTATCTGGAATCCTGGATGAAGGAATCGCGCGAAAACCGAAATGTGAACATCCACCTCATTTATGTAAGTTGCGATATGCGGAAAGCGTGGTAAAACGAACCTCCGGTTCGTGCCGAGTGGGTTAAAGTGCGGCAGTCCTAAAATAAAGGACAGTTTCTGTACAATTTTCGCTCAATCAGGGATGAGTCCATTCATCGCAATCCGAAAACCGGTGAAATTGAAGTAAACCCGTCAGGCTCTGTAGGAACACATAGTGGCGCCTTGATTAGCCCGGCACCGGCCAAATCAAATAGCCCAAATGACTATGGCCTTTATCACATGAGCGGCAACGTCGCTGAAACGCTCGCTGAGCCGGGTCGTACCAAAGGCGGCTGTTTCAACCGCACCGGCTACGATATCCGCATTGATGCGCCTGATGAGTTTGCCGGCTTTACCGGGGCTTCGCCATTTATCGGGTTTCGCCCGGTGATTACGGTGCTCGAGAAAAAAGAAAAATAACGTTTACCGCCGGATTTTAAACACCCAGGCTTCTGAACCGGGTGGGTTGTTCCGGACCGATTCCGGTGGAAACAACACTGTGTCAGCACCTTCAACAGACCACGGAATAGCCGTTCCACTGCCCAATAATTCGACGTTCGCCTGCCGGGGTAAATGGTACTCTGACAGGCGAATTGCTTTTGGTATTGCGTGTTCCTGCTCGCCCGCCAGGTAAATGGCATACACCGTGTTGCCTTTTTGGGTAAACACAAATTTATCCCGTTGAAAAACGCCGTTTTCAGGGGTGTCGGTCCCGTAAATGGCTTCGCTGTTCACGGCCATCCAGGCGCCGATAGCCTGGAGGGTTTCGTAGGCCTCCGGGTGCCACTCGCCGTCGGGGCCGGGGGCGATGTTGAGCAGGAGATTGCCGCCTTTGCTCACTATTTCACAGAGCGTGTGGATGAGTTTGTTGGGGCTTTTATAGGTGTCGTCAAAAACATAGGACCAGGAATGGCCCATGGTCATGCAGGTCTCCCAGGGCACGCCGATTGGGGTAGGGGGGATGCCCTGCTCCGGGGTGAGGTAATTTTCGTATGGCCCGGGTACCCAGCGGTCGACGATCAGGATGCCCGGCTGTTTTTGGCGGGCCATAGCCGCAATTTTGGGCATGTCGAGGTCCTGCCCGTCGGGGATGCCGCGCTGCCAGGATTCGTTGCGGTCGATGGTATTGGCCGGGCGTACCCAGGCGCCGTCGAGCCAGAGCAGGTCGAGGCGGCCGTAGTTGGTGCAGAGTTCTTCCAATTGCCTGAAAGTAAAGTCTTTAAATGCCTGGTAGCGCTCCGGGTATTTGGTCAGGTCGTAACTGATGTTGCGGTCTTTTGGCGGAAAATAGGGCCACCAGAAGTCCGGGTTGTGCCAGTCGGGTTTGGAGAAGTAGGCGCCCACTTTAAAATGCTTTTCCCGGAACGCATTGAAAATTTCGCGGGTCACATCCGCCCGGGGGCTTTTGGAAAACGGGCATTTGGGGTCGGTAATCTTGTAGTCCGTTTGTTTGGAATCAAACATGCAAAACCCGTCGTGGTGCTTGGTGGTAAACACAACGTAGCGCATGCCTGCTGCTTGTGCGGCGGCGGCCCACATGCCGGGGTTGAAGCGTGTGGGGCGGAAGGTGCTTTGCAGGTTTTCGTAGGCCTTTTTATAGCCGTACCAATCCGCAGCAAACGGCCCGCGGCGTTCGCACCAGCCCTCGTCTTCAGGGCAGAGGCTCCAGCTTTCCACGATGCCCCATTGGCTGTAGGTGCCCCAGTGCATGAGCAGGCCGAACTTCAGATCGCGCCATTCGCGCAGGTTTTGCTGCACGAGCGGATCGGTGGGCGGGATGTATTGGTGGGGATGGTGCTGGGCCTGGAGGGTTAAGGGGAGGAGGATCAAGGCGATAAAAAAGCGCATGTAGTCGGATCGTTTGTGGAAAACGAAAATAGGGCTTTTGATTACATGATTGACGATTACATGATTACATGATTGTAGAAGTATGCGTAGCGTACACTACAACTTCCCCGGGAAGAGCAACCTTCAATTCAACCTGCATGGTGAACCACTTCTTCAATCATGTAATCGTCAATCATGTAATCAAAAGCCCCCAGGCTATTTCTTGTTAATAGCAGTTTTAATACTGGCAACAAAAATGGCAATAAGCTGATTATTCTCCTCAAGCAGTGGCAACAGTTTGGATTCGGGAAACCAGCAGCGTCTGGTGATGAGCTTGAGACAAACCGACGTTTCCCGAAGTTCTTTCAGGCAGAGTTTCATTTTGTGGATAAAGTCATCCCGGGATTCGGCAGCTTGCGCCTCGCCGTAATTCAGGGCGGGCGAACTGCCCGAGCGTAACATTTGATTCCCCAAGTGCTTGGCAGTCATTACCCGGGGCAATTGCTCCGCCAGATCCATTATTCGGGAGGCAAATTCAATGAGGCGACCTTCAAGATCTTGAGGCGCCATTTTCGCAGGGTCTTTTTTCATTGGCGGTTTTTTTAGCATTTGTCAAGTCAACTGGCAATTGGGTTCCAAAGTTAAATATATTTTAAAACAAAAAATTTATTTTAAATCAATTTTTTAAACATTTCGATTTTAATTTTGCTGCATTCAATTTCCCGCCAACCCGGTATACTCCTCTGGTTTTTTTGATTACATGATTGACGATTACATGATTACATGATTGTAGAAGTATGCGTAGCGTACACTACAACTTTCCCAGGAGTGGCAATCTTCAACTCCCCCTGCATGGTGAACCACTTCTTCAATCATGTAATCATGTAATCGTCAATCATGTAATCAAAAAACACGGTCCTCAAACACCCGTAAATACATCCACAAGGCGGTGTACCTGAACGCGCATACTTACTTCTCCCTCCGCTACGGCACCCTCTCCCCGCAACAGCTGGCGGAGGCTGCCGCTGCGCGCAACGTGAAAACCCTGGCGCTGACGGATATCAACAATACCTCGGCGGCACTGGAATTTGTACGCGCTTGTGAAAAGCACAGGATCAAACCCGTACTCGGCATCGAATTTCGCGACGCGGAGCACCGCTACCTGTTCACCGGCATCGCGCGCAACCGGGCCGGCTGGTCGGCGCTTTGCGCACTGCTCACGGAGCATTCGCTGGCGGGGAAAACCCTGCCCGCCGTGCCGCCGCCGATGGAAGACGTGTACATTATTTACGACCGGGAGGTAAAGCCGCTCGAGATGTTCCGCCCCTATGAGTTTATCGGCATTCGTCCGGCACAGGCGGGCGGACTGTTCCGTTCGCCCTGGCAGCGGTATTTGGACCGCCTGGTCGTCTGGCAGCCGGTCACGTTTCTCGACCGCGAAGGGTACCGGCTGCACAAGCTCCTGCGCGCCATCGACGCCAATACGCTGGTGACCAAACTGGATAAGGTGCAAATGGCCCATCCCGACGAACTTTTTCCCGCCGAGGCCGACGTACTGGCGCCCTTCGATGCCTACCCCAAACTGGTGGAAAATACCCGGCACCTGCTCAAAGCCTGCTCCATTCGTTTTGAAACGGGCCTGCAACTCAACCGCCGTACGTTTATGGGCTCCAAAGCCGGCGACATTCAGCTGCTCACCAAACTCGCCGAAAGCGGCTGCCAACGTCGCTACGGACCCAACCACCGCCGTGCACAAGAACGCGTACGGCGTGAACTGAAGGTGATCGCCGAGTTGGATTTTGCCGCCTATTTCCTTATCACCTGGGACATCGTGCGCTACGCCGAGTCGGCCGGTTACCACCATGTGGGGCGGGGGAGTGGCGCCAATTCCATCGTGGCCTACTGCCTCTGCATCACCGACGTGGAGCCTTTGGAACTCGACCTCTATTTCGAACGCTTCATCAATCCGCAACGTACGGCGCCACCCGACTTCGATATCGATTTTTCCTGGGACGAGCGCGACGATGTGACCGACTACATTTTCAAACGTTACGGCCGCGAGCACACCGCCTTGCTGGCCACGTACAGCACCTTCCAGCACGCCGCGGTGATTCGTGAGCTGGGCAAGGTGTTCGGTTTGCCGAAGGCGGATATCGATGCTATTCTCGACCATTGGTCTGCAAACACACCCGGTTCCTGGCAATGGACCGGCCGGAAAAACGAAAACCTCCCGCCCGCCCCGCCCTTGGCGGGGAGCCCGGAAACGGAATCAGCGGTTTTATTGCCCCGCCAAGCCCCGCAAACGCCCGGCTCCCCTCCTTTGGAGGGGCAGGGGGGAAGCCTGCATCCCTGGGCGCAGCACATCCTCCGCTACGGCGAACAACTGGTGGATTTTCCCAACTACCTGTCCATCCATGCCGGCGGGGTCATCATCTCCGAGGCGCCGTTGAGCGAGGCTACTGCGCTGCAACTGATGCCCAAGGGTTTCCCGATCACGCATTTCGACATGTACGCGGCCGAGGACTGGGGCTTTCACAAGTTCGACGTGCTGAGCCAGCGCGGCCTGGGGCACATCAAGGACTGTGTGGATCTGGTGCGCGAAAACCAGGGGAAAGCGGTAAATGTACACGACGTGGAGCGCCTGAAAACCGATCTCCGGGTGCGCAACCAGCTGGGCAGCGGGCGCTGTATCGGTTGTTTTTACATCGAGAGCCCTGCGATGCGCGGCCTGTTGAGCAAGCTGCGTTGCGACAACTACGTGCACCTCGTGGCGGCCAGCAGCATCATCCGTCCGGGTGTGGCACAGTCGGGCATGATGCGCGAATACATCCAGCGTTTCCACAACCCGAACGCCTTCGAGTACCTGCATCCGGTGTTTCAGGAGCACTTACAGGAAACCTTCGGGGTGATGGTGTACCAGGAAGATGTGATGAAAATCCTGCACCATTTTGCCGGAATGGGGCTCGACAAAGCCGACGTGATGCGCCGCATGATGACCGGTAAAAAACGCTCCTCCGAAGCATTCGCCCGCCTGCGGCAAACGTATTTTGACAATTGCGCCGCCAAGGGATACCCGGAAACGCTTCGCAATGAAGTCTGGCGGCAGATCGAGAGTTTCGGGGGGTACTCCTTTTGCAAGGCGCATTCGGCGAGTTTCGCCGTGGAGTCGTTTCAAAGTTTGTTTTTAAAAACGTACTTCCCGCTGGAGTTCATGGTTGCGGTGATCAACAATTTCGGCGGGTTTTACAACACGGAAATTTATGTGCACGAGGCGCGCATGAACAGCGGGATCATCCACGCGCCCTGCGTAAACCGCAGCCGCCGGCTGACGCATATCACCGGCAACGATATTTTCCTGGGTTTCATCCATTTGCGCGGCCTGGAGCAACAGCTCATGGACGATATCGTGCAACAACGTGCGGATTTCGGACCCTTCAAAAACCTGGAGGATTTTGTGCGCCGCGTACACATTTCGCCCACGCAACTGGAAATTCTGATCCGCATCGGCGCATTTCGCTTTACGGGGCTGAAGAAGAGTGCATTGCTCTGGGAAAAAAGTCGCGTGCTGCGTGCCGACAGCGGCCTGGGCGCCAACCTGCTGTTTGAAGACGAGGCCGATAATTACCGCCTGCCGGAACTTGAAGAAGGGCCGTATGATCAGGCATATGATGAACTGGATTTGCTGGGTTTTCCGCTTTGCTCGCCCTTTGATCTGCTTTCGGAAGAAAATCGGAACGGCGAACCTGGCCTGCTTGTCCGCGACATGGCCGATCATGTGCATAAAATTGTCGTCATGACCGGGTATTACGTTTGCCGAAAAGATACGCGCACTGTCAAGGGTGATTTGATGCACTTCGGTACCTGGCTCGACAGGGAGGGGCGTTTTTTTGATACGGTGCATTTTCGTAACCCGGACCTCCGGTCCGGCGCGAACCGGAGGTTCGCGATACAGCGCGGCATCTATCGCCTTCGCGGTCGCCTGGTGTCGGATTTTGGGTTTGTGAGTTTGGAGGTGCTGGCGATGGAGCGGCTACCGTAACCCGAACCTCCGGTTCGGCGCGAACCGGAGGTTCGCGATACCGGTTCGGCGCGAACCGGAGGTT
>CAZAEZ010000103.1:0-6691 GCA_964484205.1 uncultured Saprospiraceae bacterium | reverse complement strand
TTCAGCTTTTTACATATTCTAAAATTATCAATCAACTTTTGGGTAATCGAAAGCCCTTGGGGGAGGGGATGGGGGTGGGGTTGACACGCGGTGGGCCCGAAAATATCTGTATGTAATAGACAAGCTGCAAGCCGCGCAGAAACCTGTTAATCCGGCCAAATCCGGTCCACGGCATCCAAAATAAACTTCACTCCCCAATTCGGGTATCGCCACCGCAAATACGGTCCCCAAAACGGCGCCGATCCGGGCAATGCCCCAAAAGTATTCCGGTTCGACCCAAGTTTTTGAAAACGGGCGGCTTCGCCTAAAAACAGTTTGGCGGCAGATTTGAACTTTTGCTCACCGGTAGTTTCAACAATACGCGAAAACAACACACTCAACTGGGCATTCCCAACGGGGCAGGTAAATGAATAATCGCCGCGCCAGCCGGGTCCGTAGCGCCCGGCCAGCCGTCCGTAGCGGTGGTGTTCCTGCAAAATCCGGTCGGCGGCGTGCAGCGTTTTTTCCAAAATTTCTTTTTCATCAAGCACAAGCGCACTTTCCCAAAAACCCTGCAAGGTGTAGGCAATGGTGTGCGTAAACGCCTCCGGGCCGGGGCGTAAACCCCAATCGGAAACCGTTCCGTCGGGCTGAAACCGCTGCGCATAAAAATGCAGTGCCCGGCGCATATTGCCTGGGATTTCCGGCCAAAACCCGCCGTGGTTGGCCTCCAAAACTGCCCAAACGGCGTAGGTGTAGTACGACGGCACAAAGCCCGGCACATAAGCCGCTTGCCGCCAGGCGCCGTCGGGTTCGAGCAGCCCGCGCAGCCAGGAAACGGCGCGCTCAAGCGATCGCTGGATATTCTCCGACTCAGCCAAAGTTTTCTCAACCGGATTTCGCAAGCCAAACAAAATCATAGCGGTATTGAAAGCGCTGGGGGCGACATTGCCGGCCAGGCCACCCGGGAAAGCCCCGTTGGGTAATTGTATGGAAATCAACCAGTTTTGGCAGTTTCCGGCCAGTGTACGCAGCGATACATCCTGTTTTATTTCTGCATACCGCAGCAGGGTAGGGATGAGGTAGCCTGTCGTTTCGGGGTACGCCCCGGCCCAACCCCACAACGGAGAATAGCTGTGTGCGGACCCCTTGCCTCCGGTCGCTTCCATGCTGTGGCGAAGCCAGGCAAGTGCGGCATCGGTGCGATACGACCAGGATGGGTTGGACATTTTACGATTTACGATTTACGAATTACGATTTACGAATTACGATTGGTCCACCATTCAGGTTTAAGGTAATTGCGTGCCTTTTTTAAAACTTAATAAGGCTGCAAACATGCCTGTTTCGAAAAGGTGTACTAATCGTAAATCGTAATTCGTAAATTATTCCCCCCACAAAGATTCACTAGTTTTGCACAAGGTCCATTTTACCACCGGATACTCATGCGCCTTATCTTAATTTTCAACTTCCTGTTCGCAGCAATTTCCGCCACTGCCCAAATGTGGAACGGCGCCGACACCCTCTACGGCAACGAGTGGATTGATTTTTCAAAAACCTGTTTCAAAATCCGCGTGGCCGACGACGGCGTGTACCGCTTGTCGGGGCAAACGATGGCCGACGCCGGTTTTCCCCTGGCAACGGTGCCCGCCGGCCAGTTCAGGCTGTACCGCTACGGGGTGCAGGAGCCGGTTTTTACGACGACCGACGGGTTGTTTTCCAGCCAGGATTATCTCGAATTTTTTGGTGAAAAAAACCGCGACGCGCTCGACCGCCACTTGTTTGAAAACCCGGACGCCGACAACCTCAACCCCTGGTTCAGCCTGTTCAACGATACGACGGCGTATTACCTGACCTGGGAAACCAGCGGACAAGCCCTGCGCTACACAGCGGTGCCGAACGACCTGAGTAACCTACCGCCAAAGGAACCGTTTTGCTGGGCCGAAACCGGATTCGCTTACAGCAATGCCCGCTTCAAAAAACAAATCAGCAACGAAATTCAATACTCCTGGTTCGACGGGGAAGGCTACGGCAGCCATGCAGCCAGCGATTTCACGGCCAACATTTCACCGAAACAAATATTTCCCAATGGCCCGCCGGCGCAACTAAGCCTGCGCTACGCCTGCGGAACCGGCGCCCATCAACAACAGCTGACGTTCAACGACAGCCTGCTTACGGAAGACCAGTTTTTCAACTGGCGGGTGTTTCAGCATCAGTTTGACATCCCGGCAACCGGTTTGCTGGCCACCAATAAAGTCCGCCTGCAATCCAAACTAGGCAGCAACGACCGGCATTCCATCGCCGGCATTTTCCTGCGCTATCCCCGGCTTTTTCATTTTGAAAACGGCACGGTGGCGGAATTCCGGCTCGACAACAGCGCAGATGCCCGCTATCTCGAAATGCAGGCTGTCAATGTTTCCGGTGGAGCGCCCGTTCTATTCGACCGGACCAACCGGCTGCGCCTGGAAACTACCGTCGAAGCCGGATTGGTGAAGGTCGCCCTGCCACCGGCATCCGGCGAGCGCCGCTTGTGGCTGGCCAACCCGGTGTCCGGTATTCGTCCGGTGACGGCCCTGGAAGCAGTGCAATTCCGGGACTACCGGACGGAGGCCGCCGACTACATCATTTTGTCCAATCCGGCGCTGTATTCCGATCCGACCGCTGCCGGTGCAGATCACGTGGCTGCCTATGCCGATTACCGGCGCAGTCCACAGGGCGGCGGCTACAAGGTGGCCGTGGTCGACGTGAATGAATTGTACGAGCAGTTTGCTTACGGGGTGCGTTTTCACCCCATGGCCGTGCGCAATTTTGTGCAGTTTGTGCACAAAAACTGGCCCGCGCCGCGCTTCCTGTTGCTCATCGGCAAGGGGCTGGACTACGACCGCTTCCGGCGCCCCGATGTGCAAAACCAACTGGCGGACTCCCTGTTTTTTGTGCCGACGTACGGCAGTCCCGGCGCCGATCAGTTGCTGACCATGCGCGACAAAAAACTGTCGGAGCCGCTGTTCCCGGTGGGTCGTCTGGCAGTGACCAGGGCCTCGGATATCCGGGTGTATCTCGACAAAGTGATCGAACATGAACAGCAGTTCACCAACGCTCCGCAAACGCTGGCCGGAAAAGCCTGGATGAAACGGGTAATCCACAACAGCGGCGGCCTGGCCGGAGAAACGGCCGGCATTCGGGCCTACACCCAGAGTATGGCCGACGAACTGGCGACAAACCGGGTGGGCGCCGATGTGCACAATTTTTACAAAACCTCGAACGATCCCATCCAACTGTCCAGCTACGAACAAATGCTGGACCTGCTCAACGGCGGCGTATCGATCTGGATGATCTTCGGCCACTCCTCTTCCAGCGCCGTCGATTTTGATATTGGTGCACCGGCAGCCTACAACAACAAAGGCCGCTACCCGCTGATGATGATCATGGGCTGCTTTTCAGGGCAATGCTCGAACCTGCAACAGGGCATTGGCGAGCAGTTTTTGCTGGCGCCGGAGCGCGGCGCCATTGCCTATTTTGCTTCGGTCAACTTCAGCTTTTCCGATGCCTTGCATGCTTTTGGAAAAAAATATTACGAGCGCCTGGGCGGTCCGGACTATGGCGCCACTATCGGCGACGTATTGGTAAATACCGTGCGGGATTTGTCGAATTCCGCTTATCCGGCGCAAATTGCTCAGTTGCATCAAAACCTGCTGCAAGGCGACCCGGCCCTGCGCCTGCATTTTTACCCCGGCCCCGATTATGTAGTGGACGAACAGTCCGTAAACATCACACCCAACCCGGTCAGTTTGGAGCAGCCGCAATTGCAACTGCAATTTGATGTGGTGAACATTGGTGAAAATACGGGGGGCGACTTACCCTTGCGTTTGGACCAGCGCCGGCCGGATGATGTCGTGCTTTCCCGGTTGCAGGACACCGTAACGGCTCCGGCTTTCCGACGCAGCCTGGCGTACAACTTACCCACATCCGGTAGTCAGCTGGGTTTCAACCGGTTGCTGGTGACGCTCGATACGGAAAATGTGGTGGTTGAACAACCGGTTGCCGCGGAGTTCAACAACGAATTGCTCGACGGCAATGGGCAAGCCGGTGTGCCGGTGTATTTTTTTGCCGAAGATGTGGCGCCGGTTTTTCCGGAAAACTACGGCATCGTGCGGCAGGCAATACCGGTAGTCCGGGCTTCCACCCTCAACGCCAATG
Organism: uncultured Saprospiraceae bacterium; assembly: GCA_964484205.1. GTDB lineage: Bacteria > Bacteroidota > Bacteroidia > Chitinophagales > Saprospiraceae > M3007. The sequence goes on along the minus strand of CAZAEZ010000103.1, from coordinate 2,518 downwards.
CAACTGCCCAACGGTATTTGTTTGAACTGGATACGCTGGAAACTTTCAACAGCCCGTTCAAAAAATCGACCGAGTTGTTTCAGGCCGGCGGCTTGCTGGAGTGGCAACCCAACCTGACATTAACAGACGGCACGGTCTATTACTGGCGGGTGGCGCGCGACAGCCTGGTGAACGGCCAGGTGCCCTGGCGGCAACGCTCGTTTGTGTACCTGCCGGGCAGCGCACCGGGCTGGAACCAGTCGCACTTTGGCCAGTTTGCCGAAGGCGATTTTATAAATCTCGAAGCGGTTGACAGCACCCGGCGCCTGGAGTTTGTGAACAGCGCGGGTTTGATCAGCATCAACGTAGCCTACCGGAATCGCGAACGCTATCCCGGCCTGCAAAATGTGTATTACGAGGGTTTTTTTGGCGATGCGGGATTCAACGGGCAAGGGCTCACTCAGGGTGTTGCCGTGATGCTGCAAGACCCCAACACCGGCCACATCGTGCCCAACCCGCCCAACAGCAAATACAACACCCACCCGACAAAAACCAAGTCGCTGTTTTCATTCAATACCCGGGATTCGCTGGAGCGCATCGCTTTGATGGAATTTTTGGAGCAGGATGTTCCGGCGGGCGCCATCGTTGGGTTGCTGGCCCTGCACCCCTGGAACGACACGCTCGGTTATGCGCCGCGGCGTTGGGCGCTGGACTCGGTTTCCTACGGAAAAAATTTATTCCAAATTCTTGAGAATCAGGGCGCGGCGCAAGTGCGGTCGCTGGTCGACTATACCCAGGGGCCGCACCCCTACGGGTTGATTTTTCAAAAAAACAATCCCGCGTTCGGCGCGGTGGACACGGTGGTTTACCACATCGACTCTGTGCTGAACATTCGCCGCAACTTTCAGGCAAAATGGTCGGTCGGCCAATTTGAAACGCCGCCGATCGGGCCGGTCAAATCCTGGCAACGGCTGGTTTGGCAACCCGGGCCGGTGGACGACCCCTCCGACCAGGTCAGCCTGGCTGTTTTGGGCGTGCGGGAAGGGTTGGCGGATACCCTGCTTTTCAGTACAAGCGGGCCAACGGATACGAGCCTTGCGCAGATACCGGCAGCGGAATTTCCGCATCTGCGCCTGCGCTACGAATCCAGCGATACAGCCATCCGTTCGGCCACGCAGCCGGCTTTTTTGCGGGTGTTGTACGAGCCCTTGCCGGAGGGCGCGTTGAATCCGCGCCTGTTGGCGGATTTTTATGCCGACACGCTTCAACAGGGTGAACCGGGCAGAGTAAATCTCGCTTTTTCCAATATTTCGGAGACGCCATTCGACAGTGTGCAGGTGCATTTTCGCATTGAAAATGAAACCGGCGCCGGGCAGGATTTTTTCCGGCGTTTTCGCGCCTTGCCGGCGGGCGACAGCCTGCACGCGGTTTTTCAGTTTGAAACAAAAAACCGGAGCGGCAATTACCGGCTCATCGTGGATGTAAACCCGGCCGAAGATCAGCCGGAGTTGTACCATTTTAACAATACTGCCCTGCAGGCATTTTATGTGGCCCGGGATGTGCGCAACCCGCTGCTCGATGTCACCTTCGACGGCTTGCATATCCTGGACGGCGATATTGTGTCGCCCCAGCCGGTGGTTATTTTAACGTTGACGGATGAGAACCGTTTTTTAGCCGTGCAGGATACTGCGGCGTTTGTGGTAAAACTTCAATACCCGGACGGAACCCTGCAGACGATCGGCCACAACGACCCTGCGGTGTTGTTCGTACCGGCCGACCCGGCCAAACTCCCGGAAAAAAACCGCGCGCGGCTGGAGTGGCGGCCGGTGTTTACCGACGACGGACTGTACCGCTTGCTGGTCAACGGGCGCGATGCCGCGGGCAATATTTCCGGCAGCCTCGATTATGCCGTGCATTTTCAGGTGATCACCCGCTCTTCCATTTCCAATTTGCTGAATTATCCCAATCCGTTTTCGTCCTCCACCTGTTTTGTGTACACGCTCACCGGGGCTGAAACGCCGACGCATTTCCGCTTGCAGATCATGACCGTCAGCGGGCGGGTGGTGCGCGAGATCACGGAAGCGGAATTTGGTCCGCTGTTGGCCGGCACGCATACCAGTTCGTTTTGTTGGGACGGGCGCGACCAGTTTGGCGACCAATTGGCCAACGGCGTGTACCTGTACCGGGTGCTGGCGAAAAAAGCCGACGGCTCGGATTTTGAATTTTTTGCAAACGAGGCCACAGACGGGTTTTTCAAGGGCGGTTTTGGGAAAATGGTGCTGATGCGGTGAGTTGGGTTGCCACGGAGGCATGGAGCGTGATTACTCGTCCTACGGCTCAAAGCCTGTCCATTACACACTAGTTTATTCGAATGAATTTTTGTGCTTTCAATGCACTCCGCGGCACGTCAACCCCACCCCCATCCCCCATAGCCATCAACTTAAGGGATTTTAAGTAGTAATAGATTGACGATTAATTGATTACATGATTACATGATTGAAGAAGTACCCGTAGTGTGCTCAACATTTTTAATAAAGCA
>CAZAEZ010000102.1:0-6710 GCA_964484205.1 uncultured Saprospiraceae bacterium | reverse complement strand
CCCAATAAACCTAAAAAATCTCTTATTCACTGTCCGGAAAAACTAGACCATCTCAAAAATCTTGTCTGTCTTCTTGCGGTTGATCGGGACGTAGTATTAAATAGTCTTGCAAAAAGGTATGAGAGTGAAGAATATGCTATTGAATACATCCACAAGATTATCCAATTAGCAGTAACCCCTCCACGAATCCAGGGAAAAGAGAAAGAAGCAGAATTTTTAAAATCTATCCTTAATGACAATCTTTTTATTACGAGTAGTGTGTCGACAAAAACAGAACTTTTTTCTTTAATTGAATTACAGGATGCAACTTACGATTGGATCGACGCGGAATGGGCGAAATTCATTAGCAAATACCTGAATTACAATCCTAGGGCATATAAAAAGTTCAAAGCCATCTATGATTTTCGATGGTCTATAACCAAAGCTGAACTGGGGAATGATGTTAAATTATTCAGATCAATGTCCGCCGCTCAAGCAATTGTTGAAGTTCGCTGGGCTAATTGGAACTGGATAGCTTATCGCTTGCCTGAAGCAGAGTCTAAATTCAAAAAACTTGTAAAAAAACATGCTTTTGGGTCTTCAGAATTCCAAAGTGAAGCTGAGAAATTGAAAGCGTTGTACCCAAAACTTGAAAAATTCCTAGCCAATGAAGACTTATGTAATTTCTATTTTGATTACAATAAGTTAAAAAAGATTCCATGATGTGGGCAACTTCAAAGCCTGGCGAGATATTGATTAGGGATAAAAGGATTGAAGAATTAGCAGAACTTCCTTTTCTAGAAAATGTCAATTTTCTAATTCAAGGCAATAACACTTTGTTGAGAGGAAGGTGGTATAAGTTTCTTCAACTTTCACTTGATTTTCTTAGAGATAGAGATGGGTTGCTCAACAATCAGAGAACTTCTCATGATAGTGAGATAAAGGATTTACTTGAGAAGATTATAGGTATTTTGGAGATCAACCATTTTTCTCTTTTGAAAGAAGAAAATAATCCGGTCGACCTGGTAACATTTACATGGTTGTCAATATTATCTGAAATTGCTTTGCACTATAAGTCTGCATGGTGGCCATCAGATATTAATGATTTAGTCCGGGCTTTCGTAAACGCATTGACAGACCAGAAAAATGGAATAACTGATGATCAGTATATGGCGATCAGTGTTCATATGACACTCCAGCTAGAAAGTCCTACTAGCCCTTCTTCAGTCTCTGTCAGAAAAGCACTCGCCCAAGGCGCTTCTCTTTTCGATGCACTAAGGGTTGGAATTGAGAATTTTTGGGTTCAGAATCATGGCCTCGCATCAAGAGATTTAGCAAATTTGTTGCATACTTGGCAGGAAGACGGAGAGGCCATTGAATACAAAATGAAAATATCGCTTGAAAAAGGTGTCAAATTTCCTGGATTTGGAAGTCACGCACACAGAGGCGCTATTGATCCCCGGATGGGGGCTTACAAAAAATATACAGAAGCGATAAGATCACAAAACCGACTATGGGAATCTGCTGAAACGTTAAAGTCGTTTATGAAGTCCAGTAAGACTTTGGACCCTAATCCCGATTATTATATGGCACTCATGCACATTGAATCACATATAAAGCCGGACCGTGTTCCATTAACCTTCCTCATAGCTCGAATAGTTGGGTGGAGTGCTGCCTATTTAGAATATAATCTGAACCCCAATAGGGTGCAGTAACCACGCGCTGGATGTTTAGCGGCTTCCCTACCCTTCCAACTTCCGCCGCAACTCCAACACCTCCTTCTCCAACTCAAAATTCTTCTTAAGCAGTTCCACCTTCTCCAAATTGAGTTGGTTGATGGTTTCGTAGGCATCCATCAGCCGCGTTTGCAAGTCCATGGAATGCCGGCGGTATTCCTCGGAGCGGGCTTCGGCCATGGAGGGCGTCTCTTCGGCATGGATGGAAATGAATTTCCCGAAGTGGCCCTGCGGGACGTCCAGGTATTTGTAAATCGCTTCGGTAACCTTTTCAAAGCGTTTGCGGGACTCCCCTTTTTCCGCCAGCACGATATCCGACTGGAACACCTTTTCCCCGCGTTTGAAGCCCTTGGGAAAATGCGGGCTCATCTTCTCTTCCAGCAGCGCCGCCAGGTCGTGGGTACTCAGTCCCAAGTCGTTCTCCCGCCAGTTTTTTAGATTTTGATGCGCTTTCATCGAAAAAAATCATTTGAAAGCTTGACTAAATCAAAAATGCCGTTACTTTTGCAACGATTAGCATTTGATACTAATTGAACTAATCAAACCTTTTGTTATCCTGGTTTACTCATCAACAATGACCGAACACAAAATCCTGGAGCTCTACCTAACCTCCCTCTACCCCTCGCAAAGCGAGATGTGCAAAGCCCTGGGTTTGGACAAAAAGGCCCAACCCCGGTTCAGCCAGGCTTTCAGGGGTGAGAAGCACTCGTTCGCGCGCATCGTTCAGATTTGCGAGGAAAAACGGCTGCTCCCGGCGGTTTTCTTGCAGGGGATCGCACAAATATTCAAAAAAAAGGATGAAGAAATTATCACATTGCGTAAAAAACTAATCGAAAAGAATCGCGAGGTGGAACGGCTTTCGTCCTTGTTTCAGGCATTTATTTCAAAATTCGACGCGCATGATCTCACTGAGTCCGCAAGAGTTGCAGAACATTGAAGACCAATTTTCGGTGGCCATGCACCGCGCACTGGAGAAGGTGCAGGCGAGTCTCGGACAGGCCACGCTGGGCGCCCCGCATTGGGTGAGCCACACCGACGCCATGGAGAAGATGGGCTGGCCGGACATCCTGCTCCGTAAAGGTGTGAAAAACGGCCACCTCAACCCGATCAAGTTCCAGGGCAAAGGCGGCACGCAGTACGACGTGCAGGAACTGCGCGAATACCAGGCCTGGTTGATGGACGAACGCCGCGCCAATCGCCTGCACCCCGAATACCTAACCAACAGCTTGGTACCATCAACACCCGACGCATATGTACTTCCTGACCATTCTCAAAAAAGACGCCCGGCAAATCGGGTACCTCGTGGCCGAAAACCCGTTTCGGGACAATAAGGAACAAGACGAGTACATCGACATCCGCCTCGACCAGCCCACGGAAGAAGCCGCCATCCATGAGGCCACCGCATTCGTGTTGCGGCACCAGTTGGAATACTGGGAAGTTCACCGCATTGTCCAGGTCGCCGGCTGCGACCTGACGAATGGCCCTTGCTAGCCATTTTATTACCCCGTGCGTTGCAAATGCGGGGCAAAGTATAGACCAACAGCAAAACGCTCATACCGGCGGCCCCGATCTCTGTTGGGGCCGCCACTTTTCACCCTTTTTCTATGACGGCATCCAAGTCAACAACCAGCCCCAGCCCGCCAAATGCGGGCATTTCCCGGGTGCAGGAACAGCACAGCCTGCAAAGCATCCTGAACCTCGATCTGAATTTGCGGCGGGAAGAACTCAAAGAAGCCCTGCTGGATTATGAGGACACGCATCCAGGCAACAACCTGGTGGGCAGCAAGGTGTACGAATTCCTGCGCCACTGCCAGAACATCGTCTGGAAACAACTGGCAGAACTCGCTTTGGAAAATCCGGGTGAATACGCCGCCTGGAAAAACGGCGAGCGCGGCCACTGGCCACTGGAGACCAACAACGTGGCCCACGGCGTGCTGTTGCGCCTCTCGGAAGGCCGGCGCGCCCGCCTGCACGAGCCGGGCGCCGCCGTCGAGCGCACTAAATCCGGACTGCCGGTGGTGTCGGATAACATCCGCCGCACGGTGCTCAACTGGCGCAAAAAAACCACGGCAGTCTGGGCGCTTCAAAACGGCTCGACGCTGAATGGCTTCCCCTTCTTCCTCTCCTGGACGCGCCTCAACCGCGCCGGCGAGGTCGATCCCAAAGGCCGTGGCAATGTGATCGGGCTGGTCAACCTGACGTGGATTTTCGGGCCGGAATGGACGGACAAATCCGGCGAAAATGCGAGCGATTCCGGGGCCGATTTAGCAGAACAACGGGAAAAATTTTCCACAATTCCCCCAATACTTAAAACCGCCCCTGATAAATTATCAGGTAAGAAGAAAGAAGAAAAGCCGCTTTCCGCTAAGGCGGAAGACGATTTTTCCCGGTCGGCAAAGCCGACAATATCCAACATGAAAACCGCCCAACAGCAAGGAACGCCCCAGGGGGATTCCGGGCAAATTTTTGAACAAAAAAATGTTGCGCTTGCCCCGCTCCAGGCGGGGCTTGCCCCGGCGCCCGCCTCCGGTGGCGGCTCGCTGGCCCGGGCCGCCACCCTCTGGCAGTTTTTGTTGATGCATTTGTACGTCCCGCTATTCGGAAGCGGCCGCATCCGCCACAGCAGTCAAAACCCGTTCAACGGCGATTGTTTCCGAACCTACACTGCCGAAAAATGCGTGGAATTGCTGGTTGAAAACCTGCATTCCGCCCGAAATGCGGGCGACGCCAGCCTGGAAGAGGCCGAAATGCGCTTGCGTCAGGCCATCGAAGCCCAGGCCAAATACCTGGAAGATAATCCCGAAACCTGGCTGCTCACACCCGAAAAGTTCCTCCGTCCAGAGCGACCAAACGGCAATCTGCTCAGCGCCCTGCGGTTATTCGTCAAAGAACCCCACGCCCCTCCCTTGCCGGCGGAATCGCCGGAAAACGAAACGGATCGCGAACGCAAAAACCGACTCTATGCGCACCTGCTCTCCCTGGGCGCACACCGAACCCACCCCGGCACTTTCACGCGCTGGTACGCCCAATTTGGCCCGCAGCACCTCGAAGCCTGCCTCAGCTACATGGCCCAGCAAGCCAGCCGCCGGCGGCAGGCCGGAAGGCCCGAAAAGCGCGAGTTCGACAACAATCGCGGCGGCGCATCGGCCTATTTCGCAAGCCTGATCACCCGCTTCGACAGCCGGGGCCTGCAGCGCGAAGCAGAAATTGCAGAGCGCCAGCAAATCAAAAATGCGCTCTGGGAGCAAGTCTTCGCCATCGAAAAAGGCCAAACTACCCCGGAATTGGAGCAACTGCGCTCGGAAATGACAGCCATCTACCACCGCCTTTGCAGCGATACGGATTTCCGCGACGCCGCCATCCGCGACACCAACGCCTTTTTCGGCATGCGCATCGGCGATTACACCCGCCCGACCATCGTCGTGCTGATCCACCACGTACTGCAACAACAAAATCCGGAGACATGCAGCTAAACAACACCGCCCGCCGTCCGCTCCGCAAACGCCGCAAAACCCGCTGGAAATACGGCGCCGAGTCCGATTTCAAACTGCTGGTCTTCACCGGCGAGCGCTGGCTGCCGCCGCTGTACTCGCACGATGTGCCCAACAAGGCCATCGCCAAAGGCAGCCGCCGCGAGTTTTCCGCTGCGCAAAAGATCGAACGCCTGCAGCAGTTGTTCAACCGGGGCGGTACGCGGGGAAATGCGTTCAATTCTTCGGCAGTTTTGTTTGCAGTGATTTTGCCCAATTTTGGAAAAATGTCCGAGGCCGTGGCGCGCTGGTCGCCGCATTCCGGCTGGCAAAATGCGGAAGGTAAACCAACTTCCCCTGCTTCTTCGACGGGCAAGGCAGTCTGGCGCTTATGGCTTGCCGGCGAACCCAACCACACCTTTACCGCCGATTTACAATCCGGCGAGTTCCGGCAATTTGCGGCGGATTTCCCGCAAAACCGCCCGGATTTGGTAGCACGTTTCGCCGATCCGGAATCCGGGGAGTTACCGCAAAGTTTTTTGATTGCGGCTTATTTGGGCGAAGTCGCCCAGCGTTTACATGCCAATCGAAAGTTCGCCCGCGCCTACATCTACCACGGCACTTCCCCGCAGCCGCTTTTGCGCGTCGATCTGGCCAGTGGCCGGCTTTGCGGCATCGGGCAAGGCGGCGGCTGGATTTCTCCTGAAATTTTCTTTACGCTTTAATCCCGCTTTCCCATGCAACACCAACGGTCCGAATCCACGCGCCCACAGCAGCCTAAAATGCGGCAATTAACCGCTCAAATGCGGGAGGAAAACGGAATGCCGCAGTTTGGCTTTGGCAAAATCCCACCGCAGGCCCTGCCGCTGGAGGAGGCCGTGCTGGGCGCGCTGATGCTCGACCGCGATGCCCTGGGCTATGTGTCGGATTTGCTCGCGCCGGAGGTGTTTTACACCAAAGCCCATCAGCTCATTTTCCAAGCAATTTCACAACTGTACGAGCGGCAAAACCCGGTGGATATCCTCACCGTGACCGAGGAACTGCGCAAATGCGGGGAATTGGAACAGATCGGCGGCAGCCACTACCTGGTGGAGCTGACCAACCGCGTGGCTTCGGCGGCCAACATCGAGTACCACAGCCGCATTGTCCTGCAAAAACATATCCAGCGGCAGATTATCGCCGTGGGCGCACGAATGATGAAGGACGGCTATGAAGAAACTGCCGATTGTTTCGATACGCTTCAGGATGCGGAGCAGGGACTGTTTGCTATCACGCAAAACACGCTGTCGCGCTCGAGCACCCGGGCCGGATCCATCGCATTTTCCACGCTCAAACAGATCGAGCAAAATGCGCTGAAAGCCCGCGCCGGCAGCGGCATCACCGGACTGCCCTGCGGCATGGCCGAGGTGGACGCCCTCACCGGCGGTTGGCAGGATTCCGACCTCATCATCCTGGCCGCCCGGCCGGGCATGGGCAAAACCGGATTTGCGTTGTCGGCAGCCATAAATGCGGCGCAATCCGGCAT
>CAZAEZ010000101.1:0-7170 GCA_964484205.1 uncultured Saprospiraceae bacterium | reverse complement strand
GAAAAGTTAAAAGTGTACATCCCCTCAGGTTGCTTAAGTTGATGGCTATGGGGGTCGGGGGTGGGGTTGACCCGGCAGGGCGAAATTTGCCAAAAATGCCCCATCGATTTCGATCCTATTAAAAACATTTCAACCAACTTGTGGGTAATCGGGAGCATTTGGGGGAGGGGATTGGGGTGGGGTTGACGCACGGCTGAGAGGTGATGAGGCATCCGCTAGCCTTGTTGCTCGCGCAGTTTTTCCTCTAAAATAGCCAAGTCCCTTTTTGACTCTGCCACATATGGATGTGTATCCGTTAAGGCTTTTTCCCAAATCATCATAAAGGCTCCCCAAGCGAAGCGCAAGCCGTACTATCAAACCATCCGCCTCCACAAAATCCCTACCCTCCTTCCAAAGTCCACCAAACACCGCCTCCCCCAAGGGCGCAAACCGCGCAAGTTTGATTCTGGGTTCATTCGTGGTTTCATCCGGAACCAACAACTCCGTCACCTTTTCTATCAACACCGCACAATTCTCCGAATCGGGTAACAATTGCGCTTAGCCGTTTCCGCCACCACCGGATGGCAGCGAAACTCCCCATCCTCCTTCACCAGCCAGTGCAGGCGGGCGATCACCTTGTCGAAGCGCTCCTTGGCGGTGTCGCGGTCGTCAAAAACGACATTCAGTTTGCTGAGCAGGGTACGGTCTTCGATGAAAGCGCGCAGGAAATACTCGGCGTTGTCCGATTCGCGGGTGCTGGCGCCGCTAAACACAGCACTGGCGCTCAGCCAAACCACCTGCCGGTAGGAACCGCCGAAGCGTTGGCAATACAGTTGGGCGAAGGTGGTTTTGCCCAATCCGCCGATACCGCAAATCACCACCGGTTTGGTGCTATGCCGCAGCTGGCGTCGTAGGTCGCGGAGCTCATAGGGCCGGGGAATGACACCGCTGGTCAGTTCGGAAGGTGGCGTTGCGAGGTACCTGGGTGCCGGGTGGGGCGCCAGGTCGCGGGCTTTTTCCAGGAGTTCTTCCCGCCACTGAACGATGGCAAGCAGGATGCCGGAGATGACGGTCAGGGGCTCGATTTCCTCGGGCAGCCAAGCCGGGTGCGGGAATACCTTAGCCCAAACCAGGGCCAGGTACAAGGTGAGCAGCAGGAGCAGTATTTTCTGCAGGGTCCGTGGCATGCAAAGGCGTTTACGCCCCAATTATACGGATTTGACGGTCAAGTAGATGGAGATTTTTTCGCTACTTCGGTGTTGCGACAGAAGCGTTTTTCAACGTGTGGACTGGTTTTTCAGGCGTTGTTGTACAGTTTCAGTACGGGCTCCCGCAATTTTTCACCGGTTTCACTCAAAAGAAAAGCGATAGCGTCGGCAGCCGCTTCGGGCGTGACCCAATTGGCCGCGTCGGCATCGGGCATGGCAGCGCGGTTTTGCGGGGTATCGAGTATGGACGGGACGAGCACGCCGGCACTGATATGCTTTCCCTGCCCGTGCTCGTTGATCATTTCCGCCAGGTGAAACACCAGTGATTTTGACAGGGCATAGGCCGCCTGGTTTTTGCCTTCAGCCGGATTGATGGCCGGCCGGGCGCCGATAAACACAAATTGCCCGTGTCCCTGTTTTTCAAAAATTCCCAGGAGCGGCCGCGCGATGTTGAAGGCCGTGGCGAAGTTGAGTTTGAACATTTTGTCCAAATCCTGCACGGTCGTTTCGGCCAGGCTACCCGACTGCCAGCCACCGACCATGCAAACGGCGGCATCGATGGATTGCCCGCGGGCGATGATGGTGTTGACAAAATTTTCCGAAGCCGCTGCATCGGTGAGATTGACAAGCTCCGCATGCAGTTGGCCGCTACCACCGGCAGCGTCAAACTGTCGGGCATCATGCCCCGGCCCAAGGGCGGCGTACACCGAATGCCCGTCGGCCAAAAACCGGTGGACTACCGCCCGGCCCATATTTCCGGCTGCGCCGGTGATGAGAATTGATTTCATAAATGCTGATTTGTATTTCCGTAAAGTTGAATAAAAAGGTCGGGTGATTGGTGGTTCAAAAGTTTGGACAGGTTAAATTTTGGGAAAAACAGGTATTTTAGTCTTGAAAAATTTATAACCGGATTCAACTGGTGCGCTGAGCGTTGTGCTTTTTTTACCACGGAGGCATGGAGGACACGGAATCCGCCTGCGGCGAAAACTAAAAAACGGACAGGATAGACAGGATTAAACAGGATAAAAAAATTAATCCTGTTTAATCCTGTCTATCCTGTCAAATACCATCCGCCAAAGGCGGAAAACCTCCGTGTCCTCCATGCCTCCGTGGTAAAAAAAATTGTCCGCTTCCGGAACAACCCACTGTCCGGAAATGAACATTCCGAAAAAGTAATTTCACCCGAAAATCCTGATTTCCAGTGCGCTGCGCGAATGGCATGGCAATTGACGATTTCACGATCAAAACACTGCCCTGAAAACCGTCAAGCCATTTTTTTTAAACCTTCCAACCATGCTGCGCCACCTCTACCTCAGCTTGCGCGCCTTGCGGCGCGACCGAATCTACTCCGGCCTCAATCTGCTCGGGCTCGCCACCGGAATGGCGGCAGCCATGCTCGTCCTGCTCTGGGTGCAGGATGAGCTGACCTTCGACCGTATGCACCGCCAGGGAAAAAACATCGCGCGGGTGCTGACCAACTGGGAATTTGGCGGCAACCGCGAATGGTCGGGCGTGACGGCAGCCGGGCTTGCACCCGCAGCCAAAGCCGAAGCCCCGGAGGTCCAGGAAGCCGTGCGGGTCTGGCGGTTGGGCAATGCCACATTTCAGCTGGGCGCCACGATTTTGGAAGCGGAAAACGCCCTGATCGTCGACAATGCTTTTTTCGAGGTGTTCGATTTCCCCCTGCTTCGTTCCGACGGCACGGCGCCGCTGCAAACGCCCAACGGCATCCTGCTGACCGAGTCGGAGGCACGGCGCTTTTTTGCCGACGCCGACCCGCTCGGCAAGTCGCTGCGTTTTGAAAATAAAGTCGACCTGGTGGTAACCGGAATTTTGAAAGACCCGCCCTCCAACTCGAGCATCCAATTCTCCTGCCTGCTGCCCTGGGAACCGGTGGCCAACCAGTACGTGCGCGATCCGGAGCAGGCCTTCCACTGGGGCATGATGAATTTTACCACCTGGCTCCTGGTGCGCCCGGAGGCCGACCGCACACAACTGGCCAAAACCCTGAGCCGGATCGGCGCGCGCCACCGCAATGATCCGGACGACGAAACCTGGTACGCCCTCCAGCCGCTGCACCAGGTTTACCTCGATTCGGACATGCTCCCCTGGTGGGATACCAACAAAGGCGACCGGAAAACCATCGCCCTGTTCGGACTGATCGGACTGCTCATCCTGGGCATTGCCTGCATCAACTACGTCAACCTCGCCACCGCCCGCGCCTCCACGCGGGCCAAGGAGGTGGGCGTGCGCAAAACCATCGGCGCCGGGCGCGGCGAGCTGTTCGCGCAATTTCTGATCGAGTCGGCGCTGCTGATCGCCATTGCCACGGTTCTGGCCATCCTGATCGCGCAAGCCATCCTGCCGCTGTTCAACGAATTGTCGGGAAAAAATTTCAACACCGCACAACTCCTGCAAATCAGCACCCTGCGCATTATTGGCGGCACGGCCGTGCTGGCGCTTTTGCTCGCCGGCATTTACCCGGCCCTGCTGCTTACCCGCTTCAACCCGGCCGCGGTGTTGAAAGGCCAGATTTTTAACCCCAGATCGGCAGGGAAAAATTCCGCCACCCTGCTGCGCAAAACCCTGGTGACCGGGCAGTTTGTGTTTTCGCTGGCGCTCATTATCGGCGCGCTGGTTATTTCCCGGCAAATGGATTTTTTGCGCGAAGCGAAACTGGGTTATGAACGGGAAAACATTTTTGCCGTGAATTTTTACGGCAGCAAATCCGACCCGCAGGTGATCAAAAATGCCCTCCAGGGCAAACCCGGTGTGGCCGGCGTCACCATGAGCGACAACAACCTGGTCGAACTCGGCGCCCTGAACGGCGGGATCGACTGGGAAGGCCGGCCCGAAGGCAAGGAAATGTCGATCTGGATGTTTGGCGCCGACACCGGTGTGCGGGATTTTTTCGGACTTGAACTAAAGGAAGGCCGCTGGTTTCGCGAAGCGCTGAACGGCTGGGATACCACCGCATTTATTTTGAACGAAAGCGCCATCCGCGCTATGGGCCTGACGGAAGGCGCCGCCGGCAAGTGGGTGAATTTCAACGGCACCAGGGGCCAGATCGCCGGTGTGGTCCGCGATTTCCACTTCCGCTCGCTCCACGACGCCATCGAGCCGCTGATCATTTACCAGCAGCCGGCGTGGAGCAGTGTTTTTTACCTGAAAACAAAAGGCGGCGAGACGCCGGAGGCTATCGCCTCCGCGAAGGCTGTTTTTGAAAAAATGAATCCCGGACAAGTGTTCAAATACGCGTTCCTGGACGAAACGTACGACAACCTGTACAAAACCGAAGCCCGGGTGGGCACGCTGTTCAACTTTTTCGCCGGACTGGCCGTGCTCATCTCCTGCCTTGGCCTGCTCGGACTGGCCACATTTGCCGCGCAACACCGAACCAAGGAAATCGGCATCCGCAAAGTGCTGGGCGCCTCCGTTGCCTCCGTGATCGGCTTGCTGACCAAAGATTTTCTGAAACTCGTCTTCATCGCATTCCTGATCGCGGCGCCGCTCAGCTGGTGGTTTATGCACCGCTGGCTGGACGATTTTGCCTACCGCATCGCCATGCCCTGGTGGGTGTTTGGGCTGGCCGGACTGGCCACGGTGGTATTGGCATTGCTCACCGTGGGGGCGCAAAGTTTGAAAACGGCGCTGGCGAATCCGGTGGAGGCGTTGAAAGATGAGTAGAAGTAGAAGCCACGGCGGGCATGGAAGCCACTACGGCGGGTTCATGCAAACGCAATCCAAAATTGCAGAAAAGCAGTTTTAGTCGGGAAACACGTATTTTTGTAGAAATCTTTAGCCGAACATGACGACCATAGAATTGAAAAACGATCTTCTGCGTATGATTGCCGAGACGGACGATCCGGCCAAATTGCAGCTCTTGCTGGAGTGGTTTGGAATCATCCGGGAAGAAAAAGACTGGTGGCAGGAAATATCGGAAAAGGAGCGCCAACTCATTTTGGAGGGCCGAAAACAGTTAGCTGATGGCCAAGGAATCCCGCACGAGCAGGTTCGGTTGAAAGTAAAACAGTTGCTTCAGGATTTACGAAGCGCTCAATAGTACTCAAATGCCTGCACTTATTTGGTCTCCAAAGGCGGAGGAAGCCTATCTCGCCATTTTAGAAACTACCTATTATTTTTCCATTTCTGCCGCACTGGAATTGGATGCCAAATTGGAAAAACTTCTGGAGCGTTTGAAAAAACACAAATTTGCCTGTCCTCCTGCTCCTTCGCTTCCTGGCGTCCGACGATGTGTCATTACTAAAAACGTCTCTCTTGTTTATGAACTACAAGGCGAAGCAATCCATGTAATTATGGTAGTTGATAACCGGATGGAGAATTTGCTTTAGAAGTCCGGGTGCGTTCCCGCTCAAAAATATCCCCACCCCCAGACAACCCCCCTTGCAAATTCTGCGTCAACCAAATTCAATAGCCGGAATACCGCCGGGAGCGCGTATTTTTGCAGGCGTTTTGCCGCCCGCCGGCGACATTCGTAGAACAAACAGAACATTTTGCCACTAAATTTTTGCTTGCAATCATGAAGAAGTCCCTTATACAGTCGCTGTTCATCGTGTTGCTGGTTCTTGTTGGAACAGCACTGGAGGCGCAAGTTGTACCGAAATGTATTGATGGCCAGGGCTTTAGCTATAACCCGATCACCGGCCAACAAATTCCGACCGGGGAGCGCTGCGCAAATGCCGTGACCACGGCCGTACCGTTTTTGCGCATTGTGCCGGATGCCCGCGGCGGCGCCATGGGCGATGTGGGTATTGCTACTTCCACCGACCCCAACGGGATGCACTACAACCAGTCGAAACTGGCTTTTGCCGATAAAAAAGTATCCATCTCCGCCACCTACACCCCCTGGATGCGCAATTTGGGCCTGCAGGACGTCTACCTCGCCTACCTGGCCGGCTACGTGCAACTGGATAAATTCCAGACCGTGGGACTCGGACTGCGCTACTTCTCCCTTGGCGATATCGAGTTTACCGATGAAAACGGCGGTTCGCTCGGCCAGGGACGCCCCAACGAATTTGAAGTGACCGGCGCTTATGCCCGGAAACTGTCGGACAACTTCTCCGCCGCCATCGGCGCCAAATTCATCTACTCCAACCTCGCTACCGGCCAGGTTGTCGAAGGCAACGAGATCAAACCCGGTGTAGCCGGTGCTGCCGACCTCTCGCTGACCTATAAAAAGGAGATGAAAAACGTGACTAAAAACGGCAGCGAACTGGTTGTCGGCGCCGCCATCACCAACCTCGGCTCCAAGATCACGTATACCAACTCCGTCAACCGCGACTACATCCCCACCAACCTGGGCCTTGGCCTCGCCTGGACGTTCAACCTCGACGAGTACAACACTCTGACGTTCACCTCCGACTTCAACAAACTGCTGGTACCCACCCCGCGCCCGGAAATTGACGAAGACGGCAACCAGATCCCCGACTACAAAGAATACTCGTCCGTTCGCGGCGTGTTCAAATCCTTCGGCGACGCGCCGGGCGGTTTCAGCGAAGAACTCAAGGAAATCACCACCGGCATCGGCGCCGAATACTGGTACGACGACCAGTTTGCCGTGCGCGCCGGCTACTTTTTCGAGCACTACTCCAAAGGCAACCGCAAATACTTCAGCCTGGGCCTTGGTGTGAAATACAACATTTTCGGCCTAAACTTCTCCTACCTCGTACCGACCAGCAACCAGCGTAACCCGCTGGACAACACGCTGCGTTTTTCGCTGCTGTTTGACTTTGCGGCGTTTGAGGGCGAGTAGGTTTTTTATGCACCACGGAGGCATGGAGGGCATGGAGTTTTGCCGCCTTCGTTAGTAAGTTTTGTTTTAAAAAAAGCCGGATTGGGTTAGGTCCCAATCCGGCTTTTTTTATTGTGATCTCTGGTGCGCTTTTTGCGTCAACCCCACCCCCATCCCCTCCCCCAGCGGGGCTCCCGATTACCCACAAGTTGATTGATAATTTTAGAATAT
>CAZAEZ010000100.1:0-7749 GCA_964484205.1 uncultured Saprospiraceae bacterium | reverse complement strand
AGTGATTGAGTGATTGAGTGATTGAGTGATTGAGTGATTGAGTGATTGAGTGATTAACATTTTGACTTAAATGACAATTCTAAAATGACAAATACAGCATCAACAATAGAAAAAGGAACCGTCGTCGAAAACACCGATTATGAGGTACGCTCGCTCGATACAATGTGCCTGAACGAATCGGAGGTTGAACATCCCTGGTGGCACAACCTGAAATTCAGCCTGGTCGGGCTTGTGTTCGGGATCGCCCTGGTGAAAGGCGAGGTGATATCCTGGTACCGTATCCAGGAAATGTTCCGCCTCGAATCGTTTCACATGTACGGCGTGATCGGCACGGCGGTGGTGGTTGGCGTCATCTCTGTTTTTCTGATAAAAAAACTGAACGTGCGCACCGTCTACGGCGAGGAAATCAGCTTTACACCCAAGCGTTTCAACAAAGGCCAGATCATCGGGGGCACCATCTTCGGCCTGGGCTGGGCCATGACGGGCGCCTGCCCGGGGCCCCTGTTTGCCCTGGTCGGCACCGGAGCGCTGGTATTTTTGGTCGCCATTCTCAGCGCGATCGCCGGCACCTGGGTGTACGGGTATTTCCGCGAACGGCTGCCCTAAGGGAGTGCGGAATACGGAGTGCGGAGTGCGGAGTGGTTCACCTTCCCGGTATAAATAAATTGGGGGCTTGTTCGAATAACTTGAACAAGTCCCCAATTTTATATTCAACGCAATGTTGAACCACTCCGCACTCCGCACTCCGCACTCCGCACTCCCTTAGGGCAGAATTACTTTATCAATGGCATGCACCACGCCGTTGCCGGCCTGTACATCAACGGCAATGATGTTGCTCACGCGGCCCTGGCCGTCGGTGATTTTGGCCCCGTCGGTGAGGTTGACCGTGAAATCGCCACCCTGATAGGTCGTTACATTCTGGCCGTCCGTCAACTGTGTCGAACGCACATTTGCGCCGGCAACGACGTGGTACTGCAACACGGCATTCAGCGTATTGGCCGGAATGTCATTCAAACTGGCTGCCCCCAGCTCGGCCAACAAGGCAACAAAAGCGTCGTTGGTCGGCGCGAAAACCGTGAACGGGCCGTCGCCGGAAAGCAGCGAAACGTAATCCACACCCAGGTCGCCGCGGGTAAGGGCCGATACAAGAATTGAAAAATTCGGGTTGTTCAGCGCCGTGTTCACAACAGTCGGGATGGTTAGCACCTTATCGATCACGTGCACAACGCCGTTGGCGCCTACCAGGTCGGCGGTAGTCACGTTGGCCGAGCCGTTAAACTTCACGCCGCTGCTCACATCCACGAAAAGGCTGATGGGATTGTTGCCCGGGCCCGTGGCCAGCGTGCTGACGTAGCCCGTGGTAAGGGCGCCGGAGCGCACATCGCCGCTGATGACGTGGTTGAGCAGGATGTTGCGCAGCACATCGACCGGAATGTCGTTGAGGCTTGTGGCGCCCAGGTCATTGAGCAGCGTAGTGAATGCGGCGTTGGTCGGCGCAAGCACGGTGAACGGCCCGGCGCCTTCCAGCGTAGTGACCAGATCGGCGCGTACCAGCGCGTCAACCAGGATGCTCAGGTTTGTATTGCCCTGTGCGAGATCAACAATGGATTGGGGGTTATCGTCGTCGTCATTACATGCCGTAAAAACCAGACCTGCGGCGAGCGCAAGGAATACCGGGAAAAGGAGGACTTTTTTCATAGTAATATGCTATTTTGTTTAGGTGAATACTTCGTTTGAAAATCGGGGCATGTAACGGACCTGAACGTCTTTTTGTTTATGAATTATGAAATTAATTTTAAAATAGATTAAACAAAAAGGTCTGAAAACCGAAGGATTTAATATTTTTTTATAACAAAAAAATCAACATTAAAAGAATTATAATCTTATGCATAAAGCCTGCCCGGTTTTAAATTCCGGAACATCCACTAAACCGCAAAATTCGATCAGCCGAAAAAAAAATTTGCGCCGCCGCACGTTCAAGATACTTGCCGCAACAAAAAAAACGGCCGGCAAAGCCCCTGGAAACAGGCGGATCCGGCATACGCACCATGCCTGCATTTGCCGGCATGATAACCCAATCAAATTCCGGAGATTCATCTCTCCGGAACAAGCCGTGAAAGCGCCGCTTTTTGAATTGCTTTATGGCAGTTTCTTATTGATTTTTACCTTTAATGCGAATCAGTTTCAACCATTCATTTTCCAGATCAGCAAATGAAACAACAACTTACATTTTACCTGGTATTCGCATTTTGCCTGCCGCTTTTCGCCCAAAAACCCGAACTCCGCTTTCCGCTGGACAAACCGAACGGGTACGTTGATCTCAGTTTTTCCCAGGATGGAAAATATATTTTTACCGCATCTGCAAATGGCGTCGACTATGGCGACCTTCGTTTGTGGGAGACGGCTTCCGGAAAGTTGCTCCGGGCTGCCCCGTTTCCAAGCATGCCAAACTGGGTTTTAGCCGCACCGGACGGCCGAAGTGCCGCTTTTAGCGCCGGGTTCGACTTCCCAATGGTCCATTGCTGGGATAACCAGTCCGGCAAGTTTTTTCCCGCCAATAAAGATGGCCCACTCAAATATTCAGCCAGCGGGCGCCTGGGATATTTTCTGTTGCATGACTTGAAACTGGCGGCCATAGATTTTCAGGCGGGCACAAGTCGCGATCTGTTTGAAACCGAAAACCCGTTTACGTTTTACCCTTCGCCGCTGCAGGACGCGCAGGTCTTGCGCATAGAAAATACGCCTGCCGGCAAATCGAAACTGTTTTGGGAAAACATTGAAACCGGAAAATCGACGCCCTTACCGGATGCACCGGGTTTTGTAAAAGACCTTTGCTGGGTAAATAACCGATCGGACGCTTTGGTCCAACTTCAGGAAGACGGCGCCCTAAACCTGCAATTATTCAACCTGAAAACGGGCAAATGGGGCAAGTCTCCGGGGCGAATCCATACCGATGCCTGCTACATCACCTGTTCGCTTTCCGGCGATCGGGTATTTTTCCTGACCGGCGATAACCGGCAATACCTCCTCGATTTTAGAAAGCAGGCAACACTTGAACAGCTGAAAGACCCGATTATGCTGATCAACGCGGACGATGAAGCCGTTCGCCCCCTGGTGCGGTTTACCCAAACCGGCGAATTGCTGGCTGTGGTACGCAAGGGTGCTGAAAAAATTGAGGTCTGGGACATTTTAAACCGCCGGAAGTATTGGGAACTTGATTTTGAACTTTCCGATCAGCCGTTATTCTTAGGCGGCGGGAAAATCGCCTTCAGCCCCGACGGCCGTTACCTGCTCTTCGGCGACAAAAACGGGCACTTGCAACTGCGCTACAGCAAGTCGGGGAGCCGGGTCCGGGAATTTACCGGCGAGCAACTCAGACAGGTGCAGGCGGTGAATTTTGCCGAAAATACACGGATTCAGCTGCTGGGGCCACCATCGGCTGCCTGGCAACTTGACCTGGAATCGACCCGGATCAGTCCTTTCGACCCGGCTTCGTTTCTCCATAAAAAAACCGGTACCGAAGCGCGAGAATTCGCGTCCAGACCCCGACAAATGCGCATTTTGTATAGCCGGGATAACAGCTGGGAAGCGCGCTGGTTTCCCAATCATGCGGATTTTCATGATGCCGGCTCTGGAACGACATTGTACAATCCTCAAAGCAGTACAACACACGGCATTTCCCAGACAACGCAATATTCATGGACAACCACTGCCGCTTTTTCACCCGACAACACGCTCGCGCTGATCGGCAGAACCGACAACAGCATCCAGGTAGTGCGCACATCCAACGGCCAGGTGGCACACACCCTGAACGGGCACAAAACGAGCATTGAGGACATCGATATTTCGCCGGACAACCGCTATGCCCTGTCCGTCGGAGAAGATCAAACGGAGGTCAAACTCTGGGACCTGCAAAAAGGCCGCGAACTGGCTTCCCTGTATTTTTACGGCCAGGAACACTGGGCCGTGCTCAGCCCCACCGGACTGTTTGACGCCTCGCCCGGCATGATGGAACAGATGTACTACGTGTATGACCGGGAGGTGATCGAACTGGAACAACTCAAAGAACGCTACTACGAACCGGGCTTGTTGCAGAAACTGCTGGGCTTCATCCCGGGCGGCTTGCGGGATGTAAGCGCGCTCAACGATCTCGCCCTGTATCCGCAAATCAGCATGGCCACTATCGAAGCAAATAAACTGAAGGTGCAACTGAACCCGCGAAACGGCGGTATCGGCCGAGTTGTACTTCTGCTTGACGACAACATTGAACTCGAAGCGGATGCGAACCCGGGACGCAAAACGGCTTTTGAACTCGACTTGAGCCGGTATGCCCGTTTTTTTGTCGCCGATACCATTAATGAATTGTCGTTGCGGGCATACAACAGCGCCGGCTGGCTCAAAGGTCCGCAGTACCGGCTCGATTGCTGCACGGAAACAATCGGCGACAAAGGCACAAACAATAACTCCGGCTCACTCCGGGATCGCAGGGATGCCGATTTAACGGCCATTAAACTCTATGCGCTGGTCGTGGGCACCTCCAACTATTCGGGCGAAGGCCTCAAACTCAAGTACCCGGATAAAGATGCCGCAGCCTTCGCCGAAGCACTGCGCACGACCGGCGCCCGGCTTTTTGACAACAATATCGAGATCATACTCCTCAACACCGGCGCAGAGCCCTGGCCCCGCAGAGCAGAAATCCGGCGACAACTAAAAGGCATTGCTGAAAAAGCGGCGCCCAACGACATCCTGCTGGTGTACTTGTCCGGCCATGGCATCACGTATCCGCCCAACAGCGAAAAGGGGCAATTTTACTATCTCTCCACCGACATTGTCTCCGACGACCTGAGCGATCCCGCCGTCCGCAACACCAAGGCGATTGCCCAGGACAGCCTGCAAAGCTGGCTCAATGAAATTACGGCGCGCAAGCGTATTTTGATTCTCGACGCCTGCAATTCAGGCAAGGCCGTGGACAAACTGACGGCTGGAGACAAGGACCTTGGCACCGACCAACGCCGGGCCCTGGAACGTATGCAAGACCGCAGCGGTATGTTTGTGCTGGCCGGCAGTGCAGCAGACAAGCCGAGCTTCGAAGCCAGCCGTTTTGGCCACGGCCTGCTCACCTACAGCCTGCTCAACAACATGCCAAGGGTAGCCGCTGAAAACAACAGCTTCATCGACGTCGGCAAACTGTTCAACAACACCCTCGATGAAGTGAACCGGCTGGCCGGGGAGATCGGAAAATCCCAGCAACCCGAAATGATCGGCAATGGAAGCTTCGACATCGGCATTATTGACGGCGCGCCGCCCTATCCGATCCCGCAAACGATCCCGGTATTTATCCGCGCTAATTTTACCGACCGGAGAGCCAAAGATGTTGCCCGCTTGTCTGCGGCGATCAACAACTACCTTGAAACCCTGGCTTCGAAAAACAACCCCAACCTGGCATTCTGGGATATCGCCGAGTTTGAGGGCGAGCATTATTACCTTGGCGGCCAGTACGAGGTGAACGGCGATTTGATACAGGGCACCGCATTCGTGTACCGGAAAGATGCCGAGGTAGCCAGTTTTCCGTTTTCAGGCACTTTGGCCAATCCCGAAAAACTGGCCGAACGTATTTATGAATCGCTTGTGGAGCATTTGGATTAAGAAATGCCACTTTGATCGTCGGCAATATTCAAACGCATGGCTCATCATCCCGTTTGGCTGAGCGGGGGGATAAGTGAGGCGGTGACTCGCAGTCACCGCCTCACTACCAGCCCGGCAACCTCAATGCCCCGCCTATTTCACCACCGCCGCCGCGGCCTGCTTCGTATCGGTAAACTGCTGGAAAGCCACAATTTTACCGTCCTTCAGCGTCCACAAATGCGCCGTTTGTGAATCAATCACCTTCCCGGTAGTCTTGTGCTTGGCCTGGTAGCGCAGCGTGGCCAGCACCTGGTTGTTCGCCATGTCGTGCAGCTGTATGCCGGTCAAATTCCAGTACTCCCATTCCGCCATGATGCGGCCGAACACACCGTTCAGCACGGCATCCGGGCCGATGTAGGGATTGCGGTCGGCGTAGGGGAATCCCTCGGCTTCGTTCCACACGATGTTGGCGTCCATTACGGCCAGTACGGCCGGCACGTCGCCTGCGGCAAACGCCTGGTACAGCCCGTCCACGACGGCCACGTTGCCCGGCGCCGACACGACGCCGAGCTGTGCGAGCAGCGCCATGTTGTCCATGAAATCCGTTTCCTCGGCAATCTTGCCGTGCGGGCTCATGCGGACAATCGTGCTGCCGCTTATTTCAACGCTGTTGCCCGTGGCCGGGATGCCGAAAAAGTCGGCCGTATGTGTACCCTGGAACGTCCAGTGCTTGACCAGTTGGTCGCCTTCTCCGAAGATGTTGTTGATGGTAAATTTGATGTCGGAGAACGCCGAGAGCAGGGCTTTGTAATACCCCGCCATGCCCTCGATACCCACTACATTTTCCGGTTCGGCGTGCATGATGACGTCCCCGGTGAAATGGTCTTCGTTAAAAAGATCCAGCCGGCCTTCGTTCACAATGGCATCCCAGGTTTCGGTGTACATTTTGATGTTGGCGGCCACCTTTGGATCGGCATGCTCCAGGGGACTTAGCACAGATTTGGCGATTTTCCATTTACCGTCTTTTATCAGCATCGCGTTGGCATACGCGCCGGAGACATGGACGGGAATGTCGTACACATTGGTTATGCCGTTGACCTCGTAGGTGCCTTTGGCCACCCAGGCGTGTTCGGAGTCCGACCAATGTATACCCAGTTGCCGGATGAAAACCGTGGCATTGTTTTTCACAAACTGGTCGGCGAAGTAGGCGGCGATGTTGTCCGCGCCTTTTATTTCCTTGCCTTCCCGGTCAATGCGGACGGCATCGTCCAGGTACATGTTGCGGATGGCTTTGGCATCGCCCTGGTTGTAGGCGTTCATGAAGTTGCGGGCGAAGGCCTGCATGTCGCGCTCATCCGTTGCGGATTGGGCCTGTATGTTGCCGGAAAAAAGGGCGATGAGCAGGGTGATTTGAAAAAGGACGTTTTTCATGATATAGTCTTTTTATAGTGTTTGAACGACGTGTATCCGCTGATGCCTCGATGGCCGCGGTCAATTCAACCGCATTTGTTAATTTCCGGCTTGTTTTAAAGCCTCCCTTGCCTTTTCGGCCCCCGCCTTTGAGCTTTCCATGCCCATTGCAACTGCCCGGTCGAAATACTCGGCCGACTTGGCATAATCTCCGGCGGTCATGTAGTAGTCGCCCATGCTGTCGTAGGCATTGGGTTCGTCGGGCGCCAGTTCGAGGTATTTTTCGAAGGCGGCTTTGGCCTTGTTCATCTCTTTTAGTGCCATGTAATTGTAGCCCAGTGTGTTGTAGCCGCCGCCAAAATCGGGACGCAATTCCAGCAATCGAAGCGTGTACCTGACGGATGATTCCGTGTCATTGCTGAGCCATTTAGCCGCCCTGGCCGCCAGATCGTATGCTTCAGCCGTATTGGGGTAGGCGACCGTCAGTTCTTCCATGTATTTGGCCGGGTCGGCTTTCGGATCTTTGTCCCATGCTTGCAGGGCTTTGCGATGGATTTGCTCATTCTTGTTTAAGCGTGCAGGGTCAATGGCCAAAGCGGGTTTGATAAAGCCAGCGGCTTTTTCGTACTGCCCGAAAGCCGTTTCCGCGAAGGCCAGGTTAGCATAGGCCATAAAGAAGTTGGGGTCTGTTTTCACGGCTGCTTTCATCCCGTC
>CAZAEZ010000099.1:0-7895 GCA_964484205.1 uncultured Saprospiraceae bacterium | reverse complement strand
ACACTACGGATACTTCTTCAATCATGTATTCATGTAATCAATTAATCGTCAATCTGTTACTACTCAAAATTCCTTAAGTTGATGGCTATGGGCACCGGGGGTGGGGTTGACACTGAGCAGGGTGCGACAATTTGAAATGCACCCGTCACAACTTAGGTTAAATAGAATCCGTCGAAGGCGGTCAAACTCCGTGTCCTTCGTGCCTCCATGGTGAAAAAACACCCGCATGTTAAATCACGCGCCCTAATTGTTAAAAAATGCGCCGGTGCTTCCCAACCGGCCGCCTACCTTGGCTGTCCTGAATTTTGATCAAAAAAACATGACGCAACTTTTCTCCCTGGAACAAAAAACAGCATTGGTAACCGGCGCCAGCAGGGGGCTCGGACAGGCCATGGCCATCGCACTGGCCCGGGCTGGCGCCTTTGTAATTTGCAGCAGCTCCTCTGAAGGCGGCGCTGCGGAAACGATCCAATCCATCGAAGCATTCGGCGGAAAAGCAGTGGGGATTGCCGCCGATCTTAGCGACCGCCAACAGGTCGAACAACTCGTCGAAAAAGCCATCGCCCAAACCGGCCGCCTGGATATTCTGGTCAACAACGGCGGCACCATTGCCCGCTTTCCGGCCCTGGAATATCCCATGGACGCCTGGGATGCCGTGCTTGAAGTGAACCTGACGGCTACCTTCCGCCTGTCGCAGTTGGCCGCCAACCACATGGTAAAACACGGCGGCGGCAAAATCATCCAGGTGGCTTCGCTGCTGTCGTTTTCCGGCGGTATCACCGTGCCGGCCTACACGGCCAGCAAACACGGCATTGCCGGCATTACCAAGGCGCTTGCCAACGAATGGGCAAAATTTAACATCCAGGTGAATGCCATCGCGCCCGGCTATTTCCGCACCGACAATACCCAGAAACTCCAGGACGACCCGGTGCGCTCCGCCGAGATTTCCAAACGTATCCCCGCCGAACGCTGGGGAAACCCGGAGGATATGGCAGGTGCGATAATTTTCTTAGCTTCCCCGGCCAGCGACTACGTCAACGGCACCATCCTCACAGTGGATGGCGGCTGGATGGCGCGCTGATTTTTTCATAATCATGTAAAACACACTATGGTAGAGCCAAAAACAATAGGACGTATCAAAACCGCCGAACCCCAATCGCCCGCCCAGCGCCGGCACGATCTAAAAGTGATCGTGCCGGTTTCGCACGAAATACGCACCGTCGAAGCCTTCAACGCAACGCCTGCCGAAAATGCCGTGCAGGAGATCATCACGGCCGAAAACTCCAGTTTTCGGTTTTTACGCCTGGCGCGTATCCTGCTCGAAAAAGGCAATCCGGCCGAACGGCAACTGCAAAACGAAGAAGCCGTGTATTATGTCAACCGCGGTAGTGCCACACTTCAGGTCGACGGCGCCGACTACACGCTCGGCAAGGGCGATGCGCTGTACGTAGGTATTCAAAGCCAGGTGGCGCTGCGCACCGACAGCAACTGCGATGTCAGCGAATTCAAAGCCGTGGAATGCCACACCAAATACCCGGTGCAACTGGTGCGCCACACCGATATCGAGGGCACCGAACTGGCCGCCGATCTGGGTAGCCGCCGCCCGATGTCCAAACGGACCGTGTTCAAACTTGTGGATAAAAATGTGCAGGCCAACCGCCTGCTTTTCGGCGACACCTACATGGCACAGCGCGGCGGTGTGGGCAGTTATCCGCCGCATTTTCATGGCCCCGACGGCCCGCATGGCCTCGGCGCCAACGCCAAGGAGGAAATTTATCACTTCCGCTGCGAAACGGATATCGAGGGCGACGTGCCCTACGTGCTCCAGAATTGCGCCCTGCCCCAGGAAAAAGTGAATGTGTACGCCCATATTTTTGATGAAACAGCCATCAACGTAACCCCGACCTACCACGATACCATCGCCCCGCCTTCGGTGGATTTTATGTTCACCTGGTGCCTGGCCAGCTTTACGGAAGGCCACCGCGACTGGGCAGAGATTTATAACAAACCCGGGTATGAAAAGGAGTGGTAATTACCAGTTACGAGTTACGATTTACGATTTACGATTGGTTCACCTTTCTGTTTGAGTTATAGCCTTGCGCTTTCGTAATCATTTAATTGAAGTAAAAAACAGGCCTTCTTCCAAAGGTGAACCAATCGTAAATCGTAACTCGTAACTCGTAAATCGTCCCATCCTTCTGGTCATTAAAAATTTCAAAGCAAAATCAACAACCCATGCGGTTCCTATACCTGTCATTCCTTTTTTTTATTGGCATAAATTGTAAAACCACGGTCCCGTCAGAAACGAAGCCCGTTTCCTGGGAAACCATGCATGAAATTCTGGCGGCCATTAAACCGCCCGTTTTCCCGGACCGCAGTTTTTCAGTAACGGACTTTGGCGCCGTCGGCAACGGCACAACCGACTGCCTGCCTGCCTTTCGGGCTGCTATCGCCAAATGCCATGAGAGTGGCGGCGGAAAAGTAACCATGCCGCCGGGCGCCTACCTGGTGAACGGACCCATCCACCTGAAAAGCAATGTCAACCTGCACGTGCCGGAAGGCGTCACGATAAAATTCAGCACCACGCCGGCCCACTACCTGCCCGTGGTGTTCACCCGCTGGGAAGGCGCCGAGTGCATGAACTATTCACCCCTGATCTACGCCTTTGAACAGGAAAATATCGCCATCACCGGAACCGGCACCCTCGACGGACAAGCCAGTGCGGAAAACTGGTGGCCCTGGGCAAGCAGCAAAACCTATGGCTGGAAACCGGGCATGCCCAGCCAGGCCGATGAAGCCGGCCGCCCGCGTTTGTTCGACTGGAATACCCGCGAAGTACCTGTTTCGGAGCGTATACTTGGGGAAGGCGCGTACCTGCGGCCCAATTTTATCCAGCCGTACCGCTGCAAAAACGTGCTTATCGACGGGCCCACGATTCGCAATTCGCCCATGTGGGTCGTGCATCCAGTATTGTCTGAAAACATTACCATTCAAAATATCCGGGTGATCAGCCACGGCCCCAACAGCGACGGCTGCGACCCGGAATGTTGCCGGAACGTGCTGATCAAGAATTGCTATTTCGATACCGGCGACGACTGCATTGCCCTGAAATCGGGGCGCAACCAGGATGGACGCCGTATCGGCCGGCCTATCGAAAACGTGGTAGTGCAGGACTGCGAAATGAAAGACGGCCACGGCGGGGTAGTCATCGGTAGCGAAGTGTCGGGCGGTGCGCGGAACATTTTTGCTGAAAACTGCAAAATGGACAGCCCCAATCTTGACCGCGCCATCCGGGTAAAAACCAACAAAGTGCGGGGCGGCACGATCGAGAACCTGTTTTTCAGAAATATAAAAGTCGGCGAGGTCAGGGAAGCAGTAGTTCGCGTGAACATGCTGTACCCGATTTATTCGGATACCAGCCAAACCTTTATTCCGGTGATCCGGAACATTTTTGTTGAAAACGTTAAATCGAAAAAAAGCCGCTACGGCGTGTATATCGACGGCTACGATGCCGCGCATCCGGTGCGCGACGTGCACCTGACCAACTGCAAATTTGACGGCGTGGAAAAAGGGAATGCGATTAAACACGCCACCGGTTTGCATTTTGAAAACTATTTTCTCAACGGCAAACTGGTGGATAATCCCGCAAAACAGTAATTTCTGGCCACATATCTATCGAGTCATGCAAAAAAAACGGTTTGTACTTCCGCTGTTGGCGAGCCTGTTGCTGCTTGCTTTCAACCGGCAAACGACCCTGCCGCAGCGCAACCTGTTCCTGATCGGCGATTCCACGATGGCCGACAAACCCGGCGCCCCGGAGGAAAATCCAGAGCGGGGATGGGGCCAGCTGCTGCCCGAATTTTTTGAAAAAACAATCACGGTTAAAAATCACGCCGTAAACGGCCGCAGCACGCGCAGTTTCATCGACGAAGGCCGCTGGACTGCGGTGCTCGACGCGCTCCAGCCTGGCGATTATGTGTTTATCCAGTTTGGACACAACGATCAAAAGGAAAACGACCCCAAGCGGTACACCAACCCGTACACGGCCTACCGGCGCAATTTGGAAAAATACGTCCGGGAAAGCCGCGAAAAAGGCGCTACCCCGGTGTTGCTTTCGTCCATCGTGCGCCGCAAGTTCAACGAAAACGGCACCCTTGTCGACACGCACGGCCCGTATCCGCTGGTGACCCGGATGGTGGCGAAGGATATGGATGTGCCGTTTATCGACTTGCAGCTAAAAACGGAGGATTACGTGGCGGCACTTGGGCCCGAGGCATCCAAATCCGTTTTCCTTTGGTTGGAGCCGGGCGCTTATCCAAAATACCCCGACGGCAAACAGGATGATACGCACCTCAACCCTGCGGGCGCCCGGGCTTTTGCCGGCTTGGCAGTCGAGGGAATTCGCGAACTGGGTTTGCCGCTGGCCGAATATTTGAAAAAATAATGTTTGAAAATATAAATTATCGGCCCCTGAATTTGGCCTATAGTACTCCTGATTACCTGGAAGTTGTTTGATTTTTTCTTAGTGTGGAGAAACTTGAATTGTGGTATTTATCTGGCATCTCACTCCGTCGAGTCAACCCCACCCCCATCCCCTCCCCCAACGGGGAGGGGTGTTTGCCCTCATTTCAATCAAAATTTAGGTTGAGATGAAGCCCCCCTCCCCGTTGGGGGAGGGGATGGGGGCATAGCCATCAACTTAAGGGAAGTGTTGTGTTATTAAAGTCAAAAGTCAAAAGTCTAAAGTCAAAAGTCTAAAGTCTAAAGTCAAAATGTAAAAGGGAAGCAGCGTCGAAAAAGAAGGTTTGGGGGCGACAAAGGCTCCCGGCATGCCAGCTTCGGGGACTTCCTTTAAACTTTTGACTTTAAACTTTTGACTTTTGACTTTAAAAAACGAAAATCAGCCCTTAAGTTGATGGCTATGGGGGATGGGGGTGGGGTTGACTGAGCGGAGCGGATAAATTCTACTATCTCAGCAGCTTGTTGTACCACGCTAAAAAAAATCCAACAATCCCAGGTCATCGGAAGCCCTACTGAGGTCAATTCCAAGGGTGAACGAAAAAAAACATGACAACCACAACCAATAAGATCAAACCATTCCTGGACGACAATTTTCTGCTGGAAACGCCAACCGCGGAAATTTTGTACCACGACTATGCCCGCGACCTGCCCATTATCGACTACCACAACCACCTGCCGCCGGAGGAGATTGCCGCCGACAAGCAATTCGATACCCTCACGGCGGTCTGGCTCAACGGCGACCACTACAAATGGCGCGCCATGCGCACCCTGGGTGTTCCGGAAAAATTTATCACCGGTACGGCCGGCGATTCGGAAAAGTTCAGAAAATGGGCGGAATCCGTGCCGTTCACAGTGCGCAACCCTTTGTTTCACTGGACACACCTGGAACTGAAGCGTTATTTCGGGGTCAGCGAACTGCTCAACGCGGAATCGGCCGACGCGATTTATCAGACCTGCACGGAGGCCTTGCGAACGCCGGAGTTCAGCACGCAGAACCTGCTGCGCAAAATGAACGTCGAACTCGTTTGCTCCACCGACGATCCGGTCGACGACCTGCGGTACCACAAGCAAACCCGGGCGGCCGGCCTCGACATTAAAATGCTCCCCGCTTTCCGGCCCGACAAGGCGATTTTGATTGAAAAAGAAACATTTCCGCAGTATATCAGGCAGTTGGGCGAGGTAGCCGGTATTGATATTCAACGTTTCGACCAGTTGCTGGAAGCCTTGCAAAACCGGATCGAGTATTTTAATGAGCAAGGTTGCTTTCTATCCGACCATGGTTTGGAGCAGGTGTACGCGCAGGATTTCACCAACCGCGAGGTGGATATTATTTTCAAAAAACGCCTGGTCGGCGAAAAACTGGAAGGTGCGGAAGCCCGCAAGTTCATGTCTGCCGTGCTTTACCACCTCGGCCTGATGTATGCCGAACAGGGCTGGGTGCAGCAGTTTCACCTGGGCGCCTTGCGGAACAATAGCCGCCGGATGATGCAACAATTGGGTCCCGACACCGGCTTCGACAGCATCGGCGATTTTGAGCAGGCCGCCGCGCTGGCCCGCTTCCTCGACCGGCTCGACGCCGGGGGCAAACTCGCCAAAACCATCCTGTACAACCTCAACCCGCGCGACAACGAAGTGATGGCCACCATGATCGGCAACTTCAACGACGGCAGCGCACGCGGAAAAATGCAGTTCGGCTCGGCCTGGTGGTTCCTCGATCAGAAAGACGGGATGGAAAAGCAGCTGAACGCCCTGTCGAACATGGGGTTGTTGAGCTGTTTTATCGGCATGCTGACGGACAGCCGCAGTTTCCTGTCGTTTCCGCGGCACGAATATTTTCGCCGCCTGCTGTGCAACCTGCTTGGCAACGACGTGCACCGCGGCGAACTGCCCAACGATGAAAAATGGCTGGGCGGCATCGTCCAGGATATCTGTTACCGGAATGCCAAGGCGTATTTTGGATTTTAATAGGGTGCGTTTGCCCTTTAGGATAATTGGAGGCTGTCACATAAGGTGGTTTTTACCACTAAAAACACTAAGTACCACAAAGTTTTCACTAAGTTCATAGGGTGGTTTTAGTGTTTTTAGTGCGCTTAGTGTTGAAAGAAAACCTTATGAGACAGCCTCGGCAGATGCAAAACCAAGCCTTATCGCCGATGTTGGCGTCCGCGCCAACATCTTGAAATGTCCGCGCCAACATCCTGAAACGTCCGCGCCAACAACATAAAAAGACTAAAAAAATTACGAATAATATTAAACAAACAAGATGAAAAAAATAGTCACTTTCGGCGAGATCATGCTACGCCTGGCGCCTCCGGGTTATCAGCGTTTTTCCCAAGCCAACTCCTTCGATGTTATTTACGGTGGCGGCGAAAGCAATGTTGCCGTGTCGCTGGCCAACTACGGCCTGCCGGTCGAGTTTGTCACCCGCCTGCCCGACAACGACCTGGGCGAATGCGCGCTCATGGAAATGCGCAAGCGCAATGTCGGCACCAGCCATGTGCTGCGCGGCGGCGAACGCCTGGGCATTTATTTTCTGGAAATGGGCGCCGTGGCCCGGGGCAGCAAAGTGGTGTACGACCGCGCGCACAGCGGTATGGCCTCCATTGAAGCCGGGATGATCGACTGGGACGACGTGCTCAAAGATGCCCAGTGGTTTCATTGGACCGGCATCACACCTGCCATTTCGCAAGGCGCCGCCGACGCTACCCGCGAAGCCATTGCGGCTGCAAACCGCCTGGGTGTTACCGTGTCGACCGATTTGAACTACCGCAAAAATTTGTGGAAATACGGCAAAAAATCCTCGGATGTGATGCCCGAACTGGTGGCAGGCTGCGATGTCATTCTCGGCAACGAGGAAGATGCTGAAAAACACTTCGATATTCACCCGGAAGGCGTGGACGTAACCAAAGGCGATACCATGGACGCCGTGGCCTACATTTCCGTTTGCCAGCAATTGATGAAGCGTTTTCCGCGCTGCAAAAAAGCCATCACCACCCTGCGGGGCAGCATCAGCGCTTCCCACAACTCCTGGACGGGCGTCCTGTACGACGGGAAAAAACTGTACGAAGCGCCGACCTTCCAGATCACCCACATTGTCGATCGCGTTGGCGGCGGCGATAGTTTCATGGGCGGCCTGATCTACGGCCTCATCAAATATGCCGGCGACGACCAGCGCGCGCTGAATTTTGCCGTGGCGGCCTCCTGCCTGAAACACACTATTTATGGCGACGCGAACCTGGTGACTGTTGCGGAAGCGGAAAAACTGATGACCGGCGATGCCAGTGGACGGGTTAGCCGGTAGAGTTGACCCCACCCCCATCCCCTATAGCCATCAACTTAAGCAACCTGAGGGGATGTACACTTTTAACTTTTCA
>CAZAEZ010000098.1:0-8343 GCA_964484205.1 uncultured Saprospiraceae bacterium | reverse complement strand
TCATCTCGGGCGGGAGCGTCAGGACTGCCAGCCGGTTGATGCGGCGGTGCGCAAAAAAGCCCCAGTCGGGCGCCGCTGAAGCAACACAGGGCATCCGGTGCGTTGCCTGGTCGCGGATTGAGGCCGGTTGCCGTTCCGGTCCAAAACTTGCCAAAAAAAGCAGCGCCAGCGCGCCGGCCGGCAGGAGGAGAACTATTTTCATGATGCTGTGCAACGTTGAAATTCGATTTTCGAACTATTTTTTTATTGGGTGTACGGTAAAAGTACTTGCTTGCAGCCAATTTCAAACACATGGAAACTACCGAAGGCATTCCGTTTTTTTCGCTGGAGCCGGTGCACCGGGAAATCCGGGCTGAAATGCTTGCGGCGCTCACCGCCGGCTACGACAGCCACTGGTACATCCTGGGGCCTGCCGTCGAACAATTTGAAGCGGCTTACGCCAAATGGAACGGTGTGCAACATGCCGTTGGGGTGGCTTCCG
This sequence comes from uncultured Saprospiraceae bacterium, assembly GCA_964484205.1. GTDB lineage: Bacteria > Bacteroidota > Bacteroidia > Chitinophagales > Saprospiraceae > M3007. Next base: position 7,862 of record CAZAEZ010000098.1, on the reverse strand, counting down.
GCCTGGATGCGCTCAGCATTGCCCTGAAAGCAGCCGGCGCCGGGCCGGGCCGAACCGTCATTGTCCCTTCCAATGCTTACATCGCCTGCTGGCTGGCCGTGGCAGCCACCGGCGCCACGATCGTACCGGTCGAACCCGATCCGGAAACCCACAACCTCGACCCGCAAGCCGTCGCCGGGCATTGCACCGCACAAACCGCCGCCGTCATGCCGGTGCATCTTTTCGGACAGGCCTGCGTGCTGGCGCCGCTGTTGGACCTGGCGGAAAAACACGGTTTTTACGTGGTGGAAGACAATGCCCAGGCTCAGGGTGCGCGCTGCGACGGCAGGCTCACCGGCAGCATCGGACACCTGAACGCCACGAGCTTTTACCCGACCAAAAACCTGGGCGCACTGGGCGACGGCGGGGCGTTGACGACCAACAATGCCCACCAGGCCCAATTTGCCCGCGCCTACCGAAACTACGGCTCCGAGCAAAAATATTTCAACCGGTACGCCGGGGTCAATTCCCGGCTGGACGAACTTCAGGCGGCGGCACTCCTGGTCAAACTCGGGCACCTCGACCGTTGGAACCGGCAGCGTGCAGCGCTCGCACAACGGTACCTCGACAGCCTGAGCGCCGTGCCGGAAATTGCACTGCCCCGGGTGGCGCCGGGCTGTACGCATGTTTGGCACTTGTTCGTGATCCGAACCAACTACCGCGATGCCCTTCGGCAGTTTTTAGCCAACAAAGGCATCCAGACCATGGTGCACTACCCCTTGCCGCCGCATTTGCAGGAGGCATTTGCCCACCTGGGATTTAAAAAAGGGCAGTTTCCCATTGCAGAGCAACTCGCACAAACCAGTTTGAGCCTGCCGCTCTACCCCGGCATGCCGGCGGAACATGTGGACCGGGTGGTTGACGCCATCCGGCAGTTTTATGGCTGTTCGCAGGTTTGAGCCGGTGAACCTCCGCAGGTTTTTACTGTTTTTATACTTTTGCAGGCCAATTGCATAATCACCCAATCACCCAATCACCCAATCACCCAATCACCCAATCACTCAATCACCCAATCACCCAATCACTCAATCACTCAATCACTCAATCACTCAATAAAATGTATCCAATAGCATTAGTAACACCCATGGCGCAGGATTTGACCGAGTATGGTTTTGATGCGCTCAATACCCCTGCCGCAGTGGAGGCTGTGTTGGAAAATCAGGCGGGGACGACCCTGCTGGTCGTAAACAGCGTTTGCGGCTGTGCCGCTGCAAATGCGCGTCCCGGCGCCAAAATGTCGCTCCAATCTGAAAAACGCCCCGACCGCCTGGTTACGGTGTTTGCCGGTGTCGACCGCGAAGCGACCGACCGGGCCCGCCAATACCTGGCGCCGTACCCGCCGTCGTCGCCCAGCATAGCCCTGTTCAAAGACGGCAAACTGGTGCACTTTCTGGAGCGCCGCCATATTGAGGGCCGCTCGGCCGATATGATTGCCGCCAACCTGCAAGCGGCCTACAACACCTACTGTTAAAAGCGGGTTCGGCGGGGCATCGGTTGAATTTTTGATGCTGTCGCAATTTTTTGGGCGGATGCCGGGAATTTTTTGCCCCGGGCAAAAAATCCACAGCATCCTCGTAAGGATAAAACAAGCGCTGTCCCTACATTGGGGCGGCTCTTGTTTTTTATAAAATGCGCACAACAATTTTCAAAAATAATTGGCTGTCTCAGGTATCCGGCCCCTTGTTGTTCTTGCTGGTGGTACTGGCCCCGACGCCTGCCGGGCTTCCGGAAGCAGCGCAGTTTACAGCCGGCATCACGCTTTGGATGGCTGTGTGGTGGATCACGGAAGTGGTGCATACGGCGGTGACGGCCTTGCTCCCGCTAGTGTTGTTTCCCTTGTGCGGGGTGATGCCTTTGCCGGAGGTTTCGGTCGAATTTGGCAACCAGATCATTTTTTTGTTTTTGGCCGGTCTGTTGTTTGGCCGCGCGATTGAGCACTGGAATTTGCATGTGCGAATTGCCTTGCGGCTGGTACTTTGGCTTGGCAGCAATCCTTCCCGGATCGTGTTGGGGTTTATGGTGGCCACGGGTTTTATTTCCATGTGGATTTCCAATACCGCCACTGCGGTGATGATGACGCCGGTGGCGATTGCGGTCAGCAGCGGCAACTGGATGAAACAGGAACCGACCAACCCAAATTTCCGCAAAGCCCTGATGCTCGGTGTGGCGTATGCTTGTTCGATCGGCGGTGTAGCCACCGTCGTGGGCACCCCCACGAACGCCATTTTTCTCGGCTATTTGCAGCAGGAGTACCAGGAGTCGATCAGTTTTTGGAAGTGGTTTGTTTTTGCCTTTCCTTTTGCGGTTATTCTGCTGCTGGCCTGCTGGTTTTTGCTGATCTGGCTTTATCCTCCGGAAAAAAATACCCATGGCGGGCAATACCGGGAAATGCTGCGCGCCGAGCTGGATGCCCTGGGGCCTGTTTCGGTGCCTGAACGCCGGCTCCTGTGGTTGTTCGGGGCAGTTGTTTTTGCCTGGCTGAGCGGTTCGTTGTTTTGGTACGACTGGCTGCCGGCCGGCAACGCGACCAGCCACGATACGATGGTGATCACCTGCGGTGCGCTGTTGTTGTTCCTGGTGCCGGCGGGCAATGCCTTTCGCGGGGAGCCGCTGCTCAATTGGGACAATGCCCTGCGAATCCAGTGGGGGGTGTTGCTTTTTTTTGGCGGCGGCCTTGCACTGGCCAAGGGTTTTAGCGTCAGCGGCCTGGCCCAGTGGATGGGTAGTCAAATGGAGGCCCTGGACAGCTTGCCTCCGGTAGTTGTATTGTTGTCGGTACTCGCCGTGGTGACACTGCTGAGTGAAATTGCGTCCAACATAGCCACCGCTTCCATGATGATGCCCGTGTTGGCTGCCCTGGCCGGGGCGGTGGGAGCCGATCCATTTGGCATGTTGCTCAGCGCTGCGCTGGCGGCTTCGTTTGGTTTCGGCTTGCCGGTGGCTACCGCACCCAATGCCATCGTGTTCAGCTCCGGCCATCTGAGTACGCGCGACATGGCCCGCGCGGGTTTTATTCTTGACTTTATCGCGATTTTAGTGCTGCTGGCATTTTTATACACCTTTTTGCCAATTGTGTGGGGAATACAATTGTAAAAGCTGCGCACTGATCGATTTTTGCGGTGGCCAAATGTATAAATATTGCGAAATTGCCCAATGACCGGGTACTTTGTCTGTGTTCAGGATAAACTGAATATCAATCAGATACCTTGGGTTGATCGTGAGGGGGTGACTGGAGTCACCCCCTCACTTGGCCCCTCTAAAAAAATTGACTATTTTACAAAAACCAATGCGCTGCGTTTACAGCGCAGCCCGCCTGTGCATGGTCAGAACTCTTTGTATAGTTTGGTGCTTATTCGCCCTGATTTCGGCGGCGCCCGCCCAGTCGGGCTTTAAAGCTGTCGATGGCCGCAAGCGCGTGGAAATCCCCTTCGAATATGTCAATGATTTTATCATCCTGACCATCAAATTCAACGGATATATTCCGCTCAAATTTATTTTCGATACCGGCGCCGAGCATACCATTCTGACCAAACGGGAGATCAGCGACATCCTGCGGATACAATACGAACGCGAGTTTCGGGTGACCGGCTCCGATTTACAAACTGAATTGGTTGCCTACCTGGCCCGCAATATCCGCTTCGACATACCCGACAAGTTGTATGCGCCCGCCGAAGATATTTTGGTGTTGCAAGACGACTACTTTCGTTTTGAAGAATATGCCGGCGTCAATGTGCACGGTATTTTATCGGCTATTTCCTTTTCCCGCTTTGTCATTAAAATCAACTATGACCGGCAAACGCTCACCCTGTACGACCGCGACTCGTACCGACAGCGGGAAAGCGGCTTTGAGTCGCTGCCGATCGAATTGTACCGCAACAAAATTTATTTGAATACCACCCTTCAGGTCCTGCCAGATTCCGTCGCGCCGGTCAAATTGCTGCTCGATACCGGCGCGGGGCTGCCCATGTTGTTGTTCAGCGACACCCATCCCCTGGTACATCCTCCGCCCAAAGCCATTTCCAGTAATATCGGCATGGGCCTGGGGGGCTACATCGAAGGGTATACCGGGCGTATTTATCATGTCACCTTGGGTGATTTTTCTGAAAAAGGCGTGATCACCTATTTTCAAACGCTTGACAGCACCCGGAACTACGAGTACCTCAACAACCGGAACGGATTGCTGGGCAACTCCCTGCTCAGTCATTTTCAGGTGATCCTGGACTACCAGAACGCACTGATCTGGCTCAAACCGAGCCAGCGGTATAAGGAAAGTTTTGTGTACGACCGGAGCGGCCTGAGCATTATCGCCAGCGGTTCCAGGTTTAACCAGTATATCGTGCAAAATGTACTGCCGGGCTCACCCGCCGCAGCGGCCGATATTCGCCGGGATGATCAGATTGTCGGTATCCGGAATATTCCTGCCGGGCTCTTCAGTTTGTCCGGCATCCAGCGGATTTTACAAAAAAAACCGGGCAAAAAAATTCGCATAGCGATCCGGCGCGACGGCGAAAAGATTCGGAAAACGATTGTTTTGCGCGACCTGATTTGACTACTAATTCGAGGCGCGCATGCGCAAAAAGTTTTGCAGGCCCAACTGGTCGATCACGCCAACCAACTCACCCTGATCGGCAACGGCCAATACGCTCTGACCTTGTTGCTGAAGCAAATGGTACACGTATTCCAGGCTTTGCTCCTGGTGGACAACTTTGACATCCGGGCGCATATACTGGCTGATCTCGGCGGAGAGATCGCGCTTTTTCAATGCCGCAAGAATCTGTGCCTCCGGCAAATAACCCACCAGGCGGTCGTTGAGGTCGAACACCAGAAAATGCCGTTCCAGCCCCTGTTGGACCAGGGTGATCGGGGTTTGCATCCAGTCGTTGGCTGCCAGGCGGGTGAAGTTTGGGCGCAGCAGGTCACGGGCTTTGTACCCCCGCAACAGGGCATCGAGCCGGACCATGGAGTTTTCCGATCGCGCGGTACTAAAAACAAACAGGCCGATAAGCGCCAGCGTGATGGCGCCCTGCCAAAGTCCGAAAACGATAAAAAGCACGGCAATGCCCTGGCCGAGCCATGAGGCGATCTGGGTTGCCCGCACGCGGCCAAGGCGCATCGCCAGCAGTGCCCGGAAAATCCGCCCGCCATCCATCGGGAAAGCCGGGATCAGGTTGAACACCACCAGGGCAATATTGGTCACCACCAAAACCGGCAGGTAAAACAACAGGCCGGAAGACGGAATGCCGGATTCGTCCAGGATATCGGCTGTGTCCTCCCCGCTGCTGTCGCCGAAGGTGAGGTTTTGCTCCAGTATCCAGCTGAAGAGCGTCCAGCGGTCGCCCTGGAAAAGTAGTTTTCCAAGAAAAAACAAACCAATGGCCAACACCACGTTCACCATAGGCCCGGCAATCGCAACCAGAAATTCCTGCACCGGCTTCTCCGGCATGCGCTCCAGCCGGGCGATACCACCGATTGGTGTCAGGATAATGTCCTGGGTTTGAACGCCGTATCGCCGTGCCGTCAGGGCGTGGCCGTATTCGTGCAAGAGCACACAACCAAAGAGCGCCATAAAAAAGCCCATCAGCCAAATGGTCCCCAGCATGTCCAGGTTGTTGGCATATCCAATCCAGAGCGCATATAAAAAAATAAGACCGAAGCTCCAGTGCAAGTGGACCGGAATACCAAACCAGGTGAATAATTTAAGCGAACCGCGCATAGTTTTGTCGTTATCGGCACTGCGTTAAATGGGGTGTTTTATCTCAGCATGACATGGGAAATTCCAAAAGGACCTATTCCTGCCGCAGGTTGTTTTTCTTGGCCAGAATGAGGTACTGGTAATCCAGGCTTTCATTGTCGATTTTGAGCAGGTCAAAACCGCCGGATTTCAGTTCGTTTTCCACCTGGTTTTGCCCGACCTTGTAATCATCTTCCGGCCCCACGGGCAGGTTGTTTTTCTTGAAATCAATTATCAGCAGTTCAGCGTCGGGCTTCATGCCCTGGCGGAGCGTTTGGAGGTATGCGACCCGGTTTTCAATGTAGCCGTAAGTGTTGACAATGATCACAGCATCGACCTCCTCGGGTTTCAGCATGGGGTCGTTGGGTTTGGCCAGTCGGCTTTCGAAGCGGCTGCGGTATTGTTCGGGTAGGCGCACTTTTATGCTGTCCATAAACATAATAAACCGCGGATCGATATCCACCCCGATCACGCGCTCGGCTCTAGGCACCATCCGGAAGGCAAAGTAGCCGGTACCGGCGCCGATATCGGCCACGGTTTTTCCGGTCAGGTCGCCGAGCAGGGAAATCACCATGCCGGGCTTTTGCCAGATGACCCGGTCTTTGCTTTCGAAGCTGGCCACCAGGTTTTCGAAGTTGCCGGCGCCTGATTTCGGTATGGGTGGTTCGTTGCTGGCCGGCACAGGTGTTGGCGTCACCCGGGTCATAATCGGGGAGTCGGGGGTATTGCTGCTGTTGTCGTTGTTGCAAGCACCAAACCCTGTGGCGGCGAAAATGGCCAAATAAAATATCAGGTCACGCATCATAGCTATCTGTTAAAACGTCTCAAAAGTAGGGAAGTTCGTTCAATCAAACTTTTCCCCTGCCGGCATTCGGATTGTTTTTAGATAAGCAGGCGGGAAAAGCCGTATATCAGGTGTTATTGATCGCCGATTCTCTATTTAACCCAAGTTGTGACCATGCAATTAAATAGACAAGATTGACAGGAAAAAACAGGATTAAACGCTCTTTGACCGTTTGATCCTGTAAAATCATGTCGATCCTGTCTGGAAAATAAAACAACCTGTCTCCATAAAGAGTGGGCCGCAACTTGGGTTAATTACCGGCGCGAAAACGTCTGCCATTAGTTCTTTACCTTGCGTTTTTTTTCGAAAAAAACCTCCAACCCGAAACCCGCTAACCCGCAACGTTTAAAAATGTACGCGAAAAAATCCTACGGGCAGCATTTTCTGAAAAACGACAGTATTGCCGTGCGCATCGCCGACAGTTTGAAACTGGCTGCCGAAACCGGACGGGTGCTGGAGGTTGGGCCCGGAACGGGTATGCTTACCCGGCAATTGCTCCGGCACAGCGCCGAATACAACTTGTACGCCGTGGAGGCCGACGCCGACATGGTTGCCCACTTGCAACGGGAATTGCCGGAATTGGGCGAGCGCCTCATCCGGCAGGATTTTCTCGACTTTGACCCGGCGCCGGTTTTTGGCGAACACCCGTTTTGCCTGATCGGCAATTTCCCCTACAACATCAGTACCCAAATTGTTTTTAAAATGCTGGAATTGCGCCGGCAAATCCCGGAGATGGTGGGGATGTTTCAGAAAGAAGTTGCCGACCGGATCGTTTCGCCCCCGGGTAGCCGGGTGTACGGGATCACCAGCGTGATCGTGCAGGCGTTTTATGAACCGCAATATTTGTTTACGGTGGAGCCCGGTTCGTTCAACCCGCCGCCTAAGGTAAAATCGGCAGTGATCCGCCTGACGCGGAAAGCCAAACTGGACCTGGACTGCAACGAAAAACGCTTTCGCCAGATCGTAAAAACGGCATTCAACAACCGGCGCAAGATGCTGCGCAATACGCTCAAACCCTTCTTTCCACCCGAGGTTCTGATGAACGACCCCTACTTTGAACAGCGCCCCGAACGCCTGGGCTGGGAGGCGTATGTTGAACTGGCCAAGCGTACACCGGACCTGTGAAAAAGGCCGGGTGCGGGGCAGGGCATAGCCATCAACTTAAGGAATTTTGAGTAGTAATAGATTGACGATTAATTGATTACATGAATACATGATTGAAGAAGTACCCGTAGTGTGCACAACATT
>CAZAEZ010000097.1:0-8570 GCA_964484205.1 uncultured Saprospiraceae bacterium | reverse complement strand
TTGGACCGTATCTTTTTCTTAGACTTTGTGAATTAGTACTTGGAAGGGGTTCTTGGAAATAGTCTTTTTTACATGAACCCAATGCAAGGACCACTAAGGTGAGAAGGAGAGATAGTCGTTTCACGTTAAATAGATTTTAAATGATGAGAGAAACAAGGTGCTTGGAAACTCAAGAAGCCGCCCTCTCTCTGGTGAAAGTACGGGATGTTTTTGGGGATACAACTATGTAATTGAAAGGTCTCTCACCTGTTTTGCGCAGGTACTAAATTTGGTGAAACGGCCTTGGAGATGATTAACAGAGGGACGACAAATGTAAGGTATGACAGGCTCACCGCAATCGGAAACTTGTGACTATGTCTTTTCCACCCATAACCGTGTTAAATGAATGAGCGAGCGTACTATTTTGAATTTTACCCCGAATTGGCAATAGCGGGTAAAACTGGGCCAGCCTATAAATTACCAACACCGCTTTTTCGCCTTCCAGATCGGCAATGTAAAAAAGGATTGTCTTCAATTTTACCCAGAATTTATGAGAAACGAAAAGTTTCCTCAACCAGAATCTCTTTCCGATTAGCGACAAAATCCCAAAAAATCCACAAAAATCCCGCACAAAACGCAACAGTCCACAACAGTATAAACCCCCAAATAAAAAACCCCGGATACATTTGAGCCTTGATTCCAGAACGGAAAAACTATTGATCACCAAAACCAAGGCTCCAAAATGGATTTTGTGCAAACCTTGCCCACCAACATTTCCAAGCAGATCGTCGCTGGCTTGGAATACACCAAGAAAAAAATGCCGACCGATGTGGTTGCGACCACGGTAGACGTAAATGGCCCGCAAGTAGTGCCGCCCGGCTCGCCGCTCGACGGCCAGGTCGCCATGAGCGCCGGCGCTCCGGTCGAGAAGTACATCACCCTGACCATCGACACCGCCGAGTTCGACGAAGACCAGGAAGTTGTCGCCTACTTTGGCGATTCGAGCGAAACGCACGAATCGTCCTGCGACAGCTGTAGCGGCAGCGAAAATAAAGCCGCCGTGTACATCGGCTCGCCGACCTGCAACAAGTACGCGGTATTCCTCAACCGCCTGTGCTCTACGCCGTACACCTTTGCGGCATTCCAGATCAAGGCCCAAAAAGCCGCCGGCGCCGGCGATGCTTCCGTCGTCGAATTGCCGGATCACATCATGTTCTCGCGCAAAAACATCAACGGCGAAGGCGACTTTGGCCGAATCGACGTTAGCAACTTCGAGAACCTGGAGGCCTACCCGCGCACCGACCTGAAGTATGCCGACATTTCCCTGAGTTCGGCGGCCAACCTGTTTGACCGCGATACCCAGTGGAAAATCCCCGGCCTCGTCGGCAAACGGAAGTATATCCTGACCCTCTACACAGGCTTTCGCGGCGCCAATTAAACCGGTTCGGCCTGCCTGGTTGCATATCCGGGCGGGCCAACAAAGGTTTCATCGGATTTTTTCACCGCAAAACGCCATCCCAGTGCAGATACAGTATTCGACGGACGAGTTGGTACACATGATCACGACCAACAACCTGCCAGGTGTGTACACCCGCTTGGTGAACGAAGGCCGTGTCGATGGGGCCATACCGCCCAACGTGGATGCGATTTCGTATGCCATTCAGGAACAGGCCGGGCGGCTTTCCCCCGAAGCGTTCCTTGCCTGGGTGGAAACCCTGCTGGATGTGCCTGTGGATCAAAGCCGGGTATATGCCCGGGAACTGACGGCCATCCGGCAGACGACGGGTAAAACACCCGCCCGCCTGGTGGCAGACCAAATTCGGGATACGATGCCAAACCAGCCCGGTTTGAACCGCTATCTAAGCGGCGTCCTGGCGCCCAAATGGATATCCTGGCTGATAATCGGGCTTGCTGTGCTTGGCCTGTTCTGCGTACTTCGGTTGGCCGGCAGGATAATCGGCAAAGTGACCGGCTGACAAAAAACAATTCAACTTAAACCATCAAAAAAACAACGCCATGACGCGCCTTTTCAAACAACGCTGGTTTCTGGTACTCGTAGTAGTTGCCGTTACCGCAGGCTTCATTTTTTACGTTTTGCCCAAAATCAAAAAAGGAAAAACCGGCCAGGGCAGCAGCCTCCCGCAGGGTGCTCCCGCGCAAGAAGCCCCGAAGCAAACGCTCAGCTCCCGGCTTGTCGGGAATGTGGTGGTATCCGGCAACTAAACCAGCAGGGCATCCAACATGACAGCCGCCGCAGCGACAGCCTTGATGAGCGCAGGATCGGGCGCTTCGGATTTTCTAAAACGAAACGCCAAGTGGCTCGCGCTTTTCGTAGTTGCCCTGGCGCTGTGGTGGCTGTTCAAGCCCTATTTCCGGGTGTTGTTCGGGTTGGTGCCGGATGATGCGACCTTGCAATCGGGCGGCGGCGATGTGCTCGCGGATTTTTACAACTCTCGCAAAAACATCGCCCGCAGATTAAACGACGCGCTTTCCGGCAATGCCCTGACAAGCGACGGCCGCTGCGAAGCCCTGTACGATGCGCTTAGCTGGAATGACAACGAACTCCGGGTTATTCACAACGCCTTCAAAAATAACTACGGAGAAACCCTGCACAGCGCCGTCAGTTCGACGTACACAGACGATTGCGGCTGGCTTGGAATGTCGCACGACCAAAATGCGGCGCTGGTTGAAAAACTGAATTTGCTCGGATTGACATGAGTACATCGGACGCCTCTGCACTTGCCATCTTGCGCATACTGATTATCCTGGCAGTAGCCGGCGCCGCGGTATTCCTGCTCATTCGGGTGCCGAAAATGATTTTCAGCAAGCCTGTCGAGCCAAACCAGCCGCAGTGCGCAAAGGACAAAAATTATTACTACAAGGACCCGAAAAATCATCCGTATGACTGCTGAACCAAGCGCCTGAAACAAAACAAAAATGCAAACCAACGCAGTACAACAGGTATTCAATCCATCCATGCAACGCGCCCTGATCCGCATCGGGCTGGCGCTGCTTGTCGTGTTGGTTGTGGTTTTGACGGTGGTGTTTGCGATCCGGTTATTTAAAAAAACAGGGCAGGTTCAACAACAGCCGCAAAACGACGGCGGGGGCACAAACCCGGATGGCACGCCCGGCGGCGCACCTGGCGCGCCCTTACCGGAGAACATTAAACGGCTGGCCGACGATTTGAAGGAGGCATCCGGCTGGATAATCATGTGCAGCGATCTGCGCTGCGACACAATTCTTGCGATTGCAGAATTGCCGGATACCCAACTGCGCCAGTTGGCCGGGCATTACAAATCCATGTACGGGCAGACGCTGCACGAAACGTTCGACGGCTTTTACCTGAGTGGATGCTGCTTTAAGGATGCCGGCAAAGTGGTCGACGCCAAACTGAAAAACATCCAGGAACGGGTCAAAAGACTGAACATCTGATGCGACGACAAGACCTGTTCTGGCTGATTGTGGCCAATGTATGTGCCTCCGTAATAGCAACGCTTATTATCAACTTCATTTATAAAAACGCTAAATCCGCAAAAAATGAATAACACCGTTGGTTCACTGAAAATCTGGCAATTCGCACTGCTGTCGATTGCTATCATGGCCGTGTTCGCCCTTGGCGCCCGGTCGCTCCAAAAACGTACTACGGACAAAACTACCGTCTGAACATGGGACTGACCGAGATTCTGGAAAAACTGTCAACCGACGGCGTCAGAGTTGAAGTGGCCTTTGAGCAGGATACGATCATTCGATTTATGCTTTTCGGCTGCCTGGCCGCGATTGTCGCCGGCATTGTCACCGCTCTAATCCGTAAACAGATTGGCTGATGAATTCGGACGTCCTGGACATGCTTAAAACCGGCAAGGTTCCCTATCGATACGAGTACGATACGGCATCGGCCGTCTACTTCGGGCTGGCAGTGCTGGTCGTGATTTTTGTCTTTACCATCGCCCAGGCAATTACCAGAAAATTGATTGGATAAGATGTTCCAAACCTCAACCTATAACTATTACAAAAAATGAGCAACAACGGATATTTTCAAAGCCCCTGCCGTAAACGAGTAACAACCCGGCAAGTTGATCTGGACGGAAACGATTTTAATGTCGCCGTGACCGCCGAGCCCGGTGGGGAAGAAGGCATCTTCAACGTAAATGTTACGCTTACACCCAAAGACTTCGGGGACGTGTCTGGATTGACCGGCGCCGATAATGCCACGTTGTTCGACAGCGCAGATTCTGAATCTGCGGCTGGCGACTATGACGGTCAAAACACCGACAATACCCCGGCTTCGCTTACGCTTCAATTTGAGGCTGTAGAGCAAACGGAGGCCAACGTGAACAGCACTTGGAAGGTTGTTGTGGTTGACCTTGAGGTAATTACCAAAGGTGGTCAAACCATGACGATTCCGACTTTCACGAAAACCTTCCCCAGCCCGCTGTAAACCCATAAACCGCCACAGGCCCCATGTCTTGTTGTTGTAATAAACTGCCACGAGTAAGCTTGAGCCGGAAAGCCATTTTCCGGGCGACTCCCGTGTGGAACGACAACAACAAGTGCAACGGAAGCCCCCAGCGTCAAGTACAGTGGCAGTTTTTCCGCAACAAGACATTGGTGTATTCCACGGCATTCGCGTCGCCGGCAGCGGCCCTGCCCATTGGGGCCAACAGCACCTATTTATACCTGAATGCCACCAATGAACAGATTGTCGCATTTCTTATCGGCCAATCCGTATCCCTTTCGGAAGGCGACCGGGTTTGCGTTCAGGTGCGCGTGCGAAACTGCCAGAATGAATATGCTACGAGCAACAAAATTTGTTTCAATGCAGAAATACCGCTTAGCGATTGCGAATGCTCGTTCGTGACGGCATTTGACAGCGGCCAAAGCGGTAATACGGCCGATCCTCCAGGCGGATACCTGGCAACTGGAGGCCAGTTGGTTTTCTCAAACGGCCTTTTCAACCCGGAAGGCGAGGACTTTAGCGCCATGCCCCTGGTGGAAGATGATGGCCTTGTATGGGTTACGCTCGATGAGGACTGCGCCTCGGAATTTAATGTAGCCGAAGTAAGTGGTGTAACGGGCAACGTCCCGATTCCCGGCGATTTCACAGGTCTGCCCGCCACCGATTACCTGGTATTCCGAAACGGCGCCTGCCAGCGTGCATTTTCGGAATCCGGTAGCAATCTCACGCCCAGCGGCCTGGCAAGCGAACCTTCCGATCGCTGGCATTTTGTACGACTCGATGCAGGCGGCGCAGGCTCTTGTACGCTGCGGCGCATTGCGATCAATGCCGCCGCTACGGGTACGACCTTCAACCTGCCTTCGGGCTACTCGGCAGCGAACTCAGGCAAGTGGCTGCTATTCGTCAACGATCTGCTCCAGTATCCATCGGTGAACTACTCGGTAAGTGGCAACCAGGTTACGCTGAATCAGGCTGCCGACTCCGACGCCATTTGGATTGCTGCAATTGTGTAACAACCGCCCGAAAACGGGCATAAACCTTAATTCAAAGCCATGAAAGGCCATTTTTTCAAAAAACTGATTTTTACAGCAACGCTGCTGTGTTTGGCTTTTGCTGCTGCGATTGGCCAGATCAACCCCACCACCCAAATCAAAGGGGTAAACCCGCCGGCTGCGGACAATCTTTTAATGACTCGCGGCAGCGACGGCAAACTGGAATACAAAACCCTGAACTACCTGATCGGCTTGTTGCCGGATGAAGTTGTCCAGGGCACTTCCGCTCCAAGCGGCGCGCCCGGCGCAAACCAGGGGAATTTATACGTCGATACTACGACCGGCATTCTGTATTCCTGGAATGGATCATCCTGGATATCCTACGCCCTGAATACCTATGCAAACGGCCTGGCGAAAAGTGGAACAACCGTGCGTTGGGGCGGCGATTTGACGCAAAACACCACGGTAAACGGGAAAGGATCGTATTCGGTCACGCTCGACAGTAACGCTACGGTGACGCTTCGCGCACGAACAACGGACGCTACCGGCAATGCTTTGCTTCAATTAAACAAGTTTGAAAGCGCGGGCATGTTTGGCACGTACAGCCGCGTGAGCAATCCGGTCGAATCCTCGCAATGGTCGCTCAAACCCGATGCTGCCTATATCCGCACCCAAAATACCGGCATTCGGGGGGAAGTGCTCACCACCGACTTTTCCGCACAGTTAGCCTACATCGTTGGTGAAAACTCCCTGAACGGCGCTTTTTATGTGGACAGCACCGGTCATTATTTGCTGCAACTACAAAACAAAACGGCGGCAGAGACAGAAATGCTGTACATCAATCCGACGACCTACGAAATTTCCAAAGGTGCAGCACCGAGCGGCGGCAGTTCGATCAGCACGTATGCCCCAAACATTTCCGGTGGGGGCAGTACGGCAACTGTTGTTGTAACGGCGACCGGTGCCGGCATTACCGCCATGCGAGCCTCCGGCTCAGTAACCATAACGGTCCCGGAAGGCGTATCCCTGCTGTCCGCCCGGGTAACCGGCGCAGATGCCGATAACGACGGAAGCGGGAACCTCACGGTAACATTCGATGGCGCCGGCTTACATGGCAATGAAAGCATAGCCACATTGCATATTCCGGGTACCCAGAAGATCGATCTGTCCGCACAACTTTTTGGCGACCCGGCTCCGGGCAATCCATACAGCGTTGACGACGACGATACCGTGCAAATGCAAGCTGTCGGGGTTGGCACGGGTGGTTCGCCCAGTTTGTCGATGCGGGCAACAGGGCTTACGGCCAATTACGACAACTATCAATTGATTTTTAATTTTTAAATCTATTCCAATGCGGCAAAAACTGCTTTTCCTGTTCATTTGGTTTGTCACCTGTGGAGCCTCCGCTCAGACAGTGGATAGCCTGTGGAACGGCTGGCTTTCGCCGTTCGTACAGACAGGCGGAACGGCGCCCAATTTTACATTTCAGGGCCTGTTCAACTCAAATGCCGGTTTTGCCGGAAGTCAAATTTCACAAGCCCAACACCCGCGGTTGATTGTCTTTTCAAGTAACCAGTGTTACGAACTTCCAATCGACACGATCACTGCCGCCGGTAGCATTATTGCCGGCAGGGTGGTTGACCATTCCGGGCAACTTTCGGCGCTTCCAAGCGGTATGGCTGCGATTTATCACCCCAGCGCATTGCGCAGGGTTTCGCCGTTCATATCCGGGCTTTCGGCTACGCTGCAAGGTTGCTTACAAACTTTCACCAATTTGAAAATCGATTCGGTCGGGGTCGGTATCACCACCGATGCAACCTTGTCTGGCGATGGTTCTACAGACACACCGCTTAAAATTGCTCAGCAGGGAGCGACCGTGAATCAGGTTCTTAAATGGAACGGAACGAGCTGGCAGCCGGGCGACGATACAGGCACGGCAACGGAATCCTTTGAAAACCTGGGTTCGATAAGCGGCTCTACGATTACGCCGGCCTTGCCCTTACCGGCTACTGAACGCGAATGGCGCATCAACTTGTACCGCACCGGCGTTCGCATGACCTACGGACTCGATTTTATCATCAGCGGCGCCGATATCGAACTGACGGTTCCCGGCCAGAACGAAGCATTTATCCTTATCGTAAAATAAACGCCAAAACACGTTTTAAACACCAACAGCCATGAAAAAGGCACTTTCAATTATCCTATTCACCTTGCTTGCAATTACCGCAGGCATTGCTCAAAGCACCAAAATCGACGCTACGGTATTGCTCCGCGCTTCGTCAAGTAACAGTCGTTTTCTGATCACCGATGGATCAGGCAACGTCACCTGGGCGCAGGGCAGCAGCCTACTCAGCGCCGGCACGGGCATCAATATCAGCGGCAACACCATTACGAACAGCGCGCCCGACCAAACCGTCTCGCTGACCGGTAGCGGTATTACGAACATTTCAGGCACCTACCCAAACTTTACCATTACCACCAATGCGGTTGGCACGGTGCAAGAAGAAGGAAGCGATTTGGCCCAACAGCCCAAAATCAACTTCATCGGCTCGGCGCTTACGGCCACAAACAACGGCGGTTCCTCCAGGACAGATGTAACGGTTGCCGCCAACGTAAATGGTATTGCAGACCTGGCCAGCAACGGTTTCGTTGTTCGGACCGGTTCCGGCGCCTTTGCCGCCAGAAGTATAACCGCCTCAACAGACGCCTCCGGTTTCAGCCTCGGGCTTGGCAACGCAGACGGCGTTTCCGGCAATCCACAACTAGCTGTATTGACCAATGCCTTTGCCTGGAAGCAATCGGAACGGGTTTTGACCAAGGTGATCATCACCTTGTCCGGCAACCATTCGCTTGATGGCGTAACAACCACTTCAGGAGACCGGGTACTGGTAAAAAACCAAACGACGGCCTCGGAAAACGGGGTGTACATCACAGCTTCAGGCGCATGGGCGCGGGCAGGCGACCTGGACGCGGCCGCCGAATTTGGCAACGGACAAGTAATTTTTGTGGAGGAGGGAACTGCCCAGGGCGAAAGCATATGGCTGCTCACAAACCACGGGTCGATTAACGTTGGTTCGACAAGTCTTTCCTACTCCCGTCTCGTAAGGGCCGGCCAGGCAACGCCAGGCAAATACGTCAGT
>CAZAEZ010000096.1:0-9250 GCA_964484205.1 uncultured Saprospiraceae bacterium | reverse complement strand
GGGGTAGTTATTTACCTGATGGCGAGCGGCAAATGGGATAAGAGCAGCGCACTGGGCGTGGTACCGCTGGCGGGTTGCACAGCGGTCATCGGGGGTATCACCGCCATTCTGGGCAGTATCAACAACGAGATCAAAAAGCGGGAGCAGATTTCCTGAAATTATATCAACAATCAACATATTATGTGCAAAATGACTATCACGGTGCTGCTGCTTGGCTGGACTGGACTTTTACACGCCCAAACGACCCTCCGCGGGCAGGTGATCGAAGCGGAAACCGGTGATCCGATCCCGTATGTGAATATTGGGGTGAAAGCCCTCGCGATCGGCACGGTGAGCAATGCAGAAGGGAATTTTGAACTAAAGCTTGCTTCATTGGATGCCGTGGTTACCTTCTCTGCCATCGGTTATGAAACGGTGGATATCAGCGCCAGGCAATTGCAAACGCAACAGGAAATCGCCCTGGTTCGAAGAAAGTATCAGATGCCGCTGGTAGAGGTGACGGCGAGCACCTTTACCGAGGATAAAATCTTCGGCGAACGCAATGAAAAGCGAGGCTTGAGCATCGGCTTCGGGAGCCAGGAACTGGGCGCGGAGATCGGCGCCTTGATCGAACTCGGTGCGCCTACTTTGATAAAGAGCGCCAACTTTGTGCTGAATCATGCCCAGGGCGACAGTATGCTTTTCCGGGTGAATTTGTATGATTACGAAAACGAGCAAATCGGCGAAAACCTGCTCCGCGAGCATATTTTGATCCGCACTGCCCAACAAAAGGGTCTCATTACCGTAGATTTGTCGACATACGATCTGTTGCTGGATGGCGCTGTGCTGCTGTCTTTGGAGTGGATTCGCGATGACGAGGGCAAGGGCAACGTGGGCATCACCTTCGATACCAAAAAGGGCAAAAGCCTCAAGGGCGTGTATGTGAAACACACCAGCCTGAGTGATTTCACCAAGCTCGATTATAAGTCAAATCTAAAGCCCTGCTTCTACCTGGTGGGGAAGCAATAGGTTTTAATTATCTTCCACCAGTTCGATCAGTTTTGGATACACCACCTCAATTTGAGCATCTTCCCGGCCGGGTTCGATCAGGTCATGGTCGAGCTGTAGTTCCATAGGAAATTCATACGTAATCAGATTCACGCCCTGCCTGCGCCAGCGTTTGATCGTTCGGTAGGTCAAGTCGTTATTCACCGCGGCATCGCTGGGGTTGGTCACTACGATCACCTTACCCGCCACGGGCTTGCTTTTTCTGGCAGCAAAACTCAGGCGCAATGATTGGGCCAGCGCCCGCTGTGAATACCGCGGATAGCCATGCGGCACGCCGCCCTGTTCCTGTTTGGCTTCATCCCACCAACCATAGTCATCCGGCAACACCGAAAAGGCATTCATCGCGGCAGCTGTTGCCAAAGTGGGCACTGCTTTGTATCCAAATGCCGGTGAAATCAGCACGGCCAGATCGAGATCCTCGCGATGAGTGCCTGCAAAAGCGGTGACCACGCCTCCAACCGACAGTCCCGCCATGATGACTTTCTCACCCAAGCCCTGCGCGATGTCCACGACTTCGTCTGCGTAAGCGGCAAGTTCTTCGGCCGTTAATTCGGCGTGGTCGGTGGTCATGCGATTGGACAGTCCGTGATGCGGCATGGGCACCAGGAGCACGTTGTACCCCAGGTTGTAAAAGCGTTTGCCGAGTTCCATGAATTGCTGCGGACAACTGGTGTAGCCGTGCACCAGGATGATGGCTTTCTCCACCGGTTGCCCCTGGTCGAGCAGTTGAGGCTGGCATAATGGATTCAGGTCGGGGGAAGCATTCAGGCGCATGTCGTTCAGCCTGTGCAGGGCTTCCAGGTAATCCTTCGCCGGGTTGGGCTGTGAAGTAAGGTTGGCGGTTTGCCAGGGAATAAACAAGGGAATAAGCATCAAAACCAACAAGCTGAGCAATAGCCAAAGCCATCGGAAACGGGAAGTATTTTGCCGGGGCATACCAATATCATTTGTTTAAAAAAATCCGACCCATTTGAATCAGAACGACCAAAGTTAACAGAAAAATCAAACCTGAAACACATCAAAACTGCTTCAAGTGACAAAAATCAACCCCATCCGCTGTGTAATGTCAGCGTATGCCGGGCAAGGAAGTTGGATATTGGCTGCCATAAGCCTATTAGACACTGGACGATAGACATTGGAAGGTTCGGAATCGTGAGTTAAAACACTATACAATATGGGTCTAAAGTCCGGTGTCTATCGTCTAAAATCTTAATAAAATGACCAATAAACGAGACCTTACCGCTCCAGTTGATCTACAGGCACACAGCAAAGGGACGGGCGCATTGCGCACGCAGCGTCCGGTGTATGTGGATTTTTTGCCGCCTTGCAACAACGCTTGTCCCGCAGGAGAAAATATTCAGGCCTGGCTGGCGCTGGCGCAAGAAGGTAAGTATTTTGAAGCCTGGCAGCAATTGGTACAGGATAATCCGATGCCCGCGATTCATGGGCGCGTCTGCTATCATCCTTGCGAGGACAATTGCAACCGCAGTTTTGTGGACAGTACTGTGAGTATCCATGCGGTGGAACGCTACCTGGGCGATACGGCCATAGCCGAGGGCTGGCGGGTTGAGTTTGACCGCCCCAAAGGCGGCAAGCGGGTGCTGGTGATTGGGGCTGGCCCAAGCGGCTTGTCGGCAGCGTATCATCTTACAAGGCTGGGGCACATGGTGGAGATTTACGAAGCCGGCCCAGTGGCGGGAGGTATGATGCATTTTGGCATTCCCGCATACCGCCTCCCCAGGGATATCATCGCCGCCGAGGTGCAGCGCATTGAGAATATGGGTGTCAAAATTCGTTTGAATTATAAAGTTGAAGACATCCTGGCTGAGAAAGAAGCCGGCAAATTTGATGCAGTGTTTGTCGCCATTGGGGCGCATATTGGTAAGAAAACTGCCATTCCCGCCCGCGATGCCGGGCAAATCCTGGATGCCGTGACCTTCCTCCGCGATGTGGACGCAGGCAATCCGCCCAAACTGGGCCGCCGCGTAGCTATTTATGGTGGTGGCAATACCGCGATGGACGCTGCCCGTGTGGCCAAACGCATCGGAGTAGATGAAGCACTGATCGTTTATCGCCGCGACCGCGAGCATATGCCGGCCCACGAGTTTGAAGCCGACGAAGCCCTCGCCGAAGGTGTAAAAATCCACTGGCTGCGCACAATCAAGTCGATTGACCAGAATACGTTTACGGTAGAAATAATGCGCATTGAAAACGGTCGTCCGGTGTCCACCGGCGAGTTTGAAACCCTCGAAGCAGATGCGCTGATCCTGGCATTGGGTCAGGACACAGATACCGATTTCCTGAAAAACATTCCCGGCATTCAATTCAAAGACGACGGCACAGTGATTGTCGGTATCGACATGATGACCGGCGCCGAAGGACTTTTCGCGGGTGGTGATATGGTGCCCAGCGAACGCACAGTGACAGTGGCCGTGGGTCACGGCAAAAAAGCAGCGCGCTACATCGACGGGTATTTGCGGCAAAAGCCTTACGCACCTGCGCCCAAGCATCCGGTGGTCGGGCACGAGCGCCTGCATGTATGGTATCAGACCTTTGCGCCCCAGCGCGAGCAACAGCATTTGGCTGCAGAGCTTGCCACCAAAGGGTTTGACGAAGTAGTAGCCGGATTGACCGAAACAGAAGCACGGTACGAAGCGCAGCGTTGTTTGTCCTGCGGGAATTGCTTTGAATGCGATGGTTGCTACGGCGCCTGCCCCGAGGATGCGGTGATCAAACTCGGTCCGGGTAAGCGGTATAAATTTAATTACGATGCCTGCACGGGTTGTGCGGTGTGTTTTGAGCAGTGCCCGGTGCACGCGATTGAGATGATTCCGGAGCCATAGTGATAATGGAATAATGGAGTATTGGGGCTATGCCGAAAATTTTTAAATCAGGTTAAAGATGAAATTACCATTTTCTACAGAGCAATTTTTGGAAGTTTTCCGAAACTATAATCTGGCAGTCTGGCCGGCCCAGATTGTACTGTGGCTTCTGGCTGTAATGGTGATTATTCTGGCTGTCAAGCCTCAAGCCTTTTCGGGGAAATACATCTCTGGTTTGCTGGCTTTTTTCTGGCTATGGATGGGCATTGTTTACCATCTGATGCATTTCACTGAAATCAATAAGGGGGCTTATCTTTTTGGGGGGCTCTTTATTGTACAAGGCATTTTATTCTGGATGGTAGGCGTATGGCAAAACAAGCTCGCTTTCCGGTTTCAACCAAATGTATATGGACTGACCGGAGCGGTGCTTTTACTATACGCATTGCTTATCTATCCAGTGCTCGGTTATGCACTGGGGCATATATATCCGGCTTCGCCAACCTTCGGATTGCCCTGCCCAACGACCATTTTTACCTTTGGGATATTGCTGTGGGCAGATAAAAAATTGCCCTTCTTCCTCCTAATCATACCCTTGCTGTGGTCGGTTATCGGGTTTATGGCGGCGGTATCATTGGGTATAAAAGAGGACATAGGACTGCTAATTGCAGGATTGTTGGCAAGTTTCCTGATATTCAGACATAATAAGACGTTTGCAAAAACTGAAAATATTGCATCATGAGTAAAGATAAAAACAATATCATAACGATAGACGGGAATGAAGCGGCGGCATATGTGGCATATCGGGTGAATGAGATCTGCGCGATTTATCCCATTACGCCATCTTCACCGATGGCGGAATGGGCGGACGAATGGGCGGCGAAAGGCATTCCCAATATCTGGGGCAATATTCCCGACGTGATCGAAATGCAGAGCGAAGGCGGCGCGGCAGGCGCTGTGCATGGGGCCTTACAAACCGGAGCTTTGACCACAACGTTCACAGCTTCGCAGGGCTTGATGCTGATGCTGCCGAATATGTACAAAATTGCCGGGGAGCTCACACCTACGGTTTTTAATATCGCGGCGCGCTCGCTCTCTGCCCAAGCTTTATCTATTTTTGGCGACCATCAGGATGTGATGGCAGCGCGTTCTACGGGTTTTGCGATTCTGGCGTCCGCCAATGTGCAGGAGGCGCATGACTTCGCGCTGATCGCGCAGGCGGCTACGCTGGAGTCGAGGATTCCGTTTATCCATTTCTTCGATGGGTTTAGAACATCGCACGAGGTCAATAAAATGTACCTTTTGTCGGATGAGCAGATTCGGGACATGATCGATGATGACCTGGTGATTGCGCATCGCAACCGGGCCTTGAATCCTGACAAACCTTTCATTCGCGGCACCGCGCAAAATCCCGACGTTTATTTCCAGGGACGGGAAACGGTGAATCCATTTTATGCCAAAACCCCAGGTATCGTACAGGCGCAAATGGATAAATTTGCCAAACTTACGGGTCGCAAATATCGAATCTTTGATTACTTCGGTGCTCATGATGCCGAAAGGGTCATTATACTGATGGGGTCTGGTGCAGAAACAGCCATTGAAACCGCAGAGGCCCTGGCGGCCAAAGGCGAAAAAGTCGGCGTATTACAAGTACGTTTGTACCGCCCGTTTTCGGAAGCACATTTCCTTCAAGCTTTGCCGCCAACGGTGGACGCCATCGCCGTGCTGGACAGAACCAAAGAGCCTGGCGCAGCGGGCGAGCCCATGTATCAGGATATAGTAGCCTCCCTGGTAGAAGCATTTACCAACCGGAAAATCGGCAATATGCCTCGCATGATTGGCGGTCGCTATGGCTTGTCTTCCAAGGAGTTTACGCCGGCAATGGTCAAGGCGGTATTTGATGAATTAAATAAGGAACATCCGAAAAATCATTTTACCATTGGTATTTATGATGATGTGATGTACAGCAGCCTGGAATTTGATGCCAGTTTTACACTCGATGAATCTGAGTGGACGCAGGCGCTGTTCTTCGGGCTGGGTGCAGATGGTACCGTTGGCGCAAATAAAAACAGCATCAAGATTATAGGTGAAAATACGGACCTGTATGCGCAGGGGTATTTTGTGTATGACTCTAAAAAATCCGGGGCGCGGACGGTCTCGCACCTGCGCTTTGGTCCTAAGCCGATCCGCGCACCTTATCTCATTCGCAGAGCCGATTTTGTGGCTTGTCACCAATTCAATTTTGTAGAAAAAGTGGACATGCTGGCTGCCGCCAAACCGGGCGCTACTTTCCTGCTCAACAGCCCATTCGGGCCCGAGGAAGTCTGGGATCAGTTACCACGTCCAGTTCAGCAAGCGATTATTGAAAAAAAGCTGAAATTTTATGTGATAGACGCGACTTCGGTGGCGCGCGATACGGGTATGAGCGGCCGGATCAACACGATCATGCAAACCTGCTTCTTTGCCTTGTCGGGCGTGCTGCCGCGGGAGGAAGCTATTGCCCAGATCAAAAAAGCAATTGAAAAAACCTATTATAAAAAAGGAAAAGCCGTGATCCGGCAAAACTTCGAAGCCGTGGACGCCACGCTCGACCATTTGTATGAAGTAAAGACGCCCACAAATGTGAGCGCTACGAAAGACTACCCCCCGGTAGTACCGGCTGAAGCGCCTGAGTTTGTGCGCGAGGTAACCGCAATGATGATGGCAGGAAAGGGGGACGACCTGCCCGTGAGCTTCATGCCGGTAGACGGAACCTTCCCCAGTGGTACCACGAAATGGGAAAAACGCAATATCGCCGATCTCGTGCCGGTTTGGGAGCCGGATATTTGCATCCAGTGTGGCAATTGTAGTTTTGTATGCCCGCATAGCGTGATCCGCGCAAAATATTACCATGAAAATTACCTGGATGGTGCACCTGAGAACTTCCAATCTGCGCCGATCAACGCGCGTGGTTTCCCGGAAACCCGCTTTACGCTTGAGGTGTACATGGAAGACTGCACCGGCTGTACGCTTTGTGTAGAATCCTGCCCGGCGACCAGCCTGACTGACCGTACGAAGAAAGCCATCAACATGCAGCCCAAAGCGGAAGTGATCGAATCGAACCGGGAGAACATCCAGTTTTTTGAGCAACTGCCATTGAACGAGCGTAATAAAGTCAATTTTGCTACGGTGCATGGCATTCAGTTTCTGGAGCCGTTGTTTGAATTCTCCGGCGCCTGTGCGGGTTGCGGCGAAACGCCTTACGTGCGGCTGCTGACGCAATTGTTCGGCGATCGTTTGATCGTGGCGAATGCGACGGGTTGTTCTTCGATTTATGGTGGCAATTTGCCCACGACCCCCTGGACGACAACCAAAGAGGGTAAAGGCCCTGCATGGTCAAACTCGCTGTTTGAAGACAATGCCGAATTCGGGCTGGGTATGCGCGTCACCGCCGATAAACACCTGGCGATGGCCGAAGACTTACTGAAAAAACTCGAACCAAAGCTTGGTAGCCAATTAGTAAATGACATTCTGGAAGCGCCGCAGATTTTTGAATCCAGTATCGTAGAACAGCGCAGGCGTGTAGCGGTATTAAAAGAAAAACTGCAATCCATTAACAACCTGGACGCAAAACATTTACTTTCCATAGCAGATCATTTAGTGCGGCGCAGTGTATGGCTCATCGGTGGCGATGGTTGGGCATATGATATTGGTTCAGGCGGTTTGGATCATGCTTTGGCGAGTGGTCGCAATGTAAATGTACTGGTGCTGGATACCGAAGTATATTCCAACACCGGCGGTCAGAGTTCCAAAGCCACGCCTACGGCAGCTACGGCGAAATTTGCGGCGGCGGGCAAGCGCGTGGGCAAGAAAGACCTGGCTTTGCAGGCGATTTCCTACGGAAATGTGTACGTGGCACAAATTGCGATGGGCGCGAACCCTCAGCAGGCCCTGCTTGCCATGCGCGAAGCCGAAGCCTATGAAGGTCCGTCTTTAATTCTGGCATATTCGCACTGCATTGCCCACGGCATCGATATGGAAAAGGGCTTGACGCAACAGAAACTGGCGGTAGCGAGCGGCCACTGGCCTTTGATTCGCTACAATCCGGCTTTACGCAAAAAAGGGGAAAACCCATTCGTGCTGGATTCACCAAGACCGATTATGGCGCTGCGCGATTATGCATATAACGAATTGCGCTATAAAATCCTGACCCGAACCAATCCGGAAGAAGCTGAGAAACTGATGCAACTGGCTCAGGAATTGGTCGATTTGCGCTGGCGAACATACGAGGAAATGGCCGGCTATGGCGCGAAGGAATTTGCACCTGTCGCGTAATGAAAGACGAAGAGACTGAATGACCAGAAAACTCGGAACTAACCCCAAACACCAAATAACCAATAACAGATAACAACAATTCTTATGAACCTTCAAACCACCTACATGGGGCTGAAGCTCCCTTCCCCGATCGTTGTTTCTTCCAACACCTTATCGGAAGATGTGCATAATATTGTGCAGATGGAAGACGCCGGCGCGGGCGCAGTGGTACTGTTTTCGCTGTTTGAAGAGCAAATTCAGCGGGAAAACGCCTTATACGAACAAGCTCTGAAAACCACCACTAATGTCTTCGCCGAAGCCCTGGATTATTTCCCCGACCTGGAGGAATTTCACGT
Source organism: uncultured Saprospiraceae bacterium (assembly GCA_964484205.1). Lineage (GTDB taxonomy): Bacteria > Bacteroidota > Bacteroidia > Chitinophagales > Saprospiraceae > M3007. The sequence continues at coordinate 735 of CAZAEZ010000096.1, read as the reverse complement.
GGGCACGACCCAATATCTGGAGCTCATTCGCCAGGCGAAGGAACGCGTGGACATTCCGATCATCGCCAGCTTGAACGCTATTACCCACGAGGGTTGGATCGACTACGCCATGCAGGTGGAAGACGCCGGCGCAGACGGTCTGGAGATCAACGTGTTCTACATTCCGGGCGATATCCGGCTCACAGGGCAGCAAGTAGAGCAACGCTACATCGACATCGTTTCGGCGGTTCGTAAAAATGTACACATCCCCATTGCGGTAAAACTAAACCCCTACTTCAGCGCCACCGGGCACATGGCCAAGCAGATCAGCGACGCCGGCGCCAATGCTTTGGTGCTGTTCAATCGTTTTTACCAGCCCGATTTTGACATCGTGCGGCTGAAAGTCTTGTCCAATCTGCAATACAGCGAGTCCAACGAAATCCGCCTGCCCCTGCTCTGGATCGCCGTGCTGTACGGCAAGCTCCCGCTCTCACTGGCAGCCACCACCGGCGTGCAAAGCGCTCAGGAAGTCATCAAATACATTCTGGCGGGCGCCAATATTGCCATGACCGCCTCCGCTTTGTACAAATACGGCATCGATCACCTGCGCACCATGACCACCGAACTCAAAGGCTGGATGCAAATGATGGGCTTCGATACCGTGGAAGCCTTCCGCGGCGTGATGAGCCAGCAGAATATCTCCGATCCCGATGCTTACGAGCGGGCGAATTACATTCGGATATTGGAGCATGTAAA
>CAZAEZ010000095.1:0-9364 GCA_964484205.1 uncultured Saprospiraceae bacterium | reverse complement strand
ATTGAACGAAGCTAGTGTCAACCCACTTTGGATAATGACCGGGGATGGCGAGAAATACTTAGGAAAAAATAAAGTTTTGGAAGCCCGGGGGGAGCCATCTGAGGAAGAAGTGGAGCAACTCTATCAATTGGTACTGCAGGAATACCCGGCAGAACTGAGCACGCATCAAAAGTATTTGCTCAAATTGGCCTGTGCGCAATCCTTTGTGGACTACCCGGATTTAAGGCAGCTGGATCAGTTGAGTCTGGTCGTGAGCGTCTATTTGCGGCTCATTATCCGCTTTCCCAATATCGACCTTGTTAGCCTCTTGGGCCTCAATGATATGGCTACCGCTCTTGGCAAGTAAAATCAGCTTAAGCCGGATGCATATTTGGACTGCCTTGGTCGATTTCATGAGTAAGCGGTTCGCTCTGCAAGATAACGGCAAATATAAGCCGCCGACTCATTTTCAAAAACATTTTGTTTTAGAAGTGCTCTTTTATTGCAAGGAATTCTTCAATCCCAAAAGGGACTTCCATCCAAATGGAAAAAACGGCCGAATTGAAGCTAGAATATCCCCCAGTTTTGCGTGCATGACTGCTGTGAGATTTCGGAGCGCACATCGGAAGGCAGGAGGGGAAGGAGCGACTTGAGAGAGAAAAATTTAAACAAAAAAGATAAAAATCAATGTACTATATTCTGTACCAATGAAATTTAGAAAAAACTGCAAGGCATTGATTTTCAATTAATGATCAAGCATTTTTAGACTCCGTAGCGTTAAGCAGCTGTTAAAAGCCTATCCGGCATGCCGAAAAAGCCGCTTTTTTGCACCTGCAATGAAGAAAAATTACATTAGTTGGCTCATATCTGCCGCAGCACTGGCCATCCTCGCGCTCATCGGCATTCAGGTTCGCTGGATGCAGCAATCCCGGGAATTGTTGGAAGAGCAATTCACCAACCGGGTCAACATGGCGCTATGCTCCACGGTGGAAAACCTGGCCTCCGACCCCGACCACGCCGAGGAAATCCGCGCCTGTTGCAAAGCCCCCGATTTGGCGGCCTGTGCCCCCAATTTTCTGCCGCGTTCCCAGGAACCCGCCATGCAGGCGGCACTCAACCAGTGGATGCAATTTTACCAGATCGACCTGCCCTACACGGTGCAAATTACCCCAAAGGACAGCGCAACGAAAAACGCCCCACCCTACTCTTGCTCGCTTGGCCCGGTACTGGAAGGCGACACCCATTACCTGCAACTCAATTTCCAGGGCAAAGACGCCTACGTGTCCGAGCGCATGGGCCTGATGGTGCTGGCTTCGGTAGTTATTCTGCTCTTCATTTGCGTCATTTTCGGTCTGGCCACCTGGCACCTGGTGCGGCAAAAACGCATGGCCGAACGCAACCGCGACTACTTCAACCACATGACCCACGAATTTCGCACCCCGCTGACCAATATCCGGCTGGCCGCAAACCTGATGGCCCGGAAAAACAAAAACCTGGACGGAAATCAATACCTGAACATTATCCGCCGCGAATGCAGCCAGTTGGTCCACCAGGTAGAAAATGTGCTACAACTCGGTGGCCTGGAGAAAGCCGGTTACCAGTTGCATAAGGGCCCGGTCGACCTGCGGACGCTGACCGATGAAGTGTTGGCCGGTCTTGACCTGCAAATCCAGGAAAGCGCCGCTCGGGTGGAAGTGGACCAAAACGGCGCAGACTACACCATTCAGGGCGATGCCTTCCACCTCAGCAATGCCTTTCGGAATATCCTCGACAATGCGCTGAAATACAGCGGCGTTGAACCGGCTATAAAAATCGGGTTTGCATCGGAAGCCACCGGAACCCGGGTAAGCTTCACCGACAACGGGATCGGCCTGTCGGCGACAGACCGGCGCAAAATTTTTGAAAAATTCCACCGCTGCGAGTCGGCCTTATGTTCCGGGAAAAAAGGCTTCGGGCTGGGTCTGGCTTATGTCAAAAAAATTGTAGATATGCACCAGGGCGAAATTGCTGTCAGTAGCCCGGAAGGGCATGGCGCGCGCTTCGAATTGTTTTTCCCGAAGGGGAATTAGAATTGCGGAATGCGGATTACGGATTACGGAGTGGTTCATCCTTGTGGAATAAGAAAGCATTGCACTTTTTAACTCATCTTGAGAGAGACCGTCCTTTTGCCCCCAACGAAATAGTGAACTACTTCATAATCCGCATTCGATACTCCGTAGTAAATTCAAAATAAAACATGCACAACGACCAACGCATCCTCCTCGTCGAAGACGACCTGAACCTTGGCCTGCTGCTGATGGACTACCTCGAATCGGAAGGTTTGCAAGTTACCTGGCGACGCGATGCGCTCAGCGGGTTGCAACAGGTAAAACGCCAGCCGTTCGACCTTTGCATCCTCGATGTGATGATGGCCGGCATGGACGGTTTCAGTCTGGCGAAAAACCTCCGCACTCAATATCCCAAACTCCCTTTTTTGTTTCTCACGGCGCGCATGCTCAAGGAAGACCGCCTGAAAGGGTACGCGTTGGGCGCTGAGGATTATCTCACAAAACCCTTTGACGAGGAAGAGCTGTTGTGCAAGATCCGGGTCATCCTGCGCCGTACTGCCGGGGCTGCGGCGCCCACTGAAAAAACGCAACAGATCGGCCGGTTTGCGTACGATCCGGCGCGGCAGGAACTGCGCATCGACGCCCGGATAATCCGGCTCACAGAGAAGGAAAACGCCGTGCTCCGCCTGCTCAGTCAACACCAAAATCGCATCCTGCGCCGCGACGAGGCGGTGGAGAAAATCTATGGAAAATACGACTACTTTCTGGGCCGCAGTTTCGACGTGTTCATTTCCCGCTTGCGCAAATTGTTGAAAGCCGACCCGAATGTGAGCATTGAAAATGTATTTAAAGTCGGATTTATCTTGAATGTGAAAGAGGGACAGGCTTAAATTTGTCCCATGCGAAAACTTGTCCTGAACGTCGCCGTCAGCCTCGACGGCCTGATTGAAGGTCCCAACGGCGAGTACGATTGGTGCTTTACCGACCAGGACTACGGTATGAAAGCCTTTTTCAACCGGATCGATGCCGTTTTTATGGGCCGAAAATCCTACGACCTGATGCTCAGCCTGGAAAATGGCATGGATGATTTTCCGAAAATGGCGCAATTCGTATTTTCCAATACGCTCCAAGAGGCCGCGCCCGGTTGGACACTAATCCAGGGCAACGTAGAACAGCAAGTGCAGGAGATCAAAAACCGGCCAGGCAAGGACATCTGGTTGTTCGGTGGCGCGGAACTTACGGCGTACCTGCTCAATGCAGGGTTGGTCGACGAATTCAGCCTGGCGGTACACCCAATCGTCTTGGGACTTGGGAAACCGTTGTTTAGCAGTATTCCCGAACGCATTGCCGTTCATTTGAAGGATGCAAAAACTTATTCCAGCGGATTGGTTATGCTCACCTACACGCTTTCTTCCTAGCGTCCGGAAATCTTCAGGAAATTAATTTAAAATTACGGAAAACACCGAACCAAATTCGGGGGAAAACCCCTATAATCTATACAATCGTATGCCCGTTTTAACTATATAGTTTCTATAATTTGGCTATAAAACCAATTTTAATCATTTACAAAACTATATTTTTATGAAAAACCCAATCAGTTATTACGGAGCAAACTTTTTTAATAGTTTTCTATTCATAGTATTAATCAATTGCCTGTTTGCCGGGAGTCTGTTTGCGCAAAGACCTTCGCCCAGTTTTGGCATAGGTTTCCAGGCCGGCAATCCGACAGGGCTTTCCCTGCAATTTTATAAAGACCGGGGCATGACCACAGACATACTCGTCGCTTATGATCTCGACGACTTCTTTTTTCTGAATGTACATGGCCTGTGGAATGCCCATTTGGACAACCACGGACACTTGCATTTTTACTATGGCCCTGGTGGATTTATCGGCATACGCGATCGCGGGCCGGAATACCCGAACGACGACATTGCAGCCGGCGTCAGCGGCAACTTTGGCTTAAGCCTAGTCTTTTCCAGGATTGAACTGTTCGGGCAATTTACACCGCGCCTGGAACTCACCCCGTCTACAGATTTTCGACCCGGCGGCGGTGTCGGCATGCGCATCTTCTTCTAAAATGAACGTGCGAATTCCAAAACACCCCGGATTCTACGGGTTGGAACCATTACTGAATTCAGGATTTTCTGATCATTCCATATCCAGCATTAAAACCGGCACCGCCCACCACACTGCTGAGCAGTATGCAAGCGGTGCCGATTCAATTTGGGCTAGGATCAACCACGTACCTGGCCGGCAAAAACCAACCGGATCCGTTTGGGAAATGGACTCCGGATAATCGAGGGGCTACTTAATGCACTGCAACCGCTTTCGTCGGTTTCACCGGTTTCACCTCCATTTTCGGAATTTCAATTTTCAAAATACCGTCTTTGTAAGTAGCGTCGATCTTTTCGGCTTTGCTGTTTTCGGGCAAGCGGAAAGAGCGGCAGAATTTGTTGAACGCAAATTCTTTCCGGGTCATGCCGTCCACTTTCTCCTCCTTCATTTCCTCTTTTTCGGCGCTGATCGTCAGGATATCATTTTCGATTTCAACTTTGAAGTCTTTTTTATCCAACCCGGGTGCTGCTACCTCAATCAGAAAATCTTTGTCCCGCTCGGTGATATTTACGGATGGAACTTTTTCCACGCCCAACCACGGAAAAACACCCGTATCCCAGTTGAGCAAACTTTCCGGAAAAAACCGTTCGGTATCGAAAAAGTCGGACAACATTGCGGGAAGTGTCCTGCGTCCGTTTTTTGCAAGTAATTGTGCCATTGTTTTGCTTTTTATGATTAGAAAATTGTTTTTTAACTCGCCAACAAATTTCGGTTTTTGCGTTTTTTTTGTCAATGAAACAAGTCAACATCAACCCTGACATTCATCAAAACCAGGCACTGTCCATTTTTGAACAGTGCCTGTTCGGTTTCAGCACAAGGCGTATGGCAAATCTGCCGCGATAATATTTACAGTGCGTTGGCTTCCAATAATTTAGTAGTTTTGGCATATCCTTTGACTTTGATGCACACAACCATGGAACTTCCCTTTCGTTTGCTCCTCACCATGTTGATTTTCACCGGCTTCAACTGTAGCCTGCTCCGATCGCAACATCCGGTTCCCGACCGGCTGGCCATCCAGGATGTTTGCTGGTCGCAGGACGGAAAAAAACTGGCTTTTTCGGTACTCTACGGCAAGGCAGACTGGTCGGACTTCAAGCCTGAAAACTGGCAATTGCTCGTGTACACCCTGAAAACAAAAAAAACACAACTGGTGGCCAACGGCGCCATGTTTGCAACATTTTCGCCTGATGGCCATGCGCTTGCCTACAGCAAATACCGCAGCGGCGGAAACTGGGACCTGGAAATTCAAGACCAGCATACCGGCCTCGCCCGCCCGCTGACGACCGATTCCACCACCCGCGAAAGCGGGCCTTCGTGGTCGCCCGACGGACGGCAGCTGGTGTTTTTCGGTGGCAAAGGCAAACAGCGGGAATTGTTTGTCATCAACAGCGACGGCTCTGGTCTGCAACAAATTTCCAACGCCGCTCCCCACAAATGCTTCAATCCGGCCTGGTCGCCCAACAGCGACCGGATTTGTTATTATCTCGAAAAAGGCGATAATCGCGACCAGATCTACCTGACCGACAGCAAAGGCAGTTTTCACAAAAACCTGAGTCAGGATACGCTGCACAACTACTACCCGGGCTGGGCGCCCGGAAACCGGATCATACACGCTTCCAACGACGAAACCCTCCGGATCATGCAGGCGGACGGTAACGGCAAAACAGTTGTGAAAGGCATTGCCGGTTTTTACGGCCGCATTGCGCCAAAAGGCAAAAAAATAGCATACATCCAAAAAGCCGGCCCAACGCAGGCCCTGGTCCTCAGTAAATTTCCCGTGCGCGGAAAAGTCGAAAAAATATTCACCCTCCAGGAGTATAAAATCTTGCAAACAGTCCTGGAAAACAATTGAACATGCACTATGATCAAACTTCGCAACATCGAGCGCTTTCACCGAAACGGCCCGCAAAAAACCTGGGTCCTGCGCGATATCAACCTGGACATTAAAGAAGGCGAATTCCTGACTATCATGGGTCCCAGCGGCGCCGGGAAATCGACCCTCCTGAACCTGATCGGCATGCTCGATGAGCCCAACAGCGGCGAATATTTCTTTTTCGATGAGCCCGTGCACCAGTTCAACGAACGCAAACGCACCGATCTGCACAAGCACTACCTGGGTTTTGTATTCCAGGCCTACCACCTCATCGACGAACTGACGGTGTACGAAAACATCGAAACGCCCCTGCTCTACCGGAACATCAAAAGCGCCGAACGAAAAGCCATGGTGGCCGACATACTCGACCGGTTCAACATGGTGGCGAAAAAAGACCTGTTCCCCGCGCAACTCTCCGGGGGGCAGCAGCAACTGGTCGGCGTGGCCCGCGCGATTATCGGCAAGCCCAAACTCCTGCTCGCCGACGAGCCCACCGGAAATCTGCACTCCTCGCAGGGCGAGCAGATCATGGACCTGTTCAAACAACTGCACGGCGAAGGAATGACCATTTTACAGGTGACACACTCCGAAAAAAATGCCCAATTCGGTACCCGTATCGTGCATATTGAAGATGGCTTTGTTCGGAGTGATATGCCGGTGTAAACCAGGCGCATGTTCCCATCAGGTGGATAGTGAGGCGGTGACTTTAAGTCACCGCCTCACTCAGCCCCTCTCCAGCCAAACGGGAACATGCGCCAAAAAATTCTATTCTAAAAAACCACCTACATCAAATTGCCGTATGTTAGGACAAACAAAAAAACTGTCTTTACGTATGCGATTCCTTTCTTTGGTTTTCTTCGTCCTAATCAGCACAACCCCGTTCCTTCACGGCCACAACGGCAGCATCCGGGGGTCCATATTCGATGAATTGGCAAAAAGCCCGCTTGCCGGGGTGTCGGTTGGCCTGAGCGGCACCGGTACGAGCCGGACCTACACCGATGCGCTGGGCGTTTTTCAATTCAACAATCTGCCGGCCGGCGACTACACCCTGCACATCCGTTACCTGGGTTATCAATCCCTGACGGAAAATGTAACGGTGCGCGACAGCGAAACCTCCACAGTCAAGATTTTTCTGACCCCAGCCCCTATCGAGATAAAAAATGTGGAAGTGCATGCCGATCCGGAATTGGGTCGCCAAGTGGTTTCCACGCTCGATATTAACCTGCGCCCACTGACGACCTCCCAGGATGCCTTGCGCCTGGTGCCCGGTTTGTTTATCGCACAGCACGCCGGCGGCGGCAAGGCCGAGCAAATTTTCCTGCGCGGCTTCGATATCGACCACGGCACCGATATTGCCCTGAATGTCGACGGCATTCCGGTCAACATGGTCTCACATGCGCATGGGCAAGGCTATGCCGATTTGCATTTCCTGATCCCTGAAATTGTCGACAATATTCAGTTTGCCAAAGGGCCGTACTACGCGCCCTACGGCAATTTTGCCACTGCCGGACATGTTGATTTTCAAACTAAAAACCGGCTGGACCGGAATATGCTGAAACTGTCGGCCGGCCAGTTCAACAGTTTTCGCGCAGCAGGCGCCTTCAAACTGCTGGACCGGGCCGATGCCAATCGCCCCGAACAGGCATACGCAGCCACGGAATATGCCTATTCGGACGGCTATTTCGACAGTCCGCAAGGCTACAATCGTTTCAGCGGCTTTTTGAATTACAACACCGCCGTCAACCCCAACAATTACCTGAACCTCTCTCTGGGTGGATTCACCAGCCGCTGGGATGCCTCGGGCCAGATACCGGAGCGCGCTGTGGCAGACGGGACGATCGGCCGTTTCGGCGCCATCGACGATACCGAAGGCGGCCAAACGAGCCGGAGCAATTTTAACCTGCGCTTGAGCAGCCTGCTCGACGATGGGAGTCTGCTCAAAAATCAGTTTTACTTTTCCCGCTATGCTTTCGAACTGTACTCCAATTTCACATTTTTCCTGAACGACCCGGTAAACAGCGATCAAATCCGGCAAAAAGAACAACGCAACCTGTTTGGTTACCGCAGTGCCTATCAGCGGCGCGACAACTGGGGTGGCACGCAATGGCGCACCGAACTCGGGTTGCACTTTCGCTATGACGCCGTGCAGGATAACGAGCTTTCGCATACCAGCGGCCGCAAAACTGTACTGGAGCGCAGAGCATTGGGCAATGTGAACGAGTACAACTTCGGGCTCTACCTGGATGAAAAAATTGAACTCAACGAGAAATTCATGCTGAACCCAGGTTTGCGCTTCGACCAGTTCCAGTTCATGTACGTGGATCAATTGCAACAAGCCTATGACCGGAAAATCGAAAGTGCCGCCCTGGCAAGTCCGAAACTGAATTTGTATTTCACCCCGAATGACCGCTTGCAGTTATTTGCGCTTTCCGGATACGGTTTTCATTCCAACGATACCCGGGTGGTGGTGGCCCGGCAAGGGCGCCAGATTCTGCCCCGGGCACTGGGATTTGAAGCCGGAGCGATGGTCAAACTTTTTCCCAGCCTGTTCGTAACCGCGAGTGCCTGGCGCCTGGACCTGGAACAGGAGTTTGTGTACGTCGGCGATGAAGCCGTTGTGGAACCCAGCGGTGAAACCACCCGCCAGGGTTTCGATCTTGCTGCGCGCTGGCAGTTGAACGCCTGGCTTTTTGCCGATGTCGATTTGAACTACAGCCTGGCCCGGCTTGACAAAACGCCGGAAGGCGAAAATTTCATCCCCCTGGCAGCGGCCTGGACGAGTATCGGCGGCCTGTCGTGGAACTGCAAAAACGGGCTGAACGGCAGCCTGCGCTACCGCTTCCTCGGCGACCGGCCGGCCAACGAAGACAACTCCGTGGTGGCCCGGGGCTATTTCCTCACCGACGCGGTCTTGAAGTACACCGGTAAAAAATTTGAGTTCGGGTTGACCATTCAAAATCTGCTTAACCGGGCCTGGAATGAGGCCCAGTTCGATACCGAAAGCCGCCTGGTCAACGAGATTGAACCGGTTTCCGAAATTCATTTTACACCGGGCACGCCGTTCAATCTTTCGGCGCACGTAAGTTTTTTCTGGTGAGGCGTCTTGCGCATTTTTCACTACGGAGCAGAGCCAGTTTCAAAAGCGGAAAAATTGAAATGCTCGCCGTAGGTTATTTTATTCACCACGAGGTGCCGTACTCGTCCTACGGCTTTGAGCCTGTCCATTACACACAAATTCGTTGAGACTAATTTTTTCGGCTTTCCGCGTGTCAACCCCACCCCCATCCCCTCCCCCCGCGGGGAGGGGGGCTTGATTTCGCGTTACTAATCGATTCCGTAAACGAAATCT
>CAZAEZ010000094.1:0-9645 GCA_964484205.1 uncultured Saprospiraceae bacterium | reverse complement strand
ATTTATTAAGTGGAATCGAACGGGTGCTGACGAAAAACTGCCCGGACGCGGCAACGCTCAACGAGTTTGATGCCCAAAAGAACAAGTACCGGGATGATGCTGAATTGAATGTGAAGATTTCTGAAATCGACCAAAAATTGATCCCGTGCCGATGAATAACTCAAATTTCAATTGGATAAAATTCGCCCTCGTTTTCGCCTGTGTTCAGCTTGCTTACCGTGGCGCAGCTCAAGCCCCCTGCCACAGCTATGCCTGTGCGATCGAACGGGCCCAAAAAGCGTTGGGTTCCAAAAAATACCAGGAAGCCTTCGAACAACTGGAATCGGCTGAAGGGTACCGCGATAGCGACAAGGAGGAAATCCGCCGGCTGCGGAAGGCCCTGTTTTTGGCCGTAGAGGAGGAAAAACGCAAAGCACAAAATTCCGAGCAGCGCGCCCGTCAGGAACTCGCCAAATCCAACCGCCTTGTTGCCTTTTTTAATTTTGGTGCTGAAAATGTGGCCTGGGCGTACAATGATTCTGTCGGGCGCTTTGCCGTGATTACCAAAGACGGGTATCGCCTCACCGATTTTCTCTACGAAGTGCCCAACACGTTTCAAAATGGCGTGGCGATCACCAGCATTGAAAACGAATATGTTTTTGTGAATGAAGCCGGTGTGGAAACAACCAAACGGTATCCCTTGCTGGAGCCCTTTGTCAACGGGCACTACCTGGCGGAGGATAGTGAATCTCCCATGTTGATTGACAAAAAAGGCAACGAACTATACCGGATGTACCTTGGAACAAACGGAATACTGATTTTGAAAGATACCCTGGTCGGTGCCATGGACACCAACCTGAATATTATTATACCGCCCGGAAATGATGTGGATTTTAGTTTTAACGAGGATGAGTTGATTGCTGTAAAAAGGGATTCGTTTATGGGCCTGTGCGATACCGGTGGAAACTGGATTGTACCACCGGAATATGATCGTTTCAGTCAATTTAACGACAGCCTCATTTTTGCCAAGAAGGGAGCAGACTTGGTTTTCCTGAAAAAAAATGGCGATGTATTTCGAACCTTCACCGGATTTGTCGGTGGATATATACAGCAGGAAGGGAATTATTTGAGCCACATCTTGCCAGATACCTTCCTGACAGTTTTGGATATCTACTCCCAGGATACCGTTTTCCAGCGCGATTTTTTAAAGGATGTGTCGGATGATTTAGCCTCACGCTATTGGAAGGTTGTTCTTAAGTATCAATACGATGCTCAAAAAGTAGGTGATTGGGTTGCAGTAAAGGTTGGTGACAAATACGGATTTGTCAAAATGGATGGCACTATTGCTATCCCTTTTGATTTTGATGATGCAGCCCCCTTTTCCGAAGGCCTTGCTGCCGTAAAAAAAGAGAACTGTTGGGGTTATATTGATACCAGCGGCAAAACCTTGATCCCGTTTATTTACGATGAGGCTGAGAAATTTGAAAACCACCGGGCAGTCGTCCGGAAAGATAGCTTTCAAGGGGTTATTGATAACCGGGGAGCGACGTTTATTCCGTTGGTTTACAATAGAATAGAAGCCCGATTTGGCAACCGGTACTTTGTCGCTCAAATAGGCAAGCAAATTTATTTTTACAAAGGCAACTTGAAAATCTTGTCTGTGCCGGTATCGGAAGAAGCGTATGGACTATTTTTTAATGGGAATATTGCAATGGTAAAGGACCCAGGCAATACCCCTAAACTGCTTGATGTTGTTCTGGATGAAAAATCTATGACGGATAGCTTGCAGTATTTTTCCAAAACCTTGCTAAAAAGCCGGCAGCAAGGCTACTGGGATGTGTTTGATCAGGAGGGTATCCGGTTAAGCTCTCTGCTACTCGATACCATACAAGCCCTGCAAAACGGCGTGGCGCCCGTACGTAAAGGGACAAGCTGGGGCGCGCTCGACGCTTCCGGCAAGCTAATCGTACCGCTGGAATACGACACCCTGTGTGCGCCGGAAGACCAGCTGATCCGGGTGAAAAAGGATGGCCTTTGGGGCTGTATCGATAAAAACAACCGCGTGGTTATCCCCTTCGATTACAACGAGATCGGTCCGTTTGTTGACGGAATAGCCCGGGTGATTTATCAATACAAACGCGGCTTTATTGATACCCGGAATACCTTCGTCGTTCCGGCAAGCTACCAGGGCGCCCGCGATTTTGAACAGGGCATCGCCCCGGTATACCAGCAAGGGAAATGGGGCGCCATCAACCGGCAGGGGAAGCTGGTTTTGCCAGCCGAATACAGCGCGGTCGCCCCTGGTTCGGAGGGCTTTTTCGCCATTTATAAAAACGGGAAATGGGGTTTTGCCGACACCTTCGGAACAGTGAAAATAGCCCCGGAATACACAGCCCTCCAACCGTTTTCAGAAGGCTTTTCCGGGGTTTACCAAAACGGACGTTGGGGATTTATCGACAAAAAAGGTTCCCGCCTGGTACAGCATGACGAGTATAGCCAGGTTCAACCTTTTTTTTACGGCGTTGCGCCGGTTAAGGGAATCGGAACCAGGTGGGGTATGATTGACAAATCAGGCAAACTGGTCTTGCCAACAAATTATTCGGTTATGGTCCAAATCCCACCACACTACATTTTGGCCAAACACCCCGAACACGAAGGCGGTACCTGGGATATTATAGATCTGGTCACAAAGAAGCATATTTTCGAGGTCAGCCTGGACACCATTGGGACAAACAAATGGGTATTGAACCTCAATGGGAAACACGGCCTTTTTGCCCCGGAAGAAAATGTGCTGATCCCGCCGGTATACGAACAAACGGGCTGGCGGGTTGAGGAAACCGGCTGGATCAAAGTGCAGCAAAACGGCAAATGGGGCTGGGTGGACAAACGCGGCAAGCAAATGCTTCCCTGCAAATACATTTTGGCATCTCAATTTCGTGACGGCCGCGCACTTGTATATTTTTCTGTTGGAGAAAATTTATCGGAATATTGGATCAACACGAAAGGCCAGATTTTGCCAATCAAGCCGGAGCGAGGCTGAGATTCCATAGCATGGATGGCATCAGATTCCCATTCCCCTCCTCAATTGTGTGGATTTTATTTTAAAAAACAGGAATCATGCGAATCAGGGATTGAATGTATGCGCGATCTTCCCTTTTCTTGTCATGCCGCAGCGCAGCGGAGACATCCACAAAAGTTTTATGCTCCGAAATGTACCCGAGCAACGCTGAAAGTCCTGCTTTTTTAGGTACATCTCGCAAATTTTATTTGTGTAGGTGTCTCCGCTGCGCTGCGACAAGACAAGTCTGCGGGATATAACCTGGGTAAACGCAACCCAATGATCCCGCACGCAGATTAATGAGCAGGTTGAACCTCTGAATCGCAGGAATCATGTGAATCAGGGGTTAACCTGGCAATATTACCTTCGAATAAAGCCCGTAGGGCTGACATTATGGTAGAAAATGGTCGTCTCGCAGTTTTCCAAACGCCGTAGGCGTGCCATTATAATGCCGCACCTACGGCGCTATGATTTCTACGGCAATAAATTTCTACAAAAATGACAGCCCTACGGGCTTTGGAGGAGGATATTAGCCCCTGAATCGCAGGAATCATGTTCAAAAGAGCGGGGGGCACGATTAAAACTGATTCGGATGCTTTATCAATGCGTCACCAATAGTTTTCGAACTGTCTGCAACCCATCCGCGCGGCGAAAGTACACCAGCCAAAGCCCTGCCGGCAGCGCCTGAACGTCGAAAGTTGCGCTGGTATCCGTGGCGGATAAACGCTCCTGCCTGGCTACCATGCCGCCCGGGCTAACCAGCCGTACCTCCACCTCCTGCCCGGGCGCCTCGGGCAACTCGATCCGCACCACATCACTGGCCGGGTTGGGCAGCACCTGAAGCGTCACCGACCATTCGTTTTCTCGCGTGCCTACCGTATTACTGAGGTTGAACACGGCGCTGTTCAGAACACAGCCCTGGGCGTCGGTTATTTTCAACTGGTAACTCCCGGCAAAAAGGTTTTGCAAATTTTGCACATCGGCAAAAAACTGCCCGTTGCGGGTCCAGTGAAAAGCGTAGGGCGCTGTGCCGCCGTTGATGGCAACCGAGATGGCGCCGGCGCCGGCATTGCCTACGTCATTGAGTACTTGGACAATATTCAGGGCCAGCGCCTGCGGCTGGTTGATCGTCAGCTGCCGGGTTTGCGAACAACCCGCAGCATCCACCACCGTGACGGCATAGTTGCCCGGACACAGGTCGGTTGCCTTGTTGCTTTGCTGCCCGTTGCTCCATTTGAAGGAAAACGGTGCGTAGCCGCCTGTAGCCAATACCGTGGCGGTACCGTCGCACCCGCCCGCGCAATTCGCATCTTCCGACAAAATATTCAACTCCGGATCGTCCAGCACCGTGACGGTGAAACTGCATTGGGCCGCATTGCCGCCCGAATCCTCATACCGGAAAAACTGGGTGGTTACCCCCTGCGGAAATGCCGAACCGGAAGATAAACCGCCCAACAGGCTGAGCTGCTGGAGATCCACCGTGCAATTGTCCTGCACCACCGGGGGATTGTACGCCACTGCCGGTGCGCAATACGAGGTCGTAATGTTGGCAGGGCAACTCAGGGTCGGGGGAATGTTGTCGACGGCTTCAATCAGGACCGGCTGCACCTGGCTGCAACCATTCGCATCGGTCACGGTAGCCGAATAGGCGCCGGCGCACAAGTTCAGGGCGGCGTTGCCCGACTGGCCGTTGCTCCAGAAAATCTGGAAAGGCGGTGTGCCGCCGCCAACGGTCAGGCTGCCGCTGCCGTCGCAGGTGTTGTCGCAACTGGCCGGATTTTTTACGGCCACAATTTCAAACGAACCGTGGTTCGCACTTTCAATGGTAAAAGGCAAAACCGTGGAACAGCCATAACTGTCGGTAAGGCTCACCGCGTAATTGCCGGTGCACAGGTTGGTAGCCAGGTAGCCGGTTTGGCCGTTGCTCCAGCGCACCAGGTCGGGCGCCGTTCCCGAAGGGATAAACACCGCCGAACCGTCGCAAATGCCGGAACAGGCGGCCGGGATCGGCGTTACGGCGCCCGCCGGCGGTCCGGACACCTGCACGTCAAAACTGCAAATAGCCGTGTTGCCGCTGGCATCCGCGCAGGAAAAAATCTGGATGGTCTTGCCCGCAGGGAATACGGAACCGGAGGGTAAACCTGCCGTTTGTTGGATCAGGCTGGAGCTAATGGCGCAGTTGTCGGTCACGGTGGGCTGGCTGAACTGGACGGTGGCGGCACAGGCGCCGACGGCGATGTTGGCCGGGCAAACCAGGGTTGGCGGTATGTTGTCGGTGATGGTTACGGTTGCAGTGCCGGATTTGCTGTTGCCGTTCACGTCGGTTGCCGTGAGGGTTACCGTGCGGGCGCCGAGTTGGGTGCAATTGAAGGTGGTGGGGTTGACGCTCCAGGATGCAATGGAACATTCGGCATCGAAACTGCCGTTGTCAAACAGGGCAGGCGTCACCTGCACACTGCCGTTTGTGCCCAGCGCGGCGGTCGCGTTTTTCAGGATCAACTGGGGCGGGTTTTGGTCGGTGATCACAATTTGCCCGCTCTTGTTTTTGGTGCAGCCTTTTGTATCGGTCACGGTTACGGTGTAGGCGCCCGGGCCAAGTCCGGTGACCGATGCGGTGGTTTTATTGTTCGACCAGAGATAGGTGTAAGGCGCCGTGCCGCCAGCCACGCCGATCGTCAGGGTGCCGGTGGTTGAGGTTGGGCAAGGCACGTTTTCCTGAAAGGCAATATTCAGGTCTAGCGCAGCCGGGCCGGTGATGATCGTGCTCAGCACCAGCGTGCAACTGGCGCCGTCGGTGACGGTGACGGTATAGGTGGCCGGGGCCAGATTGGAAATGGTTTTGGTTTGGGCATTGTTCGACCAGGTATAGCTTACCGGGTTTTGGCTGCTGTTCAGGTTGACCGTGGCGGTGCCGTTGGCTGCGCCAAAACAGCTGACCGGCGTATTGGAAATCGAGCCGGTGACGGCGCAGTTGACGGCGTTTACCTGGGCAGTTTTAACCACAGTACAGCCTTTGCTATCGGTTACGGTTACGGTGTAATTCCCCGGCGCCAAACCTGAAATTACGGCGGTAATTTGTCCCGTACTCCATTTTACGGAATAGGGCGCTGTGCCGCCGGAGTAAGAAACCGTAGCCGTTCCGTTGTTTACGCCGAAAATCGTTTGCGGGGTCGAGCTGGTATTGGCCACCAAAACCGGCGGCTGATTGATGAGCACACTGACGGTGTTGGTGCAGTTCTGGCTGTCGTTGACGGTTACAGTGTACAATCCGGCGCTGAGGCCCGTCGCCGTGGCGCCGGTTTGTCCGTTCGACCAGCCGAAGATGTATTGGCCGCTTCCGCCGCCGGCAATGGCGGTGGCCGAGCCGGTGGCCGTGCCGTTGCAGGCCACATGCACCACCGGGCCGAGTGTGGCCGTAACCGGGGGCGCCTGGGTTACCTCGACGCTGTCTACAGCCGTGCAGCCGGTTTGGGTGTTCGTGACCTGAAGGGTGTAGGTGCCCACGGCATTCACCCGGGGGTACAGGTTGAGCGACCCGGAAAGTATGTTGCCGTCATAGGTGGTCCAGAGGTAGGTATAGCTGCCAAGCGTGGAGGAACCAAAACCACTCAGCAGGATTGGGGTGTTGTCGCAGTTCAGCAGTTGGGGTTCACCGGCAAAAGCAATCGGCGGCTGGGTATTGTCGAACACTTGCACCGGAATGGCCACGGTGCAGCCACTGGTGGGATGCGTGGCCACTACCGTGTAAATGCCGGGTACGGTCACTGCCGGGCTTCCACCGGTAGCGGTAAATCCGCCCGGCCCCGTCCAGCTAAACGTGGTGCCGGGCGTAAACGCCGTGGCATTCGGGTAGGCCACCGGGTTGGCGCAGGTAATGGTGGCGTTTGCCGTTAAAACCACGGGGGTTGCTGCATTGAAACTCACCGATACACTGACCGATTTGGTACAGCCGTTAGCCGGGTTGGTCGCCACAACCGTATACACCCCCGCCGTGGATATTGTCGGGTTCTGGACGGTGGACATATACCCGTTGGGTCCGGTCCACTTAAACGTCAAACCCGAAGTACTGGTGTTGGCATACAGGGTGGTGGCGGGCATGGCGCAACTCAGGTTGTTCGCGATTACCGACACGTCGGGCTGCACTTTGTTTTGGAGAACGGTGACTGTGGCCGTGGCGTTACAGCCGTTTTGGGTGTTGGTTGCCTGCAACGTGTAAACGCCCGGCGTGCTAACGCTGACGAGTAAATTATTTGAATAAAAACCGTTTGGCCCGGACCACAACAACTGCATGCCGCTGGGCTGCACACTGCCGGTCAGGGTGACCTGCGGCGAAGCGCAGGTGATTTGCCCGCTCACCGTGGCGGATACGGTCGGGGGAGTGGTGCTGCCGGTGACGGCAATTGTTTTTGAAACCGAACAGCCGTTTTGCGGATTGGTCGTCGTGAGGGTGTACAACCCGGGTGTGCCCACCTGCACCTGCATGCCGGAACCGTTGAAATTGCCCGGGCCGGTCCATTGGAAAACCGCATTGCCCACATTTGACCAGCCGAGCAGAAAAACACTGGGCGATGCGCAGGAAATGGCGCCGCTGACGCTGGCTGTTGTTGCCGGATGTACGGTATCCAAAGCCACCGTGGCCGTGGCGATGGTAAAACAGCCGGTAACAGTGTCGCTGACCGTCAGCAAATAATTTCCACCGGCCGAAACCACCGGCTGCAGCAGGTTGCTTTGAAAATTATTTGGCCCCTGCCAGCCGTAGGTGGTGTTGAGCGAGTCGATAGCGGCGGTGAGCGCTACGGTGTTTACTGCACAGGTCAGGGTGCCGCCGCCGACCGTTGCCGCAGGCGCCTGGTAGAGGCTGCCGACGGTGGTGGCATCGCTGGCGGTGCAGCCGTTGATGGTGTTGGTGATGGTCAGCACATAGGTGCCGGTATGGTTTACCGTAGGGGTGAAGGTGTTGGCGCCGGCGGTAATGATACCGCCATCTTCGGCTGTCCATAAGTGGCTGTACTGTGCGCCGGTGGACCCGCTGCCCTGGAGTTGGATGGCGGCATTGGAACACAGCACCGTCATCGGCACACCGGCATTGGCGGTCGGCGGGATCAGGTTTTGCATGATGTTGGCGCTCAGGCCGGCGGTGCAGCCGTTGGCATCGGTCAGCAGCAGGCTGTAAGGCCCGATTGCCAGCGGGCTTGCGGTCGGGCCGGTATCGCCATTGCTCCAGGCGTACTGGTAGGGTGGGGTGCCGCCGGAAGCAGCCGCGGTGAGCGTGCCGAAGGGTTGCAGGCAGGTGATGTGCTGGATAAACGTGAGTGCAACGGTTAACGCCGGGGGGACGTTGATCGTCAGGTCGGTCAGGACGGTTTCTTCGTTGTTGGCGTCGATGACCGTCACGGCATACGTTCCTGCCGGGACATCCCTCAGGTCTTGCTCTTTTTGCCCGTTACTCCAAAAAAAAGTGAACGGTGCCTGACCTTGAACGGCCAGATAAATGGCGCCATCTGATTCGCCATGGCAGGAAACGTGGTTGATGGATTCGATTTCAACAGTTGGGGATTGGTCGGGTGTGCGGGATGGCCTCTCGGCAGACAGGTTTTGCAAAATGCAAAAACCCAGCAGGATGGTTAAAAAAATGCGCATGTGCGGAGTGTAGATTTTAGAAAACACTGAATTTCAGCTGACAGGGTAAATTCCATGCCCGAAATCCGGGTTTTCTTAAACTCCGCTTAAGCACACATTAAAATCGCATTAAACCCGCCTATTTGGCTTTCAACTGCACCGCCAGTGCCTCCACCGTGCGCCCGCTTTTCTTCGTCGTGCCGCACCATTTGCCGTTTTTCGCCTTGGCCGGCGTTTTTCGCCCTTTCAGGCGGGCGCTGTACAAAATGTAGTTCCTTCACATTTTTTGTGGCATTTTCGCCACGTTGGGACTCCCGGGCAGATGGCGATTTGGTTTTAAAAATCTGACACTTTAGGCCAGCGGTGTGACTCTCGCGCAGATCGTGGTATGTCTTTAATTCTTCGAACACGTTGATGGCACTCTTATTTCAATGATACGTTCAACAGATAATTTTTATGAACAAGTTGTATTTTTTATTTTTAGGCTTATTGCCCGCTTTTTCTCTTGTGGGCAAAACTATATATGTAAATTCATCTTCTACGGGATCAAATAATGGAGAATCATGGACCAGTGCATATAAACACCTGGACGTTGCGATAAATAGTGCAGAAAATGGAGATGAAATATGGGTAGCGGGCGGCACATATTTTCCAACAATCCAATCAAGCAGCCAGTTTGAAATAAACAAAAGCATTAAATTATTTGGCGGATTTTATGGCAATGAAACTAGCGTAAACCAACGAAATATTGAAGCAAACATCACAATACTAACTATTAAGCCTAATGTTTATTCCAGAGTGCTGTACTTTCATAATACTGATACTACGGCTACAATTGACGGTTTTACTATATCCGGAGGCTATTCAACCGCGCAAGACATACCTGGTGGAGGGCTGTTACTTTACAGCAATAATTCTGATTCACCAGCCTATCTATACCCGTCGGCAAGTGGTTTGCGAAAAACCCCTATAGCCCGACAACATGAAAG
>CAZAEZ010000093.1:0-9914 GCA_964484205.1 uncultured Saprospiraceae bacterium | reverse complement strand
GGAAATAATCAATTTAGCGGGCTTACCCAAAGCGAATTTCTGCGGAAATCTGCGGGAAAATACGCTTCTGCGGGCAAGCACGCTAGACACGTACGGGCGAGGGAGACATCTGTTGAATCCAAACCAAAAGTCACAACATCAACCAATGAAAAAGCCGGCGACCAGTTTACCTGCCGGGAAATCGGGGAAGTGAGCCTGAAAAACAAGAGTAATTTGGTTCGGGTGTTTGAGGTGTTGGGGTGATTTGGCCAAACGAGGAGGTGACTGGCAGTCAGTATGTGTTTAGCGTGGGTTTTCGGGGATTTTGGATGCGACCTTCGTAGAGGGGTTTCCCGCAGATTTCCGCAGAAAAGGCCGCAGATCGACGCAGAATTTGGTCCGGAAATAATCAATTTAGCGGGCTTACCCAAAGCGAATTTCTGCGGAAATCTGCGGGAAAATACGCTTCTGCGGGCAAGCACGCTAGACACGTACGGGCGAGGGAGACATCTGTTGAATCCAAACCAAAAGCCACAACATCAACCAAGCAAAAAAACACACCATGAAATTTGCCTGCCTGCTCTCAATCCTGATTACCCTCACATCCAGCGTTGCCCGACTCTCCGCGCAAGAAAGCGACCCGGACGCCTACCGCACCAAACGCTGGCAGCATGTGGCTACCCGGATGCCTGCCGATTGGTACGGTTCTGAGGAAGCAAAATCGGTGGCGGAAAATGTGCTGCTCACGCAAAAAGAAATCGGCGGATGGGCAAAAAACAAACCCTATCACCATGAATTTTCCGAAGGGGAAAAAGCCGAATTTTTGGAAAGCAAGGGCGGGCCCGGCGCAACATTCGACAATGGCGCCACGATTACCGAATTGCGGTTTCTGGCAAAAGTATACGCCCATTTCAAAGACGAACGCTACAAGCAGGCTTTTGAAAAAGGCCTGGCGTACATTTTTATGGCGCAATACGAAAATGGTGGCTGGCCGCAGTTTTACCCCGTCCGGGGCGGCGAAAGTGTCGCCTATTCCGGGCATATCACCTACAACGACAACGCCATGGCCAACACCATGCGCTTGCTTGAAGAAATTGCGGCAGACGACGTGGAATTCGCGGCATTTCAACTAAACGCCGACACAAAAGCAAAAGCCAAACAGGCCTTTGACAAGGGCATTCAATGTTTCCTGGATACTCAAATCATGGTGGATGGCAAACCCACCGTGTGGTGTGCCCAACACGATGCAAAAACCTTTGCTCCGGCCAAAGCCCGCAAGTACGAACTGCCCTCCTTCAGTGGCGCCGAATCTGCCGGGATTGTCTTGTTGCTGATGGATGTAGACCATCCGTCCGAAGCGATTGTCTCGGCTGTTGATGCCGCCGTCAGCTGGTTCGAAAACAATAAAATTGAGGGCATGCGCCTGGACACCGAAACCGGCCCGGATGGGAAAAAGAACCGGATTGTCGTTGCCGACAACGATGCCCCGCCACTTTGGGCGCGGTTTTATGACCTGGAAACGGGCAAACCTTTCTTTTGCGATCGCGACGGCGTCAAGAAAAATTCCATGGCCGAAATAGGCTACGAGCGCCGCAATGGATACAGCTGGTACACGAATGCGCCGGCAAAGGTGCTGAAGCAATACCCGAAATGGCAAAAAAATATCCGGAAAAACACAGCATTGGAACCGGTACCCTCCGGCGTGTACAAATGGGCGGACCACCCCGTAAAAGCCGGAGCATTTCGGGAAACAAGAAAAATACTGGAAGGCAGCTCCCCGCATTTTGAATACCTGGAAATGCACGCCACCACGCAATTCCCCGGCGCCAAGCCCGGCGCCGCTCATGCCAACGAGGATACCGAAGAATGCATTATCGTGCAGGAAGGAACCATGAAAATTACCATTGAGGACAGCAGCGTGGTCCTTGGTCCCAGGGGCGTCATTTTGTTGATGCCGAAGCAAATGCATTCCCTGGAAAATGTCGGCGATGGCAAGCTCACGTATTTCGTCATGAAATACCGGTCGAAAAAGAAAATGAGCATAGAACGAGGCCAGGCATCGGGCGGGTCGCTCATGCTGAATGCAGAAGCGCTGCCCTTCAAACCCAGCGCACGCGGTGGCGGCATTGCCTATTTTGACCGGCCTACCGCCATGTGCGAGCGCTTTGAAATGCACATTACCCAATTGGATCAAAAAGGGGCCAGCCATCAGCCGCATACCCATGCCGAAACGGAAATTATTTTGGTGCTGTCGGGCGACACGGAAATGACCATCGACGGGAAGGAATACACGGCCGGCCCCGGCGATTTTTATTTTATGCATTCGGGATCGCTCCATGGCGTGCGCAATGCAAGCGATGAGCCTTGTTCGTATTTTGCTTTCAAGTGGAAATAATTATAAACGCGACTAAACCATGTACACCTTCGGAATTATAGGCGGCGGAATGATCGCTCCATTTCATGCCCAGGCCATTCAGGCCATGGGCCCAAAGGCTCATTTAGGAGCGATCTATGCGCGTAACCCCGACCGCGCCAGACAATTGGGCGCGCAATTCGGCTGCAAAGCCTGTTCCGATCTGGATGAACTTTTGGGCGACCCGACCATCGATATTGTGACCATAGCCACGCCCTCCGGCGCACATTTGGAACCGGCAATAGCGGCGGCTCGCGCCAAAAAACACATCATCTGTGAGAAACCCCTGGAAATAACGCCCGCCCGGGTGCAGCAAATGATCGATGTGGCGGAAAAAGAAAATGTCGTGTTGTCGGGCATCTTCAATCGCCGGTTTAACCCGGCTGTCGAGCAATTAAAAAAAGCCGTGGAATCCGGACGGTTCGGAACCCTAACCTTGTGCGACGCCCAGATCAAATGGTACCGGACGCAGGCGTATTACGACTCGGCCGATTGGCGCGGCACCCGGGCCCTGGATGGCGGCGGCGCCCTGATGAACCAGGGCATTCACACCGTGGATTTGTTGTTGTACCTGGCGGGAAATGTAAAGCGGCTGTCGGCTTCCATGGCCATGCTTATCCATGAAAATATCGAAGTGGAAGATACCGCTGTGGCCATTCTTGAGTTTGAAAATGGCGCGCGGGGCGCCATCCAGGCGGCTACATCCTGCTGGTCTTCGGAGGGGCATCCGGCTGAAATTCACTTGTGCGGAAGTGCGGGCTCGGTGTTTTTGAGCGACGAGTCGTTCCGGGTTTGGGATTTCCGGGAACAAACGGAACAAGACCGGTTTGTGCATGAAAATCTGATGAAAAGCGACCAGCCGGCCCAAGGCGCCAACGACCCCCGGGCCATTAATTTCACCGGCCATCTGCGCAATTTTGAAGACGTGATCTCGGCCATTGAAAACAGGGCGGCGCCATTTATTTCCGGGGAAGAATCTATGAAATCCGTGCGGGTGATCGACGCGATTTACCGCAGTGCAAGGCGCGGTGGGGTGTGGATTGATCTTTGATCATACCGCATTGGATATTTTTACACCGGTGGTGGCGCGTCTGTAAATTTTTTATTTTTTCCAAATAGATTACCCACAAACAAGATAACAGGGAAAAGTACCTTTTGAACGAATTGGGGAATCTCCAGCATGCCAAATTCGGATTTGTAGCGATGGAGCAAAAATGCGGCATCATAGAGTCCCGGCCGGCCTCCATTTTCATTCGAAGACTTGAAAAGTTGTGAAAGGAAATAAACCACATTGTCGGGAGGGCTGATATACCCGGTACAATGCAATATTGTATCGCCTGCATTCCAAAATTTGTGCGGTACGCCGGCTTTGAACAGGATGGTTTCGCCGGGGCCCGCGTACTTTTTTTCTTCCCCGGGGGTTTGGTACCCGATTTTGCCGGAAACGACCGTAAAAGATTCATCCTGCTTATAATGCACGTGCATCGGCGGACCGGCATTCGGCGTGGTTTCATTTTCACCTTCAAGGTATTCCACCCCATCTTTAACTGTAATTCTTAAAAATGTGAGTTTTTCACCTGCAATACTTTCAATTGTGTGCGGCAACTGGATTTCCATTTATTTAAAATAGTTGTTGATCGCCGTTTGACCGGCAGGAACAGGGAATGGTTGCCGGCGGTTTCAGGTGAATACGCGAAATAATACCAGGCTAAGTCCAACCAGGAATATGCTCGTGAAAATCTGCTTGTTATACCGCGCAATGACCAGGGGCAAATAGATATCGAAGTTTTCTTTTTGGTGTTCAAATTCCATGTATTACCTGATCGTTTTATTGTACAAATACGCCCCTGTCCCTGGATACATTTCAGGAGCAGGGGCGTAACTAATTTCATGTTGACAGAAATCGTTGGGTTCATGCTTCTGTTTGGCTGAGCGGGGGGCCAAGTGAGGGGGTGACTGACAGTCACCCCCTCACTACCAACCAGTCAAGCGACTTATCCTTAAAGCGCCTCAAATTAAACCTAACCGCCGAAAACCGCAAACAAGCCACTCAACGCCAGGCGGCTATTATCCCGCCCATGATACCCAGGCAAACAATCCAGTACCCGACATTAACCAACACATATTTGTAGCCTTTACGTTCGAACAGGGCGTTGGTCGCCATGACAGGCAGAACCAGGAAAACCCCAAACAACACGCCGTGGAAAGCGCCGTGTTTGAAGGTGTGGTTGGCCGTTGCCAGGTTGGTTTGGTAGTACTCCACCCAACGCGCCAGTTCCGACCCCGGCTCCGGCTGCATGGTGCCGCCGGTGGCATAGTACGTGGCGCCATGGACAAAGGCATCGTGGATGGCCACGGAGTTCATTTCCATGGCGAGCATCAGGCTGAACAGGAAAGACAAGCCGAAAATGAGCGCCATGTTGCCGCCTTGCATTTTTTCTTCGGTCATGCCGGCTGCTTTCATCCAGACAGTGCCGAAAACCTTGGTATGATACCAGATAAAGCCAAGCGCCATCGGCACCAGCGCGGCTACGAACAATGCGATAAAGTTGGTTTCCATAAATTAAATTAGTTAAGTTGATTTTTTAATGGCAAGAAAGGTAAGCACTGCCAGGATAAAATTATACAAAGCAGACCGTTTTTGCTGGGCGCCTAATCGGCCGTAAAACAGGGTATCACATCTTCACTGAAATACGGTTCCTCATACGTCCAAAACATGTACTGCACCCGGAGAAAGTCTTTGGCGAAGGCATGCAGCAGGGGCACTAAATTGTTGCGTTCCCGGAGCACCGTGCTGGCGCCTGTTTGTCCGACATAGTTTCCATCCTGCACGGCAATGCCAAGCGGCACCCGGTATTTCTCTTCGTGCATCATGGCTATGGGGTGGTTGAGCTGCCCCTTCCGTTGAACCATTAAATCGGGCGCGCCAAGGCTCACGCCAATACTATCGCCATACTGATACACGCCGTGCAGAAAACCTTTATCGTCCTTGGGAAGCCATTCCCCCGGCATAAAATTGGCGTATTGCATAGCCGTGGACAGCGGGAAAGCCTTTTTCAAAGCGAGCATATTCACCTTGACCGCATTGACATAGATTTCCGGTGAAAATGTGGAATCGGCATCGTGATTAACGCCTATCGCGGTTTCCTGAAGGTTTATCCCCTCAATTTTCCCATCCAGCGCACTTCCAAGGGCTTCCAGCAACTGCGCAAAACGCGCTTGCACCTGCGGGTTCCAGCGCTTGGCGACCCAGCCTTCAGGTTTACCGGCATCATTGCGCTGATAGATAGCGCCGCCGTTATACGCTTCCGAAAGCAAATAATCGGGCACGCCCGGATAAGCCGGGTTAAAGGTTGCGTCCTGCAGTTGAATAAACAATTGCTTGCCCTGCGCACGCAGGTAGGCATAGTCTTCCAGTATCATGGAAAAGTCATACACCCCTTTTTCCGGCTCCAGTTCCCGCCAGGGATACATGATTTGCGCGCCTGCAAACCGGGGAATCGTCAAAAACGGATGATCGTGCATAGATTCCCGGTCCCGGGCGAAGTAGACGAAATGCTTTATTGAATCCTTTTCAATTGGGCAGGTTGCGTCCAGGTATTGGGTGTAGGCGTTTAGGTATCTGTTGCCGGGTTTTTCGGTTTGGGCGGAGGTTGGTGGGGTGGAGAGATTTAGGGAAAGCACCAGTAGTACGCAACGATTTATATCTCTGCTATTAAGAAGGATTGGCATTTTTTTTCTATATTTTTCTATTGCCTTGTCTCGGTATATTTTTTTATTTTTCTATTATCGTTATCAAATTATTTGAATTGAACATTCTATCTGGCGTGATTATCAATTCATCTTTTGGCACTTTATCTCCGTATCTTGCTTTCACTTTTGCTTGAACAGATTTCTCGGACAGATCAAAATCTCCAATTCTTTCCAATTCCCCAATTTCAACATTGAATGTTTCTTTGTATATCTTCCAAACTAATTCTGAACAATATATTTTATCATCTGACCATTCAAAACGCAAGTCGTAATCTTTACCCCAATATTTTCTTCCGATTATTTTCATTTTTTGAACGGATTTTTCTGTTAAAATCCTATCGCTATTCTTCAATCTTTTGACGACGTATCTACCGTTTTCTCCTCGATTTATCCAATCATTTAATTTCGTGATTTTTACAGGTTGAACCGCTTCATAGACATAAACCATGTTTCCCTCTCTATAAATTATTCCCATGTGAGAATATTTTGAATTTGTGACTATCTGAATCGCTTCACTTTGATTTGATTGTGATGTATGAAAAATTAAATCGCCATTTTGAAGTGCTATGCCTCTATTTTCAATTTGATTTGTTTTCTCTTGTTTATCATTCACTGATTTTTGATCTGTCAAATTGCACCCAGTTATTAACAGTCCTATTATGACGACTAGAGGCTTCACTTTTTTCTTTTTTTAATTAGGCTCAACTTTTGTATACTGTGTGTCTTGTCCTGAAACTACAACCCCGTAAACAAAACCACACCCCTGCCCTGGCATACAACCAGAGCAGGGGCGCAGAAAAATTTTACAGTAGTTCAAGAAGCAGTTTCAAGCGATTTACCATTAGCGCCTCAAGTTAAATCCTACCGCCGGAAATTACAAACCCGGCAAAACGGTTCCCCATTTTTTCCCAATATTTGCCCTACCGCTTTCCCAATCCAGCACTGCCATGTCCCACTTCACTCGCGCCGTCTTACACCTCGACCTCGACGCCTTCTACGTAGCCGTCGAGTGCCTGCGCAACGATGCGCTGCGCGGCAAACCGCTGATCATCGGCGGCAGCAGCAATCGTGGTGTCGTGGCGGCCTGCAGCTACGAGGCACGGGCATTCGGCGTGCGCTCGGCCATGCCCATGCGGCAGGCCCTGCTGCTCTGCCCCGACGCCACGGTGCTGAAGGGCGACATGGAGGCCTACTCCAAACACTCGGCCCTGGTGCGCGATGTCATCGAAGAGCAGGCGCCCCTGTTTGAGCAGGCTTCCATCGACGAGTTTTACCTCGATCTCACGGGCATGGACCGCCACATCGGCTGCTGGCACTGGAGCACCGAACTCCGCGAGCGCATCATCCGGGAAACCGGACTGCCGCTGTCGGTCGGCCTGTCGGTCAACAAAACGGTGTCGAAAGTCGGCGCCGGCGAAGTGAAGCCCAACGGCGCCAAACTCGTACCCGCAGGCACCGAAAAGGGTTTTCTGGCGCCCCTGCCCGTGGGCAAGATTCCCTCCATCGGCCGGGAAACGGAGCGGCGACTCAACCTCCTGGGCGTGCGCACCTGCCAGACCCTGAGCGAACTGCCACCCCGCCTGCTGGAGCGCGAGTTTGGCAAACACGGCCTCGTCATGTGGAAAAAAGCCAACGGCGAAGACGACAGCCCGGTGGTGCCGTACCGCGAGCAGGATTCCATGTCCAGCGAGCGCACCTTCCACGCCGACACCATTGACCTGCGCTTTCTGCAAGACGAGATACGCCGCCAAACCGCCCAACTGGCCTACGAACTGCGCTCCAAAAGCAAACTCACGGCCTGCGTGACCATCAAATTGCGCTACTCGGATTTCAACACCTTCACCCGGCAGACCAAAATCCCCTACACCGCCCAAGACAGCCCGCTGACCGAGCAGGCGCTGCTGCTGTTTGAAAAGCTGTACGAGCGCCGGCAAGGCGTGCGGTTGCTGGGCGTGCGCTTCAGCGAACTGGTGCCCGGCACCAGTCAGCTAAACCTGTTCGACGACACGGAAAAGGAATCGCGGCTGCTGGCAGCCATGGATAAAATCCGGGACCGGTTTGGCAAGAGCGCCGTGCGGAAAGGCGGGAAATAAAGTCAAAATGTAAAATGTAAAAGCGAAACGGTGGTATATGGTTTGTTTTGTGGCGTCAACGTAGCCAGGAAGCACATCCCGGAAACTACCTTTTGGCTTTTAAATTTCACATTTTACCTTTTGACTTTTGACTTTTTCAGGATGCGTATAGCAAAATACAAACTCCTCTTCTTCCTCCTCCTCCTGGCCGACCTCGCCTGGTCTTTCCTCCAGCACTTCCACATGCCACTCGACGGCGACATGGCGGGCATCATCCTGCCGGGGCCGCATTACAGTCCGGTGCTCAACGACCCATTCGGGCTGTCGGCACTGCTGCACGGGGAGCATTACCATGCGCCCAACCGGTTTTTTGCGCATGGATTCATGGCGGTGTATTTCAAAACGGTACCGGATGCCTTGCAGCAATTCGCCAGTCCGATCGACAGTGTGTACCTGGCCTGCGCCATACTGAAAACGGGGGTACAACTGCTGACCGGCTGGATGTTGGCGGCATTCATCAGCGGTAGTGTCAATCCGTTGCGCAACAGTTTTTTGCTAGCTGCCGCGCTGGTTTTCCCCTTGTTTCAAAACACAGCCTACCAGGGCACCATGGGCATCATCGACCCTTCCGTTACCTACACCTGTTTTTATGCCCTACCCATGGCGGTGCTGCTGCTGTTTTTCCGGCCTTTCCACCGGGCGCTGCAAACCGGCGAGCGGCTGGGAATGCCGGTTTGGCAAAAAATCCTGTGGGTAACACTGGCCATTGCACTGGCGTTCAGCGGACCGGTGGTGCTGCCGACGGTATTGTTGGCGAGCACGCTTGTGGTGGTTTATTTTTGGAAAAAAACAGCCGGAACGGGGCTGTCAGACCGGGTTGTTCAAACGATCCGGAAAATCCCTACAACCTGGAAATTCTACCTGATCTTTTTTGGCCTGCTCTGCTTGTATTCGCTGTACCTCGGTACGTTCAACGCGGAAAACAGCAGCTCGGTCGGCCTGATCGAGCGCTATACGCGCCTGCCGGAGGGATTGTTCAGGCAATTCAGCCTGCGCCTGGGTTTGCCGCTGTTGCTGCTTGGCGTATTGGCGAATGCCGTTTTTTTGAAAAAACAATCCGGTAATCCGGACGCTGCACGGGCGCTGACTATCCTGAAATGGCTGGCGGTGTTTTCGATCCTGTTCATCCTCCTGTTACCTCTCGGCGGCTTCCGGGAATACCGGCCCAACATCATCCGCCGCGACACGATCATGCCGGTCTTGTTGTGCCTGATGTATGGTTTTGGGTTGTCGACATATTTCTTGCTGCGGCAGTTTCCGGGCCGGTTAAAAGTAGCCTACCGGGTAGGCGTGGTTTTGTTTCTTGCCATTTTTGTCAATGCGGACCTGCCTTTGCCGGTCCAAAACCAGTGTGAGCGGGCTGCGCTGGAAACGATTGCCCGGTCGCCGGAAATAATCGTTCGCCTGGACGCTGCTTGCACGGTTTTAGCCTGGAAAAAAATTTCGGACTACCGGGACAGTGATTTGCAAGGGGAATTGCTCCAGCGATGGGGCGTGACGGAGGAGCGGCGGTATTTTTATCAGGAGTAGTTATTTGGGGCTTGGGGCCTTTTGTGGCTCCCCCCCCGGCCCCTCCCCCAGCGGCTTCCGATTACCCACAAGTTGATTGAATTTTTTCGAATGTGTGAAACTTGAAT
>CAZAEZ010000092.1:0-9965 GCA_964484205.1 uncultured Saprospiraceae bacterium | reverse complement strand
TTTTGACTTTAAACTTTTGACTTTAAACTTTTGACTTTAAACTTTTGACTTTAAACTTTTGACTTTCTTCAGAGCCTTCCCATAGCCCCGGCCAAAGCCGTGAATACAAACGGGAACGATACCCAGACCCACTCGGGCTTAAAAACCAGCAGGGCAACCAGCCCGGCCAGGCTTACAACAAACATAATGGTATCACGACCGCGGTTTTCCTGGTATTCTTCATTCTTGTTCATACGTAAATTGTTTTGTTGGGCGCAAAGGTAAAAACGTTTTTTACTTGACAAGCCCCGGCAGGATTTCACATTGCCGTAATTGCCGTTTCTTTGCGCTGTTTCTGCAAAAAAAATGTTTATGGTTCAGGTATTCGTCACCGGTGGCACTTTTGATAAAGAATACAACTACATCACCGGAGAATTGTATTTCAAAGACACCCACCTCAAGGAAATGTTTGAACGCGGCCGCAGCGAAGTTCAAATTGATGTGAAAACACTCATGATGATCGATTCGCTGGAAATGGGCGATGACGAGCATTCCATTATCGTGTACAACTGCCGCAAAGCCGAGTCCAACCGAATCCTGCTCACGCACGGTACTGATCGCATGGTGGATACGGCGCGGGTATTGGCCGAAGCAAATATTTCCGGCAAAACGATCGTACTCACCGGCGCTATGATTCCGTATGCCTTCGGGATGTCGTCGGATGGTTTTTTTAACCTGGGCAGCGCCATGGCTTTTGTTCAGGTCTTGCCTCCGGGTGTTTACATTGTCATGAACGGCCGCTATTTCGAATGGAACAAAGTGCGCAAAAACCGCCAGACGGGGACGTTTGAAGAACTGGACGACTGAGCATGGCTGCCCCAAAAAAAACCGCCCAGGGCAGTGTTTATTCCAAAAAGGTAAGCCGCCCGCCAAAAATCAACAGGTAAAGCACCGCCGCAAAAACGGGCGCCACGACAGACAAGCCCATGATCCAAAAATACCGGCGCGGCACTTTTGATCGTTCAATGGCTTCGGCCAGCAAAGCAATGACCAGGATGGCAAATACGATGGCTGTAATGATGAGCGTTAAAAGAGTGGCCATATAGTCGTTCAACAACCACAAGGCCAACCAAACAACTATTTCCAGGAGAAATAATTCGAGCAGGGATAAGCGGAAGGGCGATGTATTTTCTTTTGTCATTTTTTGACGGCTTAAAATATTGGCTGATCCGACGCGGAATCCAAAACTGCAAACCTACTACACCAAAACATACAAACAAATGGCTTGCGTGACTATGAACTACCTCAAATACCGGTTGGTACTATTTGTATTTTTTTTAGGAAGTGCTCCCTGGGCTTTCGCCCAACAGTACGACCCGCCCAACAGCGAGGAAGAATTTAAACGGCAGTACCAGGAACGCATCACCAAAGACCGCCTGCACGGAATTTATATCCCCAAAAATTTGAATGACGCAATGGACCAACTAGACAAGCTGACCTCCGAGGAGTCAAAAGCCCTCTTCCTGTCGATCCCCGAAGACAGTGTCTGCCTCGTCATGCACAACCGCCTCGGGCAATGGATGATCGTCAACTGGAGCTTCTACGAAGGCTCCCGCCTGTCCAACTACCTGCGCAGTGCCGGCATCACCTACCCGGATGATATGGCCGACTTTCTGACCCTGGCTTTTCACCGGCACCTGCAGCAAAAACCGGTGGAAATCCGCGAGCTGGCCACCGCCTTCCGTGAGAAACGGAAAGCCGCCTGGAAAGAGGATTTGAAAGAGGGCGAACTGTTGAAAGAGGAGGTTCGGCAGCGCCCGAAGCCCGATTCACTGCAGCCGGCAGCCCCCCCGGCCAAAAGTCCCGAAAAGATGACGCCGAAAGGAGGCGGCTAACGGAATTCGTTGTTTCCTTTCAAAAAGCGTGTACTTTTGCCCCCGATTATGGCAAAAAAACTCCTCATCGTCGAATCACCGGCGAAAGCAAAAACAATCGAGAAGTTTCTCGGCGGCGATTTCGCTGTAAAATCATCTTACGGACATATTCGTGATCTCGAAAAAGGCAACGACCTAGGCGTTGATGTCGACAACGGGTATGTGCCCAATTATGTCATTCCACCCGACAAACACAAAACCGTAAAAGAACTGAAAGCTGCGGCTTCCAAAGTGGAAGAAGTTTGGCTGGCAACGGACGAAGACCGCGAAGGAGAAGCCATCTCCTGGCACTTGTGCGAAGTGCTCGGCCTGGATGCGCGGAATGCAAAACGCATTGTTTTTCACGAAATTACAAAACCGGCTATCCAGCAGGCGATCAAAAATCCCCGTTTTCTGGATATCAACCTGGTGAATGCGCAACAGGCGCGCCGGGTGCTCGACCGGCTCGTGGGCTGGGAATTATCCGGGCTGTTGTGGAAAAAAGTCAAAGGCCAGTTATCGGCAGGCCGGGTGCAATCGGTGGCGGTCAAACTGATCGTTGAGCGCGAACGGGATATTCAGGAATTTAAGATCACCCCCTACTTTCGAATTACAGCCGATTTTCTGGCGCCCAATGCCCAGGGAAAACAGGTGAACTTTCGCGCCGAAAGCCCCGAACGATTTGCCGATGCCGGCGGCGCAGAGGCATTTTTGCAAAAATGTGTGCAGGCTGCGTTTGCAGTCAACAATATCGATGTGCGGCCAACCTTGCGCCGGCCTGCAGCGCCCTTCACCACCTCAACCCTCCAGCAGGAGGCCAGCCGGAAACTCGGCTTTTCGGTGAAACGCACCATGTCGGTGGCGCAGGGCCTGTACGAGCAGGGCTTTA
This sequence comes from uncultured Saprospiraceae bacterium, assembly GCA_964484205.1. Taxonomy (GTDB): domain Bacteria; phylum Bacteroidota; class Bacteroidia; order Chitinophagales; family Saprospiraceae; genus M3007. The sequence continues at coordinate 7,184 of CAZAEZ010000092.1, read as the reverse complement.
TCACCTACATGCGTACCGATTCTACCAGCCTCAGCGAACTGGCCCTCCAGGCGATCAGCAACGAGGTGGTCAAGCAATACGGCCAGCGTTATCAAAAAACACGGCGCTACAAAACCAAAAGCAGCTCGGCGCAGGAGGCCCACGAGGCGATCCGTCCGACCTATGTCGAAAATGCCACCGCCGGCGGGAACCGCGACGAAGAACGCCTGTACGACCTGATCTGGAAACGCACCATGGCTTCCCAAATGGCCGATGCAGAATTGGAAAAAACCACGGTCGATATCGGGATCAGCACACAACCCGACGCCAAACTCGTGGCGGAAGGCGAAGTGCTCAAGTTCGACGGCTTCCTGAAAGTGTATTTCGAGAGCACCGACGACGATGAAGAGGAAAAACAAGGCATGTTGCCGCCGCTCAAAGTAGGCCAGCAACTTCAGTTGGACAACCTCACCGCCACCGAACGTTTTACCCGCCCGCCGGCGCGCTTTACGGAGGCCGCGCTGGTCAAAAAACTGGAAGAACTCGGTATCGGAAGGCCGTCGACTTATGCGCCTACCATTACCAAAATAATGGAGGCCAACCGCGGCTATGTGGTCAAAGACAGCCGCCCGGGTGAAGAACGGCAGTTTCAGGTGCTGACTTTAAAAAACAACCAGATCAGCAAGTCGAAGAGCTCGGAAGTTACCGGCACCACCAAAAATGTGTTGTACCCGACCGATATGGGTATGATCGTCAGCGATTTCCTCGACGAGTATTTCAAAAATATTATGGACTACGGCTTTACCGCCGGTATTGAGGAAAAATTTGACCACATCGCCGAAGGCAAGATCGACTGGGCGAAGGTCATCGACCAGTTTTACCGGCCCTTCCACCAGGACGTGGAAAAAACCCTGGCCGAGGCCGACCGCGCCAGCGGTGAGCGCATTTTGGGCGCCGACCCCGAAACCGGCCGTACCATCCTGGTGCGCATGAGCCGCCTGGGCAAACCGGTCGTCCAAATCGGTACCGGTGATGAACTTAAAGAAGGCGAAAAACCCAAATACGCCAACCTCAAGCCCGGCACCACACTCGAAACGGTTACCTATGAAGAAGCATTGGCGAGTTTTGCCTTGCCGCGAACACTTGGTGCAATCGACGGGGAGGAAATTACTGTGAATGCCGGCCGTTTCGGCCCGTATGTCAAAATTGGCGACCTGTTTGTTTCCATCCCCCGAAACGAAGATCCTTTTGAAATCAATTTGGATCGCGCCGTCGAACTGATCAAAGCCAAGCGCGAAGCCGACAAGCCGCTCGGGTATTACAAAGAACAGCCCATCACCAAGGGCAAGGGGCGTTTCGGTCCGTTTCTGAAGTGGACCGACCTGTACGTAAACGTGCCGGCCCGGGTAAATTTTGAGGCGATTTCCGAAAAACAGGCCGTCGAACTCATTGAAGCCAAAATTGAAAAAGAAGCCAACCGCTACATTCAACTCTGGCCCGAAGAAAACATCAGTATCGAAAATGGCCGCTGGGGGCCGTTTATCCGTTTTGGGAAAAAACCGGTCAACCTGCCCAAAATGGACGGCGCGAAAATGACCGTCGACCAGGCCCGCACCCTTTCGCTCGAAGACGTGAAAGCGATCATCGAAAAAGAAATGCCGGGCGCATTCAAACAAAAGGCCCCGGCCAAAAAAGCGGCAAAGAAAAAGTAGCGGTTTGGGCTGTCCGAAAAACACTTTTAAAATTTTCGGGCAGGTATTGGTCCGCCGCGCAACATTTTCCTGAAAAAGTGCAAAGGAAACTTTGTTTCGATAAACCCTTTGCGTGCATGGCGTGTTACTTTTGCCGCTGATATGGAAAAAGTAAAATGCCTCATTATTGGCTCGGGCCCTGCCGGCTATACCGCCGCAATCTACGCCGCCCGTGCCGGCCTCAAGCCGCTCATGTACACTGGCCCCCAACCCGGCGGCCAACTGATGATCACCAACGACGTGGAAAACTACCCGGGCTACCCTGAAGGGCGCATGGGCCCCGAAATGATGGACGATTTTCGCCGGCAGGCTGAACGCTTCGAAACGGAAATCCGCATGGAAATGATCACCCGGGTCGATTTAACGGGCCCGGTGCACAAAGCCTGGTCGGAAAGCGGACAGGAAATACACGCCAACACCGTCATCATTGCCACCGGCGCAGATGCCAAGTGGCTGGGAATCCCGAATGAAGAACGCCTGCAAAATGCCGGAGTGTCGGCCTGCGCCGTTTGCGACGGTTTTTTCTACCGTAAGCAGGAAGTGGCCATCGTGGGTGGCGGCGACACCGCTGCGGAAGAGGCTACCTACCTGGCGAAGATTTGCTCCAAAGTGCACCTCCTCGTGCGCCGCGATGAAATGCGCGCCTCCAAGATCATGCAGGAGCGCGTGCTGAATACGCCAAATCTCATCATTCACTGGAATACCGAAGCCGAAGAAGTACTCGGCCAGGATGTGGTGGAAGGCATTCGCATTGTGAACAACAAAACCGGTGAGAAATCGGTGCTGCCCGTCACCGGCTTTTTTGTCGCCATCGGGCACAAACCCAACACCGAAATTTTTAAAGATTGGTTGCCCCTCGACGATGTCGGTTATATTTTGACCACCCCGGGCCGGACCACCACCAAAATCCCCGGCGTTTTCGCCAGCGGCGATGCACAAGACCGGATTTACCGCCAGGCCGTTACGGCTGCGGGCACGGGCTGCATGGCTGCGCTGGATGCTGAGCGGTATTTGGTGGAGCAGGGAATTGAGTAACCTGTCAGGTCAAAAAGAAAAACCGGGCCGCGCTTGTTGCGCGGCCCGGTTTTTCTTTTTGACCTGACAGGTTTTTAAAAAGCAGCGAAAAATACACGACCCTAATCTTCATCCAAAAGAAAAATCCATGCGCCTGCTCTTCTGCCTTTCCCTGTTGCTTTTCACCCTGCCTGCTTTTTCGCAACGCACGCACGAACTCAAAACAGACCTGCTCCTGCCCGGCCTGGGTTATGCGCACTTGGCGTACGAATACAGCCCGAAGGGGCGCTTCAGTTTTGAAGCCGGTATGTTTTTTAACTGGACGCACGCATTGGTCATAGTTCCACCCGAAGGTTATTATTATGATCCGAGCGACCCGAGGTATGGTTTGATTGAGTGGAACTTTACAAGTGAGTATGCCCGTCAATTCATTGGAATAGTTCAGTTTTCGGGGCGATATTATTTTTCGAAAAAACACCCTGCAGCGGGTTTCTACGGCGGGCTGTATTTAATCAAAGCCTTTCAAATTTGGCGGGATAAGCAATACGATGCGTTGGCCGAAGCACGCTATGGCGAACCGGTAGCGGTGTTTAAACCCAAACATTTCGGCATTGGCCTGATGACGGGCTATAAATGGCTGCTATTTAAAAAACGGATTTTGCTGGAACCCAATATCGGCATAGACTTTGACCCACAACGGTATGACGATCCGTTTCCCTTGGCGGACAGCCGGGTATACATCATTCCGACGGTTAAGCTTGGATTCCGGTTTCCCTAACCTGTCAGGTCGAAAATTCTACGCCGGGCCAGCGCAAGTTTGGGGGGGCCGGGGGGGTAAGTTGGAACAGAAAGGTTTTTTTTTCCGCATCCGCGCCCGCACAAACTCCACCAAAATCGGCAGCACCGAAATCCCGATGATCCCGAAAACCACCACCTCGAAATTGTTTTTCACAATCGGAATTTGTCCGAAAAAATAACCGGCAAGGGTCAGGCTGGTCACCCACAGGATGCCGCCGCCCAGGCAGTAGCCGATAAAACGGCGGTACCGCATGTTGCCCACGCCGGCCACAAAGGGTGCAAACGTGCGCACGATGGGCACAAAGCGCGCAATGACCAGTGTGCGGCCGCCGTATTTTTCATAAAACTCCTGGGTGCGTTCGATGTAGGAGCGTTTCAAAAACCAGTAGTCCCGGGTGAACACCTTGTTGCCCAGGTAACGGCCGAAAAAATAGTTGGTGTTGTCGCCGAGAATGGCGGCGAAGAACAGGAGCGGAATCAGCAGCCAGACGTTCAAAATGCCGGTTTTTGCCGTGATGGCGCCGGCGGCAAACAACAGCGAATCGCCGGGCAAAAACGGCGTAACCACGAGGCCGGTTTCACAAAAAATAATCAGCGCAAGCAGGAGGTAAGTCATCACCTCGTATTCCCGCATGATATTTTCGAGGTGTACGTCGAGGTGGCGGATAAAATCAAAAAACTGGGTAAGCAAATCCATCATGAGCCAGGGACCGTGTAGGGCATTTGTTGAAAACGGCGCGAAGATAGGTGAAAATTGTTGGCGCCGAGCACGGCGCTTCTGCATTCAAAAAGCAGGCCAGCCTGTGGACAGATCAGGCATCCGGCTCGACATGGATCAAAATATCCGACAACTCCGGCAGGGCTTCCTGCAAGGTGCTTTTCAGCCGGTGGGCGATGTCGTGGCCTTCTTTGACGCTGATGCTCCCCCGGACGATCAGGTGCAGATCGACATGGTAGGCAATACCGGATTTCCGGACGTGGCATTTCTCCGTATCGATCACGCCCGATACGGTCCGGGATATCTCGCGGATTTTTGCAATCAAGTCATCGTACAAATGCTCGTCCATGATCTCGCCAAGTGCAGGGCGAAAGATCAGATACGCATTGAAAACGATAAATCCGGAAGCCAGCAGCGCCGCCCAGTCGTCGGCCGCCTCATAGCCATCGCCCATGAATACCGCTACCGAAATTCCGATAAACGCCATCAGCGAGGTGATGGCATCGCTCCGGTGGTGCCAGGCATCGGCTTTCAGGGAGGTGCTTTGGGTTTCGTCGCTGCGTTTGTTGACAAAACGGTAAAATAATTCTTTGACCAGAACAATTACCGCAAGCACCGGCAGGGTGTAGGTCTCCGGGCCTTCGTGCGGCGTTTGAATATTCTGAATGCTATCGTGCGCAATGATCGTAGCCGAGATCACCAAAAAACCCACCACGGCAAAGGTGATCAAGGGCTCCGCCTTGCCGTGGCCGTAGGGATGGTTTTCATCGGGTGGTTTGGCGGCGTATTTCAGGCCGACCAGAACCAGGATAGACGCGAACACATCGGTGGTCGATTCAATGGCGTCGGCAATCAGCGCGTACGAATGGCCGAACACCCCGGTGAGCCCCTTGACCAATGCCAGCAGGGCATTGCCGAAAATGCTCAGGTAGGTGGTGTTGATCGCTTTTTGTATTCTGGTGCTCATGCTATCTTGGCAGCGCGTTTGCATAAAAACCGGTGTGATCCGGCGCGCAAACCTACAACGGCGTTCAGCATTATTTAATTTAACCACGTTCAAACCGAAGTACCATGATCAAAATAACTTACCGGCTTCTCTTTTTACGCTGTTTGCCGGCGCTGCTTCCGGCGTCGGTGAAGGATTTCAACTGTTTAATTGTGCTATATTTACTGCTGCGCGATTGCTGATTTTCAAAACAAAACAATGCAACCATAAATCTGCCGCGCAGAAAATTTCTAACCGCCGTAAGCATGCTGGCCGCCGGTTCGGTCGCTGCATCGGCCTTCAATTTTGGTTTTCTAAATAAAAAACTGCGCGTCGTGCTGGTCGGTACCGCTGCCCGGAAAAGTATCGAAAGCCGGCACCCGGTGCGCATCGCCGAACTGACAACCCTGGAGTCAAGAGCGAAGCGTTTGTAAGCGATTGTTGTTGCAACCTGAAGTGCCGGTTTGCTGTTAGTTTCCTGTCTTCAATTTTTTCTTCAACTCAACCGATTAAAACAAAATTTATGGCACAAAAGAAAACAATCGTAGTATTCGGCGCCACCGGCGCCCAGGGCGGCGGCCTTGCCCGGGCAATCCTGAACGACCCCAACGGCGAATTTGCCGTGCGCGCGGTAACCCGCGATAAATCATCCGAGAAGGCAAAGGCGCTTGCCGGCATGGGCGCCGAACTGGTCGAAGCCAATATCGATGACCCGCAAAGCCTGGAAAAAGCACTGGAAGGCGCTTACGGCGCTTTCTTCGTCACCTTTTTCTGGGACCACTTTTCCGCTGAAAAAGAAACGAACGAGGCTAAACATTTGGCCGAGGCCGCAAAAGCCGCCGGCCTGAAACACGTGATCTGGTCGACACTGGAGGATGTTCGAAAATTTGTGCCGCTGGACGACAACATCTTGCCCACCCTTCAAGGGAAATACAAAGTGCCCCACTTCGACGGCAAAGGCGAAGGCGATCAGTATTTTGACGGGGTGCCGACCACCTTTTTGCTGGCGTCGTTTTATTGGGAAAATCTGATCTATTTTGGTTCGGGACCCAAACCGGGTCCGGACGGCAAACTGGCGCTCACTTTTCCTCTCGGCGATAAAAAAATGGCCGGCATAGCCTCGGAAGATATCGGCAAATGCGCCTACGGTATTTTCAAAAAAGGCGAATCTATGATTGGGAAAAGGATCGGCATTGCCGGCGAACACCTCACCATCACCGAGATGGCCGCCGCATTGTCCAAGGCCCTGGGCAAGGATGTTGTGTACAACGAAGTTTCGCCGGATGTATACCGCAGCTTCGGCTTTCCGGGTGCCGACGATGTTGGCAACATGTTCCAGTTTTACCGCGACTTTGAGGCGGCTTGCAATAGCACCCGAGATGTGCAGCGTTCCAAAGCCCTGAACCCGGAACTGCAGTCGTTCGAGCAGTGGGTGGCGGCAAATGCGGGTCGGATACCTACGGAATAAACTCCAGTCCATTACCTGCAAATTTGTTGAGTTTATTTCGATCTTTTGTGCATCAACCCCACCCCCATCCCCTCCCCCCGCGGGGCTTCCGATTACCCACAAGTTGATTGAATTTTTTCGAATGTGTGAAACTTGAATGCTTTTATGGAACATGGCACTCCGCCGGGTTCAACCCCACCCCCATCCCCCATAGCCATCAACTTAAGGCAAATAGATATGAAATTCAATTGATTACATGATTGCAGATTACATGATTACATGATTGAAGAAGTAGTTCACCATGCCGCAATGTTGAAATGCAGCTTGTATTATTAAGAATGTTGAGCACACTACGGGTACTTCTTCAATCATGTAATCATGTAATCAATTAATCGTCAATCTGTTAAAAATAAATATTCCTTAAGTTGATGGCTATGCCCCCATCCCCTCCCCCAAAGGGGAGGGGTGTCTGCCCTCATTCCAGTCAAAATT
>CAZAEZ010000091.1:0-10347 GCA_964484205.1 uncultured Saprospiraceae bacterium | reverse complement strand
TTCAAGTTTCACACATTCGAAAAAATTCAATCAACTTGTGGGTAATCGGAAGCCCGCTGGGGGAGGGGATGGGGGCATAGCCATCAACTTAAGGCAAATAGATATGAAATTCAATTGATTACATGATTGCAGATTACATGATTACATGATTGAAGAAGTAGTTCACCATGCCGCAATGTTGAAATGCAGCTTGTATTATTAAGAATGTTGAGCACACTACGGGTACTTCTTCAATCATGTAATCATGTAATCAATTAATCGTCAATCTGTTAAAAATAAATATTCCTTAAGTTGATGGCTATGGGGGATGGGGGTGGGGTTGACGCGCGGAAGACCGAAAAAATTGAACTGCGTGTATTGGGCAGACTTCGAGTCGTAGGACAAATGATGTTTAAAATAACTTACGAGTGAAGAGCTTTAACCCCAAAATCACTGCTTGAACAACTTCACCACCTGCATATCCTTGCCACTGACCAACCGGGCAAAATACAAGCCGGCCGGCAACTTGCCGCTGTCAAAAATTGCTTCATGGATACCGGAAGGCTGCGTGCCATTGGCCAGGGTAGCCAGCAATTTTCCTTGCTGGTCAAACACCGAGAGGTTTACCTCTGCCTCCTGCTCCAGTTGATAGCGAATTGTTGTGGACGCAGTGAACGGGTTTGGGAAGTTGATCAGTTGCACAATGCCCGTGCTGCTTACACTGCCGCGATCGAGACCAATCAGGCTGGCATCCGGATTGTCGGGTTTGAAGTCGTTGACCAGTGTGCCGCCGCAATCGCCGTCGCCGGCATGCGGGAGCGCCAGGTAGGGGAAGCGCGGCCGAAACGGCACGTCGTTTTCCTGTACACCGGTATCGTAGGTCAACACGTTGATCAACTGCTGCGTCACCGGGCTGCTGGATTGGCCGGGCACAAAATCGTCGTACCAAAGCCCGATCGCCGCCAGCACCACACCGCTCACCGCCTGCAATTCGATGCGCGTGACATCATCTTCCAGGCGACGGCCGTTCGGGAAGCCGTCCATGTTGGGGATGAATTCAATTTTGGTGCTGTTGGCATACGGCGCTTCCGTGAGGCCCCGCACGGCGGCATCGATCAAACCCAGCGTGCTGAAATTTGAACTGTTGCGCGGCGTTGGCGGCACGGCCATATTCAGCCGCAACATATCGCCACCATTGGGCAAAAAGTTGTTGACGAAGGGCTTGCCGGCTGCCAGCGGGTTGCCGTTTTTACCCGTTGCTAACTGATACGGCGGCACATTGGGAACTCCCGTATGAAAGGCAGGCCAGAGATCGACCGAACGCGGTTTGCCGGGGCCGGGCAACAGCAGCGTGCCAAAAACGGCGTCGTCGAGGGCGGTGCCGGCTACCGCCGCAGTGCCTTTCAATCCGTACAATCCGTCTTTGCCGTTGCCGAAATCGAACATGCCCAGCGATTTGCGCTGGATACGCAAGGGTGAAAGGGCGGGCACGGCTCCGCCAAACAAGTCGTCGTCCATGTACAGGGCGAGTTCCGGATTGTAGAAAAATTCATCGAGTTGGGTGTCGGCGAGTTCCTGGTAGGGCGTCAGGCTGTTCCAGTAATCTTTGAATCCAACCGGGATCACAGCCTCGTTGGTCAGCGGCATGCCCAGGCGGCTCACCTGCACCCATGGACCCGAATACTCCTCCGTACCCTGGCCGAGCGTGCGGATCTGTTGGCGGCTGGCGCTGGCCCATACACCGATCACATAGTCGGAATCCAAAATGCTGGTGGGTACGCGTGGTGCGCCTTTTTTCAGTAAAACCTGCAAGGGCACCTGGATGGCGATGGCGCTCACATTTTTGCAGGCAAGGCCATCGCGGGCATTGCCGTTTTGCCGGGGCAGGTCGCCCAGGTCGAATACGCCGCCCAGGTCGACAAAAAACGGATCGTCGGCCGGACCGATGTACACCCGCTCCCCGGTTGCGGCGTACACGGTGTTGCGATCGACAAGCTGGCTGTACGGCTGCCCCAATCCGAGCGGCGAGCTGATGGAGCGTTCCCCGATGTTAGTCGGCGGCACCGGGCGGTTTACGAGGATGGGGATAAACGTTTTCCCACCGTTGTCGGACCGGTACAGGGTGTACCGCATTTTGAGGTTTTGTTTGCCCAAACGAATGTTGAAAAACGTCGTGGGGTCTTCATTTTCCATGGTAAACACCACGCGGTAAATAATTTCGTCGCCGGGCTTACTTGGGTCGTTGTCCACATGAATTTCGTAGCGGATATTTTCCCCAAATGAGTAGTAATTCGGGCCGCCCTGCGGCAACTGCACCGGTACATACGTGGCAATCAAAGTGATGGTATTCTGTGGGTTGGGACTGCGGAACGCATACACGTCCACATTATCGGCGAGCGGATCGTCGGCGATCAACGGCGCCTCGCGGTGGCTCGAAGCCAGGGCCGGCAAGCCCAACAGGACCAGGATGCCGGCGGTGAGGATATTTTTAACTATGGATTTCATTGTTGAAAGAGTTGTAGTGTGAATGGATTGGGGGGCAAAATCACTCCGTCTCCGTCCCCGCCCAGGGTGCGGCGAGGTAGGGGAAGCTGCTCTGGAAAACCTTGTCATTTTTATTGACACCCGTATCGTAGGTCAGTACGTTGAGCAGGCGGGGTGTTACCGGGCTGGCAGTGGTACCGGGCACGAAATCGTCGTACCAGAGCCCGATCGCTGCCAACACCACGCCGCTTACGGCTTGCAATTCGATGCGGGTGACATCATCTTCCAAGCGGCGGCCATTGGGGAAGCCGTCCATGTTGGGGATAAATTCCAGATCGGCGCTTTCGTTGTACGGCGCCTGGGTGAGGCCGAGCACGGCGGCCGCAACCAGTCCCTGCGAACTAAAATTCGCGTCGTCGCGCGGGGTGACCGGCGTGGCCATGTTCAGGCGGAGCATGTCGCCGCCATTGGGCAAAAAGTTGTTGATGAAAGGTTTGCCGGCAGCCAGGGGATTGCCGTTTTTCCCGGTAGCCAGTTGGTATGGCGGCAAATTGGGGACCCCGGTGTGAAAGGCGGGCCAAAGATCCACTGAGCGGGCTTTGCCGGGTCCGGGCAGCAAGAGCGTGCCGAAAACCGCGTCGTCGAGTGCCGTGCCGGCCAGCGCCGGGTTGCCCTTGAGCGAGTACAAACCGTCTTGCCCGTAGCCAAAATCAAAGGCGCCGAGCGATTTGCGCTGAATGCGCAGTTTGGAAAATGCCGGGACGGCGCCGCCGAACAAATCGTCATCCATGTACAGCGCGAGTTCCGGATTGTAGAAAAAGCCGTCGAGCTGGGTGTCATTGAGTTCATCGTACGGCGTGAGCGCGTTCCAGTAGTCCTTGTAACCGATCGGGATCACCGCTTCATTGGTGAGCGGCATGCCCAGGCGGCTGACCTGGACCCAGTCGCCCGAATCGGTGTAGCCCGGGCCGTTGGTGTTGAGGGTGCGGGTGTTGCGGCGGCTGGCACTGGCCCATACGCCGATCACGTAATCGGGATCGAGGATATTCACCGGCGTTGCGGCTACACCGGCCTTCAGCAGCGTGCCGATCGGTACTTGCAGGCAAATGGCGTGGCAGTTGAACTGACCGAGGCCGTCGCGAAACTGGCCGTTTTGCCGGGGCATATTTCCAAGGTCAAACACGCCGCCGAGGTCGACAAAAAACGGATCGTCCACCGGACCACAGAACACCGTTTCGCCGGTGGAGGCCGTCGTGATCGCCTGTTGCATGAGGCCGGCGTACGTTGTGTTCAGCCCGACCGGACTTTCGATCGAACGCGGACCGATGTAGGGCGGTGGTACCATGCCGCCATCGACGATGGTTTGCCAGCTTTGGCCGCCGTCGGTGCTGCGTTCGCACTTGTAGCGCACTTTGAGGTTTTCCTTGCCCAGTCGAACGCGGAAAAACGTCGTCGGATCTTCGTTCACACGGGTGAACGTAAACCGGTAGGTGACTTCATCGCCGGGGATGGCCGGGTCGTTGTCGACGTGGATTTCGTAGCGGACATTTTCACCGAAGGTGTAAAAGTTGGGGCCGCCGTGGGGTAGTTCTGCCGGAATGTAGCAGGCAATGATGGTGATCGTGTTGGGCGCATCCGGGCTGCGGAAGGCATACACGTCGGTGTTGTCGGCCAGGGGGTCGTTGGCAATCAGCGGGGCTTCGCGGTGGCTGGATGCCCGGGCCGTTGCAGCGGCCAGGAGAAACAGCACCAGCAACAAGCAGCTCCGAACAGGTACATTGAAGACATTTTGCATATGGCATATGTTTTTGTGAAAAGACATTGCCCCATGTACGTGCCCGGGGTACCCTTCGGTTTTTTTTGTTTTATTTTTTTTGAAAAAAAATGTGGAATCGCTGCACAAAACTGCTGCGCCGCTGTTCAAATGCCGTTTTGCCGGGCGCCTTGAAATGTCTGCCGGTTCATTTCAAAGAAGTTCCGTTGTTTTGTGCCGGGCAATTCGCCTATTTTTGTCTGAACGAACCTTTGCCAACCCGGCTTCCACATGCAGGAGCAATATATTTCAAGGCTAAAAGAACAGGACCCGACGGTGATCGCTGCGCTGTACGATGCGTACAGTGGCGCCTTGTATGGTATTGCCTTGCGTATCGTGCAGGCGCCGGAGCTGGCGGAGCAGGTTATCCAGGACACCTTTGTCAAGGTGTGGCGCAACAGCGCGAGTTACGACAGCAGCAAAGGGCGGTTGTTTACCTGGCTGGCCAATATTGCCCGCAATACGGCCATCGATGTGACCCGCACAGCCCAATTTCAGAAGAGCCGGAAAACCGATTCCATCGAAACACTCGTACATAGCCCCGGCGGCGCGGCCATCAACCCCGATCACATTGGCGTTCGGGAGGCAGTCGACCGGCTGGATGAAAAATACCGCCTGCTCATCGAGTTGCTCTATTTTAAGGGCTACACGCAGGAGGAGGCGGCCAAAGAAACCGGCATACCGATCGGCACGATCAAAACGCGCCTTCGGTATGCGATGAGCGATTTGCGGCGATTATTTGAAGTCACTATAATTTTATACCTCATTTTGGCCTTAGTGCTTTAAGACATGGATATTCAATCCTTCATACAATCCGGGTTGCTGGAAGCCTACGTACTTGGGCAGGGCACGGCTGCAGAGCGCGCCGAGGTGGAGCGCATGGCGGCTGCCCACCCGGAAGTGCGGGCTGAACTGGAGGCGATTGAACAGGCGTTGGAAAAACTGGCCATGGCGAATGCCGTGCCGCCGCCGCCCGCGCTGAAGGATAAGGTGTTGAAAAATATTCAGGGGGATCAAGACACGCAGGGTATTCAGGATCATTTGCCGCCTTATGGCGGTGGATCGGGCCGTACTCCCTATTTTAAAATGAAACCCTGGTTTGGCTGGCTGGCCGCCGCCTTGTTGCTGGGTGCTTTTGCCGTGCAACTTTTCCGTTCCATTACCGAAACACAGCGCCAGAATACCCGGATCGCCGAACTGGAGACCCAGGTGCAGAATTGTGAAACCAATAGCCAAAATCAGGCGAAACTCCAGGAGATCATCGCCCTGCTGCGCGACCGAAACACTCAAACTGTGGTGCTGAGCGACGGCCCGACGCCCAAGATCACGGCTACCGTGTGGTACAACCCGGTGCGCCGCGAATCAGCCCTCGACATCAACAGCCTGCCGGCGCCCGACCCGGGCCGGTATTTCCAGCTTTGGGCCATTGTGGAAGGCAACCCGGTGCCGCAAAGTCTTGGCATGGTCGATAGCCGGGACAGCTGGCAACCCTTGCCGTTCAAGGATAAAGTGGCTGTGTTTGCCATTTCTTCGGAAGACAAGCCGGAGGGGAATCCTTCGCCTACGATGGTGGTGATGACGGGGCCGGTGCAGGGGTAGGTGGCTGCCTGAATAGTTCTAATAAAACCAACTTGCCATCATGACCTACCGTTCAAATTTTCTATTGAATGTTGGCCTTATCCTCCTGTTCAATTTTGTGGGAATTACAGAACAGAGGTGCGCTGGTCAGTCGCCTGAAGAAAAAAAGTCTGTGATATCTACGGATGAACAGCTGATTATTGAAGCTCCACATTTGGATTATCAAAGGATTACTCTGGAGCCCGTAAAGCAACGCGATGTTTATGACCAGTATATAAACCTTAGTAAGTCGCCGGAAGCCAATGGGTACAAATTAGAAATTTTTGACGGTGCGAATGAGCGTGCTATCCATTTTAAGGCAGACGAATTCATTGGCATATCGAAAAACCAAAAGTATTTTACAGTGTCAAGACTACATAAAGGGCTGGGTTTTAAAAACGCGTATTACGAAGTTGAGGTGCATGATTTATCCAACCGGGTAATTGGAAAAGGTAGTGTAAGCATTTTAGGTAGTGATGAACGAGAAGATGAAATCTATCCATTAGAGGATGGTTCCGGATTTGTACAAAAAGCATTTTTATTTTCAGGAGGGCTGCTTTTTTCTGTTTATCGGAAGGAGCAAAATGCATCTTCTTTATCCAGGAGTATTCATATTGATAAGGCAGCGTATACAAATGGGAGCCTGTCTATTGACCTGGATCAAAAACTTTTCGCTATTTCATTTATGGACAATCCGGTAGAAGCAGCACCGAATAGTTATGTGCAATGCTATGCACTGGACGGTACATTAATCTGGGAGACTACGCTTTCAAATCATCTTTTGAAGTCGGAATTATATATTTCCTCAATAGATGGGACAGTCGCCTTCGTCACTAAGAAATTAGACGATATTGATAACAAACACTTATTTATATATAACAATAGAGGTATTCAAACCAAGCGTATGCCGGTTTATAAAGGAGGGCTTTATAAATCAAGATTTCAGGTTGTGGATAGTACGCAGTACTTGTTATCTCCTTCAGATGGCAGCTTTTTTTACGTCATTGATTTAGCGCGAAATAATGTCGTAAATAAACATACCGAGTATAAGGCAAATGCATGTGTGACGGGAGTACTGCTTTATGACAATCAAATTGTCAGTTCATACTTCTGTGGTAATTTTGTTAGAGGCGATGATAATCGTTCCGAATTTGTTCTGTTAGAAAAAGGTATTTGCGTAGAAGATAATAATGGTGAAATTATTTGTGAAAAAATAGATATTCAAGGAATGCCATTTATTCATTTAGGCAACAAAGGGTTGTTTTTAATTGATGTTCAGGGCTATGGGATGCAATCGAAATCTAATTTTCTGAGGATTAATATAAAATGACTACTTGATGGCGGTAGGTGTCGCGTTGCAAACGCTCACCTGTAAGTGGTATCTCTTACTTCACATTCCTTGTGGCAGTTTCGACACGCTGGGACTCACGAGCAGATTGTGGTTTTTAGGTAGTTTTTGAAAAGTTGGCAATGACAGGTCCGACGCAAGGGCAGGTCCCATTTTTCCCCTTTTCATCGTATTTTTGATTCCCTAAGTCGTTTAAACCGGCCCAGCCCCCGGCTTTACCCACATACTTGCATCCGAAAATGGTTTACATGATTCGAACACTTTACGCATCACGCACCTCCTGGCTGTTTACCGTCTGGAACCTGATCAACCAGGAAAAGGACCTCCACCACAACTCAAAAACTATGCTACACGCCGATAAACTCCCCAAAGCAAACGACATTATTAAAAACCACGTCGGATTTTCGATGGGTGCCGCTCTGGTGCCATTTCCCGGCGCCGATCTTTTGGCAGTGAGCGCCGTGCAACTCAACATGCTGCGCCAACTGGCTAAACTGTACAACGTCAGTTTTTTCGATACCCTGGGTAAAAACGTCGTCTCCGCCATTGCCGGTAGCGGTATTGCCCGTCTGAGTGCCAGTTTGGTGAAAGCCATCCCCGGCGTCGGCACGGTGGTTGGGGAACTGAGCATGCCGGTGTTGTCGGGCGCTTCCACCTTTGCCCTGGGCAAGGTAGTGGCCAACCACTTCCAAAAAGGCGGCACGCTCGAAGACCTGGACTTTAAAACCGCCCGCCGCGAATACACCGAAGAAATGGACACCGGGAAAAAAGTGGCCGAAGAACTGAAAACAGACGCGGACCGCCCCGCCAACGGCTCCAACGAGCAATTCGACAAACTTCGCAAACTCGCCGAACTGCGCGATCAGGGGGTAATCACTGCCGAAGAATTTCAGAAGTTGAAGGAGCGGTTGCTGGAGCAGATTTGAGTTTAATTCCTTAAAAACTGCTCGGCTTCCTCAAATGCAGGGCAGGAGATTCCGGCTTCGCGCAGGCGCTGGAAATCAAAGAGGAAAACATCCCGGAAGGTATCGCCTGCCTCATGCTTATAGGGGTAGATCTCATCGGCATACCTGCGGCAAAGTTCAAGGCCTTCCTGTTCTTTTCCAGGCTGCAGCAAAAGGGCAAGGGCCAGGTTTTTATTCGCAGCTTTATAGATTGACTTAAACAATAATGCTTGGCGGGAATAGTGTTCTGCTTCGGCATATTTTCCAATTTTTATCAAATGCCAAGCCAGGAAAGATGCTTTTTCCGCTAAGGAAATAGCAAACCGGGGATTTGTTTTTTGGGCCTCGGGGATCAAAGTAGCACTTATGTCAATGATATTCTGTTGCGCATCAATACTATCTTTCATTGTAGCAGATGCATCCTGTTTGCGCATGTGATAGCGCAGGGCCTGCCACGGAATTTTTTGGGTGACCAGATTTTTATAGGTTTGTGGGTGCTTTTTTTCCAGCATATCGAACCAATGGAATGCAGCATTAAGACATGAATCTGCGCTCGGGATATCACCGCAAGCAAGATAGCGTTCTCCGATATCGGCCAAGACTACCCCGTAATTGGCAGAATCTGCTTTTCCAAGTGTAAAACCTATCTGGTAAATTTCTGCTACTCGGCGAAAATGGTTCATTGCAACCTCACATTTCCCCGCATTAAAATAAATACTTCCCAGCCGGTTGTGGTATTCAAATTCTACCTCTAATGATTTATTGGAATCTATGCCTGACTCCGCCAATATTTGAAGCGCCTCCAATAAATAAACCCGGAGCAGGCTGTCCGGGCAAATCCCAGGACAGGACAGGAGTAACTGGTTTATTGATTGTACATAGCTTTTGACTAATTCCGGGCAGTATTTTTTCTGAAGGTTTATTGCTTCAATAGTGAATGGAATGCCCTGCCGTGGCAGTTCAGTAGCTAAGTACAGGTAGCCGATATTGTGATATACCTGGGCGAGTTCGGGTTCTATCGCTTGCGTATCCAAAGGAGCAATGTGTGTGTATAAGACGGCAGCCCGTTCAAAATAGCGCATGGTTTGATTGGGGTCTTCTTTTTTCAGGCCAAGTACTCCCGTAGTATTACAGGCCTCGGCCAAATAGGCGGCAAAAGCCGTTGTATCGCGACTGAGCAGGTTTTCATACTGTGCAATTGCCCGTTTACCGGCAGCGTAGGCGGAATCATGCTGCTGATAGCTGTATTGGAGTCGCATTTGCTTTAACAAGTTGTACGCCAAATCCGGGCTGTGGTCGTGTTGAAAAGGGCAACGTTGTAGGAAAGCGTAGTTTTTTTTCAGGGTTTGGACAGCGCTGTCCGGCTGGTTGAGGTTTTGAAAACATTCGAGGATGAGGTAGCAGGTATTGGTAATTTTTTCACAGTTATTTACGCCATAACTATCCTCGGCGTTCATGGATCCCAGTTCATTTGATTTTTGAAAATTAGCTAAAGCCTGGGTATAGTTTTGAGTTTTGAATTGGATATATGCCAGGTTGCGCAGGGTGCGCGGAATATCAATATCATCGGTACCGGGGTATAGTGTGTCCAACTTGTATTTTAGTTCGAGAGACTGTTGGGCCCAGATTTCAAGGCTATCCGGAAAAAGGTCGAGGTTGAAGTAGTAAGCAACTAAATTTTCCAAATTTAGGGCGTGTAAATAGTCATATTTCGCCGCACCTGCTATCATGTTTTCGGATTGTAGAATATAGGCAAGAGCATCTTTATTGTTTTGATTAACAAGTATGCCGCCCAAATTGCAGAGCAAATTTATTTTATGATCCACAATTACCGAATCGGTAAGCGGTTCAAGCCTTTGGATCACATTGAGGGCTTTTTGATGATTTATACGAGCGCTTTCATAGTCTGCCCAGTTTAATTCATACGTTGAAATTTCATTGTAAACATCAATTAATGCTTTAGTCATCTGACCAGGGACCTCCGATTCTAGTTTTTCAAGATATTCAGAAACTTTTATTTTGAAATAATAACTACTGTCATGTTGCTCTAAAATTGAATATAAAGTTGAAATATTAGAACAGGTTGAAACCATTTGATACCAGTAACTATACCTCACGCCGCCAAGTTTTCAGCATGAGAAAATAGTTGAAAATTAAGTGCC
>CAZAEZ010000090.1:0-10785 GCA_964484205.1 uncultured Saprospiraceae bacterium | reverse complement strand
GGGATGTACACTTTTAACTTTTCAAATTAGACTTTAAACTTTTGACTTTATTGAGCCCTTACGAGCGGGAAAACTGCCTTGAAAGTCAAAAGTCAAATTTGAAAAGTCAAAAGTTAAAAGTTTTATAGCCCTATGAATCCTTAAGTTGATGGCTATGGGGGTCGGGGGTGGGGTTGACCCGGCAGAGCGCAATTTGCGAAAAATGCCCCGTCGATTTCGATCCTTTTAAAAGCATTGCAACCAACTTGTGGGTAATCGTGAGCCCGCGGCGGAGAGGGGATGGGGGTGGGGTTGACGCACGGAAGCCACAAAAATTCATTTTCGCCGATTTGTGTGTAATGAACAGGCTTCAGGCCGTAGGACAAGTTTCCTGCTTTTTGCCGCATATTTGCGGTCATGCCACTGCTTTTCACCCGTCATATTGCGTTCAACGGGGATGCAAACCCCGGGCAGGTGCTCAGTTTCGGCACCTGGCAAATCACGGAAGACGAAACCTACTTTCGCCAGGACCTTCCGCTCACCCCCGATGAAGCGGCCGACCTCGACCGGTACAAGGGAATTCGGCGGCTGGAGTGGTTGGCCGGGCGCTGGTTGTTGCATTTGCTCACCGGCGCCAATGTGCGTTTGCCGCTCGGCAAAAACGCGTTCGCCAAACCCTTTTTCCTGCACCGGCCGGAATTACATTGTTCGCTCAGCCATTCGCACGGCACCGTGGGCGCCATGCTGGCAAATCAAATTTGTGGTTGTGACTTACAGGTGCTTGTGAGTAAAATGCCGCGGCTGGCCGGTAAATTCCTGAACCAGGACGAAGCAGCGTTCCTGCAGCAATACAGCCCAAGGGAACAGTTTGACCTCATGCACGTGTTTTGGACCGCCAAGGAAAGCCTGTACAAAGCCTACGGCCTGAAGGAGCTGGATTTTAGAGGACACATGCGCCTCGATCCTTTTGAATGGAAAAGTTTTTACGCCGAAACGACGGGCTGGATCAGCAAGGACGACTTCCGGCAGGCATTTCACCTGTATTTTGAAAAAACGGAACTCCCGGATAACTCCGGCGGTGCGTTTGTCTGGACGGTTTGTACGCAAAAATGATGCAAATGCATGGCGGAAACTCAATTTTCCATTTTCGTCCGCGCCTTGATCGTTGACGGCGACACGCCCAGGTCCTTTCCCGCTTTGACATGCCGAAACTGGCACACCAATCCAATTTTGATAATAGCCAGGTGGTGGATCGCATGGTCGTACACAAAAAGCAGTTCGCGCCCAACGGTGCTTTCGTAACAAGGCCGATCATCGCTGCCAAACTCGGCTCGTACCGACACCGGCGCTTGCATATCAACGGTTGGAAGCGCGTGTGCAAATGCTTCAAAAGCGGCAGTAGCAACATCCGGACGACTTTCGTAAATCGGATTCCGGTTGCGGGCAGCATAGTCTACCGTTCCCGATTGGACACCATCTTCGAGGCATTGAAAAAACTCCAGAATATGCCGAAAGTGCTGCCCCAGGGTATTCCCTTCAAACTCTGCCAATTGCCGTTGATAGTCTTCCGCAGTTAATTGTACGATGACCTGATTGATCTGCTGTATGATAGCCAGCAAGGCGATATCTGCTTTCATAGTTGAAATCTCCGTAAATAAACGAGCGCTGAATTCTGTTGAACGGTGTAAAAATAGATACGATTTTCAGGTTTTCCCGGTTTTCCCGGTTTTTTGCCCGCCCGTTGTCCCGCGCGGGACAATGCTCCGCCAGGATTAGACAGCAAGGCGATCCGGCCAAATGTGCGCGTACCGTGGTACATTTACGCTGCCAGCCATTTTTCCAGCCATGACAAATGCACTCCCGCCACCTTTCGTACAACAAATGCAGCAGTTGCTGGGCGCAGATTTTGCTGCATTCCTGTCGGCTTTTCAAGCGCCCGCACCGGTTAGCATTCGGGAAAACCCGGCAAAAAAACCAGCCGGCGGTGATCCGTTGTTCGCAGCGGCCAGCCCGGTGCCCTGGCATCCGCAAGGCTGGTATTTGCCGGAACGGCCCGTTTTTACCCTCGATCCGCTGCTGCACGCCGGGGCGTACTACGTGCAGGAAGCCTCGTCGATGTTTTTGCGGGAAGCTTTACGCCAGGCACTGGCGCCGGATGCACCCCTGAAAGTGCTCGACCTGTGTGCAGCGCCCGGGGGCAAAAGCACGCTGTTGCTGGCCGCCCTGCCCGGCAGCCTGGTGGTTTCCAACGAGGTCATCCGTTCGAGGGTAGGCGTGCTGCGCGAAAACCTGGAACGCTGGGGCGACCCGCGCAGCGCCGTGACGAGCGCGGAAGCGGAAGATTTCGCCCAGTTGGCCGATTGGTTTGACGTGGTGGTAACCGATGCGCCGTGTAGTGGTGAAGGGCTGTTTCGCAAAGACCCGGATGCCGCGCGGGAATGGTCGCCGGAGCAGGTGCTGCTTTGCGCTGCGCGACAAAAACGCATCCTCAGCAGTGCCGTTGACGCGCTGAAACCCGGTGGCCTGCTGGTGTACTCCACCTGCACCTACAATGCCGCGGAGAATGATGAAAATGCGGCCTGGCTTTGCCGGGAGTTTGCGCTGGATGCGGCCCGTCTTTCGCTACCGTCCGAATGGGGCATTGTGGAAAGCAGACATGGCTACCAATTTTTCCCGCACCGGCTGCGCGGCGAAGGTTTTTTTATCAGCTTGTTTCGAAAAAAAGCGGGCGCCGGGCGCAGTCAAAGTGCGTCTGCCCGGTTTCGAAGTTTGCAGGCTTTGCCGAAAAAACAAATTCCGGCCTTGGCGCCCTGGTTCCGGCCCGATGCAGCCCTGACGTTTTTCCAAACACCGGCAGGTGAGATCCTGGCATTCCCGGAGGCCCTGGAGCCCGACTTTCGCGTGCTGGACAAGTTTTTGAAAAACAAGTGGTTCGGCCTGTATGCCGGCGCGTTCAAAGGCCGGGATTTTATTCCGGGCCATGCGCTGGCGCTCAGCAGTTGCTGCTCCCCTA
Organism: uncultured Saprospiraceae bacterium; assembly: GCA_964484205.1. Lineage (GTDB taxonomy): Bacteria > Bacteroidota > Bacteroidia > Chitinophagales > Saprospiraceae > M3007. Next base: position 7,793 of record CAZAEZ010000090.1, on the reverse strand, counting down.
CCCTGCCCGGCGTTGAACTTGCACGCGAGCAGGCTTTGCGTTTTTTAAAAAAAGAAATTTTTGAGCTGCCTGTCGGCGCTCCGGGGAAAGGCTGGGTGCTGGCACGGTACCGGGGGCTGAATTTGGGCTGGTTGAAAATTGTGCCCGGCCGCTGGAACAATTACCTGCCGGCGGAGCGGCGGATTCGGATGAACCTCTAACCTGTCAGGTCAATTTTCAACAAAACGGCCACGCCTCAGCGTGGCCGTTTTGTTGAAAATTGACCTGACAGGTTTTTAAAACCGCACCAGGCGCCCCGTGGCCACTTCGCGTTCCAACTGTATCTTCCAAAAATAAACACCGGCTTCAGGCATCGCATCCGCCGGCAGATCCAGCCAGTGCAACCCCGCCGGCAATTCCGTTTGATTTTGAAAAACCAGGCGACCGTTCAGATCAAACAACTCCAGGGTTGTGTTGGAAACACTGGGCACCTGCACGGCGAGGCGGGCGCCGTTGCCGGTTGGGTTGGGCTGCGGGTTGAAAACCGTCGTTACGGCGCGTCCCTGAGGATTTCCGAAAAGCAGTTGCAGGGTTTGCGTTTCGTCCGCCCGGGTGTACGCTTCCGGACGGAGTTGTTTTGGCGCCAGCCGCAGCACTTCCGAAAGTTGCAGGGCGGTGTTTGCGCGCCAGCGCAGTTTCAAAACAGCGGTGCCGGCGTGAAATTGCCGGGCTTCGTGGCTGAACCAGCTGAGCGTGAGAATGCCGGGCTTGGGTTGGGCGAAATTTGATGCGTCAAATCCGGGTAATCCGGCAGATTCTACCGCTTCCAGAGCAATTTTCATCGGATCAAATTCCAACGCGAGCTGGACGCCTTGCCAGTCCATTTCGGTGGGGAGATACAATTCGGTTTCAAGCAATTGGCCTGCTGCAAGCGTGACATCGGACATTACAAGCGCGGTTGTTGCCCGATCATCGGGAGGAGCGGAAAAACTGTGGGCTACGGCATTACAGTTGACGTCGCCGACTTTTACGCCGATAAATTCGATAGAGCTGGTAGTTCCAACGTTGAACGTGGCTGTATTTGGAATCGTCTGCTGGAATGGGTTTTGCGGGTTGGGAAAAACGTAGGCTTGCGGCACAAAGCGCCAGGAGGTATTGTTGGGCAATTCCTGATAAATGCCGAGGATGAGTTTGCGCAATTCAATGATGTCGAAAGTGGTGACGGAGCGGCTGTTGTTGGCATCGGCAGCCATGAGTTTATAGGGTGTGTTGAGTGGTTCGGTACCCAGGATGTGTTTGTTGATGAGTATGAGGTCGAAGGTGGATACGCCGTTGAGGTGGTTGTTGTCAAATGAAGGTTTGACCGAATAACCATTCAGCAAGGGAATTCCAATTGGGTTCCAGCATCCATCTACGCCGGTTTGGCTGAGGTAAGGCGGAAGATAAACCGGAGGAATGCCCGGCGCCCCGCCGACAAAGGACATTTGCACCTCATCCATGGGCTGGTCATCGCAATGATGCGTTATACAAGCCACAGGGACAAGCCCCATTGTCGGTTCACAAATACCTAAATTATTCAACACCTGCACATACGTTTCACAATACCCCGCGTTGCCGGCTTTATCGAGGGACCAAATTTCAACATATTTCGTGCCCAGATCTGTGCAATTGAAGGTTACGGTTTTCTGCGGCGTACCGTCGGGGTTGAGCGGGAATCCTGTGCCTGTACCGAATTCCCGGATTCCGGTAGTCAGCAGTTGGGATGGGGCAATATTGTCGATGGTATAGTTTAAAAAATCCGTATCCCAGAGTGTGATCATTTTAGTCGGCATAATATTGACGCTCAAGCCATTGACACAAACCACATCCGGTTTTTTGCAATCTTCCACCATAAAGTCCCAGGCGCAGGTGCTGGTTTCGGCGCCCTGCGTTACCGTCCATTCGATACGGTGTGTGGCCCCGAGCGGCAGTTCGGCCGGCGTGTAGTTTTCAGGGTTTTGTTGCGTGTTCCAGCGGACGTGGGCGGTCAGTGTATCGCCATTGGCGGCGGTTTGCAGGGCAAAGCCGAATTTCAGTTCGGGCAGTACCGGGCGTTCGTCGAAACTGTGCGCGGCGCCACCGCTAAGGCTGTCGGCGTTGGCATTGTTGAAATACACCGTGTTCCAGCCGGGTAGTGCATCGCTGTCGACAATGGTTTCCTGGCTCCCGTTGGCATCCAGGTCGAGGTACAGGCGATATTTTATGGAAATCGGTCCTGTTTTACAGACATCGAGAATGGTAAGCGACAGATCGGCGGCGCCTTCGGGCAAGTCGTGTATCTCGTAAAGCAGATCGTACCAATACGATTCGTTCCAGATTTGGTTATTATTGATTGTTTCGTCGCAAAGCATTTGCGGAACGTCGGGGCAATTCAATAAAACAGGTGGGCATTGCGCACTGGCTGAAAAAGCTAAAAAGTACAAGGCGAGCACTTGTAGAAGACTGTTCATGAGCAGGTGTCATTAAGGTTGGGTATTAAAACAAACGCTTGCAAGTTAAATTTTACCAGCTTGTTTTACAAGGAATTGCGTGCCAACTGCATCGTAGTTTTTGTCATCTTGCCGACGTGGATTGATTCGGCATATACCCGGGGGGGTATTGGGAACAGCTAACCTGTCGGGTCAAAAAACTATCCCGTTGGGATGGACGCTTTGCGTCTGCCCCAACGGGATAGTTTTTTGACCCGACAGGTTACAACATGCATCTAGGTTTTCACCAAACCCATCACCTGCTGCACGGTATGTCCGATTTGAGCGGGCGACTGCACCACGGTAATACCATGTTCGGCCATAATGCGCATTTTGGCGGCTGCCGTATCGTCGGCACTACCGACAATGGCGCCGGCGTGGCCCATTTTGCGGCCTTTGGGTGCCGTTTGTCCGGCGATAAAACCGATAACCGGTTTTTTGTTGCCGTTGGCGCTGATCCACTGGGCCGCTTCGGCTTCCAGGGAGCCGCCAATTTCGCCGATCATCACGATACCTTCGGTTTCAGGGTCGTCCATAAACAGTTTGATCGCATCCAGCGTCGTGGTTCCAATGATCGGGTCGCCGCCAATACCGATGGCCGTGGTAATGCCCAGACCGGCTTTGGCTACCTGGTCGGCAGCTTCATACGTGAGTGTTCCGGATTTGGACACCAGGCCGATTGGGCCGCGTTTGAACACAAAACCGGGCATGATCCCGACTTTGGCTTCATCCGGGGTGATGATGCCCGGGCAGTTTGGCCCGATCAGGCGGCAGTTTTTGGTGTCGATGTATGCCTTGGCGCGCACCATGTCCTGCACCGGAATGCCTTCGGTGATGGCCACAATTACCTTAATGCCGGATTGTGCGGCTTCGATGATGGCGTCGGCTGCAAACGCCGGGGGAACGAAAATAATGGAGGTATCGGCGCCGGTGGATTTAACAGCCTGTTCCACGGTATTGAACACCGGGCGTTCGAGGTGCGTTTGGCCGCCTTTTCCGGGGGTTACGCCGCCAACCACATTCGTGCCGTAGCTGATCATTTGTTCGGCGTGGAAAGTGCCTTCTTTTCCGGTAAACCCTTGCACAAGAATCCGGGAGTGCTTATTGACTAAAACTGACATGTAGAATGGAGAAGTTAAATGATCGTTCGAGAGACTGGTTATTCTTTTTCTTTAATGATGTAGACATCTTCGTTGGGGCGTTTCATGTAGTAGTGTTCGCGGGCGTATTTTTCCTTGGTAAGTTCAAAATCTTCGGCCTCTTGCTGCGCTTCCAGAATTTTTTCCTTGTAAAACGCCTTGTCGGATTCCAGGCGCGATTGTGCGCTGTGCAGGCGCCACTGGGTCCAAAAGCTGTGTTTATCCAGGAAAATTAGGATAAAAAAGAAGATCAGCAGGGTCAGGTAATACCGGTTTTGGAGCGGCGCCGGGAGCCGTTGCCAAAGTGCTTGCCAAGGATTGGTTGGGAGTGCCATAAGCTAAGGTGGAATAAATGACCCGGCAAAAGTACGGCCTTTTGACAAAAGGCCGCAGTTCCACTCAGCAGATTGCTAGCCAACGGCATCAATCACCGCGCAAAGGCGGTCAAAAATAGCATCAATGGTACCCAGCCCTTCAATGGAATGACTTTTGTCTTGCCCGGCATAATAGTCGTACACGGGGCTGGTTTCACTTTTGTAGACGTCGATCCGGTTGCGAATGATGTTTTCATCGAGGTCGTCGCTGCGCCCCGAGGTTTCGCCCCGAAGGGTAATGCGCTTGATAATTTCCTCATCGGGCACATGGAGCGCCAGCAAGGCGTGAATTTGTGTTTTTTCGTCGGTCATCAGCCGGTCGAGGGCTTTCGCCTGGGGAATGGTGCGTGGAAATCCGTCAAAAATAAATCCCCGGGCATCAGGGTGTGCTTCCACTTTGTTGCGCAACATGCCAATCGTTACTTCATCCGGAACCAGTTCGCCCTGTGCGATATAGGCTTTTGCCTGTTGCCCGAGGGGGGTGTTGTTTCCCATTTCATAGCGAAACAAATCGCCGGTGCTAATGTGTACCAGCTTGTATTTTTCAACCAAGCGTGCCGCCTGCGTACCCTTGCCGGATCCGGGAGGGCCAAAAAGGATCAAATTTATCATAATGAGAGGCCTGAAAATTGAGGCTGGCAAAAATAGACATTAATCTTAAAAATCTGTGATCCTGTAGCGTGCGCCGAAATTGTTTATCCAATGTTGTAAACGCCACACGTCTTCAGGTTTAAAAAGTTCGGTTCCGGGATTCAGGGTTGCCGCCGTGCCGCAAGCGACACCAATCTGCGCCATTTCCCGGAGCGACTTGCCTTCGCCGAGCGCCCAGATCATGCCGGCAACCATGCTGTCGCCGGCGCCGACGGTGCTGCGTTTTTTTACTGTTGGCGCCGGAATATGTTCGAAGCCATCCCGGGTAACCAGTAAGGCGCCTTGCGCCCCAAGGGAAACCACCACCACTTCGCATTTGCCCTGATGGATTATGTCGAGCGCCGCATCATCCACCTGGTTAATTTCCAATTCCGGGACGCCGGCAAGGGCGCTCAGTTCGGCCAGGTTGGGCTTAAGCAAATACAGCCCCTCATCGGCTGCCGCCTGGAGCGCGGCGCCGGAGGTATCCAAAACAAATTTTGCATTGATCGACTTTGAAAACGCGGCCACTTTTTCAAAATAGGTGACGGGAAGGCCCGGCGGCAGGCTACCACTGGCAATGAGAATGTCCGGGTGCAGTTGACGCACCAAATCCAGGCAGGCATTGGCCATTTCTTCGTTCAGCGCCAGTCCGGGCATGGTAAACCGGTATTGCAATGCCGTACTTGTTTCGGAGACCGACAGGTTTTCCCGGGTTTCGCCGTCTATTTCAAGTGTTTTGGTTTGCACACCGGCGGCCGACAAAATGTCGAGCAACCGGCGGCCGTTGTTTCCCGCCACCGGGAAAACTGCCGTACTCGTTCCACCCAGTTTACGAATGCCTTTGGAAACATTAATTCCGCCGCCACCGGCATCAAACTGGATGGCTGAGCACCGCAGTTTTTGTTCGGGCACCAGGCGGTCGATGGTGGTGCTTTTGTCGAGGGCCGGGTTTAAGGTTAAGGTTACGATGTTCACGTTGCGTCGTACATTTGTTTTTCCTTGCAACAATGATACAGAATCTCAACGAAACAGTACTTCAGCAAGCAACACATTGGCTGGCTGCACGCGACCCGGCACTGTCCCGGGTATTCCGGCAATACGGCTACCCGCCGCTGTGGGCCCGGGAGCCGGGGTTTTCCACCCTTGTTCATATTATTTTGGAACAACAGGTCTCGCTGGCTTCTGCAAATGCGGCTTTTCAACGACTTCAACAAAAACTGGGCACAATTACGCCTCAGGCTTTTTTAAACCTGGAGGACGACGCCCTGCGAAATATTGGATTTAGCCGGCAAAAAACCAGCTATGCCCGGGCCCTGGCCCAGGAAATACTCGACGGACATCTTGATTTGCCTGCGCTTGCGGCACTTCCGGATGAACTTGTCGGGCAACGGCTAAAAAAATTGAAAGGGATTGGCGACTGGACCGTTGATATCTACCTCTCCGAGTGCCTCCTGCGGCCGGATATCCTGCCAAAAGGAGACATTGCCATGCAGGAAGCCTTTCGGGTATTGAAAGGTCTTCCGGAGCGACCGGTACACGAAGCATTTGTAAAACAAACCCTACATTGGCGGCCCTGGCGCAGTGTCGGCTCCAGGATGTTATGGCACTTTTACCTCTGTGAACGAAACGGGAAGCAGGTGTACGGATAAAGCCTTAAAAACAACAAAACCATGCAAGAATATTTTTTCCAAAAACGCATCTGGATAACAGGCGCCTCTTCCGGGATCGGTGAAGCACTGGCGTACGCCTGCGCCGAAGCGGGCGCTCAGCTCATTATTTCTGCACGAAATCAGGCAGAACTGGATCGTGTGGCTGCCGAAGCAACGGCTAAAGGCGCTTCTAGTGTGCTGGTTCAACCGCTCGACCTGGCGCAGCACGATGCGATTTCCGGCATTGTTTCCACTGTTTTAAAACAGGTCGGAAAAGTGGACATACTGATCCATTGCGGTGGGGTTTCCCAGCGTGGCCGGGCATTGGATACCCCCCTGGAAGTGGATAAACGGCTGATGGATATCAATTTTTTCGGCACTATCGCGCTCACCAAGGCTTTGTTGCCCAGTATGCTGACCCACCAGCTCGGGCATATCGTGGTCGTCACCAGTCTGACCGGAAAATTCGGCTCTCCGCTCCGCTCGGCCTATGCCGCATCCAAACATGCGCTGCATGGCTTTTTCGACAGCCTTCGGGCCGAACTGGGCGATTCACCTGTCCGGATCACGATAGCTTGTCCTGGTTTTGTACGTACCAATATCAGTATCAACGCATTAACCGGTTCCGGCAAACCACAGGGTACGATGGACGACGCTACCGGCAAAGGCATCACGCCCGCCAGCGCCGCCTATCGCATCTTACGTGCGATCCGAAAAGGAAAAGAAGAGGTCTGGTTTGGCGGAAAAGAAGTGTTGGGCGTTTATGTCAAACGTTTTTTTCCGGCCTATTTTTCAAAATTGATCAAGCGGGCGAAAGTAACCTGATGCCGTTAAACTTTTGTCGTGGCCAGTAAGCGTCGTATGCTGTATCGTCCACTCCCCTTACCCACTAACATAAGCAGCCCCCCGATTATCGCCATGTTCTTCATGAACAGGATGCTTTGCAACCGCATCTGGTCTGCCGGGAAAACCCAAAAATCATGGACAATGATGGTAACCGGAAACCAATACACCAGCAGCATGATTGCGCCAAGGGTGGAGCGATAGCCTAACAAAACCATGATCCCGCCCATCACCAGTAAAAAAATGGCGCCATACAGCAACATATCCTGATTCCAGGTCAACCCGTGCTGGGTCATGGTCTCTTTGGTTTTATTGAAAAAAAGTATGGAATCCACTGCTTCAAACAGAAAAATGGCGGAAAGGAAAATCCGGCCAATCAAGTCGGTGATATCACGCATAGGTTTAGTGCAGAAATGGAATCGGTAAAAGCCCAACCGGTCAGTTCTGGTTGCGCGAAGGTAATCATTATCGAAATTAGAATTAAGCAGCGTTGTGCATGTTGGTGGGCAGATCGTATTAACCTTCGGTTGGGAACCCCGCCTGCGCCACAGCCTACGCCACAGCCTACGCCAAGGCTACGGCAGTTGAAAAGGCTACGGCAGTTGAAAAGGCTTCGGCGGGTAAATAAAAAAGCCCCCCTCCAGCATTTGGAGAGAGGCCATCCCAAAA
>CAZAEZ010000089.1:0-10949 GCA_964484205.1 uncultured Saprospiraceae bacterium | reverse complement strand
TCAAGTTTAATACATCACCAAAAAATCGTTCAACTTGTGGGTAATCGGGAGCCCCAGCGGGGAGGGGGGCTTGCCCTCTAACTAATGCCTGATTGCGTTTATGAAATCGAAAAGTATAACGAAATCAGGCCCCCCTCTCCCTTGGGGGAGGGGATGGGGGTGGGGTTGCCGTGCCGTGCCGTGGCATTGAAAGCACAAAAATTCATTCGAATAAACTTGTGTGTAATGGACGGGCCTGAAGCCGCAGGACGAGTAAGCCGGAAGTTCAATCCCCCACCTTCACCAGTTTCCGCGACCAGTATTTACCCGCCGAGCGCATTTCCAGGGTATACAAGCCATTGGGCAAACCGGTATGCGCGTACAGAACCGAGTATTCGCCCTGCGGCAACGATTCGTTGTCGTACCAGGTGTACACGGTGTGGCCGTAAGCATTGATCAAACGCAGGCTGAGCGGCCCGGGCGCAGGCACTTCAAACTGAATGCGCAGTTTCGACCGGAACGGATTCGGAAAAGCTTCCAGACTGACGGAATTCACCGGCAACTGTTTGCTGGTCGGACCGTTTTGCGTCCGGTCGCCGGAATTTCCGGAGCCCATTAACGCCATCACCGAACCCGGACATGGGTCGATGTATGCGTGAAAATTATCGCCGCTGGCAAAGCCCGGTTTGAGCAACACCGCATGTCCGGCTTCGTACACGACCGGCGCGCCATTCGACGGCGCAATTTCACAATCGGACCGGATGTCGTTGAAGGCATCGAGGAAATAGGGGAAGCCGAGCACATGCACAAAATCCTGCACCGGGCAATCCACTTCAATGTCGTAGCCCAGCCCGTCGGCACTGTACACACCTACGGCATTCCAGGCGCGGGCGCATTGGAGCACCTCGTTGGAACAGTCGCCGAACAGGTCGATGGCTGCCTGAATGGCGCCCCATTTGGCGTCGTCGTAGCCCGATCCGCTGTTCAGGTAAACGCTCAGGCTGCGGTAGGCAATATTGGCGGCGTTTGTAGAGCCGATGCCCTGCACGGTGTAAAAATCGCCGTTGTCGTTGATGCCGCTGCCCCCGTCGGATAACAGGTAAAACCAGAAATTTTGTACCCCGCTGTTGGTATGCACACCACACTGGTCGTTGGTGCCGTCGCAGGTGCCTGCGGTGGAAACCCAGTTTGTGCCCTGGTACGTGTCGGGGTCGTTTCTGTCGTTGGGATTGCTCATGTTGCGGATGTAGCCGCGGTTGGCGCCCACCAGCCAATCCTGCGAACCAGTGGTGAACAACTCCACCATTTCACCAAAAATATCGCTGAAGGATTCGTTTAGCGCGCCCGATTCGGCGGCGTACACCAGATCGGCTTCATTCGAAGTGACCGCGTGTGCGAATTCATGCCCCACAATGTCGATCGTATTCCAGTCGTCGGTGACGGAGCCGTCGGTGCCGTTATCGCCAAAGCGGAAAATTTGCAGGCCGGGGCTCCAGCTGGCATTGCTCCAGTTGCGCACGCCATTGTTGCCGATAAAGCCGGCCTGGTTGTAGCCGTTGATGGTAGCGCCGCCGTTGTTGTAACTGTCGCGGCCGTGCCGGTTCAGAAAATACTGCCAGGATTGGGTCAGGCTGAAAAATGTTTGCACTGCGGATTGCTGCGCCATCGTATTCCAGTTGTTGTCGGCGTCGGTGTATTCCGTGGAAAAGGCCGTGGAGGAGGAATCCTGGGCATTGAACACATGAATATTCGGCGTCTGGCAGTCGTCGAGCAGAATAAAATTGCTGCCCGACTGGCTGGTGTTGATGTTTTGCGTGCCGTGCCAGGTTGTGGTTCCCGAGCCCGGGTCGCAGTGAATGTCCAGCGGGTACCGTTTCAGCAAACCATAGGTGGCCGCATCCAGGTAAATGCATTCCGACAAACCGTCGGCCGTGTTGATGTCGAATTTCCAGGCCAGCCGGAATTCCTCCCCGGCAACGGTTTGCAACCAAACCAGTTCGCCTTTGGGATAAAAACTGGCTTCCCGGTCATTGGTACGTTCCTTCAACGCTTCCTCGGCTTTTTTATCCAGCCAGAGGTAGTTTTTTGTAGGAACAAGTTCCAGGGCGTATTGCAGGGCTTTTTCTTCAGCGACGGCAGCGGGCGGTTCTTCCGCTTTAAAAGCGGGTAAAATCCGGCCATTGGCCGTTTCGACGCGGCCATGCTGTTCGTGCAGGGTATACACCGCGCCTTCGATGCGGTAGCCTCGGTAAAATTGTTGGTAGCGGAAGTGGGTCATGCCCAACTCGTCGGTGTTGGTGCGAAGGAGCCGGAATTCGTCGCGGGCAACCGTGCCGAGTGCGGCTTTGCAGTCGGTAAAAAAGTCGCGCGGGGCGATTTTCAGCTCGTCGCGTACCTTCAGACCGCGCAGGGTACTGCCCGGTTTTGCCAACCGGTTCCAGGCTTGTAGCCGGATGCTGTCGCTGAGCGTTTGACCGTACACCGCTGCGTATTGCCCGGCTGCGCACAGCGCGAGCAGAAAGATCCATTTTTTCATGGCTTGAGTGTTTTTTGCGGTGAACAATTGGTTAGTGCTGAGCTGTTTGGCGAGCGACTTTCAACGCGTCGATCTCTTTTTGCTGCGCAATCAGCAGGAGCGTCAATTCCTCTACTTTTTGCAGGAGCACGCGGTTCATTTCGCCGAGTTCGATACCACCGTTTTTTGAAACCTCGGCAGCGGAAGGCACGCCGGGCAAGTGTTTGTTTTTTGCTATAAAATCGGCCCACTCGGCAAGGTCGGGTGTGGTGTAATCCGATTCGAACACATAGTCGGGCCAGTTGGCCTGCAGGGCCACTTTCACTTCAGTGGCGATCACGCTGCCGTTCACGTACAGCATGTAGGTGCCCGGAGTAGTGGGCGGATTGCCGACAATAACACGGCCGTCTACGCGGGCATCCTGGGCAATGTGTGCCGATTCGTTCACGGCCAGGTCGCCGCCCACGTTGGCATTGTTGACAACTACGATGGTATTTCCAACGGTAGCGTTGCCGTTGATACCCAGGTTGCCGCCAATGGATGCGTTGCTTCCGGTTGTCAGGGTACCGTTCAGGGTGCCGTTGCCGTTCACCTGGAGGTCGCTGCTGACCGTGGCGTCGCCACCAAGGCGGGTGTTGCCGTTCACGTCGAGTTTGGCCGTCGGGGTGGTCGTTGCGATCCCGACGTTGGTACCGTCATCCCAGAGCTGGCTGTCGCCGAGCGCGCTGGGCGCCGTGAATTTAGCGATGCGGTTGGGTGTGCCGTGGATGTCTTCGCTGGTGAGCAGTTTGCTCCAGTCGGCGCCGATCCAGTCGGCGGCATTTCCGGTTTTGCGGCGGTTCCAGATGCCGTCGTCGCCAAAGAATAGTTGGTGGTCAAGGCCGGCGCCACCGGGTGCGAGCGAGAGCAGGCCGCCCTGCGCATTAAGACTGGGAGGCAGCGCCAGCCCGCCGGTGAGTACCGAGCGGTTTTTCCGTTCGAAATAGGCCTCGTCGATGTACGTGTTTGGCGCATCATTGGAGGCCGCGTTGTCGTCGAAGTGGATGCGGCCGAAAAAATCGCCGGTGGTGTGCGTGTTGCCAACCGTGTGCAGGTTGAAGGCCGGTGTGAGCGTACCGATGCCCACCAGGCCATTGTCGGTGATTACCATGCGATCGAAGGGGCCGGAAGCGCCGGTGCGGAAGATCAGGTTGGCCGGAACAATGCCCGGGCTGACCGGGCCGGTTGCGAACACGCGCATGGAAACGGCCGTCGGCACATTGTTGATTTCCGTGAGGGCGTTAAACTTGATCTCGCCCAGCAGATCGCCTTGAACCACCGGTTCGGCGCCGGCAGGGCCGCTGTTGTGTTTGTACAGGATCAGTTCGGGTTTGGTGCCGCTGACCTGTGCGAAGCTGTTTTGCGAAAATGCGCATACCACGCAAATTGTGAGCAGGCGGAGAATTGGGGAAGTAAGCTGTTTCATCGGTTAAAATTTAGAGGTTCACGTACCCCCCACCTTTGGTGGGGGCATTTGAAAAAACATACCCGGCAAATGCAAAAAGCAGGTGTTTGAAATCAGTTTGCATGACCGGTTAACGCCACAAATTTTCAGGGCGCCGGCCTTTTTTCTTTGGAAATGCCTTGGAAATGGTTGGGAAATATTTTTGAAATGCGACTAATTCTCTCAAACAGCAACCCCGCCGGGAACACTGTTTACCTAAAACCAAAGCATCCATGCAATCCACGGAATTCCCCATTTTCCAAACCCTGCTCAACGACGTGCACACCAAAGCCTTTGGCGAACCCCTCGCCTCCCTGCCGCACGGCAAAGCCCAGGCCCTCAGCTGGTTCATCGAAGAAACAACCGGCCAACTGTTGAGCTACAAAACGCTGAGCAACTACGTCAGCGCCATCCTCCAAAAAGAACCGGAAACCATCAATCCTACCACGACAACCCTGGCCATCCTGGTCCGCTACGTTCAGGGCGAACTGCGGGGAAACGACGGGGTGGTTTGGTACCAGTACCGGGGGCGGCAATTACATTTGCAGTGTGCCTGAATGTTGACCCGGAAGTACGTGGGACGAAAAAATCAACAAAAGTTGAACCGGGTCCAATTACTGCCCGCGTATTTCCCGGACCCGCTCAGCCCAAAAATCGGCAAAACTCCGGCGCGGGTCCTGGCACAGGTACACGGTGGTGCCAACCTCCCGTGCAAAACTGTCGCGGACGCTGCCCATTGGCCGGATATCGGCGAAGATTGCCTGCACATCGTCACCGAGTTCGTCGTTGATGTAAATGAGGGTTTCCGCATTGGTATGTTGCGGCATCCAGAGCCTGTAAGAGTCGGAAAAACTCACTGCAGGCGGTAAGTCGGCCTTCCGTCCGAAATAATCCACGGCGCCGGCCTGGCCATAGTTTTCCCCGTAAATCAGGACGGGCGTACCGGGTGGTACTTGCTGGTAAGCACGGATTGCTGCCTGCCCGATCTCCGGCCATCCCAGCATATCGGCAAAATCTTGCGGCAATCTGTGATGGTGCCCGTCTTCCCAGCGGGTAATGACATCAAAATGTAGCGCCTCCCGGGCCCAGATGCAATATTCAGCCATTTTGGGCGGGGCGAACAAGGGGAGAGCCAAGGGCGCCATGGGCAAAAGCAAGCCGATCATGACAGCCGGTAGGGCAACCCGGACAAGTTTTTTTGTCACCGTTTTTTCCCAAAAAACACTACCGGCGGCCATCAGTACCGGGTAGATGCCCAGGCTGTAATAATGTTTTCCTTTTAAAAGCAGTAAAAGTGAAATAACACCTACCACGAGGTATAAGAAAATCCGGTGGTGCCAAATCCTGCTTTTCCAAAGAAACCAAAGGCCGGGCACCCAAACGAGCAAGCCGGTAAAGTGCATGATCAGCTGGTCCGATAAAAAATCGCTTGCCTGCACGTTGACCAACTGGTTTGCCTGCAAGGCCCGCATGTGGCTGATTACCGGGAAATCGTTGGCTAATTGCCAGATCAGGTTGGGCAACATGACCAGCAAAGTCAGCCCCGCGGCAAAGAAGGTGTCGCGCCGCACCAATATGTTGCGCGCCGGAGTAAGCAGCAGGGCAGGTGTGAGGGCTGCTATGAACAGCAGGATCAGGTATTTATTCAGAAAAAAAATGCCGAGGGAAATGCCGAAAAACAGGAGGTAAGCACGGCGGTTGGTGTTGAGGTAGCGCAGGAACAGGTAACAGAGCAGCGTCCAACCTAAAATATCAAAAACGACCGGCTGAAACAGCATGCTGGTCCGTAAAAAGGCCGGGGAAACAGCGGCTGTTATCACGGCGAGCAATTGGGCGTAGCGGCCGCCACCCAGTTCGCGCGCTAACATGCCGGTCAGCACGACAATTCCACAGCCACCCAGGGTGGGCAACAACCGCACGGCAAAAAGGGAGCCGCCCAGCAGTTCCTGGGCTACCCAGCCCAGCCAGCCGATAAGGGGAGGGTTGGACCAATAGCCCCAATCGGGGTGTTGACCCAGGGCGAGGTAAAGCAGTTCATCGCGATGGAAGCCGTAAATGGTATTTACATACAGGTGGGCGCACAGTTTGATTGCCGTTACCGCAAGTATGGCGGTCCAGAATACCGGTGCTGAATCCTTAGTTTTCAACAAAGTACATGTCAATTTCGCCCTTGTTTTTGGCGGGTATTTTGCCGCGGTACTGGCAGGGGAAGTATTGTTTGATGACGTTGTGCACCTCGCCGGAAATATTGATTTTGCCGCCTTCGCCTGCCGACTCGATCCGGGCGGCGATGTTCACGGTATCGCCCCAGATATCGAAGGCAAATTTCCTGGAGCCCACCACACCGGCAACCACCGGTCCGGAATGAATGCCGATGCGGGCTTCAAAAACCGGCAGGTTTCGAGTGCTGCGTTCCAGGTTCCATTCGGTCAGCCAGGCCTGCATTTCCTGGGCGGCATTTACCATGTCACGCAGTTGGCTGCCACCGCCGTTGAGCAAGCCTCCGGCGGCCATGTAGGCATCGCCGATGGTTTTTATTTTTTCCAGTTTGTATTTGGCAATGATATCATCAAAAGCGCGGAAGCAAGTGTCCAGTTCGTTCACTAATTCCTGCGGGGAAAGGATTTCCGCTATTTTGGAGAAGCCGACAAAATCGGCGAAAAGCACCCCCACATCGTCAAAATAGCGGGCGCTGGTGCTGCCGTTTTTCTTTAATTCTTCGGCTACGAGGGCCGGCAAAATATTGAGCAGGAGTTCTTCCGAGCGTTTTTGTTCGGAGCGGATAATCTTGTTTTTTTCGCGCAAAATGCGTGCGTTTTGGCGCGCCCGGTAGTAGCTGAATGCCGCGCCGCCCGCCAGCATGATCATGGCGACCATGGCTGCCAGGTAGAAATTCCGTTTGCTTTCAGACTCGCGCAGGGCCAGTTCGGCATTGGTCACGTTGAGCGCGTCCAGGTTGCTGCGGTATTCCAACGAGTCGAGTTTGGTTCGGTGCTGCATGAGCAGAAGGGCGGCTTTCATCTGATTTTCAGTCATTTGATCGATGAACGCTTCCTGCTGTTTCAGTTCGGCCTGGAGTTGTTGCCGTTCTTTTTCATAGTTCAGCCGCTGGAGGGTGGAGCTTTCCTGCGATTTTTGCTGATCCAGCAATTGATCGGTAATTACAGACAACTCTTCCTGAAGTTCCTGCCGTGTCAGGGGTTTTTCCAGCGCGATGCTTGGATTGCTGGGCAGGGCTTCGATCAGGTTTTTGGCGCGATTGATTTCCATTTCAATCTCGGCCAGTTCGTCCTTGCGGTTATTTTTTTCCGCCAAAGTCCGCAAGGATTCCAGATTGTCGAGGAACAATTGCTTGTTGGGGCGGTTCATTTTTTTGAGCAGTTGGTTGCTTTCCCGGAATTTGGCTGCAGCCCGGTCTTTGCCAAACAACCCGCGTTTGCCGGTAATGGCTAAAATTTTTCCCTCCTGGTTGAGTGTGATGGCGAGGTAGTTGTTGCGCCGCATCCGTTGCGCCAGGTCGGTGCCGTCTTCGGCATGTTCAAGCGCTTTGTCATAGTCGCCTGCAGCAAGATAGGCTTCGGAAAGCGCGACAAAGGTTTCGATGCGTTCCACACCTGCAACGGAGCGTAATTTTGTTTCAAGGTCCTGAATATCGGCATTTTGCGTCAATCCAATCAATGGCAAGAGTAAGCCCAGGGTAGCAAAAAAAACGTTTAGTATTGCTTTCATTTTTAAACCAAAATGGTCCTTTTACAAGAGGTTAGGCAAAGATAAAGCCAAACTTTAGACATTTACAGCATGCTCACACCCGCCGACCGGCAATTTATTTTAGATCACCTGCAGGCCGACCTGCACCGGCTTTTGCTTTCGGCCAACCGGTATCCCGATGTGCAGGTGCCGGTGGCGGTTGCCCAGATCGAGGCGTTTCGGAAAGTCCGGGAAAAAGTCCCGTCCTGGTTTCGCTTCGATCTGATCATGCCGCCCGTACGCTCGGTGGAGCAGGCATCTTCCGAAGAAACGGCCCGGTTCAAAGCCGGGTTGTTTTCCGGAAAATCCATGGCCGACCTTACGGGCGGTATGGGTGTCGACAGCTGGTTTTTTTCCCGGCAGTTTGAACAGGTAGTGTACGTCGAACAACAACCGCAACTGGTTGAAATCGTCCGGCACAACTTTGACGTACTGGGAGCCCGGAATATCAACGTCATTGCAGCGGATTCTGAAATTTTTTTGAAACACACCGCTCAACACTTTGATCTGATCTACCTCGACCCCGGCCGACGGCACGAACAGAAAGGCAAGGTGTTTCAGTTGGCCGATTGTGTGCCGAATGTCCTGGAAATCAAATCGGAAATGTTGGAAAAAGCCGACCGGGTTTTGATCAAAACGGCGCCTATGCTCGACCTGACGCAGGCCATCCAGCAACTGGGTTTGGTCAGCCGGGTCTGGGTGATTTCGGTAGATGGCGAGTGCAAGGAGGTGCTGTATTTGCTGGAAAAAAATGCGCCGCCAATCGATGCCGTCCCGATTGAGGTAGTTTGTTTGGGCGGCGGGGCGCCCGGTTTTCAATTTACCCGCGTGGAGGAGCAGGCGGCAGCCCCGGCCTTTTCCCTGCCGCAGCAGTTTGTGTACGAGCCCGATCCGGCGGTGCTCAAAGCCGGGGCGTTCAAAACATTTGCCCTGCGTTTTGGCTTGCAAAAACTACACCCGAATACGCACTTGTACACCAGTGAAGCACTTGTGCCGAATGTGCCGGGCCGGACCTTTTCGGTGGAAGCCGTGCTGAAATACGACCGCAAAGCATTGCGTGAAGTGCTTCCGGATGGCCAGGCCAATGTGGCGACGCGCAATTTCCCGGACTCGGTAGTGCAGATGCGGAAAAAACTGGGCATTCGGGATGGGGGGGAGGATTATGTTTTTGGGGTAACGGATTGCACTGATCGAAAAATTCTGCTTCTCTGTCGCCGCGTGCTTGACAAAACGCCCTGAAGGTTAACACCTTTGCCGCACAAGTTTTGTCAAAACGTTAAAGTGAAAAACCTTGAAAATAAGGGCAGTGCATCCGCCGTCTATTGTTTCGCTGCTCCGGTTTGCCACAAAACTACCTTCTATGCGATCCTGCCTGTTTGTGGGTTTTTTACTGTCTTGTTTGCTGACCTTTCCGGGTCGGAACACACTTGTGGCTCAAGCGGTCGACTTGCGACAAGACCTCGCCTTCTTCCGGGCCAAAATCCCGGAGTTTCAAAATTGGCTCCGCCAAAACCAATTGGATCAGATCATCTACGCGGATAGTGTGGCTGTCACCCCACAGAAAACTACCCTGTTTTTAATGGCATCCTACAAGGGCGTTCGCGTATGCGACTCCTTGCAATGTGCCTGGGAACGCCTCCAGTTGGAAAACCGCCGCCAGCATGGCCAGTTTTTTCACGAACGGCTCCTGCACAAGTGGGCATTTCTGGCCGAAGTGCACGAAGAACAGGCAGAGGTGGTGGTGCGCTGCCATGATCCGGCGCATTTTATTGCCCGCATCAACAGCCGGAATGGTTACATACCTGTAGATGGCAGGAGCATTCGCGCCGGCGCTGTGGCGGATGTGCGCATGCCGGTTACCCTGCAGGGCATCAATATTGGCGACAACACGGCCATCATTCCGGGGAAATCGGTCAAAGTTATTTGTACCAACGCCCGCCGGTATCTGGCCAGCACCTACAAGTCAAAAGGAACGCCTATCCTCTGGAAAGCCCGGGTCGACAGCTCCTACACCACGGTTGACGAGTTTGTCCTGGAAGTCACCCATTTGAACTACGAAATCTGCCCCGACGGCTATTTTGAATACCACCGGATCTATGTCAAAGGCCTTCAAAAAGGGCCGGATGTGGAGCTTTCCTGGGAGTTTCAGGGGAAATATGGCAGTGGAATAATATTTCCTCCCCGGAAAAACGACTATAAAGACATGGAAACGCGTTATAAGAACAATCTGGAAATTTACCAGAGGCATTTATTTAAAAAATTATTGGATTATCTTCGCCAATGACGAGCACAACTCAGGCTATGGCAGCATCTCAAGCCACGACAACGACAAAATCCAAAGTTGAAGCAAGCAGTACTTCAACCGCTACCACGCTTTCGCCTCGCGCCCGGGTCGCCAGGCAAATACTGATCTACCATTTTATCTTGATTGGAATTTCCTGTGTGTACTACCTGCTGCGCGGTTTCGACTTTGAAGAATTTACTTCCCTGATGGGTATTTTGGCTCCGGTGACCGCGATGTATGGCGGCGCCGTTTTTCGCTATATCGGCCGGAGCATAACCGAACCCAATCTGAACGGGAAAAACAGCCAACCGATCAACAACATGGTGCGCTGGCTGGTACACGGGCATTTCGTAACGGTCATGCTGTTGATTTCGCTCAAAGCCCTGGCGCCCAACATCCTCAATTTTCAGGATATGATCATGTTCCTGACGCTGGTTGAATCCGCCCTGGGTGTTTACATGGGGAATATTATTCTCGCCCTGTTTGAGCCGGAGGCTAAAAGGAATGATGAGTGATGAATGATGAGTGATGAATAGGCCTACAATAATATCAAGGCGCAAATGAGCGCGAGGAAAATAGCGCTCCCTTTTACAGCCATGTTTTTCTTTTTGGTAAGAATTGAACTGCGTAGCAGTTTCATAACCTCCTCCGTATCAGCAAATATGGATTGAAACTCCTTATCCGACAGGACATCTGTTGCATGAAGGAGTTCAAGCCAATATTGTGTTTCACCTGTTTCTTTTTGTGCGACAGCCAATTTGTGGATAAAATCCAATCCACTTTCTGCATTGGCGGCTTCTCTGACCATGGTGCCTGGCTTCGCGTCTGACAGAACCAGCTGTTAAACCGGCGTATCTTTCTTTATTTTGTCAGTTGAATCACCCCTCCCCATCCCCCATAGCCATCAACTTAAGGAATATTTATTTTTAACAGATTGACGA
>CAZAEZ010000088.1:0-11140 GCA_964484205.1 uncultured Saprospiraceae bacterium | reverse complement strand
AAAAATCAACAAAAGTGGCTCACTAATGTGTCCGGCTAAATTAAACCACCTCACACGGTTAAGATTGGTGCTAATCAAATCAACATCTTCTAAGTTAGCATTACAAAGGTTTGCGCCACTAAGGTTTGCTAATGAAAGATGTGCATTTTTTAGATTTGCACCACTCAGGTCCGCATCACTCAGGTCAGATTCTCTTAAATCCGCAAAGGTCAGGTCAGCACTAACCAGTTCTACATCTGTCATTTTGGCGCCCAAAAATGAGGCTCCATGCAATTTACTTCCATTAAGTTTTGCACCATATAGGTCTGCGGCAGCCATGTTGGCGTGTATTAAATCACGCCCAACTAAGTCTACTCCATCCAAACCAGGAACAATATTCAAGTTTTCGTTTCGCCACTTATTCCACTTTTTTACCCCCAATTTCAAAATTTCAAGATGTACTGGGTTAAACATGGCTGGGTTGGGTTTGTAAAGGTTTAATGACTGAATAAAGTAGCCTTCTCTCAATAATACTCCTTAATATACCCATAAGCCCGGTCAAAAAGCACCTGATCCTTATGCAGCTGATACTTCAGCAAGGCTTTGCGCAAAGACTGCTGAACACCCCGTTCACCGGAGCTCGTAGTTTGCCAGCCCGGAAACCGAACCACCCGCACAATAGCATCAATATCCGCAACAATCCGTTCGACCACCGCCGGCGTCTGATCCGTTTTTAATTCTAGAAACAACTCGGTAAGCGCTGCCACCGGCGTTTTCTCTTGCCGCGCTTCTTCCAATTCCTTTTCAGCCTGCACCGTCTCTTTGGCGATCTTGCAGAGCTCTTTTACAAATTCGATGGACGTGATCAAACCCTGCTCGGCTTTATCCCGAAGCGCTTCCAGGCGTTCGCTGAGTCTTTTGAACACCGGATTGCCGGCATGTTTTCGGAACCGCGCAATCAATACCTTCTCCAGTTTTTTCGTGTTTTTAGGGTCGGGATTATTGAAGATATCCTCGATCACATCGGCGTCCAGGACAAACTCTTCCAGTTGATGCACGGCGCCGACGTGGATATTTTCGTGGATCAATTTGGTGGTTTGGGCGCCCAGGCTCATCCAGAGCAGTTTGCCGATGTTGTCGGAAGCGGGCCGGACGGATTCGAATACCTGCGACAACCACTTGTAGTCTTCATTGTACAGGTCGAGGATTCTGTCGGGCGAGAGGGATTCCCATATTTTGGACAAGTAGGTATAATCCTTCGCAAAGGCATCTTTTTTCTCGTTGGTATCGATGGCTTCCTGGGCGGCTTCCAAGCCCTCGAAACCCGCCAGGCTTCGGTCGACGCCTTCAAAATGCTGGAGCGCATCACGAACCGCCTGCGGTAACTTGTCCCGCAGTTCGGACATGTTGGAGATCACCTGCTGGATGCTCTTCTCGTCGAATTGCAAGGCCTTCGCGGCATCATCGAACACGCCGAAATAATCGACCACCCGGCCAAAGTGTTTGTTCGGGAACAAGCGGTTGGTCCGGCAAACCGCTTGCAGCAAGGTGTGGTCTTTCAGCGATTTGTCGAGGTACATGGTTTGCAGGATCGGCGCATCGAAGCCGGTGAGCAATTTGGCCGTCACGATGATGAATTGCAAGCCGGAAAGGGCGTCGTTGAACTCCTCGGTGATCTGTTCCTGGGCGCCCTTGTCCAGCCCCCATTTCTTTTTAAAATCAAAGTCGTCGTTGGCAGTAGTGGAAATAACCACGGCGCTGGCTTCCGTTGGGAAGTGCTTGTCCAATTCTTCCTTGTATTGCACACAGGCATGGCGGTCGGGTGTGACGATCATGGCCTTCAGGCCATGCGGCTCCACTTTTTCTTTAAAATGTGTGGCGATGTCCGCCACGATCTTGGCCACGCGCTCCGGCGCCTTCAAAAAGGCTGCCATCTTGGCCGATTTCTTGTTGAGCAGATCGGCTTCTTCGTCTGTCAGCGCTGCACTTTCTTTGAACTCGGCAAAAGCGGCGTCAATCGTTTCTTTATCCACATGCACGTCTACGAGGCGCGGTTCAAAGTGTAAGGGCAGGGTAGCCTTGTCGCGAATGGAATCGTGGAAGGTATAGCGCGACATGTAGCCGCCCGCGTCTTCCGGGGCGCCAAAAGCCCAAAAGGTGTTTTTGTCCGCCTTGTTGACGGGCGTGCCGGTCAGGCCAAACAAAAAGGCATTGGGCAAGGCCGCCCGCATCTGCCGGCCCAGATCGCCTTCCTGGGTGCGGTGCGCCTCGTCGACCAGTACGATGATGTTGTCGCGAGTATTCATATCGGGCTTGGCGTCGCGGAATTTGTGGATCATGGAGATGATGATCTTCCGGGTATCCCGCTCCAGCAACTTTTGCAGATCAGCGATGCTATCCGTCATTTCTACATTGGGCACATCGGCCGCGTTGAAAGTGCCACTGATCTGGGTGTCCAGGTCGGTGCGGTCGACCAGGACGATGACCGTGGGGCTTTTCAGCTCAGCCGCTTTGCGCAGTTTCTGCGCGGCAAACACCATGAGCAAGGATTTTCCCGAGCCTTGAAAATGCCAGATCAGGCCCTTTTTGATCTGCCCTTCCTTGACGCGCTCCACGATCCGGTTGGCGCCTTCGTATTGCTGAAAGCGGCAGATGACCTTGATCCGCTGTTTCTTTTTGTTGGTGGTGAACAGGGAAAAGTGTTGCAGGATATCGAGCAGGCGGGCCGGGTGCAGCAGGTCGGACAGTTCCTTGCCGATTTCGGATAGTCCCAGCCGTTTGGCCAGCGCGTCTTCATCGCCTTCGATGCGCCAGGGCGCCCAATGTTGCAGCGGCGTGCGCACCGCGCCGTAGTACAATTCCTTGCCTTCGGTGGCGAACGACAGGATGTTGGGGACAAACAAAGCTGGTACGCTGTTCTCGTACACCTCGTGTACTTCGTGTGCGCCATCCAGCCAACTCACCGAAGGCCTTATGGGCGTTTTGGCTTCGCCGACGACCACCGGTATGCCGTTGATCAGCAGCACGATGTCGGGTATTTTGGTTTCGCGGTGGTGGATGCGGAATTGGTTGGTGACGAGGTAGGTATTGTTGCCCGGCTCGTCAAAGTCGAGCAGGCGAATGGGTACATGGCGGTTGTTGTCGCCGAAGGGCAGGGTTTTCTCGTTGGTCAGCCACTTGAAAAATTCCTCGTTGGCGCGCACCAAACCCACCTGGTTGACTGAAAGCAGAATGGCCCGCAGCTTGTAGATCACCTCATCGGCCAGTTCGGGGCGCTGTGCGATTTCGGGATTGAGCCGTACCAGCGCGGCTTTTAACTCGGACTCTACCAGCACTTCATTTACACCGCGTTCCAGCTCGGCCGCTGTTTTGTACTGCCATTGGGTGCCGTACCGTACTTCCGGCTCCTGTGCTGCTTGGGCATTCAGGTTGACCCCGCTCAGGCGGTGGATGATGTAGTGCTCTACGCTGTTTAGTTCATTGAAGGCCATGGGCGAGTTGGTTCATTTTACCGATGATGATTTCCATTCGTATGTCTACCCCGTCAAAGTACAGATGCCCCGGCAAGGCATTCATAATTCGATCATCTGCTAAAATTTTCTTTACGCTATCGACAAGATAATTTTTTACTGCTTCATCAGCACTCAGAATTTGCTCTACCAACCTCGTCGAATAATTGAACAAGTACACGATATCTTCCAAATCATGGCTGGCGTATAAGTCCTCAATGCCCCGATCAAAAAAAGCGTCCATTTTTGACGCTAAAAAATATGGAAGTGGAAGTATTTGCACTTCCTGGCCTTCCAGATGAACGGTGCTGGCTTTATGAAAACCAGGTTCAAACCATCGATTGCTAGGGGCCCAGCCGATTGTTTTTGTGGACATAACATCCACCAGCAGGTCTTCAAAGACAAACCGGCATATAACATTGGAATCTACATCTTCCTTAAATCCTTTTTCCGTAAGTGCCTGGCGCAGTTCTTCCAATTGGTGGAGGGTGGTAATTTGAAAAGTCAGATCAATATCTTTTGTTGGTCGGATATCCTCCGCGGCCGGATCATCTATGTACAGGCTAACCATTGCACCACCTACAAAAACTACTTCGCGATTGAGTTCGCCCAGCGCTTTGGCAATCTTAACCGTTGCCATTCTGTTGATGACCGTATTTTTTAGCATATTTTCTTATTCAGTAATTCCAAGGCTAAATTTTTTTCTCTGGCGCGCCCAACGCGTACTGCATCGATCAGAGCCAGGTATTCGTACAACTCCGGGTCCAACTCCACCGCTTGAATCACCGAAGGGTAAAGCGGCAAAATACTGTGCCCCCGCATGTGGCCTTTGGCGCATGGCCAGACATAGTTTTCACTGCTACTTATATGCTGTACCAGTGGCTCCGCACTATGGGAGGTCGGTATCCCACGGACAACCACCCCGGGTTGTTGCGGGAAGACAAATGGAACGCCGTAGCGCAACAGATCAAAGAAGGCCTGACGGGCTACCTCTTTACCGTCGTTTTGCAACAAACGGGCATAGGTCGACCGTTTCAAAGACGCGCTTATTTCGGATTGGCTAATAAATAGGGATTTAGCCAGGGAAATTTGATTCCATGATCCCGCTTCCTCGATTAGCAGTTTTATTAAGACCACCAGATCTTGTGGCCGCAGCGTTGGAATTGCCTTGTTACTCATTTCTTACCAGATATTGCGATACGCAAATATATGGAATTGCTTACTGGTAGTCAATTGCTTGTGAAAATATATCGCATATCGCGATATGGAATAATGGCAATCCTGCATGCTTTGATTCACCCCGCTCAGACGGTGGGCGATGTGCTTTTTACGCAGTTTATCTCGTTGAAGGGGGGCATGGCTTTACGTTTTTAATGGTCAGGTTTAGGGTGGGAGATTATCGGACGAATTAATCTGTTGTCCAACAGTATTTGTACATCAAGTCACGGACATTGGCGCCCTGCTCTGCCTGAATATGAAGCGCATAAAAGTTTTGATTCGTAACAGATAATTGCTCCCATTCCTTTTGATATTGTTCCTTCGTTTTCAGGTTGTCAGGATTTGTAGTCTTCAACACTTTTATTCCTGTTTCATTTTCAATATCCAAGGCTTCAAATACACCGTCGGTAAAATTCTGTTTGGTTAAAGCCAAAATCAGGGAAGGTGGATATTTCTGTTCTGAAAAATCTTTATAAAAACCAATCAATACCAGATTGAAGAAACATACATAAACCCATTGCTCCTCGACCTGAAAAACCTCCAGGAGTTTTGTTTCGGTTATTAGGTAACGAGATTGACCATATTCCAGAACAAATACCCCGTCTTTGAAATTGGCAAATTCCTTTTGGATTTTCGCAAATTCGGCCTTTGCCGCTTTTACGGGGGCTTCATCAAGAAATATGAGATTAATCAGGTTTACAATATTCTTGATTTTATTGACCGCTATTCCACCCATTAAGTTGTGCTCCTTGGGATGTGCGTACATGTTTCTCAACCAGCGGACGTGATGCAGCCACGTTTTCAAACCTTTTGAGGGTTCTGCCTTGGATAACTGGTCAATTAGGGTCGCCAAATTCTTTTCTCCGGTAGTTTTATTTCCAAGCTTATCAGTTCTTTCAAATTTCAAGTCAATATGCAGCGCTTCACACCGCAATTTCACGGCCATTTCCACAATGCCCAATAATTTCTTTAATGCTTCATCAAACATCGGCCAATGGTACCAGGCATGCGCCATCAGGTATTCGGCAGTTACATACGACTTTAAGATATTCTCCGGCACTTTGAAATGAAAACGGCCTTTTACGACCCAGTTTTGAGCAAACTCCTCCTGTGTTTTGGGATTGTCGAGGAAAGAAAAAATTGGATCTGGCTCGTACCATTCTTGCATGGCTTAGAAGATTTGGTTGATTAGGGATTTTTGGAGGGATTGGGAACTTCGAATTGCATTGGTGCAATCCGTTATGCTATTATCTATTTTATTTAGTTTTGATACTATTTGCTCTTGTTGCGCCTTCGAAGGAATAGGAACCTTGATTTTATTCAAAGTCGTTAAAGTTAACCTTGTTATTGCCGTACCCGTCATTTGATTAATCAAATTTAAATTCCCTATATCGCTGTTTATATATTGGCATAGATACTCATTTGAGGTCAATTCTGGATTTGCCCTTATCAGACATACACTTGATAATAAGCTTACCTCTTCTTCTAAACTGTTCAAAGTTGCTGTCCCAGTATTTGCTCCATCTTTTGTAAGCAAGACATCACCTTTGATTGTATCGCAACGTTTATAAATAGACTCATGAAATTCCTTGTCAACAAATTGATCATCCTTAAATTCAATTCCTCCCCTTCGTATATTTTTGGATGTCACATACCGATACATAGTACCATCATTTTCATTATAAATATTTTTAGGTGAAAAATGGCTTCCATCTTGAATTTTAATACATAAATCTTCTAAAGATACTTTATCAACTTCTTCTGAATAATAACAATCATAGGAGATTCTTCTTTTGTTAATTTCCAATAATTTATTTGTATTCCAGTACCCCTCAATCACCCTATCCATAGCCCAGAGCAGTTCGGCGAGTTTTGCTTGTTGGTCTTTGGGCGGGAGGAGGAATTCGTAATTGGCTATATCTTTCCAATTGATGTAAGGGTTAACCGATCCTTTTGAATTTTTTATAGAGTTTTCGGCAAATCCTTCCGACATCATAATAAAGGGCAGTAGCTGCTTATCAATCAGTTTCTCATTTGCCTTAATGACAAATGTGGTGTTGGAGGTAATTCCTGAAAAAGGAGCGATCACCACCTTTCTAAGGTAGGTTCGTCTTGATCCGTATAGAATATCGCCTTCCTCAAACTTTCGAATAAATGCAGGTCCTAAATATTCGTCCGTTAATTCCCCCCATTCTCTTAAGTGGAGATCCTCGGAGCCCATATGTTCCCCTTTTACATACCTCGTCAGGTCCGTATTTTCTCTATCGACTGATTTTTTTTGTTGGATGGCAACATCGCCAAATTTTACTTTTCTCCAACTGCTACGGTCGATCTGTAAGTTTGTAATTGTCCCGTCCAATATTGCTTCCATATTAATTCAGTGCTTCGAATAAACTATTCATTGATTTTTTCAAGGCCTCTCCTTGCTTAAGCCATGCTTCGTATGCTTCTCCAAAGGACAAGTCATTTCTTGTGTTCTCTCTTTTTACATAGAAGTTGATGTTCATATTCCCATCAAATGCCATGATCTCCTCGATTGTGGCAACTTTTGCGTAAAAAGGAATATCCTTAAAATCCTTGTATGCTTTATACAGTTTATTGATATGCTCGTTAGTCAAATGTGCATTGCCTTTGTTTTCTACCACATCATCTTTTCCATTGACGAATAACACTTTACCCTTTCGATCATCTGGTTTATTCGTATTTCCAACCAAAATCATAGCCTCCATCGGTGAATTATAAAACAGGTTTGCTCCTAATCCGATTACGGCTTCGATTTGATCTGTTGCCACCATTTTTCTGCGAATTTCAGCCTCCATATCTCTAAATAAAATGCCGTGCGGCCAGAGGATGGCGTATCGACCATTTTTGCTATCGAGACTTTTGTGAATATGCTGCTGAAACGCATAATCCGCGCAGCCCTGTGGCGGCGTACCCCAGATATTGCGGCCGTAGGGGTCGTTTTCGAAACTTTTGCGGTCCCAGGCTTTTATGGAATAGGGCGGATTGGCGAGGATGACGTTGAAGGTTTTCAAGGCATCGTGGTGGAGGAAAGCGGGCCGGGCAAGGGTGTCGCCCCGCACGATGCTGAATTCTTCGATGCCGTGCATGAACATATTCATGCGCGCGATGGCGGAGGTGAGCAGGTTGATTTCCTGTCCGTAGAGTTTGAGCGTACGGTATTCTTTGCCTTCGGCTTTGAGGTGCAGGGCGCAGTTGAGCAGCAGGCCGCCGGAGCCGCATGTGGGGTCGTACACCGATTCGCCGGGCTGGGGGTCCATGATCATGGTCATGAGTTTGACGACGGTGCGGTTGGTGTAAAATTCGGCGGCGGTATGGCCGCTGTCGTCGGCGAATTCTTTGATGAGGTATTCGTAGGCGTTGCCGAGTTGGTCGTCGGGTACGGCGCTCAGGCTGAGTTTGTGCTGGGAGTAGTGCTCGATGAGGTTGATCAGTATGGCATCGCTGAGGCGGTCTTTGTTGGTCCAGCTCGCGTCGCCGAAGATGCCGTAGAGGGTGTCGGGGTTTGCTTGTTCGATGGCGCGCATGGCATCTTGCAGGGCTATGCCGACGTTGGTGGTGGTGGCGCGCACGTCGTTCCAGTGGGCGCCTTCGGGCACCTGGAAGTGGTGGTTTTCGGCGAAGGCGGCGTATTCGATATCACCGTCGCTTTCGGCGAGCGCGTTTTCGTACTCTTCGTCGTACACGTCACAGATGCGCTTGAAGAAGAGCAGTGGGAAGATGTACTGCTTATAGTCGCCGGCGTCGATGGTGCCCCGGAGTAGGGTGGCTGCTCCCCATAGGTATTTTTCTAGTTGTTGTTGGGTCATTGATTTATTTTTTATTCATGTTCCCGTGGCCAAGCGAGGGGGTGACTGCGAGTCACCCCCTCGCTACAACCGGCCCATTTAGGGTCATGCAAGGAAGTCTTTTAAGATTGTTTTAAACTTTTCTTCCGCCTCCAAACTCTCCGCCCAAGCCGACTTCAAATCCGCCAAAGCCTCTTCCACCGAGGGCAAATTGTCCTCAATGACCTTCTCCACATAAAGCGGAATATTCAGGTTGTAGTCGTTTTCCTTAAGGTCGGCCAGAGTGGCTACTTTTACATAGTTCTCCACATCGGTATAGGCCAGGTACCAGTCGTGGATTTGCTTGACATGCGCGGGTTCCAGGTAGTTTTGCGCCCGGCCTACCCGTATCTGATCGGAGGCATCGATGAAAAGCACTTTCTCTTTTTTGCCGGCTTCTTTGTTTTGTTTGAATACCATGACACAGGCGGCTAATTGGGTGCCGTAAAAAATGTTTGGTCCCAGGCCGATGACCGCCTCTAACAAATCCTGCTTGAGCAGGGCTTCCCGGATTTTGCCTTCGGCGCCTTTTCTGAACAGGGCGCCATGCGGCAGCACGACCGTCATGCGGCCGGTGCTGTTCATGGATTTGATCATATGTTGCACCCAGGCCATATCGCCGTTGCTTTTGGGAGGGACGCCGGCGATGTTTCTGCCGTAGGGATCGTTGGCCCAGTTTTCAGCGCCCCAATCATCCAGCGAAAAGGGCGGGTTGGCGATCACGCAATCGAAGGTTTTCAGGCCGTCGGCCTCGAAAAAGGCGGGGTTGCGCAGGGTATCGCCGCGCACGATTTGAAAATCTTCGATGCCGTGCAGAAACATGTTCATGCGAGCAATGGAACTGGATGTCAGGTTTTTTTCCTGGCCGAATAATTTCAGGGTCCGGTAATCTTCCTTGTTTTCTTTCAGGTGGTCGACGCATTCCAGGAGCATGCCGCCGGTGCCGCAGGCCGGGTCGTAAATGGTTTCGCCTTCATGCGGGTCGAGGATCAGCCCGAGCAGGTGTACGACCGAGCGCGGGGTGTAGAACTCGCCGGCTTTTTTATTGGTCAGATCGGCAAAATGCTTGATGAGGTATTCGTAGGACTGTCCGAGCAGGTCCGAGTCGACGGTACTATTGGAAAGTTTGTACTGGGAGAAGTGTTCGATCAGGTCGATCAGCAGGCGATCGGAAAGTTTGTTCTTGTTGCTCCATTGCGCGTCGCCGAATATGCCGTACAGAAATTGCTGGTTGGCTTGTTCGATGCCGCGCAGCGCCTGCTCTATGGCCAATCCGACATTGGCCGTTGTTTCCCGCACGTCGTTCCAATGGCAGCCTTCGGGTATTTCGAAGCGGTGAAATTCGGGCAGGGCTGCGTATTCGGTATCACCGCCGGATTCTTCCAGCGCCAGTTGGTATTCCTCATCGTAAACATCCGAGATACGTTTGAAAAACAGGAGCGGGAAAATATAGACCTTGAAATCGGAAGCGTCTACGGGACCTTTTAGTATCCAGGCGGCTTTGGATAAGTATTGCTCTAGCTGGGAGAGGGTTATTTTGTTTTGATGCATATTTTGTTTTGTTGGGCGGGGTAGTGGTTGATTGTTTTGTGCTTAGCCCTATGGCAAGACCGTGTCACTATGAATTAGCGGTAAGTCCTGTTCCTTAAAAACAAAAGTAATTGCCTACCCGGGAAATGTTAGACAAAAAACCGGATTTGCCAAACGGATTGCACAGCAAGGGGGCGCGGGCGCGGGAAATGCCGGGGCTGTGGAGGGGCAAAATGATGTTTGGAAAGGTATGCGGTATTGTCGGCGTGACTCGAAGTCACGCCGACAATAGACCAAATGGCATAAAAAATTAACGCCGCCGGAGTTCCTGCGTGCGTCAATTGGGTTCTTAAGCAACAGTTTTATTGCCTAGTTCAAAAGGCAGCGTTTTTTTTAACGCTGCTATACGATTTCGTGCTGTTCCTCCCGCTCGCATTGCCCACCAAAACAAGTACACTTCCCGCAGCCTGGCTTTCGGTCAAAATGATTTTTGGTGCCCATCCGGCGCGCCAGCAGTTGCACCAGCACCCAGCCGGCACACAGGCCGGCCAGCGCGAATACAGGGATTATTACTTCGACTAAGTCCATAGTTGTTTTTTTAAAAAAGAGCCTGTTTGGATAGACAGGCAATCAAAAGTTGAAAGTGGTCTTTGATGGGAAATTTCGCTCCGCCTGTATCAACCCCACCCCCAGCCCCTCCCCAAAAAAGGCTTTCGATTACCCAAAAGTTGATTGATAATTTTAGAATATGTAAAAAGCTGAATTGTAGAATTTTATGCGTCATTTCGCTTCGTACGATTCAACCCCACCCCCATCCCCTCCCCCAAAGGGGAGGGGGGCTTGCTCTCAACACTAATTTTGACTGGAATGAGGGCAGACACCCCTCCCCTTTGGGGGAGGGGATGGGGGTGGGGTTGAACCCGGCGGAGTGCCATGTTCCATAAAAGCATTCAAGTTTCACACATTCGAAAAAATTCAATCAACTTGTGGGTAATCGGAAGCCCAAAAAAGGGGAGGGGAGACGTAGCGTTGACCACTTCTTTTTACCCATTTTGT
>CAZAEZ010000087.1:0-11571 GCA_964484205.1 uncultured Saprospiraceae bacterium | reverse complement strand
TTTAGTGTTTTTAGTGCTCTTAGTGTTGAAAGAATTACTTGTGAGACAGCCTCGAGTACCCGGGAATATCTGGTTTTGGTTTTGAAAAAATAAGCTATGCAACGCCTACCCATGCTCGTGCTTTTCAGCACACTCCTCCTGGCCTCCTGCACCCTGCACCGGCTGAAGCAATACGGCCGGCATTATCAAAAACACCTGGACTACCACAGCCTGCAACAGGTCGTCGACCGGCTGCCCGCAGGCGCCGACACAGCCCTCGTAAAACAACTCCTGGGCGAGCCGATCGACTTCGGCTTCGACTACCGCTACCTGATCGACTCCACCGGGCCCAACGCCTGCCCGGTAGGCGCCGTGTTCCACATCGGCGAACAGGGAAAAATTGACCAGCAGTGGCTGGGTGAAATTTGTGAGTAAGGCGCTTGCCTTTTTTACCGCAGGATAAACAAGCTTGCCGTTGAATCAACGGATTTGGAGGCGCTGCCCGGCGCCCGCACATTTGTGCCAACAACGGAACAAAAAACAAACACTACGATCCGTTGCAAACCAAATTCGTACAACAATTTAAACTGCAACACACAATGAAACAAACCATCCTGCTGCCCCTGCTTTCCTTTTTTCTGATTGGCGCCATTCAGGCACAAAACCTGAATTTCGGCGTAAAAGCCGGACCCCAACTAATCAGCACCACCCATGTGAACGACGGCAAAAACGCCCTGCTTTACCACTTCGGCGGTTTTGCGGAAATGCCCCTCATGGACCGATTGCACATCCAGGCCGAACTGTTGTTTTCCGCCGAGGGGATCAATGACGCCGAGTCGGACGAGTACAAACAGCGCAACATGAGCCTTCAACTTCCGGTAACGGCCAAATACCAGGTGTGGAACCGCCTGAGCGTGCACGCCGGTGTTCAAATCGGTATGCTGTTGAGCGCCAAAATGAAATACAACGACGGGGAGATCAAAGAATCCTACGACAACAAAGACGACTTCAAAAACATGAATTTCGGCCTTGTAGCCGGTACCGAATACCTGATCACCCCAAACATCGGCGTCGGCGCCCGCGTAAACTGGGGTTTGAGCAAGGTCTTTTCCGATTGGGACAAATCCCGCCAGCGCGTTTTCCAGCTTTTTGCTTCCTACCGCTTTGGTAGCAGCGATTTCTAGACGTGTGTTCGAGTGCATCCTCCGCAGGTCAGGCAATTCGTGCCGGCCTGCGGATTGGATTCGGGTCCTATTCTTCCAGCGCAGGGGGTGAACAACTTTTAATTTTTCAAATTTGAAAAGTAACTGCCAACCACAGCATTCGCAACAGGCCAACTTGGCCATGTTCCACGTAAAACCTAATTTTAGGCGTCTTGACCTTCCAAAACAGTTGAGGCGGCTTACAATGCTGAAAGCACTCCTTGTCGACGACGAAGAAAAAGCCCGTGAAATCCTGCTTTTTCATATTCAACATTTCGTCCCGGAAATTACACAGATCAGGACTGCCGCCAGTGTTCCGGAAGCCTTGCAACAAATTCAATCTTTCCAACCAGATCTGGTTTTTCTCGACATTGTGATGCCCCAACAAGACGGCTTCGACTTGCTGACTTCCCTCACCGACTGGAATTTTGACGTCATTTTCACCACGGCGCACGATCAGTTTGCTATCAAAGCCATCCGCTTCAGCGCGCTGGATTACCTGCTCAAACCCATCGACCCCGATGAATTGCGCAATGCCGTGGATCAACACCTGAAAAACCGCGAAGACCGGCCCAAACAGCGCGACCTGTACCGCAATTTTGTAGACAACCTGCTGGCCCCGCAGGAAAACGAATTCAAACTGGCCATCCCAACGGCAGACGGCACCTATTTCTTTCGCACACCTGAAATTATTCGTTGCCAGGCCGACCGCAATTACACCGTGTTTCACCTGACCGGACAACGCCGCTTTATTTCGTCCAAAACCCTGGGCGAGTACGAAACGCTGCTCAACACGCAAGGCTTTTTACGCGTACACAAATCACATTTGGTCAACCTCGACTTTATCGACAATTTTTTAGGCAAAGACTTCATTCGCCTGCACGACAAAACGGAAATTGAAGTTGCCCGGCGCCGAAAAGACGAGGTAAGAGCCGCCCTCCAGGGGCGAAACCTGAACTGATATGGCTTCCCGCCTGCTGCTACCACTTTTCCTGCTGTTCATTCCGGGTTCCCGGTTGCTGCTAGCGCAGGGCCTGCCCTTCCGGCGGATAGTCCTGACCGAAGTGGGCGAAACGCCTCTGGCCGGCATCTCCTGCATTGCGGAAGATGCCCGCGGGTTTCTGTGGCTGGGCGGCGTGTCCGGTCTGTACAAGTTTGACGGCAATGCCCTGGAAATTTTTTCCAACCGGCCAAACGACTCGACGAGCGTTGCGCCGGGCCCTTATGGCCAAATTATAAAAAGCAACCGCACCGAAGCGCTCTGGATCGCCAGCTATACCAGCGGCATCAGTTATTTTGACCTGCGCAAGGAACGCGCGCGCAATTTTGCCGCCGACCCGGCCGATTCCACAGCCCTCATCAGCAATGAAATCGCCAACATGTGCGAAGACCCGGACGGCGGGCTGTGGGTGGGCACCAATAAATTCACCCTGCACTACCTGCCACCGGGCGCCGGACCGAAACAATTCCAACGGTTCCAACCGGACATTCCCGACAGCCGGGTGCTCGACCGCACCGCTGCCGGCCCGCTGGGCGAAATTGTTACCGACCGGAACAATCCGGATATTTTATGGATCGGCAGCCGCTTCGGTGTGTACCGTTTTGATAAAAAACGCCGGGTGTTTACCCTGTTCCCCTTCGATCAAAACGTCGAGTTCTGGTACCGGCCGGTAAACCAGGAATTGTTCATGGACCCCTCCGGTGCGCTTTGGTGCGGCAGCCTGTCCACCGGGTTGTGCCGCCTCGATCCGGCCACCGGGCAATGGCGTATTTTTAAAAAACCGGAAGAAATCCCGCCACTCCTTTACGCCAACACGATCAAGGATATTTGCGCCCTGGACGAACAAAACCTGCTCGTGTTGAGCTCCGTGGAAGATGCCTGGAAGGTCAACTGGAAAACGCAGTCCCTGGAATTTTTGCGCATCGGCGTTTCCCAGCCTACCGGGCGCCCCTACGGGTTTATCTGTGCCCAGCCCATGCGGTCGGGCGATTTTTGGCTGGCCTACCAGACCGGCCTGATCCGGCTGACCAAACAAGCCACCAGCTGGGGATTTCTCTTTTTTCCAAATCTGAATCCGCAACTGGACAAAAACAACTGGCAACGCGCCTTCGCCCTTTCGCCCGACAAGCAATCGCTGTACATCGGCACCCTGCGCGGAAACGGGCTGTTGGTGTATCACCTGAAAAAAAATCAAATCGAGGTATTTCCCTACCGGAATTCCGATGCCGATGAAACGACGGATGTGCTCATGAGCGCCTTGTGTTTCGACAAAAACGGCCGCTGCTGGATCGGTTCCGACACGGGTTTGCTGTACCTCGACAAGGGGGCGCGGCACATTCAGCGCTTCACGAGTTCAAGTCCCGGATTCGATAGTTTGCGCGACGCGCAAATTGGCGCCCTGGCCTGGCAGGGGCAGTACTTGTGGGTCGGCGCCAATGGCCGGGGCTTGTTCCGGCTGGACCTCCGCTCAAAGCAGATTCATCGCATTCAGGAGGCCGGCCTGAGCCCGACAAGCACCGTGAACTGCCTGTTGGCCGACAAGCAGGGGCGTCTGTGGATCGGGCACGAACTGGGCTTGTCCGCCATTCAACTGAAAACGGGGAAAACCTGGCATTTCAACCACAAACGGCGCCCCCCGCATGGCCTGACCAACGACCAGGTAACCTGCCTGGCCATCGACCCGGCGGGGCACCTTTGGATTTCCACACTTGGCGGCGGCATGCTCCGCCTGCACAACACCGATCCGGAGAAAGCCTGGTTTGACGCCTACTACAACAATGAAGTGCCGGGCGGCAACCTGGTCTACCAGTTTGTACTCTGCGACCGGGGCCAGGTTTGGCTGGGTGTTCAAAGCGGACTGGCATTTCTGGACACCACCACCCGGGCCTTTGTAAACTACGACATCCGCGACGGGATGTTCGCCAAGATCGGCGCCATGATCCGCCTGCCCGACGGCCGTATTGCCAGCGGCGCGCACCGGGGTTTTCACCTGTTTCACCCCGATTCCATTTTGTATTCCAGTTCGCCGCCGGTGCCCTACCTGAAGCGGTTTCGCGTTTTTGATGCCGAAATTGATCTGCCTTACCAGATTGATCGCATGCCCGAAATTGCGCTGGCACACAACCAGAATCACTTTTCCTTTGAACTCGGCGCACTCAATTTCGGTGAAAAAGCCCGCACCAGTTTTGCTTACCAGTTGGAAGGCTACGACCGAAACTGGGTGTACAGCGGCACCCGGAACTACATCAGTTACACCAATTTGCCCGCCGGCGCCTACACCTTGCGGGTAAAAGCGGCGAATAAACACGGCATCTGGTCGGCGCAGGAAAAGTCGATCCGGATCATCATCCGGCCGCCGTACTGGCAAACCTGGTGGTTTCGCCTGGGCGCGCTGGTCTTGCTCGGCGCACTTGCCTACGGCATTTTTATAGCCTGGCAACAACGCAAGCGCACCTTGAAAACCCAGCGCACGGTGGAATATTTTGCCAATGCCGACTATCAAAAAGCCGGCGTGCGGGATATTCTGTGGGATCTCTCGCACAAATGCATCGCCCGCCTGGGCCTGGAAGATTGCGTCATTTACCTGCTGGACGAGTCCGGTGAAGTGCTGGTACAGGAGGCGGCCTACGGATTGAAAGGTCCGGAGCCCTACCACCTGAAAGACCCCCTGCATATTCCGCTTGGGCAGGGTATCGTCGGAGCGGCGGCGCTCAAAGGCCTGCCCGAGCTGGTGCCCGACACCCGGCTCGACCGGCGCTACATCGTCGATGACCGGGCCCGGCTTTCCGAACTGGCTGTGCCCATTTTGCACGACGGCCAGGTGATCGGCGTGATCGATTCGGAGCACAGCCGGCGCGGCTTTTTTACCCGGTACCATGTTCAAACACTGAAAACGATTGCCGCGCTGTGTGCGGATAAAATTGCCAACGCCCGTGCGGAAGAGCTGGTGCAGGAAAAAGAGCGCCAGCTGCGGGAGTTGAACCGCAACCTCGCTGAATCGCAGCTCACGGCCCTGCGCGCGCAGATGAACCCGCACTTCCTGTTCAATTGCCTGAACTCCATCAACTGGTACATTATCAAAAACCAGCCTGCCGATGCATCGCGCTACATTGCCAAATTTTCCCGGCTGGTTCGCCTGATCCTGGAACATTCAAAAAGCGCGCAAATTTCACTCACCCAGGAATTGGAAGCCCTCCAAATCTACCTCGACATGGAGGCCATGCGCTTTGACCAGCGGTTTGACTATGAAATTGCGCTCGATCCGGCGCTGGACCCCGACGATGCCATGGTGCCGCCGCTGATTTTTCAACCCTATATTGAAAATGCGATCTGGCATGGACTGATGCCGAAAAAAGGCGCCGGCCACCTGCAAATCAATATCCGGCAAGACGGCGAACACATCCGCTGCACGATCGAAGACGACGGCATCGGCCGTGCTGCAGCTGCCGCCAACACCAGCCACACCACGCGCAAACGGCAATCGCAAGGCCTGAAGATCACCGAAGCACGCCTCCGGCAGCACAACCGCCAGGAGAACGGGGTGTCGCCTGTGCAGTTTACCGATTTGTACGATGCTGCCGGGCAGGCTGCGGGTACGCGTGTGGAGGTTTTTGTCAAAGAAGGAATCTTGTAATCCACCCAACCAAACGGTAAAATGCACATCGAAAGCGAACGCCTGCGGCTCATCCCGCTCAACCACCGCCAACTGCTGGCTTACCTGCAGCCGGACTTTCAATTGGAAAGCGCCCTTGGTTTGGAAAAAATTCCGCGCGAGATATCACCAAGGCTGGCCAAGGCCATCCAAAAAACCCTCCTGCCTGCTGTGGCCGACCCTTCCAAAAACTACTTGTTCTGTTCGATCTGGACCGTTATCGCCAAAGCGCAAAATCAAATGGTAGCCGACCTATGCTTCAAAGGCGGGCCCAACGAACGCGGGGAAATTGAAATTGGCTACGGCACCTATGATGCCTTCCAGGGGCAGGGATACATGACGGAGGCAGTTCAGGCGATTGCCACCTGGGCATTTGCCCAACCCGGCGTGGCGGTTATTTTGGCCGAAACGAATTTGGACAATATTGCTTCGCAGCGTATCCTGGAAAAGAATAAATTTATCCGAACAAAAACCACGAAATCAAGCATCTGGTGGGAACTTAAGCAATGAGGTATTTTATACTTATGTTTTGCCATTAATTTGAAAATTGCCCTTACCGGAATCAAATCCGCGTTTCGCCGAAGGCGAATCCGTGGTATCCGCGTTCTATTACTGTGCATTCGGAAATCCAATTGCGGTTCCCCGACGTAGAGGAATTAGAACGCGGATGAGGCGGATTCGCCTTCGGCGAAACACGGATTTTCGCGGATTTGATTCCGGTTTAAAGAAATAGCACTCAACCACCTCTTTATGAAAAAAACCATCCTGGTACTCGTTTCCTTCGTTTTTCTTGCCACTGCTCACGCGCAAAGGAATGACCGGAAGTTTTATGTTGGAGTTAGTTTGACGCCCCAGATCACCGCTCAAAAAGTAAACAACAATGCTGTTGCCGATTCGGACTTTGCTACCGGGCTTGCCCTGAACGGCGATTTTTACTTAAACCTGCTTTCGAGGTTACAACTCAAATCCGGGTTTGGCTTGCATTTGACCCGGCTCAAACAAGTCGATTATTCGCCCTTGTTCCCCTGCGATTTTGCGGTGAATGGGGAAACAAACCTGTACAATTCCTACTTCGATATAACCATAACTGCGGTGTACCTCAGCGTCCCGCTAAACCTCAAACTGAACCTGACCGGGGGATGAAACCACGTTTTTTTAGACCTTGGCCTGGGAAACGCATTCAAGTTGACATCCACGGAAAAAGTGAACCTGTACGAATGCGGAGCGACCGATGCGTATGCATTGATGGACACCAAATTGTTTGCCCCGGAAAACTATGTTTTTTCCCTGAATGCAGGTATTGGATACCAGGCCAGCGCGTTTTCCGGCAAAACAATAGTGCTGGAACCGATGGTTGAATATGCGTTGACACCGACATTTCAGGACATTCAAATCCTGAATAATGGTAAAATGCTTAATATTGGCCTGATGCTCGGCGTGATGTTTTAGGTATGTGGTTCGTGTGGGTTCGTGCAGATTTGTGGCTTGCCCGCCTTAGAGGGGTTTCCCGCAGATTTTCGCAGAAAAGGCCGCAGATTTTCGCAAAAATTCTCTTTGGGTAAGGCTGAAAAGTTGATTCTCTCCGGGACCAAATTCTGCGTCGATCTGCGGCCTTTTCTGCGGAAATCTGCGGGGAAGTACACTACGATGGGTGACCCCTAAAACCTGTGGGAAACCCCACTTCTGTGGGCGATCCTGCTAAACACGTACACTTTTACACGCGAGCAAAAAATACCGGCAGGCAGCGTCCGTTACTATCAGCAAACCGCCCAAAACCATTCATCCTGCACCGTCCAACTTAAATCCAAACTCAAACTATGTACAAAGTAAAATTCGGTGGTAAAAAAGGCAAAACCATCAAACTGGTCGAAAGCCCCGACATGGTCGCCATCCGCACCAAAGGCAACAAGGAAATCAACAAAGTATCGCTGAGCCGCGGCAGCCGCGAAATCATCGACGAAACCAAAGAAGTGGCGGCCTTCCCTGAAGCGGGCATCACCGTGCGCCGCGTTGAGCCCAAGGGCGACCTGGAATCCACCGGCGGCAGCACCCGCCAACGCGACGCCGCCCGGGCTACGCTCAAACAGGACGAAAACATCCGCTTTGCCGGCCGTGTGCTCCAGGATGCCGACAGTGGCGAGGTGATGCTGTACACGGAGAATTTTTTTGTCAAATTCCTCGATAAAACCTCCGAAAAAGACTGCCTGGCCGTCATTGAAAAATACCAGCTCAAGATCAAGAGCAAACTGCCTTTTGCCACCAATGCCTACTTCGTGGAAGCCTCGGAGGGGACAGGCCTGGAAGTGTTCAATATTGCCGAAAAACTGCTCGAAGAAAAACAGGTGGAATACTGCCACCCCGAAATTGTGCAGGAACGCCGCTTCAAGGGCGTTCATGCCCTGCAATGGCATCTTGCCCAAACCACCATCAACGGGAAAGCCGTAAACCAGCACATCGACATCGAAAAAGCCTGGGGGTACAGCCGGGGCAAAGGCATGACCATCGCCGTGATCGACGACGGCATCGACCTCGAACATCCTGAATTTGCCGGCCGGATCGTGCACCCCTTCGACGCTACGCAGAACAGCAAAGACTCCAACCCGAAAATGGACGACGACAACCACGGCACCGCCTGTGCCGGTGTGGCCTGTGCGGCCGGACTGCCGGGTGGCGCTTCCGGCACCGCGCCCGAAGCACAGCTCATGCCCATCCGCCTGCGCAGCGGCCTGGGCAGCATGGCCGAAGCCAATGCCTTCGTTTGGGCCGCCGACCACGGCGCCGATGTAGTCTCCTGCTCCTGGGGCCCAACCGACGGCGAATGGTGGAACCCCATGGATTCGGTGCACAACCGCTTCACCGGGCTGCCCGACAGCACCCGCCTCGCCATGGAATATGTCCTGAAAAAAGGCCGCAACGGCAAGGGCGCCGTTATCCTGTTTGCCGCAGGCAACGGCAACGAAGATACCGCCAACGACGGCTATGCCAGCTATCCCGGCGTAATCGCCGTGGCAGCCTGCAACGATACCGGAAAACGCTGCGTGTACAGCGACTTCGGCAAGGCGGTATGGGTAAGTTTCCCCAGCGCCGACTATGGCTGGCGCGCATTTCAGCATCCCGCGCCACTGAGCGAAGGCCTGCGCACCACCGACCGGCAGGGACCGGCCGGCTACACTGCCGACAATTACGTCAACAGCTTCGGCGGCACCTCGGCAGCCTGCCCGGGCATGGCCGGCGTGGTCGCGTTGATGCTCGCCGTCAATCCCGACCTGAGCCCGGCCGATGTGAAAGAAATTATCCGAAAATCCTGTGTGCAGATCGACAAAACAACCGGCGCTTACGATGCAAAAGGGCACAGCACCCTGTATGGCTATGGCCGGATCAATGCCGGGCTGGCCGTCGAAAACGCCAAAAAAGCAGCCCAACCGGCGGCAAGCAGCGGCACTGTGGTGCTGGAAGGCAGCGTACAATTTCAATCGGGTGCAGCAGTCGTCCTTAAGCCGGGTGTGTTGACAGGCGCCGATTTCAAGCCGGTAAAACGGGTGCTCGGATTCAGCCTTGGTTTAAAAACGGCTTCCGCCAAACTCAACCTGTATTGCCAGGTGAACACCTCCTCGGAAGGCATCGTTGAAAGCCGCGCAGCAGGCGCATTTGTCGGTACCACCAACAAACGGCGCCGCATCATTGGCTTTGCCCTGAGCCTGGAGGGCAGCGATGCCGGAAAGTACGACATCCTGTACAGCGCCCGCCTGAAAGGGCGCAAAACACTGGCCAGGGCGAAAAACGGCAAATGGTGCGGCACGGCGAAAAAAAGCGGGCGCACGGTGGAAGCGTTGGCGGTGCAGTTGAAGGCGAAATAGGCGGGGATGAAGCTGTCGCATAAAATGATTTTGCCACTAAGAACACTAAGGGTCACTAAGTTTTCACTAAGGCCATAGGGTGATTTTAGTGTTTTTAGTGCGCTTAGTGTTGAAAGAATAACTTACGAGCCTCTAACAGACCGATGGGAACATGAGCCAAATATTTCTTAGCACCTGCAATTGGCGCGATCGCAAAGTTGGTACGGAATTTTGTAACAACTCCATTTGATGTGTTTGGAGATTGAGGCTAAAATGTATAAAATTTAATTTCGGAAAATTGTTTTCGAATAATATTCACCTTGGTCTGTAATTATTATGATGTTGTATATTCCAGTATCCACTAGTGAAATATTATATGCGGATAAAGTATCTAGGCGCGAATAATTGTGTTGTTTAATTAATTTTCCATCATACTTTATAACCCTAATTTCAATAATGTTTGATGTGGATTCAGTAAGTCTTACGGTGACGGGAGTTCCAGACGTAGCTATACTTGGATAAACTTGCAATGCTCGATCTTTTTCTCTTAAGTTTGAATAGCCTGTTGATTTATTAATTTCAAAAGTTAATACTGTATCACATCCTGATTTGTCTGAAATAGTGACAGTATATATACCCTGAGTTAAATTATAAATACTAGCATCTTTTGAGCCGGTATTCCAGGTATACTGATAAGACGATGATGGTCCTAATATTGAATCCAATATTAGGGCTCCATCCATGCCGATATCCGATTCATTGCTAATAGTATAATATGGTATTAGGTTAAATTTTTCTTGCTCGTATGCGCCAAGGTCCAAAGCCGCATTAAGAATTCTCTGATTGCCATCTAAATCAACTGTTAATCCATCTAACGGTAGGTATTCAATATTACCAAAATCAATCCCCAAAGAGCACCCCAACAGATGAAAATTAGAAGATGCCGTGTCTACGAATGGATTAACAGAATCAAATAGAATATTGGCGCCACAGTTAACGGTATCAACTCCTGGAGTTGACACTGCTAATACCTCTGCACAGTCGCTTAAATCCCAAAGTATATGATCTGAATAAATATTGGCTCCACCAAATTGAGAGTACATTAAATTTCCCGAATTGTCTGCATAATTACCATAGAATATTGAATTGTAGAAAGTATCTTTTGTTGAATGATGAATTAAGATTGCCCCGCCTTTATCCATAGCATAGTTTTTAAAAAAAGTACAATTGACAAATTTACTGCTACGAAAGCTGGATTGACCTAAGAATGCAATTGCCCCACCAAAAGCTCCGGCATAGTTTTTTGCAAAAAGACAATTTAAATACTCATTGCTCAATCCGCTTACCGCCCCTCCTCGAAAGGCTCCATTCTCAAGGAACGAACAACCAACAAATTGAATGTTATCACCTCCAACCCCGCCTCCTGCACCTCCGACCGCCAGCACAATGCCGCCTGTGTTTTTATCAAAAACGGTATTCAATATTTTCCCTTTTATTTTACTATTACTAAAATAGCCGATAGCGCCGAAAGATGTAATTGCCCTGTTTTCAATGAATTTACAGGACTCAACGCTGAAAATACTATTAAAACTAAAACTCCCATATGCGATGGCTCCGGCACTCCAACCTGCAAAATTATCCTTAAATGTGCTATTTTTAATTATTATTGGATATTGAACACTATCACTAGTTTCAAGATATAATGCACCGCCATCTCTGCTTGCAAAGTTTGATTGGAAGATGCACCCTTCAATATAAATCGCTCCAATTCCTTCGTTTAAACTTTGCAATCCGATTGCTCCACCCAAGATTGCAGTATTATCAATAAAATTGCAATTGATCACATTTATACCCGTCGGCAAGTGGTTTGCGAAAAGTAAGCATAGTTTAATTTTGTAGGAT
>CAZAEZ010000086.1:0-11838 GCA_964484205.1 uncultured Saprospiraceae bacterium | reverse complement strand
AACTAATTTGCCGCGTCTCCCCTCCCCCTTGGGGAGGGGCGGGGGTGGGGTTGACGTGCAGGCGGCGCTATGCACAACCTGAAAAAATCGGCAGTATTGAAATTAATCATTGTCCGTACGCACGTTATTTAAAACGGGTTTAAAACTGAAAACAAGTCCGTAAAGCGCCACGCCGGTTGAAATCAGGTAAAACAAAAAAGCGATGGCCACGGAACGTTCGGGGTCGAGCGCCAAAATCTGGGCGCCCCAAAGAAAGGTCAGTTCCCGCGCGCCGGCCCCTCCGATGGTAATCGGCAACATGGCCACCACCGAGGAAACCAAAAACACCAGGGAATAGCCCAGCCAATTTGCCGATTGACCGAGCGCAAAGATAATACCCAGCGTAGCGATGGTTTGCGCGACTTGCACACCGAGCGATTGCAGGCTCGTCCGCACCCATACCGGCGCCGTGGATTTGATCATTTTTCGAAATAAAATCCAGGACACCGGCACGCTGAGCAGTAAGCCGAGTGCCCAGAGCCACCACCAGGGTTGCAAAACAGGCAGTCCGAAAGCCAGCACCAGGCAGAGTTGCCCCAATGCCAATACGCCGGAAAGCCGGTCGAACAGCGTGATGGAAAACAACTGCCGGAGCGGCCGCCCGAAATGGTCCATCAGAATTTTAATTTTATAGCCGTCGCCGCTGATGCCGCCGGGCAGCAGCAGGTTGTAGTACATGCCGAGCCAGTAGAGTTGGAGTTGGGGGCGGGTGTCCAGGTAGATGCCGTCCGTTTTCAGCAAGTCGTTGAAGCGAAAGGCGCCGATCAGTTTGGAGATGATGAACCAGAGCAAAGCCCAGAGCAACCAGAACGGATTGGCCTGCCCCAGCACGCGCAGCAGCAATTCCGGGTCGATGGCCCGGATGACCAGGTACAGGATCAGGATGGAGATGCCGGCCTTCAGTGCGGTTTTCCAAGTCATGGCAAGCGGGCTCAGGCGTTCTCCCGTTCGGGCTGGTGGATATGCCGGACGCGGTAGGGTTTTTTATCCTGCGATTCGTAGTAGGTGCGCACCTGCATTTCGGCCAGGATGCCCAGCACGATCAGTTGAATGCCGGCCATGACGAGCACCACGCCCAGCATCAGCAGGGGGCGCCCCCAGATGTCGTGGCCCAGTATTTTTTCCACCAACAGGTACAGCAGGATGAGGCTGCCGGCGCCGCTGGTGAGCACGCCCCAGCCGCCGAAGAGGTGCATGGGCTTGTGCCGGAAGCGTTTGAGAAACAGGATGAGCAGCAGGTCGCTGATGACCCGGGTGGTGCGGCCGATGCCGTATTTGGATTTGCCGTGTTGGCGGGCGTGGTGCCGGACGGGCGTTTCGTCCATGCGGGCGCCTTCGAGGTCGGCCAGCACGGGGATGAAACGGTGCAATTCGCCGTAGAGGCCCAGGCTTTTGGCCAGTTCGGCGCGGAACACGCGCAGGGTGCAGCCGTAGTCGTGCTGGTAAACGCCCGAAGCGCGACGGATCATCCAGTTGGCGATCTTGCTCGGCACTTTGCGCAGCAGCATGCCGTCCTGCCGTTTTTGCCGGACGCCGGCGAGCATATCCAGGCCGCGCTCCCGGGCGATTTTCAGCATGCGCGGGATGTCGGCCGGGTCGTTTTGCAGGTCGCCGTCCATAGTGGCGATCCACTCCCCCCGGGCGTATTCGATACCGGCGGCGAGGGCGGCGCTTTGGCCGAAATTGCGGCGGAACTCGACGATGCGGAGCCGGGGGTGTTTGAGGGCTTTCAGGCGCGGCAGGGTTTCGTCGCGGGAGCCGTCATCCACAAAAACCAGTTCGTAGTTGAGGTTTTGCAGCTGCTCGTCCAGCTGTTGGACCAGCGGGCGAATATTGTCTTCTTCGTTGTAAACGCAAATGACGACGGAGAGGAATGGCTTCATAGTATTTGAATAGGCGGCGAAGGTACGAAAAAGCGGAGGGCGGGCAAGGGTGTACCAACCATGACCACAACAGGAAAGCGTGAAATTCTATTGATTGCGAGCGCTTCCATTTTCTTGGAATCGCTTTTAGAATCGCTTATATTTGCATCAAAATGTTTTAAAAGAGGAGCCATAGTGCAGGCCGCGGGGTTGCCCTTCTTAAATTTAGCCATTTACAGTGATAAACCGATATTGATATGACAACCGTAATAAACGTCAGCCTGAATGACCTAAGCAGTCAGTTTATCAGCGATTTAAAGCAAAAATTCGGCAAAACAACCGAAGTTGAAATCCGGCTTCAGGATAAATCTCCTGCCGACGATTTGTTTTCGGAAGATGATTTT
Organism: uncultured Saprospiraceae bacterium; assembly: GCA_964484205.1. GTDB lineage: Bacteria > Bacteroidota > Bacteroidia > Chitinophagales > Saprospiraceae > M3007. Next base: position 9,533 of record CAZAEZ010000086.1, on the reverse strand, counting down.
TGGCGGGTCATTGACAAAATTGACTGGTCAAAAGAAGGTTCGGAAAACAAAATCAGCCCTGCCGTAACGGTGCTGGCCAAAATGCCCGTGGTAAGCATTTACCTATTTGCCGACAGGCTTTCAGCGAAACTCTACCACTTGGACACAAGGGCGCACGCAATGGCCTATGCAGCCAATGAACCTGATAATTTCGTATCGGCGGATGATTTTTTATACGCTCGCTGCGCAGTAATTGCAGAAGGGAAAGATTATTATGAAGAGGTACTGAATAATCCGTCTCAAATGCCCGACGACATCGTTTTCGAACCATTATTGTACCTGGCAGATGATGCGTTTGAAATGAAAATGGGCATCCCATTCAATTATATCCCGACTTATAATTATGAAACCCAAAGCAATAAGGCAGGCTGGCAATTGGCTTAAAACGCATGGCACATAAAAATTCGGACGACAGCGAAGAACTACATCATCTGTATGAAATAGTTGACAAAGTGGACTATGATACGTTTAAGTATGGCATTAGTTGCGGCCCTATCAGCAACAAAGACGGTATGTCCAAAAGGATGCGCGTACAGTTGCGATTTGCCAACCTGATAGACAATTGGGCAAGGTTTTCACGCGGATTCTTATACATGATATTCCAGGAAGAAGAGAGGCGAAACGAATCGAGCGGGAGCATATCAAAGCATACAAAGATAAGAATGGCAGAAGGCCAAGAGGAAATCTAACGGATTGATAATTAAATAGCTAAAAATCACTTCTTCTCCGCAATCTTCCGCAACGCATTCAACTTCCAAAGCGCATGTGAATATTTCATGCAAGTCATCGCTATTGTCTATCATTACCCCGTGTTTGTTCAAATCCGGTATATCCTGCTTTTCGGATGTTGCTGTCTGGGGTTTTGCCTGGCCGCTCAAGTCCATTTTTATGAAAAAATTACCATTGAGAATGGCCTCTCGCAAGGCATGATTTTCAATACCCTTCAGACACGCGACGGGTTTCTCTGGTTTGCCACGAAGGACGGACTCAACCGCTATGACGGGTACAATTTCAACGTGTACGCCAACGACCCGTTCAACCCGTTTTCCCTGGGGGAAAACACGTGTTATGCGCTTTTTGAAGACTCCCGGGGTTGGCTTTGGGCAGGGCTTGAATCGCGGGGCGTGGATCTGCTGGACCCCTCCACCGGTTTGTTTCACCACTTTCCCCTGAACTTTGGAAATGCCCGCCTTTTTGAAGGCGCCAATACAAACAAGATACTGGAGACCCCCGATGGCGCCATCTGGCTGAGTCAGTCGCGTGGCGGTTTGATCAGAATAGCCGTGCCGGCCGACTGGAAAAATGGCTTGCCGGCCGAGCCGGACCTGTCGCGACATGCGCGCCTGCAGGCAATTGAATTGCCCCTGCAAGGCGAAGCGCCCGACCATCCCATCCCGGAATCGATCATCAACCTGACCTATCTCGAAAATAGCGAGCTGCTGGTTACCTCCTCCCAAAGTCAATATATCGTAAATACCAAAACATTCGCTGTCCGGCAGATCAATACGGCTCTGCTGGAACCGGGTATTGCCCAATTTGTGATGAATACCGGCGCACCCGATGGGGAAATGTGGTTTTTTCAGGTACAGGAAAAAACACAGCAACGGGTTCTGTGGCGTATTGCACAGGGGGAGAAAAAGTCGTTCCCCTTGCCCACCGGAAATTCGCTGTGGACACGGCTCGCTGCCGGCGTGGCTGGGCATATATGGTTTGTGATGAATGAAAAATGGTGGGACCTGGCCCCTGGCGAGGACCTGGATATTACAAACCCGGATTTTGAAATAGATGTCCCCACCAGCTGCCTGTCGGTTGACCGCTCCGGCAACTTGTGGATCGGCACGCCGGGCTATGGCTTGCGTAAAATCAATCCGGTGAGCAGCAAATTTCACGCAGGTGCTGCCGGGGAAAGCATCCGTGGCATCTGGTCGAACGGCCCAAATTATTATTGCAAACGGACCTTTGACATTTGTGCTTACGACCCTGCCCGTGGAACGCTCGCCGGCACTTCCGCCTTTCCAGGCGCCACCAGCCGCCAGATCAACCTGGTTTTCGAACCCTCCGGAGCAGCCTGGTTGCTCTGTAAAATACCGGACACGAACACCGGACTGCTTTTTTATTACCCAAAGGGCGCAAATGCTTACCCGGAACGCCGGTACAGCTTTAACGCCAAACTAACCATTAGCGATCCTATGCTCCGCGCCCGGGACGGGCAAATCTGGATCGCTTCCGAGGACGGGCGCCTGATTCGCTTCAACCCCCGGAACGAGCGCTTTGAATCGTTCGATTTCGGTTATCTGTTCGGCAAAAGACTCAACGCGGTGCTGCCGGTAGCCCTTGCTGAAGACCGCGACGGCGCCATCTGGCTGGGCACGCAATTGGGGCTGGTCAAATGTATGCCGGCATCACAAGGCGTTAATTTTCAACTGATCTTGTCTGATCCGGGCAACCGCTCCGGGCTGAACAACAACTCCATAGCCTGCATCCTGCCGGATGAAGGCGCATCAGCTAACCGGCTTTGGATCGGTACCAAGGGCGGCGGCATCAATATTATGGACGTCCGCACCGGCGAGTGCCGGCACATCACCACAGCCGATGGCCTGCTCAACAATGTCGTATACGGAATTTTGCCGGGGAACCGCGCGGGCGAATTCTGGTGCAGTACCAACCGCGGTTTGGCAAAAATCGTAACCGGCGAACATGCTGCCCGAACGGGCAGTACAGTTCCGGATTTCAAGATCACGACCTTTACCTCAACCTTTGGTTTGCAGGATAATGAGTTCAACACAGCAGCATACTGCAAAAACGATTGGCCGGCCGAATCCGGGCGGGGCGTCGAATTGCTGTTCGGCGGTATTAACGGACTTAACCGTTTTTATCCGGACGAACTGAGACTGGATACCACGCCGCCGCCGGTATACATAGTGGGCCTGGAGGTGAATCACCGGAAAGCGAAAATTGCCGGATCCGACTCGGAACAAAACTATGTAATCAAGGTGCCGGTAGAGCGCCTGGATCAGCTGGACCTGAACTACGACCAAAACAACCTTTCCATCGAGTTCGCTGCCCTGGATTTCACCGATCCGTCGAAGAATCGCTACCGGTACCGGCTTGAGGGGCTGGATGCAGACTGGGTAGAAACCGGTAATCATCGTTTTGCGCACTTCAGCCAGCTGGCGCCGGGGTGGTACACCTTTCATGTGGAGGGCAGTAACGGCGAGAGTGCATGGCGAAAAGGGAAATCCCTGATCCTTGTGGTGCATCCGCCCTGGTGGCGTTCCGGAATGGCAAAATTCGGCTACCTCCTGCTCCTGGCGCTAGCCGGGTGGCGGGCGTATCTATTTCAGCTTCGCCGGGTGCAAGAGCGCGAACAGCTGGCTTTTGAGCAACGTGAAAAAGAACGCATCCAGGCGCTGGAACAAATGAAAACCAACTTTTTTGCCAATGTCACCCACGAATTCCGGACGCCGCTAACGCTCATTATTGAGCCTTTGCGGCAATTGTTGAAAAAACCTGATGACCCTGACCGGGATAAAAAAATTGCCCTTGCCGAAAAAAACAGCCGCCAGTTGCTGGGGCTTGTCAATGAGTTGCTTGACCTGGCCAAATTACAAAGCGGTTCCATGGTGCTTTACCCCCGGCTGGCTGATTTCCGGCAAATAGTCCGCGGGGTATGCGAATATTTTTCTCCCCTGGCTGAAAAAGAGGGGGTACAATTGATTTTTGACGATCCCAATGACGAGCAGGCAGAATTTATGTTCGACCCGGAGAAAGTCGAGCTGGTGCTGAATAATTTGTTGTCCAATGCACTGAAATTCACTCCGGCAGGTGGCCGGGTACAGGTGCAACTGTCCCGGGATTCCGCCCCTGACGGAACACTGCAACTACCCGCTGCCGGCCCCTTCGCGGTGGTACGCGTTTCCGATTCCGGTATCGGAATACAGCCTGACGATCTGACGCGCATTTTCGGGCGCTTCTACCAGGCAGCTGACCGTCAGGAAACAGGCACGGGTATCGGCCTGTCGGTGAGCAAGGAACTGGCCGAATTGATGGGCGGCGACATTTTGGCGGAAAGCAAGCCTGGCCAGGGCTCCGTGTTTACTTTTTACCTGCCGGCCCGCCTGGCTCCGGCGCCCCCCGATGAGAATATCGCAACAGACACGGCCGGAGTACAAACAGCGGCCCTGGCCGAGCAGCCACTTGTGCTTCTGGTAGAAGACAATGCCGAACTGCGGGCGTTCATCCGGCAATCCATAGGGCCGCAATGGCAGGTAGTGGAGGCGCCGGATGGGGAGGAGGGCTTGCGCCTGGCACTGGAATTGTTGCCCGACCTGGTGATTTCAGACATTATGATGCCGGGAAAAGACGGTTACGAGCTGTGCCGGGCCCTGAAAACAAACGAACTGACCGCGCACGTGCCGGTTATTCTGCTCACCGCCAGATCGGCCGTCGAATCAAAATTGAAGGGCCTGCGCACGGGCGCCGACGACTACCTCACCAAGCCATTCCACACGGAGGAATTGCTTGCCCGGATGACCAATCTGGTGGAAATGCGCCGCAAACTGCGCGAACGTTTCAGTGGCCAGCCCGTTGCGCAGGTGCTGGAGGTGGGCGAATGCATCTCCGGGCCTGATGCGGATTTTTTGCAAAAATTCACCCAAATACTGGAACAGCATCTCTCCGATGAAACCCTGGGTGTTGAAGGATTTGCGCAAAAAATGTTTGTCAGCCGCTCGCAGCTGCACCGGAAATTAAAAGCCGTAACCGGCCGTAATGCCACCGAATTCATCCGGGACTTTCGCCTCGAACGCGCCCATGCGCTGCTGCGTCAGGGCGGTGGCAGGGTGGCCGAAATTGCCTTCCGCGTCGGCTTTGGCAATGAAAAATATTTTTCCACCGCTTTCCGGGAGAAATACGGCATTCCGCCCAGCCAGGTGCAGCCTCGTTAGCGCTCCAGGCGCTAAAATGCAACGCAGGCAAACCTACTTGCAACCACAGTAAACCCTCCCGGAGTCTTCCTGGGTGAATTTTGCAGGAGAATAAGATTGGCCGGCAACCGGAATACTCGCCGGGCACCGTAATCCGCCCGGCATTTCCACGTGCCGAAGCCCAGCCTTTCTTTTTCAACCCGTTTAATTCTCTGTTTAATACCCGCCCCGGGCAAGCGGACCTGTTGTAATTCATGAAAACGAGTACGATTTCCCTGACATCGGGCAAACGCTTTGTTGTGTGCTCCACCATTTTCTTTTTCCTGTTATTTACGATCAGACTGGTTGCTCAGCCCGTTTCCGACAACAACGGACAGACGGCCACAGCCAGCAATGTCGCCACGCTGACGCTCTCCAATTTTTCAGTGCCGGCGAACAACAATCGCCTGTTGGTGGTCTGTGTGGCAAATAGCACCAATGCGGACTCCCCCGCACTCACGTTCGGCAGCACGTCTATGACTCCGGCAAATACAAGAGAGTATATCGGATTGAGAGCCACCATGTATTATGTTGTATTGGGTTCGGGGTCGGCAATCTCGGCCGATATCACGGCTACCGGCTCAAATATCTACCGTATGGTTGCTGCCTCCTTCCACAACGTCAAACAAAGTAATCCCATAAACGGAATGCCGAACGAGGTCATCCTGGCTGGCGCTACTTCAGCTACACTCGCCGTCAGCGGTACGCCTGACGAACTGACTTGCGACTGCATCAGTTATTATGCTCCCAGTTTTACTGGCTTTACAGTAAATGCCGGGCAGACGCAAATCGCGCAGAGTGCTCTGACACCCGGGCTGAGCATCGGGCTTGCCATGAGCACAAAAACAGGCGCAACGCCTTCGGTCGATATGACCTGGGCGCTCAACGGCAACAACGCCGGTGGTCTAGGGGTTCATCTGGGCGGCAGCCTCAAATCCGCCACCTGCCCGGCGGCAGCGGGCCCGGTTTGGTACGTTGACGCATCGGCAGCAAGCGGCGGCAACGGCGCTTCCTGGGATTGCGCTTTCCAAAATGTGCAGGACGCTATCAATGCGGCGAGCAGCGGGCATGAGATTTGGGTAAAAACAGGCACTTACCTGCCTACCCAGGACCCTTTCGGCAATACGTCACCCGCCGACCCGCGGAACAAGACTTTTTACCTGAAAAACGGCGTAGCGCTCTACGGCGGCTTTGCCGGGACGGAGACAATGCGATCGCAGCGCAACTGGACGACTAACGTCACTACGTTCAGCGGCGACATTGGTATGGCCGGGGACAATACCGACAACTGTTACCGCGTCATTACATCTGTCAGCGATGCAAACACGACGGTAGTAGATGGCTTCACCGTATCGGATGGCAACAGAACCGGCGGAGGGATCCTGACCATCGAGACTTTACTGGTCGCTTATGGCAGCGGGATGAGCAACAAGAACTCGTTTGTTTCCGTGAAAAACTGTCGTTTTACCAATAATATCGGCAATGGAATAACCAATGATGCAGCGTCGCCATCATTTACAGACTGCCTGTTTTCCGGTAACACCTCCACCGATGGTTATGGAGCAGGGCTGTACAATATCAATGCCTCTTCTCCTGTATTAACAAACTGTATCATTTCGAATAATTCGGCCGTAAATGGTGGTGGCGGGGTGGCAAATTGGAATAATTCCAACGCAGTTTTAACCAACTGTCTGATTAGTGGAAACTATGGCGCAACCGGAGGTGGCATACTCAACTCGAATTGCTCGCCTGTCTTTATGAATTGTACCATTTCCGGCAACAGATGTGGCTCTGGCGGGGCTTTTTACAGCCAATCATCCGCATCACCGGTTTTGACCAATTGTATTATCTGGAATAACCGCATCGGTAGCACAACCGGCTCTGCAGATGCCAGTCTGACGAACTTGTCGTCTACCCCCGTTATCACCTACTCCTTAATACAAAACCACAACCCCGCCGGCACAGGCAATCTCGATGGCATCGCCAATGCCGCCCTGAGCAACTACCCCAACTTCGTCACGCCCCTCGACCCGGCCACGGCGCCTTCGGCGAATGGCGATTTCCATATTCAGGCCTATTCGCCGGTAGCCAATGTGGGCACCGGCACAGGCGTCCCTGCCACCGACCTGTTCGGCAACGCCCGGCCTTTCGGTGCGGCGGCAGACCTGGGTGTGCATGAATTGCAAAGTGCCAACACAGCGCCCTGCCCTGCCAGTGGCGCCATCTGGTATGTTGATGGCTCCGCAGTTCCGGGCGGTACGGGCACATCCTGGGACTGCGCTTTTCAGCATGTGCAGGACGCAATCGACGCAGCGAGCAGCGGGCATGAGATTTGGGTAAAAGCAGGCACTTACCTGCCAACCAAAGACCCCTTCGGCAACGCATCACCCGCCGACCCGCGGGATAAGACTTTTTATTTGAAAAACGGCGTGGCGCTCTACGGCGGCTTTGCCGGGACGGAGACTATGCGCTCCCAACGCCTCCCGGCCGTTAACGTCACCATCTTCAGCGGCGACATTGGCACGGCAAACGTAAGCACTGACAACTGCTACCATGTGGTCTTGAGCGTCAATGATAACAGCGCTACGGTACTGGATGGCTTTACCGTTGAAAAAGGGAATGCTGATGGCAGCGGAACTATTGTCGTGGAATCAAGAACAAACTTTCGTCAATGGGGCGGCGGGATGTATATTCAGACTTCACCTATGACGGTAACCAATTGTATTTTTACCAATAACGCAGCGAGCGGTTATGCGGGCGGTTTGTTAAATTCACAAGGACATGGCAACATAACCGACTGCACGTTTTCCAACAATACAGCACCATATGGCGCCGGGCTTGCGAATAGCTTTGCGGCTGCACCCATTTTAACCAATTGCACCTTCACCATGAATACCGCCAGCCAGGATGGTGGCGGAATGTATGATATCACCTCGCTCCCTAAAGCCTCCCCTACACTGATCGGCTGTACATTTAATAATAACACTGCTACCAAGAATGGAGGCGGTTATTTCGCTAACGCTTCCGACCCATCCCTGACAAGTTGTATTTTCTCCGGAAATATCGCTTCTGAATCTAGTGGCGGCGGATTGCGCGGCTACGAATCTGCCGTTGCACTGACCGGCTGTACATTTTCCAATAACACAGCAAACAATTTTGGTGGTGGGATATCCGGATCCAATTGCACCTTCACCCTGACGAACAGTGCCTTTAACGATAATTCGGCAAGCAACGGCGGGGGAATAAACGCCAGTTCCGGTTCAATCACTTTGAACAATTGTTCTTTTTCCAGTAACTCAGCCAGTACCAACGGTGGCGGGCTACGAGTCGCATCCGACGCCACTGTTTCCTTCAGTAATTGTACGCTTACCGGCAACTCGGCAAGCGCCAATGGCGGTGGTCTGTACAACAATGTCACTGCCATAACACTGACCAACTGCCTGTTGTCAGGTAATTCGGCTAATTCCGGTGGAGCGATGTTTAATGTCTCCTCATCCCAACTCGCTCTGACAAACTGTACAATTTCAGGAAACCAAAGCACGACATCAGGCGGTGGAATTCGGAATGTTGATTCAAATCCAAGCCTGACCAACTGTATCATCTGGAACAACCGATCGGCCAACACAACCGGCTCGGCAGATGCCAGCCTTTCCGGCACAGGCGCCCCGGTCATCACTTACTCCTTAATCCAAAACCACGATCCCGCAGGCACAGGCAATCTCAATGGCATACCCAATGCCTCCAATTCAAACTACCCCAACTTCGTCACACCCCTCGATCCGGCTACGGCACCCTCAACGAGTGGGGATTTCCACATACAAAGCTTTTCGCCCGTTGCCAATGTCGGCAACAACGCCGTCGCTCCCGCCAATGATTTATTCGGCAATTCGCGGCCTTATGGAACAATAGTAGATTTTGGCGTTCATGAATTGCAATCCGCCAACTGCCCACCCGCTGCCAACGCCGGTCCCGACCAAACAAGCACGGCCACCTGTGGAACGACACAAGTAGCCTTATCAGCAATGCTTCCGGCCGGTAGCTCCGGCGCCTGGTCGGTATTTAGCGGCACAGGCGGCAATTTTGACAATGCAAATAGTCCGACCGCGGAGTTCACAGGTACGGCAGGTATGGCTTATGTACTGCGCTGGACCATTTCCACTACCGACTGCCCCGATGTGACGGATGATATAAATGTAACTTTTAACCAAAACCCGACAACCGCCAATGCCGGCCCCGACCAAACCGGGGCTTCCACCTGTGGCCTGACCACGGTCACACTGGCAGCCAATACACCCACAGTGGGCACAGGCGCCTGGAGCATCGTAAGCGGCACGGGCGGTAGTTTCGGCAACGCCGGCAGCCCCACTTCCAGTTTCAGCGGCATCGCCGGAAACAGCTACACCCTGCGCTGGACGATCTCGAATGCACCCTGCGCGGCGTCGACCGATGATGTGGTCATTACGTTCAACCAAAATCCGACAACCGCCAATGCCGGCCCCGACCAAACCGGGGCTTCCACCTGTGGCCTGA
>CAZAEZ010000085.1:0-12047 GCA_964484205.1 uncultured Saprospiraceae bacterium | reverse complement strand
CTATTACTACTTAAAATCCCTTAAGTTGATGGCTATGGGGGATGGGGGTGGGGTTAATCACTTCAAAATCACCAACTTCTCAAAATCACTCTCCGCCAAAGCCGCATTGCCGGCCACATCAATGCCGCGCACCTTTATCCGGTAGAGGTACACCCCCCGAGCAAGGTTGTCGCCGTAATCATCCTTGCCGTCCCAGGCAATGTCCGTCACCCGGAAACCCTCGGCGGCGGTGCTGTGAATAATCGTTTTTACCAGCTTGCCGGATACGGAGAAAATGCTGATATGCACATCCAGCAACTGACCGGCCAGGTTGTGCTCAAACTGGAAATTGGTGTTGGTCGTGAACGGGTTGGGGTAGTTGAGCACATGCGCCAGGGCGGCCTTGCCGTCTTCCGCCACCACAAATTCCGTGTAACCTTCGCCGGAGTTGTTGGCAATGTCCCAGCCTTTGACGCGCAGCTTGTGGCGTCCCGGCGTGAGGTTGCGCAGCGGGTACAGCGCCTTGCCTTTTTGGGCGTTATCCTGTTCGCTTTCGTAAAAATCGTTGAGCACGATGGTCTCCAGCACGTTGTCGTCGAGCACGGCGGTGAGGTCGTGGCCCAGGCTGGTGCCGGTGACGTTCATGCCGTAGTCGTCGGAACATTTGACCAGGATCTTCGGGCTTTTATCCGTAATCCCGCCAAAAACAAAAGCATCCGTATTGAGGAACACCTCAACGAGCGGCGGCGTGTCGTCTTGCACCAGATTGGCCGTGCCGCCCACGATGATCTCCGTATCGGCGCCGGCAGCATCGATCGGCGTGCCGTCTTCGGCGTAGTAGCTGATCTTGGCGTTGCCGTAGGCGTAGTTGATGTCTTTTGGCACCACGAAATTGACCTTGAAGCGGCCGTTGGTCACGGTGGCGCTGCCTTTGAACAAAATATTGCGCTGCACATTGAAACTGCGCACCGGACTGCCGGGGTCTTGCCCCAGCGTTTGCAAGGTTTGTTTTTTGTCAAACAGCGTCACGAATACGCGGCCGTTGAATGCCGGCAGGAAATTGCCGAGCGAGTCGGTCACTTCGCCTTCCAGTTCCACCGGCATCAGCGCCTTCAGCGTGTCGGGTTGCGCCGGGTTGAAATCTTTCCCGTTGATTTTTGTGGTGCGCACGCGGTGTTCCGGCAGAGCCAGGTACATGGCCGGGTCGCCCAGCAGGGTGAAGCGGCGGGCGTTGTCTTCCGAACCGCCGGTCAGGGTGTTTTTCGAATCCTTCAAAATATCCCCCAGCGTGCGGTAGCTGCCATCGGGCCGGCGGTGGAAAATGACCTCCTGCACGGCGTCGGTCAGTTTGTTGTTGCCGTCGATATACACCGCGCGCACGGTGGTGAACAGCCCCACGGCGCCCGATTTGGCTTTCAGGAGTGCCTGCTCGCCGCCGGTCAGGGTGGTGTAGTCGTCGTAGCCGCCGAAGGAGCAGGTGGCGGTGATGATGAGCGTGTAGCGGTCGATGTTCTCCCAGCCGGCGATGTCGTTGTTGTCGATTACGCGCTCCTGGGCCCAGCCGCGCGGGCCGCCGTGGCCGATGTATTGGGCCAGCAGACCGCCTTTGAAAATATTGGCGTTGATGGCGGCCTTCGCATCGGGGATGCGTTTTTCGCTGGAGGTAGCCACTTGCTGGTAAGCGTCGAAATAGATTTTTTCGGTGTTAAACCATTTCTCCGTGGCTTCTGCCGCTGTGGCCAGCTTTTCCGCCTGGTTGATGTGGACGTTGAAATCTTCGTCGTCGCCAAAATAGAGCAGGCGGAGGTGCCAGTCGCCAAGCGTCGCCGGGTTGTTGTCGTAGTCCATGATTTTTGTGATGATGGCCTGCGCCTCCTCGGGTGTGCGGGGCGTCAGGCGGCCCACGGCGATGTCGAGCGCGCCGTCGAGCGCACCGCCTTCGCCGTCGCTGAGCAGGCCGAAGTAGTCATCGGAAGGAAAGGCGTAAATGGGGTTGTACGACTGGTAGGTTTCGAAAACGGGGATGAAATCAAGGTTGTCTTCGCTGTTGGTGTTGTTGCGTGGGTCGAAGGAGCCGTCGCCGAACAGCAGCAGGTAGTCGAACTTGTCGGGATTGCGTTCGAGCAGCATACGCGCAAAATCGCGGATGGCAGTCGGGTCTTTGGCGCCCGAGGAAAACTCGTTGTACAGTTGGTCGATGCGCACCGTGGCCACATCGAGGCCGCTGTAGCTGCGCCGGTGTCCGGCGAGCGTTTGCACAGCGGCTTCGAAATCGGGGTGGTACACAATGGCCATGTGGAGGTTTTCGAGGCCGTGCAGGTTTTGGTTGTCAATTTTTCCGACGGTTTTTTCCGGTTTTGGGAGTGCGGCATTGTCGTAAAAAGCAAAAAAGTTGCGCAGGATGCCCTGGGTGCTTGCGCCAAATTCCAGGGTGTTGCCGGCGCTTTGGGTTACCTGTTTTTTAGGCGCCTGCGGGTTGGTGACGTCCCACACCGTCGCCGGGCCGCTCAGGCCGCTCAGGCGAAACGTGGTAGCGTCCTGATCGAGCGTTTGCAGGTCGCGGAATTCCAGGGTCTGGCCGGTCATTTGCAGGCGGCGGCGGGCGTTCAGTTCGAGGTAGTCGAGCCAGCCTTCGCTGGTCTGGGAGGCTTGCAAATACCGTACGGTGACCGGAATCTCATTGCCGGCCGGCGATTGGAAGGCGCCGTTGATCAGGCCGTTGGCGGCAAAGTCGGCCTCGTTGTTGCTCACCGGCACCCCGTTGATATTGCGGGTAAAACTGGCGCTGCCGGCCTGGATTTGCAGCGTGGTGGTCACCGCGGCGCGGCCGGCAAACTCGGCGCGCAGGCGGGCTTCGGCGCCGGCGACCAGGTTGGGGAAACTAAAATTGTAACTGCGTTCGCGGGTCTGGAAAAAATAATCGCCGAACCAGCGTTTGCCGGAGCCCTGTGCGGAGTTGAAAAAATCCAGCAGGTTCACTTTTTCATCTTCAATGCGCCGGACATCGTCAAACTCCTCGGTCACAAACGATGCGGGCACGCTGGCCTGTTCGCTGACGCGCAGCCCCTGGCCGGCGCCGGTTTTGATGAAATAATAGGCAAAACGGTCGTACAAATGCTGTTGAATGGTCAGTTCCGGGTCGATAGCGCTTGGCCGGTGCGTCCAGGGCGCGGGCCCGACGGCGTAAAACAGGATGTAGTCGCTGTTGTCAAACCGGCCGTCGGCCTCCCCGACCACCACGATGGCATTTTCGATCAGATCGTCGGGGCGGGGCGTATCGGTGCGCTCGGGCAACATGGCGCCGCCGTTGCCGTACAGGCGGATGGTGCGCGGGTCAATTGTTTCCAGGTTTGTAATGCCGAGTTCGTTTTTCAGAAAATTAAAATCCAGCTTGTACACGCCGCTGTTGCTGACGCCGAATTTGTACACCGTGCCGTCGGTCAACGCCGAGGTGTAGGTGAACGGCCCGCGCGGTTTCACCGGAACCGGCTGCGCCGAAATTTGCACCCGGACAGTGAAACTAGTGGCGCGTTCGTAGCCGTTGCCGGTCTTCCGGATCGGCCAGAATTTTACCCGACCGAAAAAGCGGTTGCGCTCCTGTTCCACACTGACGCGCAGGTTCATGTCCTGCTCCAAAACCGCAAGATCGGGGTTGCCCGTCAGGTCGATCGGTTCGTACTGCACCGCCACCAGTTCGGCATTCAGCAGCGAACGGCCGGGCAAGGCAAAACGCTCGGAAAATACCGGCAGGGTGGGGGCCTCATCGCTGAAGCTGGCGCCGGCAAAACGCCACTGCGACACGGTTTCGCCGTTGGAAAGCGTGTAGCGGTAGGGTTCGGTTTCCCAATTCAATTGTTGCTGAATGGTGTGGGTGGTTTGGGCAAACAGCGCCGAGGCGCCAAACAGGAGGAGGGGTAGAAGCCGGAATTTCATCATCAAAAAACAGTTTGGTGAATTTGCTGGATTGGCGCCAGAGATAGGCTCCGGGGTTGCCCGGGGTGACGCGTTTTGTCCAAGACTAACAATTTTTTTTGGGAAAGGATCATGTTGTGGGTGCCACTGTCGGCGTGACTCGAAGCTACTGTCGGCGTGACTTCGAGTCACGCCGACAGTAGCTTCGAGTCACGCCGACAGTTATCACGACAAACCCAGTAGTTCACGTGCCAGAACCTGATTGCATAAAGTTCCATTTCGCAAACCAGCAAAATCCGCACAGGACGAATAGGGCCAATCTTCTGCTTGTTTAACCAAGCCTGCCCGCCGTGGGTTGTCATGGATATATCCAAAACAAGTGGCGCCATACAAATCCCATTCGCGCAATAACTTTTGATATTTGGGATGTGCCGGAGGCAGGTTCGGATTTTCCCAACCATCTTTCGCTTTCGTTTTTTCTCGAAAAAGTGCGCCGCTACGGTCCTCTTGTTTGTTAATGGCCCGAGTGTAGGAACGGAGTAGAATTCCGATAGAATCGTTAAGGTTGCGTGTGGTGCTACTGTCGGCGTGACTCGAAGTCACGCCGACAGTTATTTCCACCTCCCGCACAAAAAATAACCAATGAAAATGATTCGGCATCAGGCAATAGCACAACAAATCGCCATAGGGGAGGAGATGCTCGCGCATTTTCCGGAGAAAGAACAAATAGTTTTCTTCCTTAAAAAAAATTGGTTGCCGGTTGTTGCCCTGGTTGCAAATATGGTAGATGGTATTCGGTTCGAAGTGCATGGTTGGGAAATTATATTTTACTTGTCGGTGACGGCACTGTCGGCGTGACTCGAAGTCACGCCGACAGTAGCCCAGGTAATCGCCGATCTTCCATTATCAAAAATAAAAATTACCGGGAACTTGAAGTATCGGCGTGACTCGAAGTCACGCCGACAGTAGCCCGGGTAATCGCCGATCTTCCATTATCAAAAATAAAAATTACCGGGAACTTGAAGTATCGGCGTGACTTCGAGTCACGCCGATACTAAACCACCACCACTCTCACCACCTGCAAAATGCGATTGCCATCCCAAACCAGCACCCGGTAAGTCCCGGCAACTGGCGGCGCCGAAATCTCGACTTGAGTGCTTCCCGGGGCAATTTCAAGCCGCTGCACCACCTGCCCAAGTGCGTCAACCAGCCACACCGATTCCGGGGCGTCGTTGCCCTTCCAATGCAGGCTGAATTCCTGTCCGGCACGCACCGGGTTTGGCGCCAGCCAAAAAACAGCGGTATCGGCGCCGGTAGTTTCCGTACCGACGGTAAAGCCCACTTCAGCTGTGAAAAGCGTAAAACAACCACACGGATCAGTCAGCGTAGTGGTGTAATTGCCCGGCAAGAGGCCGGTTTGCGCGGGCCCGTTCCAACTGTATACGCCCATGCAGGTCAGCACACTGTCGATCCGGATTTCCCCGTCGGCCTGCATGGGGCCGGTAGCCGGCGTGACGGTGTAGTACACCTCCACCGCCTGGGCTTCAGGCACTTCGATCGACGCCGTGGCCACACAACCCAACGCATCGGTCACAGTGACGGGATAGGCGCCGGCGGGTACGGAGAACAAAAAATTGCCGCTATTGCCGTTTTCCCAGACTATCTGCACGGGTCCTGTGCCGCCGCTGATGCTCACCCCGGCTACGCCGTTATTTACTCCGACGCAGGTTGGCGCAGCCACACTGGGCAGCAGCATGAGCGGCGGCAGGGAGGGAATGACCACCGTGTCGATGGCCGCATGGCCGGCTGCATCGATAAACGAAAACACGTAGGCGCCGGGCACCAGACTGTCGGTGCGGGTGCCGAAGACGCCGCCCATCGACCAGGCGATGAACACCGGCGCGCAATTGGAGCCGCCGAACACCACGGCGCCGTCGGGCGAATCGGGGCAGGAGGCCGGGATAATTTGGGTGGGAACAAAACCCAGATCGTGCTCGTAGGGGCCCAGATCGACCCGGCCGGCGCGGATGCGGGGCTGTCCGTCGAGGTCGGAGCCCAACCCGGCTGCCAGGGCGTTGTCGCCGGCGTTGATGGCCTGCGAGCAGGGATTGAGGTGAAAGTCGCCGTTGAGCGGGTCGGCAAAGAACGGATTGCCGTTGAAAATTGCCGTGGTGTCGCAGAGGGCGGCCGGCCCGAAATGGCTGCAACCGGGGCGGTTGATCAGGCTGCTTTGAATGCGCAGGGGCTGGCTTCGGTTGAAAAACGGGGCGTTCCCGCCCGTTTTTATCAGGATGGAATTTTGGAGCAACACCGTGTCGGCGCTGTTGCCGGCCAGGAACAACTCCGATTCGCTGTTTTCATAAAAAAGGCACTGCCGGAAACGCAGTTCGCCCAATGGAGCCAGCAGGGTGGCAGCCAACACGCTGCCTGGGCCGGCGGTGTTTTGAATAAACCGGCATTGTTCGAAGCGGACCGGGCAATACGAGTCGCCATTCAAAATATTGACACAGCCGCCCTCGCTGGCCGAATTTTTCAAAAAAGAGCAGTTGAAAAACTGGAGTCCGGTCACGGAATTTGACGGGAAATAATCTACCGCGCCGCCGTCGAGGTTGCCGGTGGTGAAGTTTTCAGCAAACGTGCACCCATCGAAGCGGACCGTATGGCTCAGGTTGGTGCCGAACAGGCTAACCGCCCCGCCCCCTCCGGCAAACACGCTGTTTTTTTCAAAAAGGCAACCCTGAATCTGGATAACCTGGTGGTGCTCGGCGTACAGCGCCCCGCCGCCGATGCGGCCGAAGTTTTTGGAAAATACGGTGTTTTCCAGGTGGAATGCCTCGGGTTGGAGGGCGTAGTTTTCCACGACCAGGGCGCCGCCTTTAAAAAACGCGTTGTTGTTTTCAAAACGGCAATTTTCTATGCGCACGGCTGTTTTGCCGTTGTCGCGGCCGTTGGCGTACACGGCGCCGAAATGGTCGGCTCGGTTATTCCGGATGATGCAGTTGGCGATAGTGAGATAGGCAAAGTTGCCGGCGCCCTGCCCGTCGAGGTAGATGGCGCTGCCGGAGTGGCCGCGTTCGTGGGCGAACACGTTGACGTTGTCGGGGTTGTTGGCATTGGCGCGCTCGAGGATAATGCCGTCGATGCGGGTGCCCATGCCGGTTTTGGTCAGGTAAAGCAGGTTGTAACTGTTGTCGGTAGAATCGTTGGGGGCGCCGATGTTGCCGCTAAGCACGGTGGGGTTGGCGGCCCAGTCGCGCTGGTCGAGTTGGGTTTCGGTACCGGCAAAACCGCCGTACACCCGGATGCCGTTGCGCAGCACAAAAGCGGCATAGCGGTCGGTACCCGAGCCGGGTTTGTACTGGCCCTGACTCACCCAAACGGTGTCGCCAAACTGCGCGGCGTCGAGTGCATCCTGTAAAAAAGGCGTGGCGGTGGCCCAACTGGAAGCGTCGGCTCCGACAGGGGAAGCGCCGGCGCGCACATACCAGCGGGTTTGGGCAAAGGATTGGGAAAAAAACGAAGCAATGATCAGGAGTAAAACAAACGTCGGTTTCATAAGCGGATGATTTTTGCTGTCCTCAAAACGGGCTCCGAAAGTAGGGAGAATTTGCAGTCGGACAGGCCAAATGCCGCTGGAATGCCGGTTTCGTCTTTCAGATGACGCCTGCCGGCTCACCGCACCGCCAGCCGCGCCAGCAGTTCTTCTTTTTTCCGGCGGGCCACATCCACTTCGCTGCCGTCGGTGAGCACGAGAATGCCGCCTTCGCCGCGGACGTATTTGGCCACAAAACGCAGGTTGACCAGGTGCGATTTGTGCACCTTGAAAAAATCGGGGCTGTCCAGCATGCTTTCCAGTTCGCTGAGATTTTTGGAGGCCACCAGTTTTTGGTTGTTGGTTAGAAAAATGGTGGCGTAGCTGCCGGCGGCTTCGGCCCGGATGATGTCCGTTTGGGGGATGAACAACACGCCTTCGGAGGTGGGCACGGCCAGTTTTTTTTCTTTGTCTTGCAGGCTTTGCAGCGATTTGAGCAGGGCCGCCATGCCATCCTGCCCGACTGCGGGTTGGGCCTGTTTTTTCGGCATTTTTTGGCGAAGCCGGTCCAGTGCCGCCGCCAGTTCGGTTTCCTGCACGGGTTTGAGCAGGTAGTCGAAAGCGCCGCCCCGGATCGCCTCGATGGCGTACTCGGAGTGGGCGGTGGTAAAGATTACCTGGAAGGGGGCGTCGGCGCCCAGTTGCTGCAACAGTTCGAAGCCGGTGGCGCCGGGCATTTCCACGTCGAGAAACAGCACGTCGGGGTGTTGTGCTTCCAGGGCGATCAGCGCTTCATCCACCGATCCGCACTCGGCCAGGATGCTGATACCGTCGTCGTAGCGGAGGAGTTTGTGGCGCAGGAGGGTGCGTGCCGATTTTTCGTCGTCTACAAGAATGGCCTTCATGAATGGATTGTCATTGCATCATTAATATCGTTCCGATTGGGATCATCGGTATATGCCAGCGGTAGCCGGATGGTTACCAGGGTGCCGGACGTATCCGTACCGGAAAGATCGGTAATTTCCACGGTATAGTCCTGGTTGCCGGGCGTATTCAGCAATTCGACGCGTTGGGTCGTGAGGCGGGAGCCCAACGATTGTTTTTTGCCGCTGATGCGGGTGCGGGCGTTGATCTCGGCAGCCTGGGCGCGGCCGATGCCGTTGTCTTCAATTTCGCAGTGCAGCCGTTTTTTGCCGTCGGTGGCAGGCTCCGTGCGGAGGCGTACGGAGAGCAGGCCCTTGCGGTCGCGCAGGTGGCGGAGGCCGTGGAGGATGGCATTTTCGGCAAAGGGTTGCAGGATCATGGGAGGGAGGAAGCAGGGGTGCTGTTCCAGTTCGGGGTCCACGTCGATGCGGTAGGTGAAGCGGTCGTCGAGCCGGATCGCTTCGAGCTGGAGGTACAGTTCGAGGGCTTCCAGCTCCGCTTTCAGGGCAATTTTCGGGTGCTGGGAGTTTTCGAGCACCAGGCGCACCAGTTTGGAAAATTTTTGCAGCAAGGCCGAAGCCGCATCGGGTTTTTCCTCAATGATCAGCGCCTCGATAGTGTTGAGGGCGTTGAAAATAAAGTGGGGGTTCATCTGCGCCCGCAGGGCTTTGTTTTCCAGTTCGGCTTTCAGGGCGCGCAGGCGGTTCAGTTCATTTTTGGCGGCTTCCTGTTTGAGCAGGTTGGCCAGGCGGCTGCGGAAGTAGGCAATAATGCCGGCGATCAGCGCCAGCAAAATGAGCACCCTGAACCACCAGGTCTGGTAAAATGCCGGCTCGATGATGATGTTCAGCACCAGTTCGTCGGCAGAGGCCACGCCGCTGTTGTTGCGCGCCCGCACCCGGAAGGCATATTCGCCGGGCGGCACCCGGGTGTAGGATACTTCGGCCCTGTTGCCCGCAGCGATCCAGCCGGGGTCGATGTTGCCGAGTTGGTAAAAGTACTGGTTGCGGTTGGCCTGGCTGAAGTTGAGCGCGGCGAAATGAATGGTGAAAAAATTCTGATCGTGCTGCAGGCGGATTTCCGGCTGCACGTTCAGGTCTTTTTCGGTCGGGTACGGTTTTCCAAAAAGATCAAAACCCGTAAACGCCAGCACCGGCGGGGTGTGGTTGTGGTAAATCGCATTGGGGTGAAACGAATAAAAACCCTTGGTTTGGCCAACAAATATTTCGCCGCTGGTGCACCACCGGAAGCCCTTGCGCCGCAGGTAGGTATCGGCCAGGCCGTCGCTCTCGTCGTAGGTTTTGAACGTTTGGGTTTCCGGCCGGAAAACGGAAATTCCTTTTTCGGTGGCGACCCACAGATGGCCGTCGGGCGCCAGGGCGAGCCGGTGGATGCTGTTGAAGGCCAGCCCGTTTTTTACCGTGTAATGCGGCAGCGGTGCATTGGCCGGCGTTCCCAGCGGAATCCGGTGCAGGCCCCGGCTTGCCGTGCCCACCCAAATGCTGTTGCCGGCGCCGTGCTCGATCGCGGTGACGTAATCTTCGGCGAGGCCCGTTTTGGCGCCCGGTTGGTGGCCGTACCGGATAAATTTGTTCAACAGCGGATAAAAACAAAAAACACCGGCTTCGCGGGTGGAAAACCAAACCTGCGCTTCGGGCGGAATCGCGCCGGTTTTTGCCGGGTTTCCCGCAGGTACCTCGGCCGGGGCCGAAAAGCAAACCAGATCGACAATCTGGGTGCGCGGGCCATCAAAATCGTCGCCGCGCAGGAAATGGTCGACCGTGTTTTTCTGAAAATTGATCCGGAACAAGCCGCCCTGCGTGGTGGCCACCCAGATGTTGCCGGCGTAGTCTTCCGCCAGGTCGTTGATGGTGTAGCGTTGCAAAGTAGCCGCATTCGGATGGCGGAACGGGCTGAGGCGGCGGCGGTCCGGATGGTATTGAAACAAACTCGCGCCGCTCCGGGGGTGTCCGCCAACCCACACCCGCCCGCGCCGGTCGATCAACACCCGGTTGAAGTTGGCTATGCCGCCGTTTTCGGGCTCCACCGCATACTTCAACCGGTATGGCGACTGCCCCGACAATTGCACCGGTTCCACACGCTGCACCGGCTCGTACACGTACAAACCCCGGCAGCCGGTGGTGACCACGTAGAGTTCCTGCCAGTTGCTGTTCCAGGCAAAATCCTGGGGTTCGTTCACTGTCGGACTTTGGCAGCCGTCGGCCGGGAGCGGGGTGTAGTCGAACACATTGCTGGCCGGGCCCAGCAGGCTGATGCCGTTTTTGTGGTTAAAAATCCAGAGCAGGCCGTTGGGATCGCGGTAGAGGCCGTTGGCCGACTGGTTGGTTTGGCCGGCGAGCAATTTGGACTGGGTGTTGAAAAACCGGTAGGCTTTGGTTTTCAGGTCAAAAATTCCGAAGCCGAGGTCGAGCGAGGCGACCCAGAATTCGTGTGCCGATTTTCTGGAAATATCGGCGATGAGGTTGGTGGAGAGGTTGCGGCGGGCCCAGGCATCGGGCAGGGGCGGGAAAAATTGCCAGCGCCCGGTTTTTTTGTCCATCAGGGCAATGCCGCCGCCGTCGGTAGCCACCCAGACCACGCCGGGGGTGTCGGCGAGCACGTCGTTGCAGGGTGTTTCGGCGGGGAAGTGTTCGAGGCGGCCGTTTTTTTTATGAAAACGAAAAATACCGTCATTGGCGGCAAGCCAGAGCACGCCGGGGTCGTTGCCGTCGGCGGCGATATCGGTCACGGAATTGCGTTTCAGGCGGTCTTCCGCGGTGGTCAGGTTTTGCGCCAGCGCATAGTTTTGGAAGCGGCCGGTTGCCGGGTCGAGGCGGCTCAGGCCACTGCTGAGCCCACCCACCCAGATGCTGCCGTCGGCATCGATCAGGAGGTTGGTCAGGTCGTTTCCGGGCAGGGTAGTGGAGTCGCGCGGGTCATTTTGATACCAGGTAAAATCGCCGGTTTCAGGGTCGAAGCGGTTCAGGCCGCCGCCGACGGTGGCCACCCAGAGCTGCCCTTGCGAATCCTCCTCCAGGTCGAGTACCGTGGGGGCGCTCAGGCCGGTGCTGTCGTCGAGGTAGGGGTAGATTTTAAACCGCACGCCATCGTAGCGGGCCAGGCCATCCTGCGTGCCGAACCATAAAAAACCGCGTTTGTCGCGCAGGGCGGTGTGGCAGAAATTGTGGGGCAGGCCGTTGTCTTTGCTCAGGTAAGTGAAATTGAAGGGGTAGGCATCCTGTTGGGCGGAAAGTGTTAGACTGGAAAGCAGGCCGGTCAGGCAACACAAGCACAAGCCTCCTTTTCGAAGCAAGATTGTAATCAAACAGGCGCCTGGTGCATTCATCTTTTGGCTCACAAGGCCAAATGTAACCTGTCAGGTCAACTTTTTGACAAAAAAGGCTGACTGCGCAGTCAGCCTTTTTTGTCAAAAAGTTGACCTGACAGGTTTGCCGTTGGCAAACCACAACCTGCCGCAGGCAAAAACCGGCTTGCGTTGGCTGGCCCTTGGGTACACCTTTGTTCCACAACAAAACACAAACAAGCAGTTCCCGTGAATATCAAATGGAATGGTGCTGCATCCTAAGACCCACGCCGGCCCCAACCGGCAAACCAAATGAAAAGTAGGAGGATACGTAACTTGCACCAAGCGCGACGAGGTAAACTTGTCGCGCTTTTTTTGTAACCTGTCAGGTCGAAA
>CAZAEZ010000084.1:1175-13141 GCA_964484205.1 uncultured Saprospiraceae bacterium | reverse complement strand
GCGAGGGAGGAACCTGAATTCGTTCCAATCGGGAAGTTATTTTTTGAGCGTTACTAAGCGAATTTCTGCGGAAATCTGCGGCCTTTTCTGCGCGAATCTGCGGGAAATTCCTCTACGAAGGTCAACACCCAAAATTCGCGAAACCCACGCTAAACACATGTTGGCGTCCTCGCCGACAGCAAAAGTTCACGAACTATTGATTGTTTATACTTTTTAAAATGAAAATATCATGGCTGAAACCACGAAGATCAAAGTAAAAAATGTGCGGGCTGCCGATCCGCAACTGTATTTTACCCTGCAATCCGATGACGGCGGCGTCTTTCCGGCTCAAATCCAGGCCACCGCAGCCCTGGCCGGAACGAGTACGTATTTGAACAGTCAGGTGCAGACTGGCGGTACCACTTCGGATATCAATTTTGATATTCCGTTTACCGATTCGAATTACAGTAGCGAAACCGATCTCACCTATATTATAACCGTTCAGGTACCCGTGGCCGGTGGCCGTGGGTGGGCCCCGTTCAGCGGTACGGTGGAAGACGGTGAAGGTGTGGTGACGGCTACGCACGACGGCTCCGGAACTGGGGATGTTGACGTTTTGGCGGAAGCAGAGCCTGCTCCAGAGCAAGGGAGTAGTACAAGTGGCGCCAAAAACAAAGGTTGTCTGGCTTTTCTGGGCATGCTGCCGTTTTAAGATGAAGCCTGCAAGGCCTCCCGCAGTTTTTGCAAACAGCTGTATTTTTTGCTGTTCACACTGGCGGCATTGCTGAAGCCAATCCGTGTAGCGATTTCTTCGGAGCTATAGCCGTGGTACTCGGAATCCAGCAAAATTTGCTTGCACACTTCCCCAAGTACCTGCAACTGACGCCGAACGCGCTCCAGTTGATCCGACTGGATCAAACGGTGGAGCGCGTTCGGCGTTTTGTCTTCCACCTCGGGCGCGTACTCATAAGGGGTAGTTTGCAGGCCCGACTTTTGTTTGCGCAGCAGGTCGATGCATTTGTTGGTGAAAATGCGGGTGAAATAGGTAGCCAGGGCACTGTCGCCCCGAAATTTACCGGTAAGCAATTGTTTGCGCAGCGAAATAACAGCGGAATTGTAGGCGGTGACCAGGTCGGACTCGTCGAGGGTTGGGTATTTTTTCCTGCCGTCGCGGGTCAGGTAAAAAAACTGGTCGTACAGGTTGCGGATGCCCAGTTCCTGGCGGCTGCCGCCGGCGTGGATGGCTTCAATAAGTGCTTCGTCTGTATGCTGCATTGGCTGAGCGCGGCGGAGGATTGTTTTTCAGGGCCAAAGTAGTAAGTTTTTTCTGACAGGTTGTACAACTGAATAAAAAGCAAACTTGGGGCACTAGTTGCCCTGCAGGAGATTTTTTAAACACATAGGCACATAGAGCACATTGGTTTTTAATTTTTTGAAAATCAAAAATCTATGTGCTCTATGTGCCTATGTGTTTAATCTCCGGTGCGCACGAACCGGAGGTTCGTGTTACGGTTTCTCCGCTTTTTTAAAATCTCCGGCCTTCACGATGATCATTTTCTCGTAGTCGAGGTATTTTTTCAAAACACTGTTCACCTGGTCCAGCGTCAGGGCTTCCACCTGTTTTTCAAACGCAGCATCCCAGCTCAGGTCGCGGTCGTAGTACAAATACGAACTCAGCGTGCGGGCTAAGCCGGAATCGGAGGCACGGCTGACTTTCCGCGATTTTAGCCAGCCGGATTTCGCCGCTTCCAGTTCCTCCGCGGTAAAGCCGTCTTTGGTGGCGCGTTCAATTTCTTCGCGGAAAGCCACTTCGAGTTTGTCCAGGTTTTCCGGGTTGTAGATCATAAATCCGTTGAAACTGCCATTCTTGTCCAGCGGGCTGGCGCCGAAACTACCGCGCACGCTGTAGCTCAGGCCGTCTTGCTGCCGGATGCGGGTGGCCAGCCGGGAGTTCAGGAAGCCGCCGCCAAGAATTTGGCCGCCGATGGTCAGCGCCGGGTAGTCGGGGTCGTCGTTGCGCATGGCAAATCCGAGCCCGGCAAGGTAAACGGCATTGGATTTATCGGGCGTCAGGATTTGTTCGTTGCGGGCAGGCACGGGTTTGTAATCGTCAGAAATGCGCTCGTAGTTGCCCGGGCTGGTCCAGTCGCCAAATGTTTCCCGGATCACCTGCTCAATTTCGGCTGCGTCGAAATCGCCGACAACGGCACAGGTGGCGTTGCCGCCGCCGTACACATTTTTGTAATAGGCCTTCACCTGGTCGAGTGTCACGGATTTGGCCGCCGCTTCTTCTTCCTCAAAAGTCATGGTGCGGCGCGGGTCGCCAACCGGGTATTCCGGGCTGGAAATGCGGCTGAACAGGTTGCCGGCCAGGGCATTGGGGTCGGACTTTTGTTCGTCGATGCCGGTCAGGTACTGCTGTTTGTATTTTTCAAATTCATCTTCGGGGAAAGACGGCTTGCGTAACATTTCACCGGCAAGGCGAATGGCCGCGGCCAGGTTTTCGCGATCGGTTTCGATGCTCACGGTGGCGGAGGAGGCGCCGCCGAATACGCGAATGCGCGATTTGATCTTGTCCTGCGCTTCTCTCAGTTCGGCCCGGGTTTTATCGGTGGTGCCTACGTCAAGCAGGCTGCCGGCAAAACTGCCGATTACGGTATTGCCGGTCAGGGTTTTCAGGTCTCCAAACCGGAAGGTAAACGTGGCGTTTACGGCATCGCCGCGGGTTTCTTTTGACAGAAAAGCGTATTCGAGGCCGTTGTCGAGTTTGCCGCGGGTGGTGCGGCTTTCGATATTTTCCGGCGAGGGGTCAAAATCCTCTCCCTGGGCCACATTGCCGCGGCCTTTGTAATCTTTCAGCAGCGTTTCAAGATTTGGCGGCGGGGGAATTTCAGCGCGGTCCGGATTTTTTTCCGGAATAAAAAAGCCCAGCGTGCGGTTAGCCGGCTTGTAGTACCGGATGGCCACCCGCGCAACGTCTTCCGCCGTCAGGGCTTCCACCTGGTCGCGGTAGAGGTAAGCGAGGCGCCAGTCTCCGGTGCCGATGAAATTGCTCAGACTCAGGCCGATACGGTCGGATTCTTTGAACCCGAGTTCCCAGTTTTTCAAAATGCGCACTTTGGCTTTGTCCACTTCTTCCTGGCTGGGCGGGTTGTCTTTCAGGCCGTCGAGCACGTCCAGCATGGCCTTTTTTACGGCTTCGATATCCTGGTCCTGGTTGACCTCGGCGGTGTAGTTGGCCGTGCCGCCTTCGGCAAAACCGCTGGTGCGGCCAAAGGTGGAAACAGCGAGTTTGGAATCGACCAGCGCTTTGTACAGGCGGCCCGTTGGCGCATCGGTGAGCAGGTTGCTCAACACCGACAGGGCGGCATAGTCGGGGTGCGACCCGGCGGGTGTCAGGTACATGCAGGAAAACAGCTGCACATCGCCGGTGCGGCGCAGGATCACCTGCCGTTCGCCGTCCTGCGTGGGTTCCTGGGTATAGGTGGTGATCAGTTTGCGGGTCGGTTTGGGAATCGGGCCGAAATATTCGACCACCATGTCCAGTGTTTTTTGTTCGTCGATCTTGCCGGCTACCACCAACACGGCATTGTCGGGCTGGTAGTAGTGTTTGTAAAAAGCCTGGAGGCGCTCGATGGGCGCGCCTTCGATATCCGATTTTTCGCCGATGGTGGAATGACCGTAGTTGTGCCATTGGTAGGCGGCGGCCATCATGCGTTTGTTCAAAACACTGCCGGGGTTGTTTTCGCCGCGTTCGTATTCGTTGCGCACGACGGAGAACTCACTGTCCAGGTCTTTTTTTGCAATGTAGGAATTGATCATGCGGTCGCTTTCCAGATCGAGCGCCCAGCGGAGGTTTTCTTCGGTGGCGTCAAATGTTTCGTAATAATTGGTCCGGTCGAGCCAGGTGGTGCCGTTGGGTCGGGCGCCGTGTTCGGTGAGTTCCTGCGGGATGTTGGGGTGCTTGGGCGTGCCTTTGAACACGAGGTGTTCGAGCAGGTGGGCCATGCCGGTTTCGCCGTAATTTTCGTGGCGGGAACCTACTTTGTAGGTGATGTTCACGGTGATGATCGGCTTGGACGGGTCGGGGAAAAGCAGGACGCGCAAACCGTTGGGCAGGCTGTACTCGGTAATACCCTCTACGGAAGTTATTTTTTGAACGCCGGGAGGCAGGCGCAGCGCTTTTTGGGCGATGGACGCCTGGCTGAACAGCAGGACCAGCGTCGCCATGGCGCTAAATCGTAGTAGCGATTGGATCAGTTTCATGTTTTGTAAAACTTGGTTAAGAAAAAACTGGTGAAACACAGGGAGCTAGTTTCCGGATTTTATTGGAAATAGTGTTCAGGCAAAAAGCGTTGGGCAAATACTGGCTAATTTGAAAAGCGTGGAAGTTTCTTCCGGTTTCACGTAAATGACTGATAATATGTTGTCTGTTTAGATGTCTCCCCCGCAGGGCGGGGTCGACATGACAGTCGCGTACTATAAAAACTAAATTTCATCAGATTTCTCGCTACGCTCGAAATTGCGGCAGGGCGCAGGTGAAATTTCGAGCGTAGCGAGAAATCTGATGAATTGGATACTTTCCCTTTGGATTGTCATGTCGACCCCGCCCTGCGGGGTCGACATCTGGATTATCCCTTTTATAAGTGAAAATCATTAAAATATTTCAACGTCTTACCCCTGCGCCGCCGCCCGCCGCAACCGGTCGTTGATTGCCCGGCCCAGGCCTTCCTCCGGCAACTTTTCCGCTGCGATCAGGTCGATGTCGGCCAGGTCGAGGGTGCGCAGGGCGGCAAACAGGTTTTGGGCAGCCTCGGCCAAATCGCCGCTTTTGGAAAGTACAATCTGCAGGGCATGCTCCGGCAAATCCGTCCGGCGCCGAAAGGTCAGCGCGCCGGTGCGTCGGCCGTCGGCCGGCCAGGGTGTTTTTTCGAACAAAATCATGGGTTTGCGGGGCGCGTAGTGCGATTTGAGCATGCCGGGTGCGGTCGGGTTGCTGCTTTGGTTGAGTTGGACCTGAACGGGGCCAATGCAGGTTTCGATTGTTTCGAGTGGTAGTCCGCCCAGCCGGTAAATCGTCGTTTGGCCGTTTTCAAAACCGGCGATGGTGCTTTCCACGCCTACCCGGCAGGGGCCGCCGTCGAGGATGTAGGGGATTTTTCCCTGCAGCTGGTCGAACACATGCTGCGCGGTGGTTGGGCTGATGTATCCGAAGGGATTGGCGCTGGGTGCAGCCAGGGGAAAGGGGAGGCTTTGCAGCAAGGCCTGCATCAGCGGGTGCGCGGGCGCCCGCAGTGCCACGCGGGGCAGGCCGGAAGTGACCAGATCGGGGACAATGCTGCGTTTGGGCACCAGGATGGTCAGCGGGCCGGGCCAAAAATGTTCGGCAAGGCGGCGCAGCGGCGCCGGAATGGCTTCGGCATAGCGTTCTGCCTGCTCCAGGCCGGGCACGTGCACGATCAGGGGATCGAATGCGGGCCTGTTTTTAATTTCAAAAATGCGCACCACGGCTGCGGGGTTCAGGGCGTTGGCCGCCAGGCCATATACGGTTTCGGTGGGCACGGCTACACAGTTGCCGTTGAGCAACCAGGCTGCGGCTTGGTCCGGATCGGCGCCGATTGTGGTCTTGAATTCGGTCATTAATTCGCTGTTGGAACGCGTTTTTGCAAAGGTAGCGCCTTCGGTGTTGCAGGTGTTACTGGCGCATCCGGATTGTTTGCAACAGCCCCCTGATTTGCAGGATGAATGAACTATATCCAATGCCACACAGTGACGAAAATACCCTGTTGATGCCTTTTTTACGGTAAATTCATTGCTACCTTTGCGTAAAATACACGCTAACATGGATATAGAAGTACAGGCCGGGTCCGGCCTTCGGGAAATTTTTAACGAGAAAGGCGAACGTATCAGCCCGGTGCTCCCGGATAGTGTTCGCAATTTTTTGATCGACATTGACGGTACGATCTGTGATGACGTACCCAATGAAGAACCGGAGCGCATGGCCACGGTGCTGCCCTATCCGGATGCGCTGGTCATGTTGAACAAATGGCACGATGAAGGACACATCATTTTTTTCTTTACAAGCCGCACGGAAGCGCACCGCGAAGTGACCGTCAGCTGGTTGGACAAGCACGGGTTCAAATACCACGGCATCCTGTTTGGCAAACCCCGTGGAGGGAATTACCACTGGATCGACAACCATATTGTACGCGCTACACGATTTAAAGGGAAATTTACCGACCTGGTGATCAAAACCCACGAGATCGAAGTTTTTTCCGAAGAGTAAAGCGCCGACACCATTTTTTCAGCCCCTGTTTTTGTCTTTTGCTGAAATTTACCGGGCAACGCGCCGTTACTTGCCTGAATTATCGACTATGCTATGGCCGCCTTTGCTGTTTTATTGCTTACCTGGGTGACTTCCGTGCCCACCACTTTTCCCAATTTTACCGATGTCCAAAACAGCCGGCCGGATACGATTCCGTACCGGCTGGATGCGCCTGCGCTGATCGTGAATCTCGGGTATCCCGGCCTGAAGGAAATATCGGGGCTCAGCCCATCCGGAGAACCGGATCTTTTTTGTGCCATTTCGGATGAAAAAGGCGAGGTGCTGTTCATTGACATCACCGGTGGCGGGGCTATAAAACGCCGTGTCTTTTTTCGGGATAAAGGCGATTTCGAAGGTGTTGAAAAAGTGGATGATTGCCTGTATGCCATTAAAAGCGACGGCGATTTGTACGTTATCCGAAAATGGAAACAGGGGAAAGCCAAGTCAAAAAAGTATGAAACAGGCCTGAAAAAATCAGATGATGTGGAGGGTTTGGGCTACGACAAACAGCGCAATGCCTTGTTGGTGGCCTGTAAGGGCGATCCCGACAGTCTGGCGCCCCGTTTGATTTTTGCCTTTGATTTGAAAACCAAACAATTGAATCCCGGGCCTGTTTATACCATCGATCCGCTCGAAGTCAATGCCGCTGTTCCGTATGATGATGACGACAAAAAGCATTTTTTTAGCGCATCCGGAATTGCGATCCATCCGTTCTCCGGTGATGTTTATGTGATTTCCACCGCGTTAAAACGCCTGGTTGTGCTGGATTATGAAACCGGGAAAATACTTGCGGTGGCCCGGCTGAATAAAAAAATGTTGCCGCAACCTGAAGGAATCGCCTTCGACACGGAGGGGAACCTGTTTATCAGCAGCGAAGGGAAAAAAGACGAAGACGCCATGCTGCTCCGGTTCGATTATCAAAACCGGAATAGTACCTCGTCCGGTCAATAATGCGGAGCCGATTCCGGGCCACTTCTTTGGAAACCACTACTTTTGCCCAACCGACCCGGCTTGCACCGTTGACAACACCAAAATGCAGCCCATTACATACAAAAATCGAACCTGTCAATGCCTGTTATTGAACTTAAAATACCCAATCTGGGCGAATCGATCACAACGATCACCTTCTCCAAATGGCTGAAACCCGATGGCTCCATCGTGGAAATGGATGAACCGCTTTGTGAGATTGAAACGGAAAAAGCGAATCAGGAACTCTCGGCCGATAAAGCCGGGAAATTGATTTGGGTGGCCAAAGAAGGCGAAGATCTCGAAATCGGCGCCCTGTTTGCAAAAATTGATACTGATGCAGCCGGGGAACCCTCCGGCGAAAGGAATGCCGGCAGCAGTACCGGTGGCGTCGAAAAACAGCCGGAAGTAGCCGCTCCGGCTACTGAAACCGAAGGCACGGCAAGTTATGCTTCGGGCCATCCCTCTCCGGCCGCTGCGAAAATTTTGGAAGAGGGTGGGCTTAAACCGGCCGATGTGAACGGAACCGGCAAAGACGGCCGCATCACGAAAGAAGACGCCCTGAAAGCCGTGGAAAACAAATCTGCAACACCTGCCGGCTCCACCCCGGCGCCGACAAGTGCGCCGGCCCGGGAAGCTGAACAATCTGCAATCCGCACGCCGCACGCCCCATTCGACCGCACCGACCGCCGGGAACGCCTCAGCCGCATGCGCCGGACCATTGCCAAGCGCCTGGTCAGTGCCAAAAACAACACCGCCATGCTGACCACCTTCAACGAGGCGGATATGAGCGGGATTTTGCAGCTGCGGGAAAAGTACCAGGATGCCTTTGTCGAAAAATACGGGATCAAACTGGGCTTCATGTCGCTCTTCGCCAAGGCCTGCGCAAAAGTGTTGCTGGAAATGCCGGAGGTAAACGCCTACATCGATGGCGACGACATTATTTATCACGAATATGTAGATATCAGTATCGCCATCAGTACGCCCAACGGCCTGGTAGTGCCGCCGATCCGCAACGTGGAAAGTCTGGGTTTTCACGAAGTTGAACTGAAGATCAAAGAGCTCGCCGGTAAAGCGCGCGACGGGAAATTATCGCTTGAAGAAATGACTGGCGGTACGTTTACCATCACCAACGGCGGGATTTTCGGCAGCCTCCTGAGCACACCCATCATCAACGAACCACAAAGTGCCATTCTGGGCATGCATGCCATCAAAGAGCGCCCGGTAGCGGTGAACGGCCAGGTGGAAATCCGGCCCATGATGTACCTCGCGCTGAGCTACGACCACCGGATTGTGGATGGGGCGACGTCGGTGACGTTTTTGGTGAAGGTGAAGGAATTGCTGGAGGATCCGGTTATGTTGTTGTTGTAACGCGAACTGTTAGTTCGCGTAAAAAAGGAAAAAGCGCCAAGTCGAATCAATTTTGACGACCTGGCGCTTTTTTCATTTAAGCTGCCGCGAACTACCAGTTCGCGTTACAAAATAGCAGCCTTCGCAGCATCCAGCATCCGCCGGCATTCCGCCAAGTCCGGCCCCTGGGCATACACCCGGAGCACCGGCTCGGTGCCGGAGGGCCGGATCATCACCCACTTGTCGTCGCCAAACTGAAATTTCCAGCCATCGATGTCGTCCACGCCCTTAACGGAATAAGCGCCAAACGCCTTGTATTTTCCAGCTTTGCAAGCGGCGATGACGGCTTGTTTTTGCGCCTCGGTGATATGCAGGTCGTCGCGATCGGAGGCAAATGCGCCCACCAGGTCGTATACTTCCTGGACGAGGCCCTTGATGGTTTTACCGGTTTTAGCCATAAATTCAAGCACCAGCAAGCCCATCCAGATGCCGTCGCGCTCCGGAATGTGGCCTTTTACGGCCAGGCCGCCGGATTCCTCACCGCCAACCAGCACATCTTCGTTGGTCATAATTTCGGCGATGTACTTGAAGCCGATTTTTGTGACTTCATGCGGCAGGCCGAACAGTTGAGCCATCTTTTTCATTTTGTCGGTTACCGAAAATGTAAAGACCACCTTGCCGCGCATGTCTTTGTATTTATACAGGTACAGCAGGAGGATGAGCAGCAGGTGGTGGCTGTCTACAAAGTTGCCGTCTTCATCGTACATGCCGATGCGGTCGGCGTCGCCGTCGTTGGCCAGGCCGCAGGTAATTTTCGGGTTTTTCCGGATGGTTTCGCTGAGCAGGGTAAGGTTGCGGTGGATGGGTTCGGGCGCCTGCCCATGCATGCCGGGGTTGAGGTCGCAGTGCAGAAAAAGCGACCGGGGCAGCAGTTTGCGCACAGCGCGCTGGCCGGCGCCATACATGGCATCGTAGGCCATGCGACCGGCGTTTTGTTTGATGGCTTTCAGGTCAAAATTTTTACGCACATGGCGGAGGTACATGGCTTCCAGATCGACATCCTTCAGCAATTTTTTGGACACCAGATCGCGCAGGCTTGGCAACTCGGTCAGGGTACAGGCATCCGGGATCATGGACTCCACCTCGGCAATACCCGAGGGGATCATCGGGCCGCCATAGGCTGCTTTGAGTTTGAAACCGTTGTAGGAAGGGGGGTTATGGCTGGCCGTGATCACGATACCGATCTGGCTTTTGGTTTTGACAACACCCAGCGAGACCATCGGCGTAGAAACAAAGCCGGTTGCCACATGACATTTGATGCCGAAAGCGCCGAGTACGCGGGCCGTGGTTTCGGTAAACAACAGGCCGCCAAACCGGCAGTCGTATCCGATTACGGCACTTTTCATGCCGTGTTTTTTCATGTACCGGGCGGTTGCCTCGGCGACCCGGAGCACATTATCTACGGTGTAATCGTCGGCGATGATCGCGCGCCAGCCATCGGTGCCGAATTTTATTGGTGTTGCCATGGTTTGAGTCTTAGCGTTTTAAATGCAGTAGAAATACGGCGGATGCCTTGCCGGCAAAAATATCTGAACAGCAGCGTACTTTTGCGTACTTTAGAAAAAAATCTGTCAATCGGTAGCATTCTGTTTCTGCCGATGGGCTTCAAGTTATCCAATTTTGACCGACACCTACCGCCATAAAGGTTTGCGCAAGCGCCTTGTTGCGTCGCTGGAGCAACGCGGCATAAAAGATGAGGCTGTGCTGGCTGCCATAGGCGCTGTTCCCCGGCATTTTTTTCTCGACAAAGCCTTCGAAGAACACGCATACGAAGACAAGCCCTTTCCCATCGGGAATGAGCAAACGATTTCGCAGCCGTACACCGTGGCCTACATGACGGAACTGCTGGCCGTCAAACGCGGCGACAGAATCCTGGAGATCGGTACCGGCTCGGGCTATCAGGCCGCTGTTCTGGCTGCCATGGGCGCCCGGGTGTTCACCGTTGAACGGCAGGAAGCATTGTACCTCAGTGCAAAAAAACTGTTGGCAGCGATCGGCTTTTCAAGTGTGCGGTGCTTTTTTCGCGATGGTTCCAAAGGCATGCCGGAGTATGCCCCCTACGATAAAATTGTGGTGACGGCCGGCGCGCCGGTTGTACCGGAGCCACTGCTTCAGCAACTGCGCACGGGCGGTATGCTCATCATTCCGGTAGGCGAAGACGTGCAATACATGTACCGGATTACCCGCCTGACGGAAACAGAGTTCAAGGAAGAAATATTCGACGCATTTCGCTTCGTGCCTTTTTTAGAAGGTGTTGCACCCAAAAAATAACAGGCTTCTAAACCTGAATTGACAGCATGTCCAAAACAACAAATCTGATATACGGGCATCACCCGGTCGTCGAAGCCATACAGGCCGGTAAGGCTGTGGAGAAGGTGTTTTTTCAGCAAGGGATTCGCGGCGAGTTGGAAAAGGAAATCCGCCAGCTGACCAAAGCCCACGGGATTCCCATGCAGGTGGTGCCGAAGGAAAAACTCAACAAACTGGTGCGCGGCAACCACCAGGGTGTGGCAGCCTGGCTGGCGCTGGTGGCCTTCCAGGAATTGGAGGATATTATTCCCCATGTTTTTGAGCGGGGCGAGTTGCCGTTGCTGCTGTTGCTGGATGGGATTACCGATGTGCGCAATTTTGGTGCGATCTGCCGTTCGGCAGCCTGCGCGGGTGTGCACGCCGTGGTGGTTGCCCAATCGGGCGCCGCTCCGGCCAATGAAGAAGCCATGAAAGCGTCTGCCGGCGCCCTGGCCCGCATCCCGCTCTGTCGGGTACGCAGCATGTTCAACGCGGTGGAATGGCTGCAACAAGCCGGTGTACAGGTCGTTGCCACCGCATTGTCGGAACGCGCTGTCCCGCTTTTTGCCGCCGACCTGAATTTGCCCACGGCTTTTCTGATGGGTTCTGAAGGCGAGGGGGTGCATCCCAAATTCCTTAAAATGGCCGACCGGGTGGTGAAAATTCCACAGGCCACGGATTTTGATTCCTATAATGTCAGCGTAGCCGCCGGCATTGTTTTATACGAAACGTTGCGGCAACGATTGTCGTAGGGGCGACCCTCGCGGTCGCCCTTGCAACAATCGTTGCCGCCAACCCGGGCGACCGTCAACCCGGGCGACCGCAAACCCGGGCGACCGAAAACCCGGGCGACCGCAAACCTGGGCGACCGCAAACCTGGGCGACCGCAAACCTGGGCGACCGCGAGGGTCGCCCCTACGAAACCCCGGATGCCGCCAACCCGGGCGACCGCGAGGGTCGCCCCTACGAAACCCCGGATGCCGCCAACCCGGGCGAC
>CAZAEZ010000084.1:0-1075 GCA_964484205.1 uncultured Saprospiraceae bacterium | reverse complement strand
CGCGAGGGTCGCCCCTACGAAACCCCGGATGCCCGCAAACCTGGGCGACCGCGAGGGTCGCCCCTACTGAATGTGATGAAGGATTTCACCGATCAAATGGGGCGCGCTGTCGCTCTTCCTGTTTATCCGCCCCGCCGGATCGTTTCCCTGGTGCCTTCGCAAACGGAATTGTTGTCCGATTTGGATTTGGCGGCGGAAGTGGTGGGGATTACCAAATTTTGTACCCACCCGGAGCAATGGTTCCGGACAAAAAAACGCGTGGGCGGCACCAAAACGGTGTCGCTGGAAAAAGTGGCTGCGCTGGCGCCCGATCTGATCCTGGGCAACAAGGAAGAAAATGATCGAGCGCAAATTGAGGCCCTGGCCGAACAATTTCCGGTCTGGATGAGCGCAGTGTACACGTTGACGGATGCCCTGGAAATGATCCGGGCAGTTGGAGGGTTGACGGGCACCGCCGACCGGGCCGGTACCCTGTTGCAGCAAATTCAACACGAATTTGAGCAAAACCTGCCGGTCGGCCCCGGTCCCAGACCCAGGGTCGCCTATTTTATCTGGCGAAAACCGTATATGGTGGCAGGGCGTGACACGTTTATCAATTCCATGCTTGAAATAGCGGGTTTTGAAAATGTATTCCGGGAAAAAGTCCGGTACCCGGAAATTACCCTGGATGCACTACGGGCAGCCGCGCCCGAGCGGATTTTTCTTTCCTCCGAACCGTTTCCGTTTAAAGAAAAACACTTCGAACCGTTTCAAAAAACCTGCCCTTTCGCAGACATTCAGGTTGTGGACGGTGCGCTGTTTTCCTGGTATGGCAGCCGCCTCCTGCAAGCGCCGCAATATTTCAAAACACTTCGGGAAAAAACCTGAAGACTTTGCCGGCCTGCCGGTAACCGGATCGTTGAAAATTGCTGTTTGGCCCTTCCTTAACAAAAGTTTGAGCCCTGCATGTTAAACCGGACCCTGGAATAGCCGTTATTTTGCATCGGCTATTCCCAAATGTTGGCTCATGTTCCCGTTAGGCTGAGAGGGGGCCAAGTGTGGGGGAGTCTGGCACTGACCCCCAACCAAACCTCCC
>CAZAEZ010000083.1:0-13732 GCA_964484205.1 uncultured Saprospiraceae bacterium | reverse complement strand
TTTGAGGCAAAAATACGATTATTGATTATCAATACTTTAGATCAAAACAAGTCTACTTGTTTAAGTCTATTAGTTTTCCCTTTGATTCTTTTTTGTCAAAAGCACGACTATATCTGGATTTCCGGTGATAGCAATACGCCCGCCACCACAACACACGGTGGTATAACGATTGACTTTAATCAAAAGCCTGTAAATGCGTATTACAATTATCGAAAGCAAAATTTATTCACCACAAACTCAAGTATCTGCGATAGTTCTGACAACCTCCTATTTTATACAAATGGTTGTGTAATTGCGGGTTCAGACGATGAAATACTCGAAAATGGAGACGATATTAACCCAGGAAGATCTCATACGCTTTGGTGTGTCAGTTATGAAGATGGTTATGCCGGAGGGCCCCAAAACTCAGTGATATTACCCATGCCGGATACTTCTGGAGTGTACTATTTGTTCCACAAAAGTTTTACAATTTACCAAAACCCATTTGATGTGGTCACAGATAAATTTATGTACACTGTTATCGACATGAATTTGAACAATTTAAAGGGGAGAGTTACGACTAAAAACAATGTGTTTTGGGGTGGCGCTATGGCATATGGTGAAGTTGCATCTGTAAAACATGGAAATGGCAACGACTGGTGGTTAATCACTCCTTTAAGAAACAGTAATGTGTTTCAAATATTTAAATTTACTCGACAGGGAATCGTTGACACCTTTCAACAAACAATTGGAATAAAACCAGATCCTTCTGGCGAAGCTTACGGCCAAATTGTTTTTTCCCCGGACGGCAGCAAGATATACCGCACCAACCCCCGCCACCCCGTCATGGTATATTCTTTTGACCGCGAAGCCGGCGTAATTACCCATTTTGATACAATTGCCTTTGATTACGGTACCCAGCCGGTTATTGGAGAAATCGGCTGTGCAGTATCGCCCAATGGGCGCTTTCTTTACCTCGGCTGCCGTCAGTTTCTATACCAGTTGGATTTATGGGCCTCAGATATCAGTGCTTCCCAGACTGTTGTAGCGGAGTGGGACGGTTATGCTGCGCCTATTCCAACCATGTTTTACCAGTTACAGTTAGGCCCCGACTGTAAAATATATGGCTTAGGGGGCGGTGATACTCGCTTTTTCCATGTCATCCACAATCCTGACGAACCTGGCTTAGCATGCAATGTGGAGCAGCGAGGCTTGCCATTGCCTACTCCCAGCGGCGCCTCCATGCCCTCTTTTCCGAATTATCGGCTCGGGCCGATTGACAATCCTGGCCTGCCCTGCTCTCCGGTCGTCAACACCACTGCGCCACCCACGCCTTTGCCGGTCTTTTCGGTATTTCCTAACCCGGTGAAAACGGCGCTTAAAATTATTCCGAATCGGCAATTCAGTGAGCAGGCTCGTTTTCATCTGTTTGACGTTGCCGGTCACTTAGTGCGTGAAATGGAATTTGATTCCGCTGCACAGGCAACCGAGGTAGATGTACAGGGTTTGCCCACCGGGATTTACTTTTTTGAAGTTTGGTGTGCTGGAAAGCAGCAGCGGAATGGGAAGATTATCAAGGTTGAGTAGATGGAATTCAGGACGTCCACATACTGAAAAATGCACTCACGCCCCAAACCCATCCCGAACCACCCTCAACGCCAACGCATAAATCGCCGAATTACAAGCCAGCATTTCCCCGCCAAAAATAAAATCCGCCCCACCGTGAAAATCGCTGATCCGCCCGCCGGACTCCTGCACGAGCAAGGCGCCGCCGGCTACGTCCCAGGCGTTGAGGCCGTATTCAAAAAACAAATCGAAGCGGCCGCAGGCCACCCAGGCCAGGTCGAGCGCGGCAGAGCCGTAGCGCCGCACGGCACGGCCCTCAGCAAGCAGGGTGCGCAACACCTTGAACCAACCCTCTGCGCGACTGAAATTGTGGTACGGAAACCCCGTAGCCACCAGCGCTTCCCGCAGGGTTTTGCGTTGGCTGGCATGTATGGGCAGGTCGTTGCACCAGGCGCCGCCGTTTTGCCAGGCAAAAAAAAGTTCATCCTTGGGCACATCGTGAACAATGCCCACCAGCATATCGGCGCCGTCGCGCAAGCCTACACTGATCGAGTAGTGCGGCAGACCGTACAGATAATTGGTCGTGCCGTCGAGCGGATCGATGATCCACTGCAATTCAGCCGTGGCGCCCTGTTCCACAGTTTCTTCTTCCGTAATAAAAGCGGCTTCCGGCAGCAAGCGGCTCAAGCGCTCCACGAGCATTTCTTCAGCTGTTCGATCAACATAGCTAACCAGGCCGTTTAAGTGTTTTTCTTCCACCTGGCCGGGCTGCACCTGGTGCACATGTTCGCGCAAAAAAGCGGCGACTTCCAGCACGGCCAGATTGGCATGCCGGGTAAGTTGTTCTAAATCTCGATTTGGCATGGTGTAAAGGTAAAGTGCATAGGGCAAAGTGCGAAGGGCATGGGGCGTAGAGCATAGGGCTTAGGGCGAAGAGCAAATTTCCTTCAAATGGAAACTAAGCCCTGCGCCCTATGCCCTGAGCCCGCTCACTTCGCCCCTAAATCCTGCACCCAATACGCCCCGGCTTTCCCGACACCCATGTCGCGGAAACCGGGATTCATCAGGTTGGGGCAATGGTCTTTGCTGGTGCGCCAGGCTTCTACCACGGCCTTGGCGGTGGGGTAGCCCATAGCGATGTTTTCACCAACCTGCCGCCAGTCGTAGCCGGCATTGCGAATACGCTTGGAGAAACCTGTGCCGTCGGGACTGGTATGGTTGAAATAGCGGCGCTTGTTCATGTCGTCGGCATGATGTTGGGCCACTTTTTCCAGTGTTTCATCCCATTGCAGTGCCGGCGCGGGATTGAAACGTTTGCCGCCGGGGCACTTGCAACCGGTGGCGCGCAGGGCGTTTACTTCGTCGAGCACGGCTTGGGCAGTTATCTTGTCCAGTGCAGGCGCTGAAGCCGGGAAGGTTGTTTTTTCGGCGCACCAGGTGAGCGCAACGGTGCCGGAAAGGAGCAAAAAGAGGATTTTCATGATGGAAAACTTGTACCAGTTCTAAACGCAGAATAATCCGGAAATGCTATACAAGCGAAAAAAGGTGCGCCGGGGCACGTAAAAGTTCAGGCAAAAACGGTAGCGATATCGAGGTCCAGACCTGTTAAAACCGCCGACTGCACGGCGCCGGTTTCCGCCGCAAAGGCAAATATTTGGTAGCGCCCTTCCTGTAATTGGTACACTTCAATTGATTGGTTGTTCGGATCAACGATCCAGAATTCCGGCACAGCGAATTTTTCGTACAACTCTTTTTTCTCAATCCGGTCGCGTTTGATTGATCCGGGGGAGAGTATCTCGACCAGAATGTCAGGCGTACCCAATACAATCTGTTCCTGTTCGTCGATGATGCCGATGTTTTCTTTTCGAATAAAAATGATATCGGGTTGGGGCGCATTGTAGTCATTCAAAACAACATCCAATGGGGCATGAAAAATTTCACCAACAGGATTTTGATCGAGATACTTCAGGAAAGCAGAAATCAGGCGCATTGAAATGCGTTGATGCTGAACAGTAGGAGAGGCTTTTTTCACGAGTTCGCCATTTAGGAGTTCGTATTGGAAGTTATCGGCATCGTCGAATTCCAGTGCGCGAAATTCCGTGTAGGTCATATTTTTTGTCAGAACGGTCATGCTCGGAAAATTTTACGCAAGTTAAATTTTTTGGGTCAAGCGGTCAAACAAACAAGGCCTGTTTCAACTCCTCCACCTTCCCAAGCGCAACTACCCGGATCTTGTATTTCTTCAGATTCAACCCTTTCGTACCGTATTTTGAAATGTAAATTTCCTCGAAGCCCAGGCGGTCGGCCTCGGCAATACGCTGCTCCACCCGGCTCACGCTGCGGATTTCCCCGCTCAAACCCACCTCTCCGGCAAAGCAGACATTGCTGGGGATGCTCACATCAAGCAGCGATGACACCAGCGCCGACACGATGGCCAGGTCGATGGCCGGATCGTCGACGCGAATGCCGCCGGCCAGGTTGAGAAACACGTCGTTCATGCTGAAATAGTAGCCGCAGCGTTTTTCGAGTACGGCCAACAGCATTTGCAGGCGGCGCATGTCGAAGCCGGTGGCCGAGCGCTGCGGGGTGCCGTACACCGACTTGCTCACGAGCGCCTGGGTTTCGATCAGCATGGGCCGCATGCCTTCCATGGTGGCGGCTACGGCGCAGCCGCTGAGTTCCTCGTCTTTTTGGCTGAGCAGCAGCTCGGAGGGATTGCTCACTTCGCGCAGGCCTACCGAGCGCATCTCGTAAATGCCCATTTCGTCGGTGCTGCCGAAGCGGTTTTTCAGGGTGCGCAGGATGCGGTAAGTGTTGTGCCGGTCGCCTTCGAACTGGAGCACGCAGTCGACGATGTGTTCCAGCAGTTTGGGTCCGGCGATATCGCCCTCCTTGTTGATGTGCCCGATGAGGAACACCGGGATGTTGGTTTCCTTGGCAAACCGCAGCAACTCGGCTGCGCACTCGCGCACCTGGGAAATGCCGCCCGGAGCCGAGTCGAGGTGCGGGGTGCTCATGGTCTGGATGGAGTCGACGATGAGCAGCTGCGGCTGCAAGTCCTGCGCTTGCTTGAGCACCTTGGTCATGTTGGTTTCGGTGTAAATGTAGCAGTCGGACTTGCCGCTGGGCAGGCGGTCGGCGCGCATTTTGATCTGCTCGTCGCTTTCCTCGCCACTGACGTAGAGCACTTTGGCGGGCAGCTGCACGGCTACCTGCAGGAGCAGCGTGCTTTTACCGATACCCGGCTGGCCGCCGATCAGGACCAGCGAGCCCGGTACGATACCCCCGCCCAGCACCCGGTTGAGCTCGGCATCGGGGGTGGCCATGCGCTGGGTGGCGCCGGTTTGAATATTGGCCAGGGGTGTTGCTTTGGCCAGTTCGCCTTTGCCGTTGGCCGGCGCCCAGGCGCGGCGTTTTTCTTCGGCGGCAGTTTCTTTCTGGATGATTTCCTCCTGGTAGGTGTTCCACTCGCCGCAATGCAGGCACTTTCCCATCCATTTTGGGGAGGAGGCGCCACAGTTGGAGCAGAAAAAGATTGTTTTTGCTTTTGCCATGTTGGTGGTGGTATGCCCCTGAACTGCCCTCCCGGCGCAATTTTTTTTCTTGTTAAAAAAAATTGCGCCGGGAGGGCAGTTCAGGGGTGCTACACAAAAGGTTGATCAAGTTGTTTGGCCATTCAATTTAGCATGTTGTAAAAATGCCCATTGCATGGCATTGTAGTTCTGAAATTGGTTAGATCAGGGACAGTGCACCGAAATTTTGTTTTTATAAAAAAAAAGGGGATCACAAAAGAAACAATTTATTTCAATAAAGCAAGCGGCGCGTTTCAATTTGTTTTAAATTTTTCGACTGCGTGGAATTATAGTATATTTGTGAAAACGCAATAAGCAACTCAAACAACCAAACAAAGCCTTTCTCCGGCCGTTCTTAAGGAGAAAGGCTTTGTCCGGTTTACCTATACTCAGCACTTAATTTTATGGAAAAAGTTTCAATAACCACCCTGCAACCCAAACACTACAAAGAACTGCTGGAAGCCATGAAAGCAGCCTACCCGAACTGGTCGGGCTCCTACTGGCAACGCGGCACGATTGAGCAACTGCTCAAAATTTTTCCCGAAGGGCAGTACGTCGCCCTGGTCGACGATAAGGTGGTCGGGTGCGCGTTGTCGATTATTGTGGATTACGATAAGTTTGGCGACAACCACACTTACGCGCAAATCACCGGCAATTACAATTTTACCACACACAATCCGAAAGGCGACGTGCTGTACGGAATCGAGGTGTTTATCGACCCGGAATACCGGGGCCTGCGCCTCGGCCGCCGCCTGTACGATGCCCGGAAGGAACTGGCCGAACACCTCAACCTCCGCGCCATCGTTTTTGGCGGCCGCATCCCGAATTACCACAACTACGCCGACAAAATGACGCCGCGGGAGTACATCAGCCGGGTGCGCATGAAAAAAATTCACGACCCGGTGCTGAACTTCCAGCTGTCCAACGATTTCCATGTGAAAAAAATCCTGCGCAACTACATGCCCGACGATGAGCAGTCGCAGGAACACGCCACGCTGTTGCAGTGGGACAATATTTATTACCAGGAAGACGACCTCAAGGTGCCGCGCAAAACCTACGCCCGGCTCGGCCTGGTGCAGTGGCAAATGCGGCCTTACCGGAATATCGACGAGTTGTTCGTTCAGGCCGAATATTTTATCGACATGATCTCCGCCTACAAGGGCGACATTGCGGTGTTCCCCGAGTTTTTCAACGCGCCGCTGATGGCCGAGCACAACCACCTGCGCGAGTCGGAGGCCATCCGCTGGCTGGCGCAGCATACCGATACGATCCGCGAACGGTTTGCCGAACTGGCGGTGCGGTACAACGTCAATATCGTGACCGGCAGCCTGCCCGAATTGCGCGGCGAACGCCTGTACAATACCGGCTATTTCTGCCACCGGAGCGGCCAGGTGGAGCGCTATGTCAAAATTCACGTAACCCCCGACGAAACGAAATACTGGGCCATCTCAGGCGGCAACACGCTCCAGGTTTTTGACACCGACGTGGGCAAGGTGGGTGTGTTGATCTGCTACGACTCGGAGTTTCCCGAGCTGGGCCGCCTGCTGGCCGACCAGGGCATGCAAATCCTGATCGTGCCCTACCTTACCGATACGCAAAATGCCTACATGCGCGTGCGGCACTGCTCGCAGGCCCGCGCTATTGAAAATGAGTGCTACGTGGCCATTACCGGCTCGGTGGGCAACCTGCCCCAGGTGGAAAACATGGACTTGCAATACTCGCAATCGGCGGTGCTGACGCCCTGCGACTTTGCATTTCCGTCCAATGGCGTTAAGGCCGAAGCCACGCCCAATACCGAAATGGTGCTGATCGCCGATCTGGACATGGAATTGCTCTCCGAACTGCACCACCACGGCGCAGTGCGCAATCTGCGCGACCGGCGAAAAGATTTTTATTCCCTGGCCCTGGCCAAGCCGAAAAAAGCGCCTGCGGTGGAAACGGTTTAGGATTTTGGGGAAGTGATTTGAACACGGATGAGGCGGATTTGCCTTCGGCAAAACGCGGATGAACGCGGATTTGATTTCGGTGCAGCCGAGCCGACCGGAAATAAAAAAAGAGCGTGTGTCAAAAGGCCGCGCCCGACATATTTTTTCACCACTAAAAACACTAAAAGCACTAAATTCTTAGTGCTTTTAGTGTTTTTAGTGGTGAAAAAATACCTTACGAGACGACTCGTTTTTTTGCCGCTCTGCCGTTTTAATTGGAAACCTGGCTCATC
Source organism: uncultured Saprospiraceae bacterium (assembly GCA_964484205.1). Lineage (GTDB taxonomy): Bacteria > Bacteroidota > Bacteroidia > Chitinophagales > Saprospiraceae > M3007. The sequence goes on along the minus strand of CAZAEZ010000083.1, from coordinate 6,397 downwards.
ATAACCATCGGATCCTGCACCGACCAGTGGGCTTTGACTTTCCCGGCATCATCAAATTCGAGGATGTCGACATCCTGCATCCGGAACGATTTGCCGGTGGCTTTCATACCCATGAAGTCTTTCTTCCAGGTGCCGGAGGCCGTGATCAGAATCATGACGGTATTGCCTTCGGCCACCATTTTGTCGGGCGTAATTTGCATGTCGAAAGCGTCGAAGTATTCCCGGAGACCTTGCATGACGTTGTCTTTGCCCTGCACAGGCTCAGGGGCGGCGTATTCCACCATGTCATCGGCCATGAGTTCGCCCATGCAATCAAAATCCTTGTTGTTGAGGCATTCATAAACCTTCAGGCATGCAGCCTTGTTTTGAGCCGCATCCTGGGCGTACAGCGCTGCGCTGAAAAAACTGAACAGGAACAATACGGTGGAAATTTTCAATGTCTTCATTCTGGTAAAAATTTATAAGTGAACGGTTGATTTGCAGAAGATGAAACCGGGGCAAGACTTGTTCACAACGGGGGGGCAGGGCACCAAAAATACAACGCGCTTCCGATTTTGTACCGAAAGCGCGTTGTGTTTTTTTGCCCGGCCGGGCTTTATTTATTGCGGATAAGCCCTTTGAAAACAGCCTCATTTACCTCCACCGGGTATTCGGTGCGCAGGCGGTCTACCCATTGCTTTTCCAGGAATTCCTGGTAATCGGCCACGGCATAGCCGCGCGCTTCGTCCAGGGCTTTGGGTGTGGGTGGAATGATCTTTTCAATTTTCATAAACGACGCCGTTTTGGTACCGGCGTCCGCTTTGGCGCTGGTCATACCGCCGTTCTCCCAGATGTCGTTGAGTTCCTGGCGTTTGCCTTTTTCATAGGTTTTTTCCAGGCGAACCAGCACTTCGTCCTTCTTATTGAATTTTTCCAGGACTTCCTTGGCGCTTTTTTTGGCGGCGTAGTTGCGCACTTTGAGCAGGAGTTGCGGATCGTCGGATTTAAGCGTGTACATACTCACGCGGGCGCGTTCGTCCCACATGTATTTGTTTTTCAGGTTTTTCTCAAAATAGGCTTCCAGCCCTGTCGAGTCGGCGTTAGCACGGTCCCAAACTTCCTGTTTGGCAGCATCAAAAAGGAGCATGCCTTCTTCGTACTCGCGCATGAGTGCATGAAATTCGGGGTATTTCTCGTCCAGCTGACTTTCTTCAAATTCCAGGGTAACTTCTTCCACCCAGCCCTGGTACAATTTTCGGACAACCTCGTCCAGCGGCGTGCCCATACCGCGCATCCGTTCGCGGGCTGCGCGGGCGCAATATTCTTCAAAGTCGGCAACGGTGTACGTTTTATTCGAGCCGAACTGCATGAGCGGCGTTTGCGGATTTTGCGGGTTGGGTTTCCATTTAAAAGTCAGAAAAACCGAGTCGGTTTGTTCGGCGGTCCATTTGGCCAGGTTTTCCGGAAACGCCTTGAAGTTGCCTTCTTTCTGGATGCGCTCGATCATGCTTTTGGTGGCAATTTCGCTCCGGCTGTCGCGCTTGACCAGCTCGGTGAAAGGGCGCCGCAATTCTTCAAAATTGCCCAAGCCGCGTTTGCTGAGCCGCTTGATTATGTGCCAGCCGATCGTCGTGGACACCGGTTTGGAAATATCGCCGTCCTTTTCCAGGGCGAAAGCGGCGTCTTCAAATGATTTTTGATACCGGTTGATCCCGAAAAAGCCGATGTAGCCGCCTTTTTCAGCGCTCATTTTATCTTCTGAAGCGCGGCTGCAAATTTCGTCCCAGCCTTTGCCCCGTTGCAATTGGGCATAAATGCTGTCGGCTTGCATGCGTTTCCGAACGTTGTCTTCTTCATTTTCGCCGGCGCGGATCAGGATTTGTGCAACTTCCATTTCACCGCGGGCGGGCCGCAAGTCGTGCACTTTTACCACATGATATCCTGTGTTGGTCCGAATCGGTCCCAGCAGGGCGCCGGGCTTGGCGTTGTAGATGGCTTTTTCCAGGTTGTAGTAGCCATTCGGGAGCATGGCCGTTACAAAACCCAGATTGCCGCCATTGGTTTTTGCCGACTTGTCATCGGAGCTGTCGCGGGCCAGTTGTTCGAACGAGGCGCCGTTTTGCACCTGTTTGAAAAGCCGCATCGCGCGGTTGTACGCCGCCAGCGAATCGGCCGCAGGCGCATTGATGTCGACGGCAACGAAAATATGGCTGATGTTGACATCCTGCTTCATGTGCTCGTACACTTCCCGGACCAGCTTGTCGGTCACTTCCTTGTCTACGAGGTACGAAGCGGCCAGTTGGCGCCGGTAGCCGTCGAGTTCGGATTGAAAAGCGGGGACGGTGTCCAGCTGCATATCCCGTGCTTTTTGCACCTTCAATTTGAATTTGATGTACAGGTCAAGGTATTCCTTCAGCGATGCTTCGGAGAAATCGGCGTTTTGCTGGTTTGTTTTGGTGTAAATATGTTGAAACTCGGACACGTGCACCGGATTGCCTTTTACGGAAAAAAGTACCGGGTCATTGCTGTGTTTTGCCGGTTGTGCCTGGGCAAAGCCGCCCGGCAACAAAAACAGGAAAGTTGAGAAGAGGAACTGTTTTACCATGATGGATACGGACAGTTTTGTAGGTATTTGAAATTAGGCGTTAAAAAAGGGTGCAAATTTAGGAAAGCAGGGCCGGAATTTTATGGTTTCAACAGGAATTGCCAGCATTCGGCAGCCGACCGGAACAAAAAAGACAATATCCGGATACCCGGAGGATAACGCACCGTTTCGGGATTGTTGTATGGGTGGTATCTTTGTTCCACAATAGATAGGATGTCCGACGATTTTTTGCAACAAACGACCGACCTGATCCGCGAACCCTTCGAACTGGAAGCGGCGCCCCCTCCGGCAAACGAGGAGGAGTTGCTGCGTTTGCTGGCCGACCGTATCGGCGACATGCTGGAAACCCGGCCGGAATACCTGATGAGCATGTTGTACCGGCTCGATGTGCTGGAGCGCAAAATCCGGCCCGTTATGCAACCCGATGCGCCGGAACCGGCCAATTGGGGCCTGGCGCGCCTGGTGCTCGAACGGCAAAAACAGCGCGCACACACCAAACGCACGGTAAAACCCAAGCCCCTGGAAGATATGGAGGGCTGGGAGTGGTGAACAGCGCTCCCGCCGGGGGGGGCGGCATCGGGCCCTTGCCGTAGATTGTTTTCTTTTGCAAAAAAGATGTCGGGGCTGCAAAAATTAAACTTTGCGTCTTTGCGTCTTCGCGGTGAAAAGTTTGTTGCAAAATTTTTCAGAAGCCCTTCCCGATGCACCCCGGATAACGCCAAATGCCCTACCTTTGCCCGGCAATTTCCCTAACTAAAAATTACGAAAATCATGCAAGCCAACGGCGCCAATACTTCGACCACCAAACAAAAAACCGCCCGCGAAGACCGCTACCAACACCACGATTATTACAACGTCGACGAGCTGTTCAGCCCGGAGCACCTGCTGGCCCGTGCCGCCGTGCGCGAATGGGTGAAAGCGGAAGTGAGCCCCATCATTGAAGATTATGCAAACCGTGCCGAATGCCCGACACACCTGTTCAAGGGCCTGGCTGAAATCGGCGCATTCGGGCCCTCGCTCCCGGCGGAGTACGGCTGTGGCGGCATGGACGAAATTGCCTACGGCGTGATCATGCAGGAACTGGAGCGCGGCGATTCGGGCGTGCGCTCCATGGCCTCGGTGCAAGGCTCGCTGGTGATGTACCCGATTTATAAATTCGGCTCGGAAGAGCAGCGCCGGCATTACCTGCCCAAACTTGCATCCGGCGAGTTTATCGGCTGCTTCGGCCTCACCGAACCCGACCACGGCTCCAACCCGGCAGGCATGGTCACCAATGTAAAAGAAGACGGCAACGACTACATCCTGAACGGCGCCAAAATGTGGATCACCAACTCCCCGGTTGCCGATATTGCAGTGGTGTGGGCCAAACGCGAAGACGGAAAGGTGCTCGGCATGATCGTCGAAAAAGGCATGAAAGGTTTTTCGGCGCCCGAAATTCACGGCAAATGGTCGCTGCGCGCCAGCATTACCGGCGAATTGGTGTTTGAAGATGTGCGGGTACCGAAAAAGAACGTGCTGCCCGGGGTAGTGGGCATGCGCGGCCCGCTCAGCTGCCTCACCAAAGCCCGCTACGGCATTGCCTGGGGCGCCATAGGTGCCGGCCTCGACTGCTACGACGCCGCCCTGCGCTATTCCAAAGAGCGCATTCAGTTTGGCAAACCGATCGGCGCTTTCCAACTGACCCAGAAAAAACTGGCCGAAATGATCACGGAGATCACTAAAGCCCAACTCCTGACCTGGCGCCTCGGCACCCTGGCCAATGCCGGCACCATGACGCCCGCGCAGGTGTCGATGGCCAAGCGCAACAATGTGCACATGGCGCTCGAAATTGCTCGTGAAGCCCGCCAGATCCATGGCGGCATGGGCATCACCAACGAATATCCCATCATGCGCCACATGATGAACCTGGAAACGGTGCTCACCTACGAAGGCACCCACGACATCCACTTGCTCATCACCGGGCATGATGTGACGGGCTTGAATGCCTTTGGGGAGTAAAAGGCTTTTACGGTTAGAAGGTTAGAGGGTTTCTGGTTAGAGGGTTGTTCAATATCCGAAATGGTGAACAACCCTCTAACCAGAAACCCTCTAACCTTCTAACCTACCAGCCCTCTAACCTTTTAAAAAACCCCTTTGGTTGTCCGGGGCTTTTTTTCATCGAAAAGAGGCCATAAACGAATTTTTTTGACGTTTACTTGGGTAACGGCGCCTGAATTTTTTGTTTCGGCAAACCGTGTTTCGTCACAAACCGGACAAATTCGGCACGATTTTTCGCCATTTACCGGCACTGTAATTCAACAAAAAACAGCTGATTATGCCTTTAATGAATAAACTGCGATGGTTGGTGGGAATGTTTCTGGTTCCTGTTTTGGCTACTGCCCAAAACAAAGAGGAACTGACGACCTTTATCAACCCCTCGTTTGAGGATTTACCCAAATGTTGCGAAGCGCCAACGGGTTGGTACAATTGCGGCAAATCCGAAGAAAGCCCACCCGACATCCAGCCCGGCAGCTTCCAGGTGACCAAAACGCCCAGCCATGGCGAAACCTATTTGGGCCTTGTCGTACGCGACAATGAAACCTGGGAAGGAGTGGCCCAGCGTCTGAGCCAGCCGCTTGAGCAGGATGAATGTTACGAGTTTACGCTGGACCTTTGCCGTGCCGAATTGTACCTCAGCCTGAGTCGCACCACGGGTGAGGAAGTGAACTATGCCACCCCTGCCAAAATCCGCATCTGGGGCGGCATGGGCTACTGCGACAAGCGCGAAATGTTGTACGAAACGCCCCTGATCACTACCACGCGCTGGCTCACCTACACGATGCGGGTCAATCCCAAAAAAGGCGCCTACACCTACCTGCTGATCGAGGCATATTTCAAAACGCCAACGCTGTTTCCGTACAACGGCAATATTTTGGTGGACAATGCCTCTTCGATCAAAAAGATCGATTGCAACATGAAACCAATGCAGGAGCCCGAACCCGCACCGCCGGCAATAGCAGCTGCGCCGCCGGCTAAACCACCCGTGACGCGCCCGAAATCGCCGCCGGTACAGCCTAAAAGCCAGCCGGAACAAGTGGCGAGTGCATCCAAAATCAGCCGCAGCGGCCTGAAAAAAGGCAGCGTTATCCGGCTCGACAAGGTGTATTTTGACGCCGATAAATATGTGATCAAATCGGAAAGTGTACCTGCACTGCTGGAGGTGTACGATTTTCTGCTGGAAAACGAAGATGTCGTGCTCGAAATCGGCGGGCATACCAACAACCGGCCAACGGAAGATTTCGCCCAGACGCTTTCCACCAGCCGCGCCAAATCGGTTGCCGACTGGCTGATTGCGAAAGGAATCTCTGCCGACCGCGTTCAATACAAAGGCTACGGAAAAAAATACCCGATCGATACCAATGCCACGGCGCAGGGACGAAAACGCAACCAGCGCGTGGAAATCAAAATACTTAGCATGAACGGGTAATTGAGGTTGTCTCATAAGATGGTTTTTGCCACCAAAATCACTAAGCACCACTAAGTTTTCACTAAGTTCATAGGGTGATTTTAGTGTTTTTAGTGCGCTTAGTGTTGAAAGAATAACTTATGAGACAGCCAAAAAAACAGACCCCGGAGTAAGCCTTGCGCACACTCCGGGGTCTGTTTTTTATTAAATATCCGGGGTTCATCAGTTCAACGGGGTCCGGCCTGAAAATCAATTAATCTTCAATCGAACGGCAAGTGTCGGGGGGGCACGAAGTAACGCCGACACAACAATACGCCCAAACCCCCAAAAAAAATTTACGGGCTTTTGCGCCGCCCCGCAACCACCCA
>CAZAEZ010000082.1:0-15303 GCA_964484205.1 uncultured Saprospiraceae bacterium | reverse complement strand
AGTGCAGCAAACTCTGTTGAAGTGATTTATCAATCCTATCCAAAACTCACGTTATTTAAGGTGAAAAGAAGACCGGGTCGGTCGTTTCTGCAAAGAAGGCATTAGTGCCGGCCAGGGCGCATTTTCGGCAAATTTCCAACGGACCGACGAAGAGTCGGCAAGACAGCGCAGCAAGGTGTCGATCCGGCGCTCGCCCGGTTGAAGCAGCAAAGGGTAACGTGCAAATGCGGTATGATTTTCGATCTTTGCCCAGTGCGTAGCTAATCCACATTTTCGTCCGGGTTGTTTTCTTAATCCTATTAGCGATTTCTTATCACCACGCTGCTTTTCCTCTTTTTTACGCGGGAATTAATATCCCCACTGATAACAAACTGCTGAAAAAGCATCAATAGGATGAATTGTTGCAAATAATCGAAACGCATTTATGCAAAAAGCAATCGTAGGCTTTTTAGCGCTCTTTTTGTGCGCAGGCTTTGCCTCAGGTCAAAAGGCCGCGTTTGAGTTTTATACGCCGGACGGCTGGGTGAGTGGTCTTGGCGCCGGGATCGTACAGGACAGCAGAGGGTTGATCTGGTTCCTGAAATCAAACAAACTTTATCGCTTCGACGGCCGAAACTTTTGGACATACCCACCCCGGCCGGCGACGTTGCCCGGCAGTACAGACCGGCTGATCGGTTTGCGGGGCATATATCAGGATTCCCTGCTTTTTTTAACCGGTGAACAGTTTGTGTTTATCCTCAATCCGGCTACCGGGCATTGGCAGTCTTTTCAACAAAACACCGGGAATAGAGCGGATAATTACCGGATACTTGGCCTGACAAATGCCAGGTGGCGCAACACGTATTACCTGCTGACCCAGTCCGAACAAAAGCCGGGGATAATAAACGGGATGGTTTTTAAGGGTAATTCGGTGGCAGAATATCCGATTCTGTCCGGTTTGACCCTCGACCATTATCGCTATCATACGGTCGATTCATCCGGAAACCATTATCTGGTCAAATCCGATTCAATCTTTAAATGGAATGCCCGGGGTAGCTTGCTGGCACAGGTTGCGCTGCATCCGCAGGTGCACTACGTAGGTATTCAATTTGATCCGGCCGGAACGCCGGTGCTTTTGAATAAAGACGATCTGTTTATCCTGGATGTACACCTGAAAGTTGCCCGGGAGCATCCGGCGACCCGGCATTTGAAACAAAAAAAGGCGCAGGTAAACAATTTCATTTTAGATGCGGATGGTAACTTATGGATTTGCGGGAACGACAGAGGCTTGTTCTATTATGAGGCATCAAAAGACACGTTGTATAACTTTCAAAATGCGTTAAAACGGACAATTCCCTACCACTGTGATCTTTTGGCCTTGTTTCGCGACCGTTCCGGTGTAATCTGGGTTGAAACCCGGATCGGGATTTTAAAAGTTAACCCACAGCCATATCCCTTCGACACCTATTTTTTCGATAAATCCGGAAATGGTGTTTATTCCAGTTTTCGGGGCATTTCCGAGGCTATTCACGGGAAAATTTTTGCCGCTTTTTATGGTGGGATAGCCACGCTTGACCCGGAGTCGAAGACGGAACTGGCAGTTCTTTACCGCAATCAAGTGCCGTTCGGCATGGTCACGAATCCGCAGGGTATTTGGCTGAATAGCGGGCAATTGATGGACCCTGCATCCGGAAGTATAAAATCAGTTCCAGGAGACCGGTCTAAAGCCAGCGATGATACGGGCATCTTCGCTAAGGATAATCGCGGGCGGTTATGGTGGGTTTACCACCATAGCCTGTACTATCTGAACGATCAATCGGGCTGGACCCTGGAACTCGATTTGCCGCAAAAAGCGCGTTTTGAATCGGAATCGATGCACGCAGGCCGGCACAGTAAAAAACTTTGGATTGGCTACCGCGGTGTGTTGTTCGAGTATGCACCCGATCGCAAGCAACTGAAACAACATTTGCCGGTTGATTGGGGAATACCGGTTGCCAGGATATTGGCGATTGAAGAAGACAAACAGCGGAACCTGTGGCTGGGAACGGATGCCGGGCTGATCCGTTTTAACCCGGCAACAAAGGAAGTCCGGCGTTTTAGTACGGATCAGGGTTTGCCGGACAATTTTATCTGCGGCATACTGACCGAAGGCGACTCCTGCCTTTGGCTCAGCACCAACCACGGCCTCTCCCGGTTTCACATTCCGAGCCGGTCTTTTGTCAATTTTTTCAAGGAGGACGGGCTGACTTATAACGAGTTTAACCGGATGTCTTTTTTTAAGGCGAAGGATGGTCGAATGTTTTTCGGTGGCCCCCGCGGGATCAATGCCTTTTTTCCGGAAGCCATCATGCAGGTGTATCAACAAAAAAACGAAGCGATTCGCCTGGTACTTACGGCATTTGAGCGTGTGGATGAACGGCGTGATACGCTGCTCCGGGAACATAATTTTTCGCTTCGCCCGCAAATCCATTTGTACCGCTGGGATAAGTCGTTTCAGTTTGAATATGCACTCACAGACTATGCCAGCCCCAAAGAAACCAGGTACAGTTTCAAAATGGACGGCTATGATGAACGCTGGTCCGAGCCATCCAAATTCAATTTTACCCGGTTCAGCAGCCTGCCGCCGGGCAACTATGTTTTCCGGGTAAAGGCCAGTGACGGCAAGGGTGGTTGGCACCCGCAGGAACTGGCAGTCGATGTGGTTGTGCACCCACCCTGGTGGAAAACCTGGTGGGCCTATCTGATTTATTTTCTGCTGCTCACCGGGGCCTCTTATGTGATTTATTCTTTTTTGAAAAACCGCCTGATCCTGAAAAATCAACTGGAGCGCAAGCAGGAAGAGGCCCGGAATCTTAAAGAACTGGATCAATTCAAAAACAGGTTGTATGCCAACATAACTCATGAATTCCGAACACCCCTTACCGTTATTCTCGGGATAACCGATCAATTGGCACAACGCGCCGGGTTTCAGGAGGATACTGGTCTAGGCCTGATTCGAAGGAATAGCCGGAACCTGCTCACCCTGATCAACCAAATGCTGGACCTGTCCAAACTCGAAGCCCGGCAAATGCCGGTAAACCTGGTGCAGGGCAATGTGGTTCGTTTTCTCCGGTATGTGGCCGAATCGTTTCATTCCATGGCAAATGCCAAAGCAGTACAGCTGCAAATACACAACACCACGGAATCCATTATCATGGATTATGATCCCGGAAAACTGCAGCAGGTTATTTCAAACCTGCTTTCCAATGCCATAAAATTTACACCGGGCGGCGGTAACGTGACGATGCGGCTTAACGTAGAATCGATGGAGACAGCAAACGGTGAAAATTCGTCAATGTTTGTCATTGCCGTTCAGGATACCGGAATTGGCATCCCGGCGGAGCAATTGCCGCATATTTTTGACCGCTTTTACCAAGCGGATAATTCCAGTACCCGCAAGCGCGAGGGGACCGGGATTGGTTTAGCGCTTACCCGTGAATTAGTCAGGCTTTTCGGAGGGACAATAGCGGCTTCGAGTATGCCAGGCGCCGGTAGTACGTTTACCATACACTTGCCCATGCACCGGGAAGCGCCGCCCGAAAATACCAACGGCGTTCCGGAGGTATTGCTTGAACGGCATTCAACGGAGCATCAAACCGAAAAAAATATAACTGTTATTCCGGCATTGCACAAGGCGAATCTGCCGCTACTGCTACTTGTGGAAGACAACCCGGATGTGCTTACCTACCTGATTCGTTGTCTGGAAGGGCAGTACCGGATTGAAACCGCGGCCAACGGGCAGCTGGGTATCGAAAGTGCGCTTGAACATATCCCCGACATCATCATCAGCGATGTAATGATGCCGGAAAAAGACGGTTTTGAGGTGTGCGATACACTTAAAAATGACCCGCGCACCAGCCATATCCCGCTTATTTTGCTGACCGCCCGGGCTACGGTAGAAGACCGGATTACCGGGCTGAAGCGCGGCGCCGACGCCTATATGGCCAAACCGTTCCACCAGGAAGAATTACTTGTGCGGGTGGAAAATTTGCTTGAATCGCGCCGCCGCCTGCAGGAACGATTTCGCAACCTGGACCAGTCAACAGCAACCAGCGATGACTCTGAAACCCAGCCGGAAGATGTCTTCCTGCTCCGGTTGCGCCGGCTGATTGAAGAGGACCTGTCAAATTCCGACCTTTCCATTGACACCATTTGCCGGCAAATGGCCATGAGCCGGATGCAATTGCACCGCAAGATCAAGGCGCTGACGGGCCGCTCCACGGCGCTCCACATCCGGGCCGTTCGCCTTCAAAATGCCCGCCGCCTGCTGAACCAATCGGAACTTAACGTTTCCGAAGTGGCCTACGCCGTGGGCTTTGACGATCCCAAGTATTTCAGCCGGGTATTTTCGGAGGAGTTTGGGGTGGCGCCGAGTGAGGCAAGACCGGATTAGAAACCATTTAACACGATCCAACAGATTTCTTTTGTTTTCCTATCGAGCTGGTAGTGAGGCGGTGCCTTGATAGTGAGGGGGTGACTGCAAGTCTAATGCCGTCAACTTAGCGCAGCAGAACGCGGATAACGCGGATTCGCCTGCGGCGAACCACAGATTGGCGCGGATTTTTCCAAGCCGGCACAAAAAAATCTGCGCAAATCGGCGTTTTTGCCGCAGGCAAAATCCGTGTCATCCGCGTTCTATCAATTCTAGTACGCCTAAAGTTGACGACATTAGACTGCAAGTCACCCCCTCACTTGGACTCCAAATGCTCTGAAAATTAGCGGTTTGTGACGCCTGTTACAATAGTCCACCTGTTTGTTACAATAGTGCGAAGGTCTTTTTGCCAGTGCTTCCACCTTTGGGATGTGCAACGTTACGCCCGGTTTTTTCAGGGCAAATCTCTCCTCCTTCCGGTTCCGGATTTTACTATCATGTTTCACTTTAAAACATCTCAACGATGAAAACACTGCGCATTTTCAGTCTCTCCTTTTTTTGCTTTCTGATTTTTGCCGGCGGATTGTCCGCCCAGGCTACACTGAGTTTCCAGGGCATCCTGAAAAAATCAAATGGCGTTGCCGTGGATGACGGCGAATATTCCATCACCTTCAATTTGTATAACGTCGAGCAGGGCGGCACGGCTATTTGGTCCGAAACCCAGTCCGATGTGGAGGTCAGCAGCGGCATTTACTCGGTGCTGCTTGGTTCTGCCAATCCGCTCAATGTTTCGTTTAACGAAGTGTACTACCTCGGTGTGAAAATCGGCGGTACACCGGAACTCTCGCCCCGACTGCGGCTTACCTCGGCGCCGTATGCCCTGTCGCTCATCGGGCAGTCCAACCAATTTCCCAGCGCGGGCCTGGTGAAGGCGGATGAAATTGCCACGTCCGGCAAACTTGTTGTCGGTGGCTCGGCTGTATCGCCCACGCATACCTTGCTGGTCACCGGTGGCGTATTGGCGCGCAGCGGTGCTCCCGGCGCCAATGGCGACTCGAACAACGGCTACGCGTTTGACAACGACAAGGACAGCGGCCTGTTTTCCGCCGCAGACGGCGAGGTGTCCGTATTCGTGAATAATGTTGAAAAACTGGAAGTTAGCGCCAACAATGTCGCCGTCACCGGGAATCAATCGGTCAGTGGCGAGCTGACGGTCGGGAATGCCGGTACGCCGGGGAATGTCAACCTGAGCAAAGGCGGGGCCGTTGTCTACAATGGCAACCGGGACTGGGTGCTGGTGGCGACCGATGATTTTGAGAATGGCGACAGGAATGGCTGGGTGCCGGTTACCGGCGATTTGTTTAGCCAAAAACTTTTTGAAATCGGAAATCTGGCCAATAATGCACTCAATCAGGGATACTACCAGGCGCCATCGGCTAATGGTAAAATGCGTAAAACATACGATCTGACCGGTATTCCACACAACCATGTCAAAGTGGAGTTTACAGTGATTGCCTGGGGTGCGGATTTTTGGGACAATGAGGCTGTTGTTGCAGGTTTTTCACAGGGTAATGATGAGACTACAGGATGGCAGGGCTTGGCCGTAGGAAGCTTCCTTCCGTTTCATGGTGAGATGGTACTGAACAATTTTTCAGGAAATAGTATTGGCGTGTTTTTTACATCATTCGCCAATGAGTTAGGAGAGCGGATTGCTGTGGGTAATGTAGAGGTATACGTCCGGTAAAAACCGGCGTATGCACACACTTCCATTTATCCATCATAAAAAATAGAAATTATGAACCAGCATATTCGACTATTCCTGCTCCTGTGGGGCATGGGATGTTTGGGGCTAAGCTTGCAGGCTCAAAATGTCAACTGCAGCAATGGGACGGTTTCAACAACCGATTCCTATTCCGGATCAGTATCCGGCAATTACGGTAGTTTAACCAATGCCGTAAACAACAAGTACAACCTCACAGGTTCGCTGGGCGAACCATTCATCGGCGGCTTTTTCGGGTCATTTCAGGGTGCCGCCGGCTTTTACAGCCGCTTCCTCTTGCCACCATCCGCTCCCTTAGTGTTTGCTTCTGAAGGCGATCTGAAGGATCGTATTGAGGTGAACTGGGTGATGGATGCGCTGAGCCCGTCTTCAGAAGGCGGCTTCAATATTTACCGCGACGGCGCTTTTATCGATCATGTCGACAAGGAAATTCGCAAGTACATCGACTTCAATGTGCAGGCCGGCGTGTTTTACACCTATGAAATTGCCGGCGTGAATCCGGCCGGCGAAGGTTTTCGCGGCAGCAGTTTGGGTTTTTTGAATCCCAACGGCGTCGTCACCGGACAGGTAAAAACGCTGAGTGGCAACCCCGTGGTTGATGCGGCTATCACGCTTACCCCCACACTCGGTAATGCATTGGCCTGTACAGACGATGATAAATCATTCGTCGAGCCCGATTCCGCGCTCAATTCCATGGCCTGGACGGTCAGCTGCTGGGTTAAACAGGGTGACAATCCGGTGAATAAACCCTTCCTTCGGAAAGCGGACTTTACTAAAGCGCAAGGCTGGTGGATCATGGCCAGCAGTGCGAATGGGAAAAAAACGATCAGCCTGGGAGTCGGAGATGAAAACCCCAACTATACCTATATGCTCTATGCGCTGCCCACCGACCCGGATGGCTGGCACCATGTAGCTGTTGCGTTCAACGGGTCATCTGTGCTGTTTTATGTAGATGGCACGCTTGTCGAAAGCCGTCCGGCAGCGTATATGCCGGTTCCTGATGCGCCGTTGTACATCGGGGAATTTAACGGAACGCTGGATGATGTTCGGATTTTCGATCGTCAACTTTCCCAAACGGAGATCAACCAGTATAAAAACCGCACGGTCAATTCCGACTACAATGGCCTGGTGGCGTATTGGAAATTTGACGAAGGCATTGGCTCCAAAGCCTACGATATTTCGCCGAACCGGCTCACTACTTACCTCTGCGGCCCGGAATGGGCAAACGATCGTCCCGACGTGGTGAATGGCGCCGTGACGGATGCCTCCGGTTTTTACAAGATCGAAGGAATCAACTACGGCGACGGCGCTACGTTTACGGCTACGCCGTCGAAAAAAGTGTACAACAATTATGCACTGGAATTTAATGCTGCGCAGGAGCAATCTGCTGTGCTGACCGATTCCATCCTTTTGGGCGCTTCCCTTTGGTCGGTTGAGCTGCGCGTCAATAATTTTGAAGTTACACCTGCCCCGCGGACGCTGTTGTCCAGGCAATCGGGCGATTTTGAATTATATGTACTCAATGGTTCGATATACTTAAAATTGGGAACGGAGGTGCATGATTTCGGCTCCCTGGGTACTGGCTATCAGCATTTGGTACTCTGGTCTGAAATTTCCTCCGGCACAATGGTTTTATTTAAAAATGGTGCAGCAGCCGGTGCTTGGCTCACCGCTCCATTTAATGTATATCAGAACCCCGCGGCCTGGCGGTTGGGCGCCCGCAATTCCGGTGGCGGCAACGACCGGTTTTTCAGTGGCCTGATCGACGAAGTTGCGTTTTACGACACCTTGCTAACTCTGGATCAAATTCAGCTACACGCCGCAACCGGTGTGCAAGCCCAAACGCCGGGGCTGCGCTCCTGGTTTTCACTCAATGAAAATCAAGGGACGGCGCTGGAAGATATCGGCATTGCCCGCACGGGCTTTGGCTCGGTCCAGGGAGCCAGTTGGAGCAATGTTACCGCAATCGAAGATTTTACCGAACACGAATTTCAACCCGACAAGCGCCTGCTGACGCTCAACGGAACCAATACCAGTGTGGATCAGGTTGATTTTACCGACCTGAGCACCGTGCGGGTTTCCGGGTTTGTGCGCTATGACGGCACACTTTGTTATGCCGACAGTGTGGAAATACTGGTAAACGGGCAATCCGCTTCGCCGAGAATTTTCACGGATAGCGATGGGAAATTCGTCGCAGACTTTGAACCGGGAACCAACGTGACGATAGCGCCGAAATATAAAAACCACCAGTTTTCACCTGCATTCTGGGAACTGCGCAAGTTGAATTCACCGGTTGCGGGTATTTTGTTCCGCGACATTACCAAACGCAGTTTGCGCGGCCAGCTGGCCGGTGGCAAATGCCGCAATTCGATTCTTCCCACAGGGTTTACCGCTGAAATTGTGGTGACGACGCTGGACGAGTGTTTTTCCGATACGCTCAAACTCAACCATGCCGACAATGCCGACGGCCGGTATCTGTTTACCGGCTTGCCCCCGGTGAAACTGTCCGTAGCGGTAGTGGATCATGATGACCCGTCGGTGAAGGATTTTTTCGAATTGAGCGGCGGTACGCAAACCGATCTGGCCGAGAAGAACGACACTGTTAATTTTACCTATTACGCCCAGCCGAGCGTGCAAATTGACTCCTTCGCGGTGAATGGTTGTGATTTTGTACAAATACCGCAATACGAGAAGGCGACAACCAACGTAAGGGTATACGAAAACTACTATGGCGAACGCTGCTACCAGGATACCTTCCTGCTGACGATAAACAACAATATTTCCGACAAGGACCAATATGATACGCTGATCCTCGACAGCAAACACAAACTGGTGGTGGAAGGCGGTGCGCCGAATTTGACGTTCCCGCATGAAAAACTGCTACAGGTAACGGCTATGGTGGACGGTCGGTCGACCACTGAAACCCTGCAGGCGGTAGTGACTGGGGAACGGCCGCGTGCCACAACTTTTGCCAGTACGACACCTGCTTTCCCAATTCTGATTTTGCGGGACCCGCCTGGCGATAACAGCTATGCCTACGTCGAGAAAGGACAGACATTTTGCAAAGACTGGAGCTTTGAAACAGTGGAGGATAAAGGCGGCGGCGAAGTCAGCAAAATTTCCCTGGGGCCCAAATTTGACCTGGGCGTTGGCGTGGGTATTTGGAAATCGGATGAGGTTGAAGTGGTGGCGGAAACGGAAAACGATTTCACCGTGTCCCGCAAACAGGTGTCTTCCACCCAGCAGGAAGTATGCATCACAACTACCGAAATTATTTCAACCTCCGATCAGGATGATGTTGTAGGCGAACAAGGCGGTGACGTTTACATGGGAACGGCCATGAACCTTATTTTTGGAATTACGGACCTGGTGCTTTTGGATACGGCGACCTGCATGTTCCAACTTGATACCGGTTTTATGATTCACCCGGATGGTTTCGAAACGACCTATTTGTATTCGGAGTATTTTATTAAAAATACGCTTATCCCGAATCTGGAAGCCCTGCACGACACCTTGTCCTTGAATACCTGGAAATCCTTTCTGGCTCAAAACGAAGCGTTTAAAAAAGATGCGGTGTTTGATCGGAACTTCTCTTTTGATTCCGGCGTCAAATACGAATACTATTTCCAGAACGATTCGTCCACTGCCACGTCTTTTACATTCGACAGTACCTATACCAGCAAAGTAGTGGCGACGGGCGGTGGATTTATTGGAGGTCTTGGCGCTTCCCTTGGTGCCGTGTTTCAGATAACAACCTCGGAAACCGGGGCACAGGGCTCCAGCCAGTCTTCCACCGTAAAAGTGGGCTATGTACTCGATGACGATGATACCGGCGACTATTTTTCCGTCAATGTCAAAAACGACAAGAAATACGGGACGCCGGTCTTTCAAACTGTAAGCGGGGCATCTTCCTGTCCCTGGGAGCCCAAAACTCAAAATCGCGATGAAGTGGATCTTGTCGTGGATAAAAATGTAGCGGTTAATGTTCCGGCAAACGCACCGGCTGTGTTCACCTTTATTCTGGGGAATATCAGTCAAAGTGCTGAAGGCAGGAGCTATACGTTGCAAATGGCAAACGGCTCCAACCCGCAGGGGGCCATTGTAAAAGTGAATGGGCAGCCGTTGACTCAGGGAATTTCATACGTGGTCGGCTTTGCCGTTGGGCAAATTGTGACGGTGACCATCGAGCGCGGGCCGGTAGCCTACGATTACGAGGGTTTGGAACTCATCTGGTACGCTGATTGTGAGTTAGCACATGCGTCGGCAACGGGATTGCCCATAGACCCGCGATTTTATAAATCGGTCAAACTGGACGTACATTTCCTCGAACCTTGCTCACCGGTCGATATCAATGACCCGCAAAACGGTTTTGTACTGACGCCGCAAGATCCCGTCATCTTGCCGATCCGGCTGGTCGATTACAACGAAAATGACGCCGATCTGGAGTACATCCGAACCCAGTACCGCCGGGCCAATACGAATGGCGCCTGGATCAATATTGCTGAAACGCCCAGGGATTCACTCGATCCGGTTTTTCAACGAATCGACTGGAACACGGATGGCCTGAGTGACGGTGAATTTGAAATCCGGGCAGTTACAGCCTGTTCCACCGGACTGAATCCGGGCATTTCGCATATTGTGCAGATCACGATTGAACGTTCGCCGCCGGAATTGCTGGGCCTTCCTGAACCGGCAGACGGTGTGCTCTCGCCAGGCGATGAGATCAGTATTACCTTTAATGAGGACATCAATTGCCTGAAGGTTTTCCCGGCAGATGTTTTGGGTAACAACACCATCGGTTTGTACGATACGGAAACGGGTGCGTTGATTGATGCGACGATTTCCTGTTTGGGCAATAAGATTGTGCTTGTTCCCGCTGTGGCAAACGCATCTATTGAGGGAAAAATCCTGCGTGTTCAGGTTAATAATGTGGAGGATTTGGCTGGAAATAACTTTTCCGGTACCCAGTGGGAGTTTTTTGTAAACCGAAGTCCACTCGTGCTCGAAGGTGGCGATTTGGATGTGACGATGTTCCAGGGCGAAGCCAAAATGGTGCAACGCACACTGCGGAACATTGGCGGAAGTATTGCCTCCTATAAAGTTGTCGGGGCACCCAATTGGGTGAATATCACCCCGAACGCGGGCTCCCTGCAACCCGGCGGCCTGGCCACGATTTCGTATTCCTTCGGGGCAACGCTGCCGCAAGGCAACTACCGCGATACGATTTACTTTGAAAATGCGCAGGGCGACGAGCGCGTGATCCTGAACCTGCGTGTGCTTTGCCCGGCTCCGGACTGGACCTTTAACCCGGCGGCTTTCCCGCAAACGATGACCTTTCAGGTAAAACTGGACATCGAGGGCACTGTTTCAACGGACGAGGCCGACATCGTAGCGGCATTCATCGACGGTGAGCTGCGTGGAAAAGCCAATGTGCAATACGTGCCGGCGCTGGATGATTACCGCGCGTTCCTGACCGTGTACGCCAATGACGACGACCAGGACAAGCCTGTTGAACTGGTGATTTGGGATGCTTCGGATTGTTTGCTTTACAGCCAGATTATTGAGCAGTTTAGTTTTGATGCCGATGGGGTAGTGGGCTCGACAGGAGTTCCAACCTTGTTGCATACCAACAGCCTGGTGCAGCGCGAAATTCCGTTGCAGACGGGTTGGAACTGGATATCGTTCAACCTGGTTTTCCCCGATGCAGCATTGGACCCGGCACTGGCTTCGTTGCAACATCCGGATAATGACCTGATCAAATCGCAGGCCGGTTTTGCGGAGTACTTCAGCCCGAATTGGCTGGGCTCGCTGACCGAACTGGGGAACACCTCGATGTACCAATTCCGCGCCGATCAGCCGGATACAATTGTGATGATTGGTAATTTGATCAATCCGGACACGGTGGCTATTCCGGTGTTTGCCGGCTGGAACTGGCTGGGGTACGTGCCCAATCAGGCACTGCCAGTAGGGACTGCATTGGCCTCACTTACACCGTTGGACGGCGATATTGTGAAAAGCCAAACGGCGTTTGCGCAGTATCTCGCCGGAACAGGTTGGATTGGCTCACTGCAATTTATGGAGCCGCCCAAGGGGTACAAGTTGAAAATCAGCAATCCGGGTACAGTGATGTTTCCGGGGAACTTCACAGGCGACCCGGTTGTCGCATCGAGAGGCAATGAACCAATCGCTGGTTACTGGAATGTGGATCCGACCCAGTTTGAATATTCGATGACATTGGTGGGTATGTTTTCGGTGGACGGCCAGAATGCGACATCGGGTTCACAGGAGATCGGCGCATTTGTCGACGGGGAATTGCGTGGGTCAGCTCAGGCAATTTTCATTAGCCAGTTAAATATGCACCTGTTTTTCCTGACTACTTATGCGAATTCGACAAATGAGGTGCTTGAATTCAAACTTTTTGACAGTAGTACAAGTGAGGTTGAAAATTTGAATGAACAAATCACCTTTGTTCCCGACCAGCACCGGGGAAGTATCGAATTGCCGGAACCCTTTACGCTGCAAACCAGTGGTGTGTCGGGGTTGCAAAACCTGAGTTACTTCGAAGTGATACCCAATCCTTTTTCTGAACTGGCCACCCTGGTCTTTAATAGCCGGGCGCATCAGGAAGTTCAGATATTGATTTGGGATGCCTTAGGGCGAACTATTTTACACAAAAAAGTAAATGCTGTTCCGGGCAGGAATATGTTGTACTGGCAGTCCAATTCGGTTGAAGCCGGTGTATATTATGTCCAGCTAAATACTATCGAAGGCTCAGTGGTTCGTAAAGTCATTAAAGAATAATCCCTGTTACTCCCTAGAAAATCTGCATATGCCTTTCCGGGCCAAACCGGAAAGGCATTTTTTTGTGCGCCCGGCATGGGCGCTAACTAGGCGGTGCAAGTCCGCTACACGCTTGACAGCGAGGAGTGTTAGCTAAAGGCAAGGGTGTCCACTGTGAGGTGGAATCTGAAGGAAGCCGGCGGCAAAGTCCTGGTCCGACGAACAGAAACCACATACAAGGCCATGATGCGTGGGTGAGTTTGCAAAACAAAACAAAGCCCAACTGCTGTCCAGAACGCATGATGGTAAATGTGGCGGGTAGATGGGATGAAGGTTAGCGTTCTTACCCGGGGAGGTCTGCGACAGTCGGAGGCGGAGGTACGAGCGAGTGCTGAAGCATAAGGCGGCAGAAGTCAGCAGAGGCCATAGTATCCCGAAGGCTTTCGGGAGAAGGGCCGAACGTTAAAGAGTCGTCCGAGATGGACCTGTTAGAGCCAGTGCGCAGGGCAGCCAACACCGATTTTTTTTTCGGTGGCTCACAACCGGAGGATAGACCGGAAGTCGAAAATATGGAAGGAGCGCCAAGCACAGGACTGTACAACCAAGCAGGAGCGACGCGAAGAAGAACTTTTTTTTTTTACCGGCATGACACTTGAAAGTATCTTAGATGGCCGCAATGTACTGAATGCGCTATCCCAGGTAGTTGGGAACGGCGGTGCGCCTGGCGTGGACGGGATGAAAGCCGAAGCGGTGAAGTCGCACGTCATGGAACACTGGCGGGAGTTGTCCCAGGAGATACTGGAAGGCCGTTATCGTCCGCAAGCGGTAAGACGGGTAGAAATACCAAAGCCAAATGGCGGGGTCAGGCAACTGGGTATTCCGACGGTACTGGATCGGGTGTTTCAACAAAGCATCGCGCAAGAGTTGGACAAGTTGTACGACCAAACGTTCAGCGAATACAGTTACGGATTTCGCAAAGGGCGGAGTGCGCACAAGGCCATGGAACAGGCCCTGAAATACCTGAATGAAGGGCGACACTATGTGGTAGAAATAGACTTAGAGAAATTCTTCGACCGGGTAAATCACGACAAGTTAATGTTCGGTCTGAGCCTACGGATAGGAGACAAGCGCGTATTGAAACTAGTACGCCATTACCTGAAAGCCGGGGTTCTGGAGAACGGCGTGATTACCCGTAATGAAGAAGGCACGCCGCAAGGCGGCAATCTAAGTCCAATATTGTCGAACATCGTCCTGGATCGACTGGACAAAGAGTTGGAGAAGCGGGGCCACAAGTTTGTGCGCTATGCAGATGATATCAGCATCTTTGTTGGTAGCAGGCGCGCCGGAGAACGAGTTTTAGAGGGATGCATAGCATGGATTGAAAAGGAGTTGAAGTTGAAAGTCAACCGGGATAAAAGCGGTGTTCGCGAAGTGAGCAAAGCACAAATCCTGGGTTTTGGATTTTACTACGGCCCAGGCGGAACCATAGAAGCAAGAATCAGTAACAAGTCATTTAGCCGCCTGCTAACAAAGTTGAAAGACCTGACACAACGCTCTAGGTCGCAAAGCATGGCCGAAAGGCTAAGCAAGATCACCCAAGTGACACGTGGATGGATCAACTACTTTGGCATAGCGCATGGCAAGAAACGACTTATGAGGACTGATGAATGGCTACGCAGTCGTCTTCGTATGTGCATCTGGAAACAGTGGAAACGGGTGAAAACCCGTTACAAATCACTTCGACAATTAGAGATACCACACGAACAAGCCTACATGTGGGCCAATACCCGCAAAGGTTATTGGCGAATGGCACACAGCCCTATTCTGACGCTGACCATTAGCATACCGCGACTAAAAGAAAGAGGGTATATACCTCTACTGGAGTTATATGCCCACAAACGTAAAACTTTAACGAACCGCCGTGATACGAGAACCGTACGTCCGGTGGTGTGAGAGGACGGAGGGCTAACGCCCTCCTCCTACTCGATTGATTTGGACTTCAGTATTGTCCAAAGGCATTTCTTGCTTCGATTTATATCCTGGAAAAGAGGCATTCCATATATTATTCTGTGGCAGGCCTGGATTTCCGCTTTGAAGCAGGCGATCATCTTGTCAGCAATTCAAGAAAGTAGAAAATATTTTGAAGGGGGTATTGTTAGAATCAAATGCGCTCGTATCTTTGCGCCCGCTTTTGGCCAAAGGGTCAAGCAAAAAACACGAAGTGCACGGTAGGGATTTTAGGGTTTAAATTTTTGAAAAAAATAGTGGGGAGAAATTTGGAAGTGGAGAAATCGTGCATGTATCTTTGCGCCCCGCAAAGTCGGGATGGTAAGTAATTACGGGCTTAACGGAA
>CAZAEZ010000081.1:0-17197 GCA_964484205.1 uncultured Saprospiraceae bacterium | reverse complement strand
GAGCGTAGCGAAAAACCTGATAGATCACCTTAAATATCAGCGACTTGTCATGTCGACCGGAGGGAGACATCTGCTTAAGCCTATCCAAAACTCACATTAGTTGGAGGGTTAGAAGGTTTTCACCATCCCGCCAGGTCCAGAAACCAGAAACCAGAAACCAGTAACCAGAAACCAGAAACCAGTAACCAGTAACCGTCTAACCCAATATGTTAACAATCATTGCCTGGCGGAATTTATGGCGCAACCGGACGCGCAGCCTGATCATCACGACCTCGGTGGCCCTGGGGATGTGGGCCGGCACGTTTATCATGGCAATTTACTTCGGCATGGGCGAGGCCAGGCTGCGTATTGCCATTGACAACGAGGTTTCCCACATTCAGGTGCATCACCCCGGTTTTGCCGACGACAAAGAGGCGAAGTACAACATGCCGATGGATAGCCTGGATCAGGTTTTCCATCAAATACCGGCCATCAAGGCGTTTAGCCTGCGCAGTGTGACTACCGGTATGCTGGCCACCACGTCCGGCAGCCAGGGCATCCAGGTGAACGGCGTCGATCCGGCTGCCGAACAAGCCACCCGGGGTATGCAGGATTTTGTCCGGGAAGGCGACTACCTCGATCCCACACAGCGCAACCGCGTGCTGGTGAGCACGAAGCTGGCGCAAAAACTAAAATTGGATATTGGAAATAAAATCGTGCTTACCCTGCTCGATACGGCCAACAACATTACCGCCGGCGCTTTTCGGATTTGCGGGCTGTACCACACCAACAATGCCCCCTTGGACGAGTTGAATGTTTTTGTCCGAAAACCCGACCTCGACCGCCTGATCGGCACGGAAAGCCGGGCACACGAAGCGGCTATTCTGCTGCACCGCGACGAGGACCTTGACCCGGTTTTTCAACAATTAAAACAAGCGCTCCCGCAACTTCGGATCGAACGCTGGCAGGAAATTTCGCCGGAAACGGCGCTGGTGCTGTCGTCGCTGGATACGTACTCCCTGATTTTTATATTCATCATTCTTCTGGCCTTGTCCTTTGGCATTATCAATACCATGCTGATGGCTGTGCTGGAGCGCACGCGCGAAATCGGGATGCTCATGGCCGTCGGCATGAACAAACTCCGGGTGTTCGGCATGGTGGTTTGGGAAACCATCATGTTGGCTGTGATCGGCGCACCGGCGGGCTTGCTGGCCGCCTGGCTGACGACAATTTGGCTCGGCCACACCGGCATAAACCTGGGGGCTGTGATGGGGGAATCCCTTCGCGATTTTGGCTATGCCCCGGTGATTTATCCTGTACTGCCCTGGCACAATGTGGTTCAAACCATGCAACTCGTGCTGCTCACCGCCGTGGTGGCTGCTATTTTTCCGGCCTTGAAAGCGTTGCGGCTGAAGCCTGTGGAGGCAATCAGAACGTGAAAAATCAACACAATATGCAAACCGTAATAGACGCCCACAATATTTCAAAAGTGTACAACCCGGATACCATTCCGGTACATGCCGTGAACAACGTACACCTGCACTTAAACCGCGGGGAATTTACGGCGCTGGTGGGTCCCTCGGGCTCGGGGAAAACCACACTCCTCAATATTATTGGCGGGCTGGATGAACCTACTGAAGGCCGAGTAGTGATCAACGGCGTGGATATATCCGACCTGAAACCCAACCAGCTGATCGACTTCCGGTTGCACAATATCGGCTTTGTGTTTCAGGCCTTCAACCTGATCCCGGTACTCACCGCCGGCGAAAATGTGGAATTTATCATGCTCCTGCAAAAAAGACCCAAAGCGGAACGCAGCCAACGGGTGCAGGAGTTGCTCGCTTCGGTAGGCTTGTCGGACAAACTGGACGTTCGGCCCAGCCAGCTTTCGGGCGGTCAGCAGCAACGGGTGGCGGTTGCACGCGCACTGGCCTCCCGGCCACAGTTTATCCTGGCCGATGAGCCGACGGCCAACCTCGACAGCCATTCGGCCGCCACCCTGCTCGACATTATGGAAAAAATGAATCGCGAGGAAGAGATCACCTTCCTGTTCTCAACGCACGACCAACGTGTGATCGACCGCGCGCGCCGGGTAGTTACCCTCGTTGACGGACGCATTGAAAACGACAGCGCCGCCACCCAAATCAGGCATTGAAAAAATCTTTCACCGCGGCAACAATCTGGTTTTGCGTCATGGAGTCGGCCGGATGCACCGATTTCACCTGCGGGTGAAAATGCTTGATATTTTTTATCAGCTGCTGCAAGCCGACCTTTGCCTCCGCCGGCCCGAAGATCATCAGCTCGTCTGCCTGCGGATCGATAGCGCCCAAGATGGCTTCGAAGTACTGTTTTTCAGCCTGTTTCCGGCGCGCCAGGAAAGCCTGTTCATTGACTGCCATATGGGGCCCCCACGGCGCTTTGCTGCGCGAGCCGCCTTTCGGCACGCCCCATTCGATCTCTGATTGAATGTGCCGGACTTCCGGCGCGCTGTTTTCTTGCTCTTCCAGTATAACCACCCATGCTTCTTTGAAGTCCAGCCATATCCCGATTTGCTTCTTGTTGGTCGTCATATGCATTGTGTTTTATTGCACAAAACTAACGTCTCCACAAACCGAAATGTTTAACCGGCGTCAGCATCGGCCTTGATTTTGCGCAGGTTTTTTGGGCACGTATGCGTCGAGCGAGGTGTTCTTCCCGCAAGCAAGTGGTTTGCGAAAGCAACGGTGCCGTGCATATTGTCGGCGTGACTCGAGTCACGCCGACAAAAGCCTAATCGCCTCCGGTTTTAGGCAGACCAGGGAATTAAACAACCTTGCTCAATTGCACATTCAACACCAGGCGCACCTCGTCGCTTACCACCACGCTGCCGGCCTCGGTGAGGGCATTCCACTTCAAGCCGAATTCTTTGCGGCTGATCTTACCCGAAATTTCAAAACCTGCTTTGGTGTTGCCGTACGGATCGACTGCTGTGCCGTTGTATTCCACGTCAAGCGTCACCGGTTTGGAGATGTCGCGAATGGTCAGATCGCCCTTCAATTGGTAAGTACCGCCGGCTTTTTTGTCGAATACAGTGGACTGAAAGGTCAGTTTCGGGAATTTTTCGGCATTGAAAAAATCGTCGGATTTGAGGTGGGCATCCCGCTGGTCGTTGTTGGTGCTGATGCTGTCAACATCGGCGGAAAATCGAATTTCGGCGTCTTCAAAGTCGTCGCCATCGGCATCCACCGTAGCGTCGAATTTTCCAAAGGAGCCTGTGACGGTCGAAACCATCATGTGTTTTACCTTAAAATGAATTTCGGAGTGGGCAGTGTCAATTTTCCAGGTTGTTTTTACTACTGTGTTTGTCATGATATTGTATTGGTTTAAAAAATTAAAAAAAGGTTGAGGAGGCCCTGCAGGCGTACGCCTGTGGGTGGGTGGTTTTTAAGCGTTAAAGCAGGGTTGTGGTGCGGTCGTGCCGGCTATCAGCCGACCTTCATCGGCACTTCCATCAACAGGATTTTGGCATCGCTGTCGGCGCTGATGGCAATTTTATCGGTATCCCAGATGCCGAAACCATCGCGTTTGTTCAGGGTTTGCCCTTCGATGGTCACATCGCCGTCGAGCACGAAGGCGTACACGCCGTTGCCGGCCAGTTTGAGAGTATAGTTGGTTTTGTGGCCTTTTTCCAGGTTGCCCATGTAAAACCAGGCGTCCTGGTTGATCCAGACACCATCGTCGTCCGGGTTGGGCGAGAGAATCTGGAACAGCTGATTCTTCAGTTCCTTGGTGTCCAGCGTGATTTGGTCGTAGCGCGGGGTTACGTTCCGCTGTTTGGGGAAGACCCAGATTTGCAGGAATTTCACCTCCTTGTCGCCGTTTTTGTTGTATTCGCTGTGGGTTATGCCGGTGCCGGCGCTCATCACCTGAACATCGCCTTTGCGGATCACAGCCACGTTGCCCATGCTGTCTTTGTGCTCCAGATCGCCTTCCAGGGGAATGGAGATGATCTCCATGTTATCGTGGGGGTGCGTTCCGAAGCCTTTGCCCGGGGCTACGCGGTCGTCGTTCAACACGCGCAGGACGCCGAAGTGTACCCGCTCGGGGTTGTAATAGTTGGCAAAACTAAAGGTGTGGTGCGAGTTCAGCCAGCCGTGATCGGCATGCCCGCGCGTGTCGGCTTTATGTAAAACGGTCTGCATTGTCTTGAGTTCATTGTTTGGTAAATGATTGAATCCTACCTGCGCCTGCGGCACCTGCGCCATTAGTTTGTCGTAAGTGGACGTATTCGGAGCGGCATTTTTGGCCGACAGCAGGGAACTTCCCGCTGCCATACCCGCTGCGCCGAGCAGCGCTTTCTTCAAAAAACTTTTTCTTTTCATGTTCCGGGTAGTTGTTTACAATTGACAATGCAAAGATGCCGGGTAAATCCGGCTGTTGTGATACAAAAAAGGACGCCTGACATGTAAAAATGGCGGAAAAGCGATAACACTCCCTTATTTTCCTCGAAATTCAGAAGGCGACAGGCCGGTCTGTTTTTTAAAAAAAGCGCTAAAATGCAGCGGTTCTTCAAAGCCGACGTTATAGCCTATTTCCTTGATTGCTAAATCTGTATGCAATAACAAACGCTTGGCTTCCAGGGTCAGTCGGTCCTGGATCAGCTCCTTGGCCGTTTTTCCGGTGAGGGTTTTTGCCGTAAAGCTCAGGTGCTTGGCCGATATAGGAATTTCGGATGCGTAATCCGACACCTTGTGCCATTCCTTGAAATGCCGGTCGATAAGCATCTTGAATTCCCGGAGCAGGCAGACCCCGCTGTCGCGCTCATCCAGTTGCGTCGTGTTGAGCGAAACGCTGTTGCTGCAATAGATCAAAAAAAGCTGAAGCAAGGAACCCAGCGCCCGGTTTTGGTAATGCAGGTTTGCCTGTTCGATCCGTTCCATTTCGGCCATCAGCCCGGCGAGTTTTTCAAACGTAGGCGCATCTACTTCCAGGGGCGGGCTGTCGCCAAAGGGCCGGAACAAATTGATGTTGGAAATAAAACTTTCCGGGATGCTGTTTTCCACCAGGAAATCTTTGGAAAAGGTAAACACCCAGCCCTCCGGCTTCGTGGGCGTATGCACCAGATGTACCTGTCCGGGGCTCACAAAATGTACCTGGCGCTCCCCAAAATAGTGCGTCTGGTAGTCCACCACGTGTTTTCCCTCGGCCATTTTTATAAGCAGCACGGTGTAATAGGCGTGCCGGTGCGGCACTTCGGATTTGCCTTGCATCTGCTCGAAAATAGCCTCCATGCGTTGCAACTGGAAGGCCCCGTGATGCGGGCGTTGTTCAAGGTGTGCGGCGGAATTGGGCATGGCAGACTGCGTTTTTTTGATAAACAGACCTGTGCCCGCAAAGTTTTAGCCGGCCAGGCAGCCCAGGCTTTTTATCCAGTCGAGTTCTTCCGGCGTGAAGGCAGGTGGCGGCGGCATGTCGTTGTAATTGATGGATTTTTCAAACAAACCCTGCTCGTACATGTCCTTCATAGCCTGACCCAAATCGAGCACACTGTCTTTATCCGGCTTTTTTAAAGGTACCGGCAAAACGGGTAAGGTATCTTTGACGCTCATAGCCCAAATTTGCGTTTTACCAACCCCAGCCCGCAACAGCGCGACCATGTAATGGCATTTGGGCAAGTACGGGTGCGCCAACGGACGTTCACCACGCCGAAGCAGGTCGATTTCGATGAGATGCACACCGGCGTAATGCAGGCGTTCCCATTTCTCCCGGTAGGGTTGTAAACCCGGTTTGCGTTTGTTCACCGGGGAAAGAATTTCGATCGCAGTGATGAGTTTGTTATTTTTCCGGTCCCGGATTTCAACCACAGGAAGGTGTATGTCGATGGGTTTAATAGCCGGAAGCACCATTGTTTCCGGTGTAACAGGTACACCATAACTTGCGGCAGATTCCTGCACCCGGCCTGTTTTTTGGAAAACTTCAACATCGGGATACATAATCCCAATATCTTCCTCCGGAGCGGTGTCGGTAACAGTGTACGTGTTCAATTGAATCGTATACGCTGCCGATAGCCGAGGGGCCAGTTGCACCTTGATCAAATAAGCCAGGCTGTTGTGCACATCGGGAAAAAGATGCCCTTCGAGATAAGGGTCCATGCCGGGAAAAGGAGATTTCATGGTATTATTTTTTTCAAAATTAAGGAGATTCCGTTTAAAATCTGCGTTTAAAAAACAAGCTCCCATGGTCACACGTGCGTTCTACGGCCTTTTAATTTTTCTGTGCATGCACTGCCCGGAAACTGTTTCCTGCCAATCCGCCGGCGCTTCGCCCTGGGCATTCCGCGGTTATGTCAAAAATCTCCAGCAATGGCAGTTCAGCAGCGTACCCAACTCGCTTGTTTCCGGCGGCTTTTTCCACAACCGCCTCATGCTGAAGTATACCCCCGATACGCTGTGGACGTTCGACGTGGAACTGCGCAACCGCCTGTTTTACGGCGAATGGGTACGCGTACAACCGGGTTTTGCTGAAGGGCTGGGCCGCGACAATGGCCTGATCGACCTCGCCTTTGTGCCCGTCGACCGCCCGGCATTGGTGGCCAGTGTAATTGCCGACCGGCTTTGGGCACAATGGGCCCGCGGCCGCTGGCAGGTCCGGGTGGGTCGTCAGCGCGTCAACTGGGGTAAGGCGCTCACCTGGAACCCCAACGACTGGTTCAACGCCTGGAATTTTCTCGACTTCGATTACGAGGAGCGCCCCGGGGCCGACGCCCTGCGCGTGCAGTACCAAACGGGCGGCTTTTCCGAGTTCGACCTGGCTATCAGCCCGGCGCGGCATGCCCGCAATGCGGTGGCTGCCCTGCGCTACGGCGGTCATTTCGGACGCGTGGATTGGCAGGCACTCGCCGGCGTCTACCGCAACCGGCTGGCGGCAGGGCTGGGTTGGGCTGCCGATGTCGGGCAAGCCGGGGTGAAAGGCGAGATTTCGGTATTCCAGCCCATCGACTCCACAGCGGGCGTAACGAGTGTGAGCGCTACCGCTGAAATAAACATGCTGTTCGGCGGCTCCTGGTTTTGCAGCGGCGGCCTGCTGATCAATTCCAACGGGATCGGCGGCCGGGCCAATCTCTTCCAACTTGCGCAAACCAATCTGACGGCCGACAACCTGATGCCCGGAAAAGTATCGCTTCTCGCCTCCGTATCGCATCCGTTCACGCCGTTGTTGCAGGGATCGCTGGCTGCCGTGTATTCGCCCAACGGGCATTTGATCATCCTGGTACCCACGATGGCCTGGTCGGTGGCCAACAATTGGGACATCGACCTGACGGGGCAGTTGTTCTGGCTGGAAAACAACGCCGGGAATCTGGATAATTTGGGCAACGGGATTTTTTTGCGGGTGCGGTGGAGTTTTTGAGTTTTAGGGAAAACCACAGACTCCTGTTCCCGGTTGGCTGAGCGAGGGACAAGTGAGGCGGTGACTGTCGTATGTATTTAGCGCGGATTTTGGGATTGACCTTCGTAGAGGAATTTCCCGCAGATTTCCGCAGAAAAGGCCGCAGATCGACGCAGAATTTGGTCCGGGAAAAATCAGTTTAGCGGGCTTACACCAAGCGAATTTCTGCGGAAATCTGCGGCCTTTTCTGCGGAAATCTGCGGGAAATATGCTTCTGCGGGCAAGCACGCTAAACACGTACTGACTGTCAGTCACCGCCTCACTACCAGCCCGATGAGAGCATGTGCCAAGTCTTCAAATGCGCTGCATTTCCTCCTCCCCGCCGGTTCTCCGTTTCCGGGCCGATTGTACTTTTTTATTGCCGAATGTATTGGTCCAGGAAACCATGAATACCCGCTCTGCGAACTGGTAGGAATATTGCACATACGAATTGACTTCAGATTGGTCAATAGTGCCGAACCAGTTTGTAGACTGGAAAAGGTCGGTGGCAGCCAGTCGCAACTTCCCCCAGTCGCTCCCCAGTTTTTTTTCTATTCCGATATCCAGCGAGCCGGTCGCTTTCCAGTATGCCGTCCCCCAGTACCCCGGCGACTGAAAATTACCTGCGACTTCCAGCGAAAACCCCTTGGGCAGACTGATGGAATGCTTCGAATTGAAGCCGTACTCCATGTTGTGGACACGAACCGGTAAATCTTCCAGTTTGAAATTGATTTCGCGGTAGTTGGCAAACAGGTTGTTGCTGACCTCCCACCAGGCGGCGGGGAGCAAAGGGAAAAAGACGTTGACGCCCGCCACCTTTTCGTTATCCAGATTATCCTGCAAATTCAGTTGCCGGTTGGTCACGGGGTCAACGACCGCCACATAGCGCTGCGGTTCATCGGTCAGGCTGTACGACAAGCCCACATGCAGCGACCCGACGGTATAGTTCAGGTTCAGGGCATTGGTAAATGCAGGCTGGATGGCGGGGTTGCCCGTCTGGATCGTCGTCGGGTCGCTGAAAATCAGCCAGGGCGCCAATTGGCGGATCGTTGGCCGGCTGATCCGGCGGCTGTACGAGAGGTTGAGGCTTTGGTTTTCCGACAGTTTCCGGGTGAAGAACAGGCTGGGAAACCAGGAACCGTACTTGCGATCCACGACGTCGGGTTCTTCGTCGGAGCCCAGGTTGGTGTCGGTGTATTCGAAGCGGATGCCGGCTTTGAGATCAATCAGCGTACCGAGTTTTCCGGAAAATGTTGCGTAGGCGCCGGCCACTTTTTCACGCAGGCGAAACAAGGCGGTAAATTCCGGGTCCACGATCCAGTCCTGCTGGGGTTCCCGGCTTTCGAGGCGTACATCGTTGTCGAAATTCAGGTTGGTAAATTTTCCGCCGGCTTCTACTTTCCCGTTATCGCCTATCGGAAAACTGTAGTCGACTTTTGCAACGGCAATCCCGACCGGCGTTTTTTTGTTGAACCGGAGTTCACTGCGTTCGGTTTGGTTTCCGGCCGGGTCCTGCTGGATCAGGTCATAATAGGTCGGGTTATTCATGTCGTACCGGATATAATCCAGGTCCAGGCTGAAGGTCTGTTTTTTGGGAAAGGTATGCGCCAGGTTGGCATTTCCGGCGAAAGACCGGTTGTGATTGGTTTCGGTATTGGGCATCACCAGGCGGCTTTCGACGGCGTTGTTTCTGGAATAGGTTGTCGTGTTGAGGGCTTCCATGTACCAGTTGCGGTCGAAAAACGTACCGAGTACGCCAATTACAGTTTTGGGACCAACCTGAAAATCGGCGCCGATCCGGGCGTTTTGCGTTCGGGTGGGCGTATGGGGGCGGTCGCTGTAGGTATCTGTTTCCAAAAAATCGTTCCCTTGAAGGACACTCCGGTAATTGGTGAAAACCTGTGGATTGAGGTTAAAATCAAGGTCGTAATTGCCAAACCAGTTGACCTTGTTTTTACGGTAGTTAAAATACAGGCCGGCCCCGTATTTCCCGCCCCGGCCATAACCGGCCTTGGCTGAATAGCCGCCGTTCAGGCCTTCACCGCCACTTTTTTTCAGTACGATATTGATAATGCCCGCATTGCCGGATGCTTCAAAATTGGCCGGTGGCGTGTGAATGAGCTCAATGTGATCGATATTGTCGGCATTCATCCCGGAAAGCATATCCACCACGGCATCGATCGGCAGCTGTTGAATTTTGCCGTTGATCATCACTACCACCCCGTCTTTTCCGGCCAGGGATATGGATTTCGTCAATGTATTCACCTGCACCCCCGGCGAGCGTTGGAGTACCGCCAGGGCATTTCCGCCGGCATTGGTGATGCTGTTGGCCACATTGACCACAATGCGGTCGATTTTTTGTTCCAAAAAAGGGCGTTTTGCGGTCACCTCAACCTCCCGGATCGCTGTTGTATTTTCCGCCAAAACCACTGTTTCCAGGACTTTATTTCCATCCAGTCTGAAAGGGGCCGTTGTGGTTTCCGTGTAACCCAACATGGAAAACCGGAGCATAAAATTACCAGCAGGTATTTTTTCAAAAACAAAGGCGCCATCTTCAGCGGTGAACAACCCGTGTACAAGCGCGCTGTCTGCAGCCGACAGCAACAAGGCATTGGCGTACGGCAAGGGATTCCCTTCGGCATCGGCGACCCTGCCCGAGACCTGGTGTTGTGCCATCAGCAAAGAATAACCGGAAAGAAAAAGGGAAATGGCGCAAACGGCCCGAACGTGGAGAATAGTTTTCATTTAATTTAAACTTGTTAGAAGTGCCGGATTTCAATGGACAAACTTACATTTTTTGTAAGAGAATAGATCAATCACAGAAATCCCGCTCAGCCCCTCAAAGCCATTTGCCACCTTTTTCCAATGCACCCGGTCATACACAGAATCATTTTTCCAAATTGCAACCGAACGGGTTGTAAGGTCCGGACAGAAAATGATCAACCCAACACCCCTGCTGCCGGTGCTCCACACCGGTTGGCTGCCAAATTTATCCTTAATTAAATTCAGGTTTATGAAAACAATCAAACTGGCCCTCACGGGCCTGGTTATGGTCATGTCTTTGACCTACTGCTCCCGGACGGGGGAAGATTCCACTCCAAACGGCACTGCGGCTACGTCGCAGCAAATGCCGGATTCCACACAACTTGTTCAACGCGGCGAATACCTGGTCACAGTCGGTCTTTGCGACGACTGCCATTCGCCCAAAGTGATGACCCCGGAAGGGCCGGTGGTCGATCCGGCCCGGCGACTTTCGGGACACTGGGCTGCCGAACCCTTGCCGGCAATCACCGACGAACAAATGGTCGCGCCAGGCAACTGGGTGCTGTTCAGTCCGGGTTTTACGGCCTCCGTTGGTCCCTGGGGTACGACCTATGCGGCAAACCTTACGCCTGACGATACCGGTACCGGTCCGTGGACGTTCGATCAATTCAAAAAAGCGATTCGGGAAGGCAAATCGAAAGGGTTGGACGGCGCCCGCGGGCTGATGCCGCCGATGCCCTGGCCCAATTTTGCCAAGATGAGCGACGGGGACCTGGAGGCGATTTTTGCTTACCTGCAAACGCTGCCGCCGGTTAAGAATGCGGTACCTGTTTCGCGGTCGAGCCAGTTGGCTGCGAAGTAGGATTTTTGAAAAAATGGACAGGATGAACAGGATTTTTCAGGAAAAAACATGTTTATCCTGTCAAATCCTGTAAATCCTGTCCAAACTCAAACCACAATATTCACAATCCGCCCCGGCACCACGATCACTTTCCGTACCGGCTTCCCGTCGAGGTTGCGCAGCACGAAATCCTGTTGCAACACCAGGGCTTCCACGTCGGCGGGTTTGGCGTCGGCCGCCACTTCGATGTCGCCGCGCAGTTTGCCGTTGATCTGCACCGGGTAGGTGACGGTGTCGGCTTTCAGATGTTCCGGATTGAGTACCGGCCAGGTTGCGTCGCACACGCTGCTTTCGTGACCCAGGCGGTGCCAAAGTTCCTCGGCAATATGCGGTGCGAAGGGCGCCAGCATCACCACGGCCGGTTCGAGGATGGCGCGTTTGCTGCTTTTCAAGGCGCGCAGTTCGTTGGTCAGGATCATAAAATGGCTGACGCAGGTATTCATTGAAAAACGCTCGATGTCTTCGGTTACCTTTTTGATGCAGGTATGCAGAATGCGCAGTTCGTCGCGGTCAGGCGCTTCGTCGCTTGGCAGCCAGCTGTTGTTTTCGCCGACAAACAGCCCCCAGAAGCGGCGCAGGAAACTGTACACCCCGGTGATGCCCTTGGTGTCCCAGGGCTTGGCTACTTCAATCGGGCCCAGGAACATCTCGTACATGCGGAAGCAATCGGCGCCGTACTGGCTCACCATATCGTCGGGATTGACGACGTTGAATTTGGATTTGGACATTTTCTCCACCTCCTGGTTACAGGTAAATTTTCCCGAGGCATCCACTTTGAAATTGGCCCGTTTGAACATGGGTAGTTGCCGCGCTTTTTCCAGGTCGAGTATGTTATTTTCCACCAGGCTGATATCCACATGCAACTCCGAAAAACAGGAGGGTGAATACTTGGCCGTCAGGTTGTGCGAGACGAACAGGGTTTCCGACACCGGCCCTTTTTCCGTCATAAAAAACCGCGCGCGGCTTTCCAGCGCCTCCCGGATTTTCCCGGCAAAATGCCCGGGATTATTGATCTGGTCGATCAGTTCTTCCATGAACAAAATCATCAGGCGTTTGCCATCCGCTTCGGCAGCCTGCCGGATCGTCTCAATTTTGTCTGTTTGTTTCCACGAAACGACTTCGATGACCAGGTCGTTGGTTTCAAAAGCAAAATCGTAGGTGTACGACTCTTCCAGCCGGGAGCCCGGAATTTGCATGGGGCCGTACTCTTTGAAAAACGGCTGCAAGACCTTGATCCACAGGTATTCTTCGTAAAAACACTCCTTCGCGCGGAAGGCAATGCTCGACATGCCCTGGATCATGCCCTGGTTGGTCAGTTTTTTGGCGTACTCGCGTTCGGGCACCAGGCCCAGGTCGAACAGGAAGTGGTTCCAGAAGCGGCTGTACAGCAAGTGCCCCACGGCATGCTCCGAGCCGCCGATGTACCAGTCGACCGATTGCCAGTAGTTCACGGCCTCCGGACTGCAAAACGCCTTGTCGTTGTGCGGGTCCATGTAGCGGTAAAAGTACCACGACGAGCCTGCCCAGCCGGGCATGGTGCTCAG
This sequence comes from uncultured Saprospiraceae bacterium, assembly GCA_964484205.1. Lineage (GTDB taxonomy): Bacteria > Bacteroidota > Bacteroidia > Chitinophagales > Saprospiraceae > M3007. Next base: position 4,606 of record CAZAEZ010000081.1, on the reverse strand, counting down.
TTCGTACTCGTACCCCGAACCTTCAGGTTCGGGAAAATAACGCCAGCCCTCCGCACGAGCCAACGGCGGTTCACCCGTTTCCGTAGGCAAATATTTGTCCACCTTGGGCAATACCAGCGGCAGGTCTTTCTCATCGATCAGACAGGGCACATCGGCCTTCCAGTACACGGGCACCGGTTCGCCCCAGTAGCGCTGGCGGCTGAACACGGCGTTGCGCAGTTTGTACTGCACCTTGCCTTTGCCCAGGCCCTGTGCTTCGAGCCAGTCGATAAGTTTGGGCACGGCTTCGTCGTAGGTCAGGCCGTCGATCATGCCCGAGTTAACGTAGCGGCCCTCCTTGGTTGGGTCGGCGGCTTCGTGCAGGTTTTGCTGGGCATCGAGGATGGGGACGATCGGCAGGCCGAAATGCGTGGCGAAGTTCCAGTCGCGCTGGTCGCCACTCGGCACAGCCATCACCGCGCCGGTGCCGTAGCCGGCCAGCACATAGTCGGCGATGTAGACCGGGATTTTATCCCGGGTAAACGGATTAATGGCAAACGCACCGGTATTCGCGCCGGTCACTTTTTTCACCTCCGACATGCGCTCGATCTCGCTGCGCGAAGCGGCCCAGCGCACATAAGCGTCCACTTCTGCCCGCTGAGTATTTGTGGTGATTTGGGAAACCAGCGCATGCTCGGGCGCCAGCACCATGAACGTGGCCCCGTAAATCGTGTCGATCCGGGTGGTGAATACGTCAATCGCAGCATCTGGGTGGCCCTCCACGGCAAAACGCACCGAAGCGCCCTGCGAGCGGCCGATCCAGTTGCGCTGTTGTTCCTTGATGGAGTCGGGCCAGTCGATGTCGTTGAGCCCGTCGAGCAGGCGGTCGGCATAGGCCGTGATGCGCATGCTCCATTGTTTCATAAGTTTGCGCTCCACGGGGTAGCCGCCGCGTTCGCTGACGCCGTCTTTCACCTCGTCGTTCGACAGCACCGTGCCCATGGCCGGGCACCAGTTGACGTAGGACTCTTCCGGGAAGGTCAGGCGGTATTTCAGCAGGAGTTGCTGCTGCTCTTTTTCCGACATTTGCTGCCATTCGGCGGCGGTAAATTGCGGCGTATCGTCATCGCATACGGCACGCACATCTTTGTTTCCATTTTTACCAAAACGGGCAATCAGGTCTTTGATGCGCAGCGCCTTACCGGCTTCCAAATCAAAATAATGCTCAAACAGGCGCATGAAAATCCACTGCGTCCAGCGGTAAAATGCCGGGTCGCTGGTGCGTACTTCGCGTTCCCAGTCGAAGCAGAATCCGATATTGTCCAGTTGCTCCCGGTAGCGCCGGATATTTTGTTCCGTGGAATCCGCCGGGTGGATACCCGTTTGGATGGCATACTGCTCGGCAGGCAGGCCAAAGGAATCGTAGCCCATGGGGTTGAGCACGTTAAACCCCTTGAGCCGTTTGTACCGCGCGACGATATCGCTGGCAATATACCCCAGGGGGTGTCCGACGTGCAGGCCGGCCCCGGAGGGATAGGGGAACATGTTCAGGATGTAGAACTTGGGTTTCGACGTGTCGTTTTGCACCTGATAGGTGCGCTGGTCTTTCCACCAGCGTTGCCATTTTGATTCGATGTCGCGCGGAGCGTATTCCATAAGGTCGGTAAACGGTAGACAGACGGCGGGCGGCTCACGGTACGTTGTGGACCGTAGACCCCGAACTGTGGACCCCAAACCGGCCACCGTCTATTGTTTCGTGAAGCGGCAAAATTAGGTATTTTGAAAGAATAATATTTCAAATAAAGAAACCGGGTGTCTGATAAAAAAGTTTCTGTGCCTTTCTGCGTTATTTGAATTTCCCTGTTGAACAGAATCCTGTTTCGTTTTAATAATTAAAAATAATAATTCCGCTGGTATGAACACAATCCCTACCGTTTTACTCCTCTTTTTCCCTTTTCTCATGCAAGCCCAGGAATCCATCAGCCGCGACACGGTTCCGTTTGCTTTTTGGGGCTCCACGCTGTGGCAGTACAGCCATGCGGTGGATCAAATCCGCAGTCCCGATGGCCAAACACTACTGGCCGTACGCAAATACTATCCCAATGGCGCAGTCGCCGAAGAATACCTCCGGCAAAATGATACGCTGTGGTTGTTCCAGCAGTATGACAGCCTGGAACACGCGCACATGCTGGTACGCGGCCTGTACGAAGCCGATCCTGAATTTCAGGTGCTGGACACCCTGGTAACCTTTGACCCTGAAAATTATGAACGAACCATCCTCCTGCGCTACTCCCGGTATGCGTTCAAAACCGGCCCCTGGCTGGAGCAAGACCGCAACGGCTATGTCTGGACCGGCAGGTATGAAGATGGCCTGCGCGAAGGCCTCTGGGAAAAGCGCGATGCGTTTGACTACACCGAACTGCGCGGCTACCGGTATTACGGCGGCGAAATAACCGGCGACACAACCCTGAACTGGGCGCTCTCGGCCGACACAACCCGTATTATCGGTTTGTTGTGTGAAGGTGTGGTACCTGCGCAATACGGCGGTATTGTGCAGGAAAATACGCCGGGAGGGCTTTGGCGGCTCTGCTTTGTCGGGCCGGATATGCTGGGAACCAATAAGCTGTGGCGATTTAACCACCTGGACTACCTGCCCGACCAATGCACGAACGACAGTTGGGGCAGTTACCTGTTCCGGGAAGATCGTACGTTGCTGTTTATGGTCAGCAATCAAACGTTTAATTATGTTTTCCGCGACGAAGGGCGCTGGGAATTACTCGACGGCAACAAGATGCTCCTCTCCCTTAAAAAGAAGGGCGATACCCGTTTTCAGATGAAATATCTTGCGAATGGCGAATTGATCCTGGTGGAATTGCCCCGCTAGTGCCGCATCTGGTCAATAATGCAGGAATTGGCGTGCCGAATTTTTCCTTCATCAAGGCATGAGGAGGGCGCAATGCGGGACATTGAAACCGACGAATAACGTAGAAGAAGGGAAAATTGGGCCGTCATATTCCGGCATTATTGGCCGGATGCGGCACTAGTAACTTATATTTGAGGGAACAAAACTTCCGTGCTTATGAAAACTGCATCCCTATCCACCGGATTACTGCTTTGTTCCGCGCTGTTCCTGCAATGCACGGCCTCGCGCCAACTCCGGCTTGCTGAACAAAACGCCGAAACGGTGCGGCTCTGGTTCGAAGAAGGCTGGAACCACAACCGGAATGAAGAATTGCTGGAGCGCGTCTTTGCGCCCAATTGGGAAGACGGCAACCCGCTCCGACCGGACCAAACAACCGGTATCGAAGGCATGCGCGAATTTGTACGGTATTACCAAACTGCTTTCAGTGACGCCCATTTTACCATTACGCATTTGTTTGCCACCGATGCGCAGGTCGCGCTTCGCTACGAGGTTTCGGCCAAACATATCGGTCCGGCATTTGGCGTGCCGGCTACGGGAAAACACTTTACCTCAACCGGTATTTTGATTTACGACATGGAAAAAGGCCGGATTCGCCGCACCTGGCAGGAACTGGACCTCATGGGTATTATGAAACAATTAAAAGAAGATGCCAACTAAATTAAAAGATAAAAACAGACAACTATGATTCGTTCCCTGATCAAACTCGGCCTTTTGTTGCTGGCCGGCATTTTGGTGTACAATTATTTTTTTGGCACCACCGAAGAAAAAACACAATCCAAAGAGGTTTTTAAGAAAACCGGAGACGCCCTTGGCGCAGCCTGGAATTTACTGAAATCGGAAAAAGAAAAATTTGACTCCGGCAAATACGACAAGGTACTCGACCAACTCGGCAACGCTTACAAAGCCATACGCGACCAGGCTAAAAACGTAGACGAAAAAGTGCTTAAGCGCCTCGATGATCTGGAACGGCGAAAATCTGCACTGGAGCAGGAACTGGGCGCCATCGAATCCGGCGAACGGGCATCTTCCACCGGAAATGGTGATGCCGCAGCCAAATCGGCCGATCAGCAACGCCGAAAAGAGAGCCTCCAACGGCAGCTCGACTCGCTTATCCGGGATACGGACAGTTTGCTGAAAGACGCCCAACAGTAACGCGAACCTCCGGTTCGCGCCCGGACCTTGGATCCGGATCAATGTAACGCGAACCTCCGGTTCGCGCCCGGACCAGAGGTCCGGATTACTGTTAATAATCTTGTAAATCACTTTTTTACAATTTATTAGTCTACCTTTGACCCGGCACATTGCCATTTTAACTTTTTTAATTTTTTACAATGTATACTGGAACAGTAAAGTTTTTCAATGAATCCAAAGGTTTTGGCTTCGTTGTTGACGACTCCTCTCAGGAGGAAATTTTTGTACACGTCAGCGGGTTGATCGACAACATCCGCGAAGGCGATCAAGTCACGTTCAACACGACGCGTGGCAAAAAAGGAATGAATGCAATAGATGTTAAGATCGCCTAAGCGACTCTGATATTTGATTGATAAAGTTCTAAACCTCCGGTGGTTCGTCCACCGGGGGTTTTTTGTATCGCGAACCTCCGGTTCGCGCTGAACCAGTATCGCGAACCTCCGGTTCGCGCCGAACCAGTATCGCGAACCTCCGGTTCGCGCCGAACCGGTATCGCGAACCTCCGGTTCGCGC
>CAZAEZ010000080.1:0-17834 GCA_964484205.1 uncultured Saprospiraceae bacterium | reverse complement strand
AATGTCTGCCTGAAAATGCGTCAATAGCATTAAAACCTGCTAATATTTCTCACAAAGAGGCTGCCGTCATTCCATTTGGTGGAGTTACAGCATTGCACTTTATAAAAAAGGCAGCAATAAACCCAGGGCAAAAAGTGCTTGTAGTAGGAGCTTCTGGTGCAGTGGGTAGTGCTGCCGTCCAATTGGCAAAGTCATTTGGCGCTAATGTGACTGGTGTTTGCAGCACTGCAAATGTTGCTTTGGTAAAATCTATCGGAGCAGACAACGTAATTGATTATACAAAGGAGGATTTCACTAAGAATGGCGAGACTTATGATGTGATTTTTGATACTGTGAAAGCAATATCTGTTTCACGAAGTCTAAAGTCACTTAATAAAAATGGAATAATGATCCTAAGTGCGGCAGGAATGTCAGAAATGCTTCAAGGCGTCTGGATTTCTATGACAAGTAGCAAAAAGGTTATGACCGGTGTAATTAGCCATACAGCAGCAGATATCATTTTGATAAAAGGACTTATTGAAGCCGGTAAATTAAAACCAGTAATTGATAGAACTTATTCATTGGAGCAAATTGCAGAAGCCCACGCTTTTGTTGAGAAAGGGCATAAAAAAGGAAATGTGGCAATAGAAGTTTGAAAGCACACCTACCTGGCTTGCAATTTGAAATTGCTCGTACGTATTTACAGAATTGAATAAAAAAACATGAGTCATCCTAAAAATTCGGATGACTCATGTTGCTATTAAATTCATATTTCCCCCTGTCTCGCGGCTATTTACCCGATCAAAATCAGTTTACACATCAAACCGGTCCAGGTTCATCACTTTATTCCAGGCGGCCACAAAGTCCTTGACGAACTTTTCTTTGGCATCGGCACAGGCATACACTTCAGCGAGTGCCCGGAGTTCCGAGTTCGAACCGAAAATGAGATCGACCCGGGTACCGGTCCACTTGACCGCATTGGTTGCCCGATCGCGTCCTTCAAACAGGTCCTGGGCGTCTGAAGTCGCGCTCCACTTCGTGCTCAAATCGAGCAGGTTCACAAAAAAGTCGTTGGTGAGCGCCCCCGGGTTGCTGGTGAACACCCCGTGTTTGGACTGGTCGAAGTTGGTATTCAGCACACGCATACCGCCTACCAGCACCGTCATCTCGGGAGCAGTCAGCGTCAGCAGTTGCGCCTTGTCTACCAGCAATTCCTCTGCTGCCACGGCATATTCGTTGTTCTTGTAGTTGCGGAACCCGTCTGCCTTCGGCTCGAGCACGGCAAATGAATCCACATCCGTTTGCGCTTGCGAGGCATCGGTACGGCCCGGCGTGAACGGCACCGTTACAGTATGCCCGGCGTTTTTCGCCGCCAGCTCGACGCCGGCGCACCCGCCCAGCACGATCAAATCGGCCAGCGAAACCTGCTTGCCGCCGGTTTGCGCGCTGTTGAATGCTTTTTGGATGCCCTCCAGCGTTTCCAATACTTTTGCCAGTTGGGCCGGGTTGTTCACTTTCCAGTCTTTTTGCGGAGCCAGCCGAATACGTGCACCGTTTGCACCGCCGCGTTTGTCGGAGCCGCGGAACGTGGATGCGGATGCCCAGGCGGTCGATACCAGTTGGGCCACCGACAGCCCTGAAGCGAGTATCTGCTGCTTCAGTGCGGCGATGTCCTGCGGATCAATCAGTTTGTGCGTCACGGCCGGCACCGGGTCTTGCCAGATCAGCTCCTCGGCCGGTACTTCCGGGCCGAGGTAGCGGGCGCGCGGCCCCATATCACGGTGCGTCAGTTTGAACCATGCCCGCGCGAATGCATCGGCAAAGGCATCCGGATTTTCATAAAAATGTCTGGAAATAGGTTCATAAATCGGGTCAAAGCGCAAGGAAAGGTCCGTCGTAAGCATAAACGGCGCATGTCTTTTTGCCGGGTCGTGCGCGTCGGGCACCAAACCGGCGCCGGCGCCGCCTTTCGGTTTCCACTGGTGGGCTCCAGCCGGACTCTTGGTCAGTTCCCACTCGTAACCGAACAGGTTTTCAAAAAAGTTGTTGCTCCATTTTGTCGGCGTGGTGGTCCAGGCGCCTTCAAGGCCACTGGTGATCGTGTCGCCTGCCTTGCCGCTGCCGAAGGTGTTTTTCCAGCCCATACTTTGTTCTTCGATACCTGCAGCGGCGGGTTCGCGGCCGACATATTTTCCGGCATCGGCTGCGCCGTGGGTTTTACCGAAGCTGTGTCCGCCGGCAATCAGCGCCACCGTTTCTTCGTCGTTCATGGCCATGCGGCCAAAGGTTTCGCGAATATCGCGGGCGGCAGCGAGCGGGTCCGGATTTCCGTTGGGGCCTTCCGGGTTCACATAAATCAGGCCCATTTGCACGGCGGCAAGGGGATTTTCGAGCTCCCGGTCGCCGGTGTAGCGCTTGTCGCCAAGCCACTCGGCTTCCGACCCCCAGTAGATGTCCTGCTCCGGCTCCCAAACATCTTCCCGGCCGCCGGCGAAACCGAAGGTTTTGAAACCCATCGACTCGAGGGCGCAATTGCCGGCGAGGATCATCAGGTCGGCCCAGGAAATTTTCTTGCCGTATTTCTGTTTGATTGGCCAGAGCAGCAAGCGGGCCTTGTCGAGGTTGGCATTGTCGGGCCAGCTGTTGAGCGGTGCAAAACGCTGGGTACCGGAGCCTGCACCGCCGCGGCCGTCGGCGATGCGGTACGTGCCTGCGCTGTGCCAGGCCATCCGGATAAAGAACGGTCCGTAGTGCCCATAGTCGGCCGGCCACCAATCCTGCGACGTGGTCATCAGTTCGAAGATATCTTTCTTCACAGCATCCAGGTCGAGGCTTTTGAAGGCCGCTGCATAATCGAATCCGGGATCCATTGGGTCCGTCAGTTCGGATTGCTGCCGTAGGATGTTTAATTTGAGTTGATTTGGCCACCAATCGCGGTTAGAAGCGCCGCCACCGGCACTTGCTTTTAGCACTCCACCCGTAAACGGACACTTGCTTTCGCTGTTAACGTTGTAGCTTGTAGCTCCCGTTGATGTGGTTAAGTTGTCTTTTTTGTTATCCATAATGCGATTAAGAATTTTTTGCTAACATAAGTGTAAAACCGGCAAATTGTTCAGCGGCAACTTAAATTTTTCAGCGCAGTTGGCTCCATTGCACGAATCGCTGCACCGGGTCGGCATTCCCGCCACATTTTGACCCAACGGATCAGGTTCAGCGTTGGAAAAACTGGTTTTAGCCGCTTCATGCAGCCGCTGACATTGCCATAACACCTAACTTTGCCTTACGGCAAGCCGGAGGAACAATTTTCAAACAGCGGGAGCATACATTCAATGACGTATCACCAGAATACCGCACTGAAAATACTGATTGTAATCATTGGATTGTAATACCTGGAAGAAAGTGGTTTGCGAAAAATTGGAGACGATTAGTCTATTGTCGGCGTGACTGCGAGTCACGCCGACAATATGTGCAACTTCACCACTTTCGCAAACCACTGTACGTTGGGTATACCTATGCAGAATTGAAGCATGAATTATGGGATTAATTGAAGACAAATTAACCAAACTGGGCATTTACCTGGAACCACCCCAACCACCGGTTGCGAACTATTTGGGCTCAAAACAAATTGGCGATCTGTTGTTTGTTTCAGGGAGAAAAAGCACATTAACAGGCAAGATCGGTAAAGACGTTACGGAAGAACAAGCTAAAGATGCAGCAAGAGATACCGTCGTTTTAATGCTTTCAATTATCAAGCACGACATACATGATCTGGACCTCCTGGAAGGTGTGGTCAAGGTTCAGGGATTCATGAGGTGTTCAAAAAAATTCGACCGGCTGCCGCAGGTTCTTGATGGCGCGTCAGATTTATTAATTGCGCTTTTTGGCGAACAAGGCAAACATGCCCGCACCGCTACCGGAGCATCCCAACTACCCTTTGGCGCGACAGTTCAGCTCGATATGATTTTAAAAATTAAGTCTGATAAGTAAAAACCAGAATCAACTGATAAACAATGGAAAATTCAAATCAACTGGCGAATCGCTTCCGGGAAGTCCTTTTAAACGGCAAATGGATTGCCAATACAAATTTCAAGGATCAACTGACAACCGTAACCTGGGAGGAAGCAACCCGAAAAATCGGGTCGTTAAATACAATTGCGGCGCTGGCCTACCATATCAATTATTACATCGGAGGCATTGTACAGGTTTTTGAAGGCGGATCGCTTGACATCCGCGATAAATACAGTTTTGACCTTCCGGAAATTAAATCAAAAGAAGATTGGGAAAAACTATTACACACTATGTGGGATAATTCTGAAAAATTTGCAAGCTACGTCGAGGCAATGCCGGACGAAAAACTGGAGGCCGTTTTTGTGGATGAGAAATATGGAAATTACCGCAGGAATATCGAAGGCGTTATTGAACACAGCTATTATCATTTGGGGCAAATTTCGTTGCTGAAGAAGCTGATCCGGGAATCGGAAAATGCGTAAGCGCATTTCAGGAGCAGCCTGATTTGGAGTGTACGATTCCCGCCCGGCCCTTTTGCCATACACAAGTTTTATTTGGATATTGCCGCCCGATTTTAAATCAACCGAACATGGGTACCGTTACCAAACAAAATAATGACTACTACTGGTCCGACGACCGCGAACCACACTTCCAGCGCCGGAAGGACATCCTGGCCAAACACCCGGAAGTCACGAAACTCTTCGGCATTGACCCCTCATTGAAATACAAAACCGTGGCCCTGGTCATCGTCCAACTGGTGGTGGCCTATTATGCTTACCTGCTGAATTGGTGGCAATTTATTCTGGTCGCATTCTTTGTGGGCGCCACCATTGCCCATGCGCTGTTTCTCGCCATCCACGAGATCACGCACGATCTGGCCTTCAAGTCAAAAAAACACAACAACATCCTGGCGCTGATTGCCAACTTGCCCATTGTCGTCCCCTATGCCATGTCGTTCAAAGTTTACCACGCCATGCACCACTGGGAGCAGGGCAAAGACGGCGTGGATACGGACATACCGTCCCGCACCGAAGCCAGGATATTCAGGGGCTTCATCGGCAAGTTTATCTGGTTTTTGCACCAGATCGTATTTTACGCCTTGCGGCCTGTTTTTGTAAAACCGATCAAGCTGGAAAGGTGGCAGTGGTACAACATCCTTTTTCAGGTGGCCGCTATGGCCCTGTATCTCCCTTTTGCCGGTTGGGCGGGCGTGGGATTCCTTTTCCTGTCGCTGTTGTTTGCAGGCGGGCTGCACCCAACTTCCGGGCACTTCATCTCGGAGCACTACGTTTTCCACGAAGGCCAGGAGACCTACTCCTACTACGGCCCGCTCAATGCCATCACGTTCAATGTGGGTTACCACAACGAGCACCACGATTTCCCCACCATCCCCGGCAGCCGTCTACCGGAATTGAAGAAAGCGGCGCCCGAGTTTTATGACGGACTGCATTCCTACAACTCCTGGACGGGCGTGATTTTGGGGTTTTTATTTAACAAAAAGGTGACTTTGTATTCGAGGACGAAAAGAAAGTGAGCTGCATTATCAGGACTATACCGCGCGCCGTCAAGTTTTCAGTATGAGGCCCTCTCATGAGTCCTCGCATGCGCAGAAGATTCCAAATTTTCACCACGGAGACACGGAGGGCACGGAGTTTAATTCTTCGTGCCTTCCGTGTCTCGTGTGTTTGTCAGGCTAAGCGGGTACTCGTCCTACGACTCAAAGTCGTAGGACGAGTAAGATACCTCCGTACTCTCTGTGCCTCCGTGGTGAATAAAATATTCTACGGCGGGCATTTCAGGTTTTCGACTTATGTGGCACCCTCATACTGACAACTGGCAAAGGAAATAGCAATGGAGAAGATTTTGAAAACGTAGCGGTATTCACCGCGCCAACCAAATCACCGCAGCCCCACCCGCCGCATTTTCCAATAAAACCCGTTTTCCACCCTGAATTTTCTGCGCATCAACAGTGACCGCTCCGGTCGCCGGGTCAACCCGTTTGACCACATACGTGGCAGAATCACCGGTCAGGTCGAAAACAACCGTTGCGCCGTCGGCATACGCGATATAGCCCCGCCCCTTTTCGGCCAGGGTCCACTGCCTGGCAGCCGGGTTTTCAGGATCAACGGGTTTCATCGTTGCCGCCTGGCGCAGGAAGTTTTCATCGGCAACCGGCGGGATGCCCGCAAACGAACCGCCGGCCATAAATTCCGCCCAGTTGCTGCCCGGCCCGGCCCGGCGGGCATACACTACTGCCTTATCCGGATAGTGCGTACGCAGCTCCTGCACCGCCCGGTATACCTGCTCGGGATTGCTCTCGCCGGGCTCCATGATCCGGACATATTGGCGGGCAGCCAGGCTGACGCCACCCGGCGGCGCATACAAGGAACCGTCGGAGCGGTAGTGCCACTGAAGTACCTCGATAATATCCACCACTGCGGCCCGTTTCGGGTCGGCGAGAATGGCATCCTGCACGTCTTTGGTGCCCGGCAGCATCACCAGCACATCCCGGTTGTTTTCGGACTCCCACTCGGCGATCACGTCCAGCCAAAAAGCCGCAAAATGTACCGGCCCCGTGTATTCCAGGCCCAGGTGATGGATGATATTGGTATTGTCCTTGAAATTGTCCAGGTTCTTCCGAATGTACTTCCGGTGGTACGCCGCCCGTACGGGGTGGTCGACAGCATAAAATGCCTCCGCCATGAACACGCGTTTATCACCGGCATAGGCCGTCGGTTCGGCAAAACCCAGGTCGTTGATGTTGTTGGCCGAGCGCCAGGGATAATCCGCCCAGTGCGCGCCCTCTTCGATGATGTTGTGTTGCAGGTAGTGTTCCTGGATCAGTAAAAGCCCGTGCTGATCCGCCAGGTCCGCAAATGTTTTCAGCCGCTTCCAATACCAGAAATTCCAGGTATTCAGGTCGTATTTGCTCAGCCGGTCGTAGGCCTCCCCTTGCCCGCTGCGGCTGAAGGGCTGTTCCAAAAACGGCGTCCACACATCGGCATCGGCGCGCATGGTGCGGGCATGATCGTCGCGGCGCCGCTCGTACCACAATCCGGGAAATTGCTTCATGCCGAATACGTTGTGCGCCAGCATATCCGAAACCAGAGTATCCAGGTCATCCGTAAGGCCGCGGCCAATTCGGCCGGGCACGTAGCGCACGATGTTTGGCGGCGGATTTTTCAAATAGCCGGGCCGGGTCGAGCCGCGCCAAAGCGAGGTCCGGTTCAACCGGCCGGTAATCAGCCGGCCCTGGCAGGTGAGCACCCCATGCCTGAGCGCAACCGGTTGGAAAACCGGCGCCGGGACTGCCGGTTTTTTCAGGTTCAGATCCGGCAGCCGGATGGCGTCCGCCAGCAGATTTTCAATTGGATAACGGACGATCATCGAATCGATCCACTGGTCCATGGTCACATCCGGCATCAACGCCCGTTGGCTCATGGACACCGCGTATTCCGGTTGCGGGGCGGAGGTCCGGCTGCTGGTATACGTCAGTAGTTTGTCCTGTTCCGCCGATGCCCGGCCCGTGCGTTGTTCCAACTGGGCGTAAAAAATGCTTTCCGGTTTCAGAAACTCCGTGGCCAGTTCATGGTCGCCGCTGCCGTAGCCCTGCGCCCAGCTGCCGTAGGCCCAATTTTGGGCAGTAGGCGGTTTGTCCAAAAATATTTTAGCCGCCCGGCACTGCCAAAAAAGCGAATTGGCCGCCGCCCAACCGCCGCCTTGTCCATCCACATCGCGGTACCCGAAACTCAAATTACCCCCGACCACCGTGACCTTGTCGAACAGCACGCCACTTCCCCAACCTCCGATCGCTCCGCTGAAATGCAGGGGCAAATACGAATAACACTGGACAAAAGCATTGGGCCCGGGCGCTGTAAATCCGGTGGAAAAAGCATGGTAGGCGTACTCTGCGTAACAGCGTTGAAACAATACCTGCTGGCCCAGGGAGTGGAAAGCATAGCGCCTGAAATTGCCCGTTTCGCCGATGGGCTCCAGGGATTTGCAATCTTCCACCGTCACGCGCCGGGCTGTTTCCCAAACCGCAACGGCCGAACTGACAAAATTCCGCGCGCACACCCGGCGCACCCAGGCGTCGGAGACGTTGTCCAGCGTGATCGCCATCCAGCGGTGATTTTCGTCTTTCCGGTTGGCCGGGTCATAGGTGGAAACGAGTTGGAGATTTTCAACGCCGACCTTTTCGATCCGCTCCGGCCGGCGGTAGGCGATGACCTGGCCGCCGCCAAATTCCGGGTCGATAGCGGTGGTAACCGGCGCATCCAGGGTGATCGAATTGGCCGTGACCGCCGCGATGGTCCGGTCCCAATCCAGGTCGAAATCGCCGGGCTGCCAATGAGTCAGCTGGTAATCGACGTGGAAGCCGATCTTGTCCGTGCCCAGTGCCGCCAGCCAGGTCTCCGTGGATGGCCGGTGGATGAGTACCTGGTCGCCGACGCGGAACGGATGCGGGGCATCGAAGGTGAACACGGTGCTGTTCACCGGGAAATACGCTGCGGACAGCGCGGCCGTATCCAGGCCGATGCGATAGCCCTGCCCGGCGATGCGGATCAGCGTTTCGCGGTCGGGGCCGGTGGCGGTGAGGGTGGTTTCCTGGTTTCCGCTGCCCCGCAGCACCACGCCCGAGCGACTGATCAGCAGCCCCCCGGCTACCTGAAAATTCCCTTTCTCCAATAAAACCGTACCCCGGAAGCCATCCGGGTCGGCAGGCAATGTTGCCACAAAGTCTATGGCCTGCTGAATGGCGGCGGTGGCATCGCCGGACTGCAGCGGCACGATCACCTGCACCGGGACATTCGGGATGGGCGCCTCGGAGGCCCTGTAGCCGCAGTAGGAAAAGTCCGGCACGCGGTCGCCTTTTTCGGTTTGGTGAAAAATTAGTTGGCCGGATTTTGTGATTTCGATGGGCGCCGTTTGTGAAAAAGCAACGCAACTAAAAAGCAGGCCGGGCAACAGGCGTAAAAAGGTTTTGGATTTCATTTTTTCAGTGCGTGTTGGCATTGGTTTACAGCCAAATAGGTCGAAGAAGGTGGAAACCTGGTTTTGTAAAGATAGGGTTAACCAAACAGACCCGGGGCTGGTGCGTTGCGGGTTTGGGCGGATCGTTTTCAACCAGGCTAATGCATAAATTTCAGTATCCGTTTTTCCGGAGGTTTGGTGATTTTCATTTTTCGAAATAACTTTGAATTTCAAAGTACTTTCTAAAAATAAGTTTTTCTCAACTTCAAAATGCGTAATAATGAAAATCGACATCATTGTAGCCTATATTCAGCGCTATGAATTTGGGCACGAGAAGGATTTTGTTCCTCCGATCACGGGAATCCATTTAGCGGCAATTACACCAAAACAGTACGCGGTAAGGGTCATCCACCAACAGGTGGAGCAGGTTGATATTGAGTCGGATGCTGATTTGATTGCGATTTCGTTCTTCAGCGGTTTTGCCAATGCCGCATATGCACTTGCGAACGCGTACAAAAAGAAAAACAAGTTGGTCATTGGCGGCGGGCCCCATGTTACCTACAACGAGGAGGAATCGCTTCAGTATTTTGATGCGATTGTCACAGGAGAGGCAGAAAATGTATGGAATTTACTGTTGCGGGATGCAGAAAAAGGTACATTGAAAAGTGTCTATCGGGGAACGCCCTGCGATATGAAAGACTTGCCAACGCCCCGATATGATCTGTTGCCAAACAAGTTTTTCATCAAAAAAGTACTGCAGGCAACAAGAGGATGCCCCTTTTCCTGTTCCTTTTGCACAGTACCTTCTCTAAATCCGGGCTTCAGATTACGGCCGGTTGAAGATGTGATCCGGGATGCTTCCTACGATGATTTTCCGTATTGGTGGCAGCGGAAGGTTGTTTGGTTTTGGGATGATAATTTAACGATCCGGCGGCCCTACATCAAATCGTTGCTACGCGAAATGATCCCGTTGAAAAAGTGGTGGCTTACTCAGGCGAGTATGGATATTGCACAGGACGGCGAGTTGTTGGATTTAATGAAAGATTCAGGGTGCATCGGGGTATTTTTGGGTATTGAATCGTTTGGCGCAGAATCGTTAAAAGATGCGAATAAGCGGCAAAACAAGATTGCCAACTACAAAACGGCGGTGGCCGAAATCAGAAAGCGCGGCATTGCCGTAATGGCCGGGTTTATTGCCGGTTTTGACAACGACGATTATACAGAAATAGTAGCAATGGCAGACCGGCTGATGGAAATTGGAATAGATGTGCCTTTTTTAAGCATTATGACGCCATTCAAAGGAACAAGTTTGTACGACAAATTAAAAACGGAAGACCGGATACTGGAAAACAGAGGCTGGAATTTTTACAATGGTTACAATGTAGCATTTGAGCCAAAAAATTTGACTGCGGATGCATTATTGCAGGCACACCGGCAATTGTGGAAGCGCAGCTTCAGTTTTTCATTTTCATTGAAACGGATTATACGCGGTTTGAAGCTTCGGCCTGGAGCATTTTTTCTGGTATTTTTCATGAATGCATTTTATTGTTTAAAACAATTAAGAAGAAACTATCCGGTTGACATGTCGAAAAGAAGGGAATTGAATTTACAATTAACCGGAAAATCTAAATCATTGGCAGATGCAAAACATCCTCAAACTGTTTAAAACCCAACTCGAAGCGAAAGCTGTGACCTAACTAATAATTCTTGCAACTTTGCTGCCGGCATACTTAAGATTATAAAAAATCATCCTGCAACCATGCCCTGGCCCCCCAGGGCAAATGCATCAAAAATGTTCAATAATTGCCGAAGCACAACAAAAAAAACGGCCCAGCGGGCCGGCATCTTGGTAGCTGTAATTATCATTCTACTGAATTACGGCTATTCCTTCAGTCAAAAAAAAGCCACTATAATAGACGGTGTAACTAAAGAGAAGGTCTCCTATGTAAACATTTGGGTAGAAAACGAAAACACCGGAACAACATCCAACGAAAATGGAGAATTTGAATTAAACATTGATGGTTCAAAAAACATTCTTTTTTCGGCAATTGGATTTGAAAAATTGAAAATTAATTCTGATTCAATCAAGGATAATGTTGAATTAACGCCGCTCATCTTTGAATTAAAAGAAGTTGTTGTTAAATCAGAAAGCAGAAGGCAGGAACTAATAATTGGTAAATTTAAAAAATCTAAAATCAATATATATTTTGGCTGTGGAAGAAATCCTTGGATAGTTGCCAGATATTTTGAGCACAAAGAGATATATAATAAAACACCTTTCATAAGTCGGATAAGAGTTTTGACAAATAGTGATGTTAAAGATGCCAAATTCAATGTAAGATTTTATGGAATAAACGAAGCCGGAGAACCAGCGGGTTTTATTCATTCCGAAAATATAATTGGGGTAGCAAAAAAAGGAAATAAAATAACAGAAATAGATATTTCAGATTTAGGCATTAAATTCCCTAAGGAAGGTTTTTTCTTAGCTTTCGAATGGTTTATTATAGAACCCAACAAATACGAATATAAATATAGCATGCAAAACTCAAGGAAAAAGCTAAATGGAATTTCCTTTGAACCCTCCTTTGGAACAGTACCTTATGACACTGATGCAAACAGCTGGATTTTTACACGCGGCAAATGGGTAAGAATGCGGGAATTTGAATCGCGATTAAAAAAACATAAAAATACATATCGATTACTTGCAATTGAGTTGACATTAACGAACTAGATTTTTTCGACGAGCCAAAGTGTTCAGAAATTCAACCAAATTCATCCACCATGACAAACCACTACCTCGACAGCGTAACGGTCCCGCATAAACGGCGTTGCGAGCTTTTACTCGCAACGTACGTTATAAGCATTTTTAGCATCAGTGTTGAATTAGAGTTTAACAGCAGTTTGCCCATAGAGTGTGAAAGATTTAAAGTCATCCTTCTTTAAAAATGCAACTCTGACACCGGTATTCGGGTGAATAAAATCAAGTTCATCGCCAACAATCGGGGTAAGTTTGTACTCGTCACCATTTGGAAATATCAGTGAAATCAGGTTGTTGCTTTCATCATATCGGATAGAAAGATTTAATTGATCGTTCCATTTGTATTCACCTGACAATCGCTTTAAATTATTGGAACTTACTTGCTTCCGGGAGACATTTGTTTGCTTAAAGTGTTCCCAATTGTATACCTGTGAGGCTGACAAAAGTAGTTCATTCCCCAGCGGCACTCCATTATCTGAATTGATCAAATAGACCAATCCATTTCCGCTCTTGAGGCTTATTGTCATACCTGTACGATAACCGGCATTACCTCCAAAGTGAGTAATTGAAATATCATCACCAGAACGGTTTAACAGGAATCCATAAGCACTGCCGTTTACGTCGTGGCTTATAATCGATTTAATATCAGACTGTGAAAATATCGAACTATCACCTTGATATGCTTTATAAACTTCAATTAGAAGTTTAGCCAAATCAATGGAGGTGCTCCAAAGCCCCGCCGCAGCCTGCTGCGGATAGTTATTCCATCCCCCTTCCATTACTTCTCCCGATTGAGTGTGACCTTTGGCTACCCGAATAGAATCCGAAGCGGGTAAGGGTTGTGTGAACTCGGAGTGGTTCATTCCAGCGGGTTCAAGTATCCATTTTTGCATGATGTTCGCGAACTCATCATTAAATATGTCTTGAAGAGCCAGTTCTGCCAACGTATAACCCCCTCCGGAATAAGCCAGTGTTTCATTGGGAGGTGAGATAACTTTGATAGCCGGAGTATTGATGCCTTCACCTCCTCTTAAAATATCCAGATCAGAGGGCATCGGGAGATTTCTGGCGTATCCCTGATATCCACCGGGACTGATTCCTGAAGTATGGGAAAATATGTTGCGGAACGTAACCGGATTTTCAGGCGCTTGTTTGCCCTGGGGGATTACAAAATCCTTCAGGTATTCCTGGATATTTCTATCGAGGTCTATTTGGCCGGCAGAATGCATGCGTAATGCAGCAAGAAGGGTCACTGGTTTAGACAATGATGCTGCCTGGAAAATATTGGAACAATTCAGGTGATTTGCTTCAGGAAAATTCGCATTTCGATAAATGTCTGCCCATGCTATTTCACCGTGATTTATCACGGAAAGAGACAATGCCGGAACATGATACGCTGACATTTTATTTGCAATAGAGCTTAAATCTTCTGTCTCTCCCAGGAATTTCACCTGCTCACGAATTCCTTCCTCTAGTTGAGCTTTTCTTTCAAGTGATTTTGCATTGCCAATACAACCTCTCTTAACGTGTTGCTTAATTGAACTCTTGTTTTGAAAGATGCAAGAACTTATAAAAAGCAAAACAAAAAAATAAAGAAATACTTTATTCATATGTGACCTTGTATGTTTAATCAGTGTTCTTACATGTTGATGCTAACGGGGACATGGACTACGGAGCCGCGTTTAGTCGGCTATGTGAGGCCATGCTTTGTGTGTGCCCAGAATGGGCACATCGGCTCTCCTAAGCAAATATACATTTCATATTTGAACGGGAGCCTGAAAACTAGAGGGTGAAAGTCCCTTACTGGCGAGTTGCCGAAGTCCTCCGCCAAAGGCTACGGCCGCCAAAGGAAGCCAGTTAGCAAGCCGCAAGGGCGTCGCGGGCGACTGCGGGTCTGAAGTAAGCGGGACTGCAAAGGTCGGTACGGACGAACAGGAGAGGCTATGTGCCGTTTCTGGAGTATTATCTGCAAGTCAAGTACAAGGATACTGTTCGGTGAACCGCCGTGTACCCGGCCGGTACGCACTGCCTGTCCCGCCATAGGCGGGGGTGGTGTGAGAGGGCTGCGGTGGGTCATTTGGGGGCACCGCTCCTTACTCGATTATGAGCTTTTTCTTGTCAGTATTTTTACAATTCGATTTTATGCGATCTCCGATGTAACCCAATTGTATACTCAAGTTGTATTTACTCTTTATCAATTTCGTCAGTAATGGATCTTATAAATTGTGCGACAGCGAAATGTCGCTCGTTGCTGTCAGCTTCCGGCCATTTACTGTTGACTGCAATCACAAGTTTTCTTGAAGGGTCGATATAAATCTTCTGGCCATGAATTCCCAATGCCTCGAAACTATAGCCATTAAAGATCCACCATCCATATCCATATCCTCCGCCGGGCCAGAGGGGAATTTGTATTTGAGTCGCCTTCTTGAACCAGTTGTCGGGCACAATAGATTCCCCGTTAATGTATCCATCTTCGAGCACGAATTGTCCAAACCTTCCAAAATCACGAAGCCGCATTTGAAGACAACAGCCTGCCATCTCCTGGCCAGTACGATCCAGTCTCCAGGTAGCAGTTTGCTCCATGCCATACGGAATCCAGATCTTCGATGAAAGGTAATGCGACAAGCTTTGGCGGGTAGCTGAGCTGATAAGGGCACCTAATAGGTGAGTTTCACCTGTACTATAGTTAAACTTCTTTCCGGGCGCTGTTTCGGCTGGCAAACGCCGCATATAGCTTACTATGGCTTTCATGCCATCTACGATGGTATCGTTATCAAATCCGGCGATGTCAGAATCCGGATCTGTGTACTTCTCATTCCACTTTACACCGCTGGTCATTGTAAGGAGATGGCGGACTTTCACACTATCGAAGGCGCTCCCTTTTAATTTGGGCAGGTAATTTGTTACATAGTCGTCCACGCTCTTGATATATCCATCCTTGATAGCAACACCCACAAGAGTGCTCGTTACAGACTTTGCAACGGATAATGAGGACCACAGGTTTGTATCGCTATGTCCAAGCGCATAGCGTTCCATCCTTATCTTTCCATTTTGTAAAATAAGGAGGCCGGCCACTTTCTGTTCCTTTATAAAATCTTCCAACGATTTTTCTTTTGCTCCACCTGAGCTAAATGCAGCTATGGGCGATCCCTCTGGAAGCTCCAGAATTTTATCCCCTATCGGCACTTCACGCTCTTCCTGATTCCATTGGGATGGTTTTTGTGAATTTGAATCCGGGTTAGCGGTATGCTTGGCAAAAGAGCAGGAACCTAAGGTCAGGGTGACAGCCAAAGTGACAACTGATAGGATTTGTGAATTAAGGAGTGCACACATGATATCATTCTGATTTTTACTTTTCACAATTTCAAATTTTTTTAAGGTGCCTATTAAGTTGCTCATAACGTTTGGATGTGCAAACGTGCCGACGTTTAGGAGGCATTTTTGCACATCCGGTGTTATGTCCTTTACCTTATTTGGCAAGTTACAATAAGCCAAAACTTATTATCATTTTTTATCTCATAGTTTTTTTCAAGAAAAGGTGGGTTCTTGTTTATGAATAGAGTTTGGTTAAATATTACCCGATCAATTTTTTGTACATTGAAGAATCTATATGCTAAATTAATTCCAATTTTTTTGTATTTATATCCCAGTCCGATATTAGATTCAAATGCGTTCATTTCAAAAAGCCATTTATTGTAATGCCAATTTTCGGAGCGATCTTTCATGTCTTTGTTGAATAATAACCTAACAAAAGAGTTGACATTTACATAAAAAGCACTATTTTTTTGTCTGAGAAACTCAATCCTCGGATTAATATTTAAGATAATGCTATGTTGCAAATACTTGTCGATATACCGCAACTCGTATGTCCTAAGACCTGAAAAATAGTTATGATCAAATGGCCTGCTAAAATTTGTTTGAGATAATGAATAACTAACTCCGAATAATAAATTGGTTTTTTTTTTCGGAAATAAAATTTTACTCATGTTTACTAAGTAATCAAAATCGCGGTTGGTGTCTTCATAATATAGAACTTCAAATCGACCTGGGAATTCAAAAAGTCTCCTATCTTGGTTTTTTAGCGCGAATCCTAATGATAGTTCAATATTTTTAAAAACACTTTGAGCATACGAACTGCTTATTGCACAAATAAAAATTATAAACACATGTATTCCAGATTTCATGATAATCATTTTTTGCTATAAATGAAAAAAGGGTAGCCCATTTGCTGAGCTACCCTGAATATTATTTTATTATCATCAATTTGGTACTTGCCCGGACCCCTTCTATTTGAGTTTCTAAAATATATATATCCGGGCTTAATAAAGAGGTATCTATTTCTTGGCTGTTGGAAATCAAATTTCCTTTGAGAACAAGACGGCCAAATTTATTGTATATCTTAAATTCGCCTTCAATAACTTGAACAGGTCTGCGATTGTTATTGTCATCTGGTTCTTCTGTAACAGATATAGTTGTCGTTCCTCTTGACGGATTTGGAAAGGCTTGAATTGAAATGCCTCTTCCAATGCCTCCACAGTCTGCAACTTCGTATGGGAAACTCAGTTGTGTTGTTCCACAGGAGTTGGTCAGCGTTGCGGTTATATATCCATTCCCGGCAGTTCTTGAAGCTTTATATTTTGCAATTGCCGGGCCTCCGGTAAGTTGACTTAGTGGGCCAGAAAACGACCAAGAAACAGAAGCGCTCTGTAAAAGCGGTGTAGCACCCAATCCGTAATCTAGAGATGCAATCCCCCAGTCATTAAAACAGAGATAATCATCTCCCTCAAGCGTTGCATAAGGTTTTCCAACCCAAATCGGAATCGATACTGGTATCGCTGTATTGCAACCAGAAATGGCATTAATTGTAAATGTAAGGGTGGCGAGACCATAAACACTACTTGATGCGGCACGAAGAGTTGCTGTTGTACCAGAGCCTGAAGTTGAAGCCCCTGATCCTGTTGCAAATAAATTGGCAGGCAATACTGCCCATGTAACGGTTCTGCCTGGTTCAAGATTGGTGAGAAAGAAATTTGTATTAGAAGTACAAACCAGACTTGTTCCATCAATGAATGGGGTTCTGATGGCATTTAAAGTTTGCGGGTTCCCATTTGCTCCCAACCAATCACTAAGGCGCGTTGTTGTTGTTCCTCCGCCAGTCCAAGAAACACTAAGCCTCCCATAATCATTATTATCTATAAGCCCTCCGCCGTTCAAGCAGCCAATATTATTATCACCACCATGCAACTGACCGATAATAAGTTGTGAAGCATCAAATAATGGGGAGCCTGATGACCCAGGTTCGACTAAACCCATATCCCACTGGTCAACTATCCAAAAATTAGGGTCACTTGTGTCTAATGGGTCATTATCTATAGAAATCTTTTTAACATCGCCCGCAGGATGATGGATTGCAGTCAAATCTTGAGTTGGAATGGTTACATTTCTATTCCATCCAGCCAAAGCAATCGTAGATTGACCCGTTATTGAACCGGAGAGTTCAAGAAGCGCAAAATCCGTAGTATTCCATGATGCCCTCAAGTTTGCGCCAGAATACGTAATCCATGTTGTTGGCTCTAAGCCCCGGCATGTCGGAGCCACAGGGTTTGGGCTATTATAATTAAATCTGAAGGTCCAGTTTAAAAATCCACTTGCTCCATTCAGGCAATGAAAAGCTGTTAAAAAGAAGGGATCAAAATCCTGACATGAATTATTAATCAATGCTCCCGAGCACCATGCGCTATTGTTTACAAATATTAATGCAACTGCATCGCGTTGACTTTCCCATCCTGCTCCAGCCGGACAATTAACGTCAATGTTACATACTTGCGAATCATTATATGCTCTATCCTGCACTGTATTTTCCTGAAACCCAGTAATATATTGAAAGCCGTAAATTACATTCGAGATATTGATTGCAAATGACGGATACGCTTCTTTCGGTATGATCACTTCAACGATTACCTCATTGCCCCGTATTATATCGGTGGAATATTTTCCATCGTACACATGTTTTCGCTTGATGGGGCCGGAATACATTGTTTCAGTGCTGTTATAAACATAAGACTTGTTTTGATCTAAAGTATTGATAATCAATAATCGTATTTTTGCCTCAAAA
>CAZAEZ010000079.1:0-19246 GCA_964484205.1 uncultured Saprospiraceae bacterium | reverse complement strand
GGCTTTTTACATATTCTAAAATTATCAATCAACTTTTGGGTAATCGAAAGCCCAGCGGGGAGGGGATGGGGTCGACGCGCAGAAAAAACCCTACAACACCATCAAATTCCGCTCCCACTCTGCCGCCTCGCGCGTAATCTCCTTCGCCTGGTCGATCAAACTGAGTACCAGGCCGCCAAGCGTCATTTCGCATTGAATGGCCAGTGTTTCGGCATCGGCGCCGTCGAGCGGGCTGGTCGGAGCGGGATCGATTTGCGAGGCGTATCCGGCATAAAAACCGGCGTAGCCCGCCATGATGCGCTGGTAATCGTCCTGAAGTTCAGTGAGCAGCATTTGATTGCGTTTCAGCTGTTTTTCAGCCAGGAGCTTGTGTTCCTGGGCCGTTTCGCGATTCAGTTTTTGCACCAGGTCAGGATCTTTTTCCCGGCCTTCGCCCCAAACGATCTCGGGGATGGCGGCGAATTTTTTCTGGTAGGCCGCATTGATATCGCTGTGGCCCCCGGGCGCCGTCAGGATAGCCGTGCGCTGTTCGGCAAAGCGATTGTTGGCATCCATGATCTGGCTTTGCAACTCGGCATATTGTTGCTGGAAGGCAATGGCAAGCTGGATTTTCCCACTTTTCGCCAGTTGCTGTTTTTCCTGCTGTTGCTGCGCGGGGGTTTTGGCCTGCGGCTTGTCGTTGGCCATCAATTTCCGCAGTTCGGCTTCCCGCTCCTGTTCGCTCATTTTTTCAAAACGCGCAGCGTAAGCCGGGTCGCTGATAATTTTCTGATAGAGTGCCGTCATGCCATCCGATTGGACACCGCTGGCCGCAAAAGGATCGGCCATGTAGGCGGTTGCCGCTTCCCGCGCAGCCGCCTCGGCCTGTTCGGGCGTCATTTGGGCCACCTTTTCGGCGCCCCCCATTCCGGCCAGGATCGGGTTTTGATTGGCCATAGTCATGGCCTGGGCACGCATGGACGCCTCGTCCTGGCCGGCCATACCGGCTTCGTAGCGGTTTTTCAGCGCGGTATTCTGCGCATTCAAAATCTGACCGATACAGTCGGTATTGGGTTGGTAAAATTTTTCGAGCGCCTGATATTCCGGGTTCCGGAGGTCAGCGCCGTAATTCCGGTGGGCGGCTTCGGCAGTTGTCAACGGGGGCAACGGGATTTGGGTGAGACAGGCCTGGATGCCGGCGCCGCCATTGGAAGCTGTGGTATTGGTTTGGGCGAAGGTGGCCGATGTAACGGTGAGGAGGCCCATAAACAGGCTAAGGGCTGCCCGCAGGGTAGCCAGACGTATGTTTTTCATTGCTTAAAATTTTTTACTGGTAAAATACCGCTCGGGAAAGCAGTGTTGATTTTGCTGAATTTGGACACCCGGAACCGGAAAATGGTTGCAGCCGACGTTCCTAATCCTTGTACGGATCATACATGTCCGGCGCAGCCATCGCCACCCCGATCGGGCGCAAGCGGTGGGTCACCTCCACCGTGCCTTCGTGGTACTGGAGCACCTCGGCCAGTTTTTTGTAGCACTCCGGCGCTTCGTCGGGGCCGCCGCCGCGCAGGGCGATGCCTTTGTTTTTCATGATCTTTTTCCAGGCTTTCCAGTCCACTTCCCCCTTGGTCAGGTACTGGATACGGCCGTTGCGCCAGCGTTTTTTCCCGGCAGCTTTGGTGCGGCTCATCACACGGCCCGCGCCATGCACCGTGGAGTACAGGCCCTCGCGGCTCAGCGGACTGTCGACGCCGCGGATGATCACCGAAACATCGGCCATGGTGGCGCCCACAAAGCCGTACTGGCCCGGGAACGCCGGGGTGGCGCCTTTGCGCACCACGTAGTATTTTTCGCCGAAATGCTCTTCCTCCCAGAGAAAATTGTGGTGGTTGTGCACGGCGAAAACCGCTTTCGCGCCGAGTATTTCCAGCACCTTGTCCACCACCACATCGCGGCCGGCATAGGCATACTGGCCGGCCATGCGCATGGCAGCGAGGTAGTCCTGCCCCAGTGCGCTGTCGGCGTCGAACAGAATTGGCGGAGCGTCCATACCGCCTTCCGGGGCGTGTTCGTCAAATTTTTTGCCTTTCGACAGGGCGATAAAACCCATGGTGGTTTTGTGGCCGAGCCCGCGCGAGCCGAAGTGCACACCGATCCAGAGCCAGCCTTCCTCGTCTTCAAACAGGTCGACGAAGTGGTTGCCGGAGCCCACCGTGCCGAGTTGTTCCATGGCCAGTTTCATCATGGCGCGCTGCGGCTTGAAGGCGGCTTTGGACAGGTCGTCGAACACCGGATGGTCGATGGGCTTGGGGTTGGGGCGGCCAATGCCGAAGCCGATTTTCTTGAACACGGCGTCCATCACCTTGTCGCGGTCGATGTCGGCGGCGCGGATGTTGGTTTGGCAGGCTTTGTTGCCACAGGCGATATCGAAACCGACTCCCGACAGGCTGATCTTGTTTTTGTACGCCACCACGCCGCCAATCGGATGGCCGTAACCGTAGTGCGCATCGGCGGTGAGGGTCGCGCGATCGTCGGGTTGGCTGTAACAGCGTTTGATCTGCTGCACGGCGTTTTCATCGATAATAGCTTCACCGAAAATGGTGAGTGGATACATGATTTCGACAGATTTTAATCCAGAATTGTTACCAAAGTTCAGTTGAATGCGTCTATTTTTCCGCATCAAGTAAACCTGATTTTTCACCAAACCACCCATTTACTATGAAAGTTCTAGGAAAACTATTTTTCGTATTATGCTTTTTGGCGCTCGGCGCCTCAGCCACGGCACAGCTCAGCATTGGGCCGCGCGCGGGGATCAACCTGGCAAAATGGAACGGCGACGAAGAGTTCGAAAGCGATTTTGAGGATATTCAAAACCGCCTGTCCTTGTTGTTCGGCGCAGTCGCTGAAATCCGGATGAATGACAATTTCGCCATTCAGCCGGAGTTGAATTTTATCCAGAAGGGATTTAAAGTCGAGGATTCGTTCGAAGAACAAGGGGAGTTGGTCACCGAAGAACTTTCCGTGATCATGAATTACCTTGAAATTCCGGTCATGCTGAAAGGCGGCGTTTCGTTTGGCGCGGGCCGGTTCGACGTGCTTGCCGGCCCGAGTTTGGGCTATGCCCTGAACGGCAAGTTGAAGTACAAATACACGTTTGCCGGAGAAACGGAAACGGAATCGGAAGACATCGACTTTGACGAGGATGAAATTTCCCGGATCGACTTCGGTTTGCAATTCGGCGGCGCTTTTTCCTTCAAACTGGGCGAAACGGCTACCCTGTTTGCCGACGCGCGCTACCTGCTCGGCCTCAGCAACCTGAACGACTCCGCCGACGACAGCATTACCGCCAACAACCGCGGTATTGCCATCAGTGTCGGGGCGTTGTTTCCGCTGTAAGGCGGATAAAAACAGCTGACAAACAGGCATTGTCCCGAATTTTTCAAAACTGAAAAATTCGGGATTTTTTTTATTGGAAAAATGTTAGGCCGGTCTACACTTTTGTTTATCAATTCGTTAAATAAAACAGGAGTCTTGCGAATCGGGGGTTCAAAGCATACGCAATCTTCCCTTTTCTTGTCCTGTCGCAGCGCAGTGGAGACATCCACAAAAGTTCTACGCTCCGAAATGTGTCCGTATTGCCTGACAAACATACGAGACACGGAGACCACAGAGAATTAATCTTCGTGGTCTCTGTGTCTCCGTGGTGAAAATTTGGAATTACCTGCGCGTGCGAGGACTTATGATACACCCTCATACAATCATGTCAATCTTTTTTAAAAAAACGCGCCTCACTCGCTCTCCTGCCGGTCGCGCTCCCAGTCGGTATTGGCTACGGCAATCAGGATAAAGCCCGCCATGACCAGGATGATTTTTGCCACGAAAGCAAACAAGCGGCCCGGCCTTTCCAAAAACTGGAGGAACACCCATTGGCTGCCCACCAGTTGAAGAGTCAGCGCTGAAATGCCGATAATGACAAGCACGAGGCCCAATACAATCCAACGTCCTTTATTTTTCATAGATGAAATGCTAAAATGGCAATAGTTTGAAGATTCGGAACTGCATTAGTCCGCGGTGAAGGCATAACTTTGGGCCGCCAAATTTGTTTAGCCTAACCAAAATTAATCCGATTTGCCACAGTCCAAACATACCGACCCGGAACAAACCGTACAATTGATCGAATGCCCCCGCGACGCCATGCAGGGCCTCGCCGAGTTTATTGAAACCGATACCAAAGCCGCGTACATCAACCAACTGCTCCGGGTGGGTTTCGACACGCTGGATTTCGGCTCGTTTGTCAGCCCAAAAGCTATCCCGCAAATGCGCGATACCGCCGAGGTGCTGGCAAAGTTAGACCTTTCGCAAACGGCCACCAAGTTGCTGGCCATTGTTGCCAATCAGCGCGGCGCCGAAGAGGCCTGCCGGTATCCGGAAATCCGGTACCTGGGTTATCCGTTCAGCATCAGTGAAACCTTTCAGCTGCGCAACACCAACGCCACCATAGCCGAAAGCGTGGAACGCACCAAAGCCATCCAGGAACTTTGCGAGCAACACGGCAAAACACTGGTGTTGTACCTGTCCATGGGCTTCGGCAACCCCTACGGCGACCCCTGGAATGTAGAAATCGTGCAAAAATGGGTCGACAGCCTGGTACCCTTCGGCATCCGGATATTTTCGCTATCCGACACGATCGGCTGCTCCAACCCGGAAAACATCGCGTACCTGTTCAGCAACCTGATCCCGGCCTATCCGGCCATTCAATTCGGCGCCCACCTGCACACCCAGCCCCACAACTGGCGGGAAAAAATACAGGCCGCCTGGGAAAACGGTTGCCGGCGTTTCGACGGCGCCATGCGGGGCTTCGGCGGCTGCCCCATGGCCAAAGACGACCTCACCGGAAACATGGCCATGGAAAATCTGGTGTTTTTCTTCGATGAAATGGGCATAGACCCCGGCATCAACCGCAACGCCTTCGGGAAAAGCATGGCCATGGCGCTGGACGTGTTCCCGTAACCCGGGCATTTTGCCCGGGGAAAACGCTCGGCCCAGCCATGAATGGCTGGGCTAAGAATGGGTAGGCTAAGAATAGTTGGGCTGAGAATGGCTGGGCTGAGAATGGGGCAGCCCGCGCCGGAAAACAACCGCTGCACGATGCCGCCGCGACGATCACCGTGCCGGCAAACAAATGAGCCTGGCTTCAGCGCGAAAAGATTGTACATTTGCCCCCCTACCCTTCAACGCGCGATGTTTTCCTTCGATCCCGACAAAATTCTCGATCAGTTTCTGTACCACCCGGAATCCCCCCTGTTGTTTAGCAGCGGCCTCTTTTTGTTTTTCTTCCTGGGTTTTTTGTTGGTGTACCGGCTGCTCAAACCCCATGAGCGCGGACGGGTATTCTGGTGCATCCTGTTTTCCGTTTATTTCTATTACAAAAGCAGCGGGATATATTTTTTGCTGCTGATCGCCAGTGTGCTGGTCGACTTTTTTGTGGCGAAATGGATCGAGCAGGCGACGTCGAAACGCGCGCGCGGATGGCTGCTGGTGCTCAGCCTGACGGCCAACCTGGGCATGCTGGCCTATTTCAAATACACCAATTATTTCCTGGAACTGTGGACGGGCCTCAGCGGCGGCCAACCGCTGCACTTCGATATTTTCCTGCCGGTGGGCATTTCCTTTTTCACCTTCCAGTCGCTGAGTTACACCATCGATGTGTACCGGGGAAATTTGAAGGCACTGGATAACCTGTGGGATTTTACGTTTTTTGTCACTTTTTTTCCGCAAATGGTGGCGGGGCCGATCGTTCGGGCTGCCGATTTTTTGCCCCAGATCAATCAGCCGCTGATGATCACCCGGGAAATGTTTGGCCGCGGGGTGTTTTTGTTTTGCATTGGTTTGTTTAAAAAAGCGGTCATCTCGGACTATATCAGCCTGAATTTTGTCGACCGCGTTTTTGACTCTCCGGCCCAGTATACCGGGCTGGAAAATCTGTTCGGCGTGTACGGTTATGCCTTGCAGATTTACTGCGACTTCAGCGGCTATTCCGACATGGCGATCGGGATCGGGCTATTGCTGGGCTTTCACTTTCCGATCAACTTCAACTCGCCCTACCAGTCGCTCAGCATCACTGAATTCTGGCGGCGCTGGCATATTTCGCTGTCCACCTGGCTGCGCGATTACCTGTACATTTCCCTGGGTGGCAACCGCAAGGGGCGGGCCCGAACCTACGTCAACCTCCTGCTCACAATGCTGCTTGGCGGCTTGTGGCACGGCGCCGCCACGCGGTTCATCCTTTGGGGCGGGCTGCACGGGCTGATGCTGGCGCTGGAGCGGTGGTGGAAAGATATTTTTCCCGGAAAACCCGGTGTGGCCCGCAAATTTTTGGGCGGCTTGTGGACCTTCCACTTCGTTTGCCTGTGCTGGATACTCTTCCGGGCGCGGGATATGGCCACGGTACAACTGATGCTCGAACAGATCGCTTTCGCTTTTCACCCGGAGATTTTCCTGGAATTCCTGCACGGATACGGGCCGGTAGTGTTTTGGATGGCCCTGGGCTACGGCCTGCATTTGCTGCCAACTACCTGGGAACGGGCTGCAGAGCAGCGGGTCACTGCCCTGCACTGGACGGCCAAGGCCGTGCTGATCTGCCTGGTAGCTGTATTGGTGATGCAGGTGAAATCGTCGGACGTGCAGCCGTTTATATATTTCCAGTTTTAGAGTTTGTCCAAAGTCCCATCGCTGGCCTCCAAGCGGCTAATTTTATTCCATGCTGCGTTAGATTTTTCGCCGTAACTGCCGGCTACGCCTGCAAAATCTGCCTTGCCTGAAATAAAATTCGCTCGCTTTCGGCTCAGCATGGAAATTAGGACAAACTCTTAGGGCATTTCTTCTTCAGCAGCGCCCGGATCTCGTTGCATTTTTCCTGCAGCCACTCGTGGTCTACCGTTGGCTTTTGCGTGAGCAGGTAGTGGATATCGTCCAGTTCCTGCCGCATGACGCTGCAATTGATCGATTGCTGCAGTTGAAGTTTTTCGCGCAAGCGGAACAAGCGGAGCGCTGCTTCATAAAAGCCCAGGATACCCGACAAACGGTCGGGCGGCAACAGTTTGTTTTCCTTGATGCGTTTTTGGGTTGCCCGCCGCATATTTACGCCTTCGGTGTCGAGCAAATTTCCGAGTTCGTAGCGGATGCGGATGTCCAGCGTGGCAGCCAGGGAGTACAGTGTGAGGTCGTCGGAGGCGCCGTAATTGAAGTAGTGGGGCAGGCGTTTTTCCGCTTCCGCGTGCCGGTTTTGTGCAAAATGCAACATGGCATAACCGATATCGGCGACAAGCTCCGGTTCGGGTGCGGCCGTGATCTTGGGCGCAAACTCTTCGAGAAATACCGCTGCCCACTCCAGATGCCCGAGTTTGATGGCGTTGAACAAGGTATTTTGGAAATGGGAACTTTGGATATTTTCCTGGTTGCGGCGCAATTGCTCGATGTCTTCCTGATGCGAGCGAAAGAGTTTTTCCAGAAAAAGCCTGTCGCGGGTTTGCCGGTAACGGCGCGCCCAATAGGAACGGACGATAATGTTGAAGTCCTTAAACCGGCGGGCCGGCACCAAATCGCGGTGCTGTTGCAGGAGCGCAAAAAACTGGTCGGCCTGCGGGTCCGTTTTTTCGGGCGTTTTTTTGCTCAGCAGGCGCAGCAGGGCAAAGTATATCTCGATGTCGGGGTCGTTCACATGATAATTGTGCTTTGCCAGCAACTTCACCATTTTGATCGTCAGTTTTTGGTTGGTTTTCAGGCGGCGGTATTCGTCGGAGTCTTCGCTGAACGGTACCGTCATTTGCTGGAGGTGCAGGAGTTTGCAAATCTGATCCAGTTTGCTGAGCATGTAGAAACGGTCGAGGTTTTCCGAGGCGACGAGCAGGTTGTTGATCCCGCCTTTGGCCGACCATTCGTGCAGGCTTTCGTAAATGGCTTTTTCCTGTTCGGCCAAATACCGGAAGTAGAAAAAATCGCTGTATTCGTATTCTTCAAACAGGCTGAATTGCTGCTGTTCTGCAAACACTGTCTGGAGTTCCTGATACAGGTTTTGGAAATAATACTCCTTTTTTTTAACCCGGCGTTGCTTACCCGTCGGCGCCGCTTCGGCTTGGGCGGCAGGTTCGGGCCTGGCGGGGGGCTCGACCGGCTTTTGCAGCAGGCGCTCGCTGTAAAAGCGCATGAGCGCCAGTTGCTGGCGGGCAAAATTGAGCAGGGCGACGGGGTCCTGGGTAATATTGGTTTTCCGGCCGCCGCGCACCACACGGCCGTCTCTTACGGCCGAATACCGGAAATTGATAAACTGCTTGACAATGTGCATCAGCTGCGCCATGGTGCGCTCCACCTCGTTTTCAGGCTTGCTGCGGGTGGGGAATAGTTTTTTGCCTACCACATTTTTCGTCAGCGCCGGTACCTGGAAATGCGGGTAAAATTCCCGGATGTACGCAAAAAGCCGCACCGTATCCTGAAAGCGGTTGACTTCATTAAAAATAGGTGACTCGACGAATAAGGCGAGCGTTTCGAACTCCTCGGGGTTCAGCAATTGCATGGTTTGGAGCAGCGGGCTTTCCTGCATTGCATTGAGTGATTGAGTGATTGAGTGATTGAGTGAGTGATTGAGTGATTGAGTGATTGAGTGATTGAGTGATTGAGTGACCGGGGGGAGCTGTGTTGATGCAGGCTTCAAAAGTCCGGAATACGGTGGGTACGGCCAAAAAATTCTGGAAGGTTTATGGAAGTAAAGTCTGTTTTCGTGTTTGCCGGGCCGGGGCGGGTGGGCGCATCTTTGTCCTATCACCGCGAGCCTAAGCGGAGACAGACCCTGAAAAACCATTAAGAAAAGGGAAATTGCAATGTGTACTGTTCATGGTAAGCCCCTTAAAACCAAAAATACCTAAACCTTTTTTACGACGGTTTAACCTCGAATGCCTTGGCTCTTTTATCCCAATGCCGTTTGCGCTCCGACACGACTGATGCACCTTGGCTCACAAACCCCACTGGAACCAACCGTCCGGGATTCTGTGTCGGTTTGTGCTTGGAAACGCAAGTAAACGCCCGGTTTCAGCCCGGTGACAACTGGGCGTTTATTAGCTGCCGGTCCTCCGGCGTAACCCGGACCTCCGGTCCGGGCGACAAAAGAAGAAAAAAAGAGACGCTTAAACAGGAAAAGTTCAAAAAAAGCGGATGGTTCAAATGGAAGTAAACCCAAATTCCGTGTTTGCCCGTCCAGCGTCAAACCCAAGATATTTGCCTCATCAACGTACGCTTCAGGCCCCAACAAACCAAATAGTGTTTGCGGCTAATGAAGCTACAAACCAAATTTGAAAACGAAACCCTGGCGGGGGGCTTGGCCCCATTAAACCAAACCTTAGCCTTCAAAGAATCAATTGTGGCCTGTTCTCCATCCGGGGGCAGGCTTTTTTTGTTATCGGAAAGGCTGGCTCATAAGTCGTTAATTACGATTTACGAGTGACGAATTACGATTTACGAGTGACGATTTACGATTTACGATTTTTGGGCTTTGGTAGCAGTGGATGATTTGCACTTTCGAGATGCCATAAATCGCAATTCAAAAATCCAAAATCGTAAATCGGCCCTTGTGGGACATTCTCCTCAAGGGAACAAAACAATTACAACAATTTGGCTTCCAGTTCAATCGGAACAGCTGCGAGCGCTTTGCTCACCGGGCAGCCCGCTTTGGCGCCATTTGCCATTTCCTTAAATTTTTCCTCAGAAATACCGGGAATCTGCGCTTCGAGGTGTAACGTGATCTGGGCAAAACCCCAGCCGCTATCGCCTTTTTCCATGTGAATCGTAGCCGAACAGCGCAATTCGGTCGGTGTGAAGCCTTCATTGGTAAGGCCAAAGCTTAGCGCCATGATATAACAACCGGCATGGGCAGCGGCGATCAGTTCTTCCGGGTTGGTTCCGGCTTTGCCGTCCTCGTTTTGAAAACGAAGTTTTGCAGAGTAGGGCGTATCCTGAAAAACGCCGGATGGGCCGTTGAGCGTTCCCGCGCCGTCGGGGCCGGTTCCTTTCCAGATTGCAGATGCGGTGCGTTTGAATGATGCCATGGGAATGTGCTGAGTTTTAAATTTTAAAAAATTGAAACAGGGGGCAAACTTAGCGGTTTCCGTTGGGTAACAGGCGGAATCCGGATTTGGTTTGGAATTTGCCTGCAAAAGAACGCCAAGGCAAATGGCGGAACCGGATAAGCTTGGAACGCTGTTTTATTTTTCAACCCAATTTCCGCACCTTTGCGCCGCTTTTTAACATTCACTCACTTTAGCAATTGCCCCATTTATTTTTGTTGTCATGCAGGAAGATCTTTTCAAACGCTTGGTTTCGCATTGTAAGGAATACGGATTTATTTACCCCTCCTCCGAGGTCTACGACGGCCTCGGTGGCGTGTATGACTACGGCCCAATGGGCGCCGAACTGAAAAACAATATCAAGGAATACTGGTGGAAAGCCATTGTGCAAATGCACGAAAATATTGTTGGCCTGGACAGTGCCATTTTCATGCATCCGAAAATCTGGAAAGCTTCCGGCCACGTCGACGCGTTCAACGATCCCCTGGTGGATAACAAAGATTCGAAAAAACGCTACCGGGCAGATCAGTTGATCGAGGGTGAGATCGATAAGCTGCAGAAGAAGATTGACAAGGAGGTGGAAAAAGCGAGCAAGCGCTTCGACAACTTTGACGAAGCCATGTTCCGCAGCACCAACCCGCGCGTTGTCGAATGGGCCCAACGCGCCGACGATATTGCCAAACGCATGGCAAAGGCGCTCAGCACCAACGATATGGCCGATTTGAAAGCCCAGATCGACGAATTGGGGATTGCCGACCCGGAAAGCGGCTCCCGCAACTGGACCGATGTGCGCCAGTTCAACCTGATGTTCAGCACCCAAATGTCGAACATCGCCGGCGACGACGGCAAGTTGTACCTGCGCCCGGAAACTGCCCAGGGTATATTTGTCAATTTCCTGAACGTGCAAAAAACCACCCGGCAAAAAGTACCGTTCGGGATTGCCCAGATCGGCAAGGCTTTCCGCAACGAGATCGTGGCCCGGCAGTTCATTTTCCGCATGCGGGAATTCGAACAAATGGAAATGCAGTTTTTTGTGCGCCCCGGCTCTGAAATGGAATGGTACGAATACTGGAAAGCCAAACGCATGGCCTGGCACCAGTCGGTAACGCCGGCTGAAAAACTGCGCTTCAAGCCCCACGAGGCACTGGCCCACTACGCCAATGCGGCGCTGGACATTGAATTCGAGTTCCCGTTTGGATTCAAGGAACTGGAAGGCATACACTCCCGTACCGATTTTGACCTCAGCAGCCACCAGGAATTGTCGGGCCGAAAATTGCAGTATTTCGACCCCGAGCTCAACGAAAATTACGTGCCGTACGTAGTGGAAACCTCGATCGGTGTCGACCGGATGTTCCTGGCCGTTATGACCAACGCATTGGTGGAAGAAACGGTACCCGACGCCCAGGGCGAGGACAGCACGCGGACCGTTTTGCGGATACCGCCGGCCCTGGCGCCGGTCAAATGCGCGGTACTGCCCATCGTGCGCAACAAGGAGGAACTGGTGGAAAAAGCGCGCAGCATTTTTGACCGTCTGAAGCCCTATTTCCAATGCCAGTACGACGAAAAAGACGCCATCGGCCGTCGCTATCGCCGGCAAGACGCCGTGGGTACCCCCTATTGCATAACCGTTGATTTTGAATCGATGGAAGACGATACGGTAACCATCCGGGAGCGCGATTCCATGACACAGGAGCGCATTCCGGTAGACAAGGTCGCAGCGATTGTACGCGAAAAGACGGATATGCACCGGCTGCTGGCGTCTTTAGCCTGAAATTTTTCTAACTTGTAGTTGATTTGTTTTCAAAAAGGTTTGTCATTCGGGTGACAAACCTTTTTGGGTTTTAGCGTTTCAGAAATTTTGACAAGAGGCGGAAAACATTACCTTTACGGCAGTTTCCTATCACTTGAAAAGTCAACCATCCTGGAAGGTTCGGCTTAGGGTTCTCCCCCCACCCAATTTTTATCTTTACTCCATGTCGCCAATTAGCGCCACTTTTAAATTTTGCGCTACTGGTACGTTTTTTGCACCTAGACTCGCTTCAGAACTAGTTTTTATCCACCTCCCTTCCTTCCTGGAGACCGTTACAATCTGATTTATCTGCATCACAAAATCTGTACGCTTGTGAAGAGAATGCTATTGCTACGCCCTGTTCTGATGTTGGTTTTTTTCGCCGCCTCGGTAGGCTCC
Source organism: uncultured Saprospiraceae bacterium (assembly GCA_964484205.1). Lineage (GTDB taxonomy): Bacteria > Bacteroidota > Bacteroidia > Chitinophagales > Saprospiraceae > M3007. Next base: position 6,964 of record CAZAEZ010000079.1, on the reverse strand, counting down.
ATGCTTGCACAGGACATTCATTTTTCCCAATTTGGTAATGCGCCACTCAACCTCAATCCGGGGCTGAGCGGCATCTTTGGAGGAGACCTGCGTTTTGTCGGAAATTTCCGGAGCCAATGGCATTCCGTCAGAGTTCCGTATACAACCTACTCCGGCAGTGTGGAAAACAAGTGGTACTACAAAAGAGGGGAGTACGACCGGTATTTTACCGGCGGGTTGTTGCTCAATGTGGATAAACAGGGTTCCCTGGAGTTGACCTCGCTGCAAATCGGCATCCCGCTGGGCATTACCATCCCGGTTGCTAAAAACAACTTTCTCTCGCTGGGCGTTACGCCCGCTTTCGGGCAACGCTCCTTCAATTCCGACGAATGGAGTTTTGATGCACAGTTCGTCGATTGCCTCTATCAGCCCAATGCGCCGACGATGGAAGACGGCTCGTTGTTCAGCACCAACCTGAAATATTTTGACTTGAGTACCGGTCTTAATTACCGCTTTTACGCTGCGAAAAAACGCACGCGTTTCGACATTGGCGGGGCTGTTTTTCATGTAAACCGTCCCAATCACGATTTCTGGACCAACGCGCGCGACGTGCGGCTGGCCATGCGCAAAACTGTGTATGGCATCGGTTTGGTGCAGGTTTCACCCATTCTCGACATCCTTGGACATGCTATGTACCAGGAGCAGGGCGGCTACCGGGAGATCCTGTACGGCGCCGGCGCACGGGTAATGGTGAACACCCAACCCTACAAGGAACTTGCTATCCAGGCTTTTTTCAGTTTCCGCCACCGGTACACCGATGCCGGCGTTGCCCGCCTGGAGTTTTTCTATCGCACCTGGTCGCTCGGTTTGTCGTACGACGTCAACTTCTCCGACTTTGCCATTGCCACCGGACACCGTGGAGGACCGGAAGTTTCCCTGAGTTACCGGCTGTATAAAATCAAACCAGTTGACAGAAAGTGTCCGATCGACTGATCCATTCTCCTGAAATTATGATGAAATCGACTACTTTTTTATTGCCGATGCTTTTCCTTTTTGCCTTGCCCTTGGCCAACGCCCAACAAGGTGCACCCAAAAGAAAAGACAGTACAGAAATAAAAGGGATACCGGAACGGATAGGCGGTAATATTTACCGCGCCCCTTCTATTCAGGCGCTAAAAAACAAGGCCCAAAAGAGCTATGAAAACGGGAATTATTTCGGCGCCATGCAATACTACCAGCGCATCCTGACCGAGGTGGATACGCAAAACGTCACAGCACTTTACGGTTACGCCAGGGCCGCCACAGCCTACACCCTGTACGGCAATGCAGCGCAAACGTACCAATACATGGGCGACAGTAATCTGGTACAAAAGGATGAAACCTTCCTGCTGCAGCTGGCGAACACCTGGTACCTGTTGCGTGAATACAAAAAAGCCTTAAACCTGTACCAGGAAGTGGACAACAGGTCTGCTTCAGCCGATATTAAAGCCGAAGCTAAAATTGGCATTAACAATTGCAACTGGGCAATCGAGGTGCAGCAAAATGTGGAAGATATTGTGCTGGATAGTCTTCGAAAGTCCATAAACACCCCCTATTCCGAATACGCCAATATTTACACGGATGACCAGCTGTATTATTCCTCCTACAGCCTGCCTTATAAGGGAGATTCCAGCCGGTTGCTGATCCAGGTGCTCACCGCCAGGCGAATGGACGACGGCGAAATCCGGATTCAGCCGGTGTTGTATAACGAAGAAAACCGCCATACCGCCTATGTGACGTTTAACCGGGAAAAAACGGCGATGTATTATGCCGTCGGCAAATACAACAAGGATAAGGCGATCAAGTTTGAGTTGTACCGCCGGAAACGCCTCGGCGACAATACCTGGGGGAAGCCGGAAAAATTGCCCAAACAGATCAACCACCCGAAGGCCACCACCACCCAGCCATTCATTTGCACTATGCCGGGGGAAGCTGCTGAAACGCTGTTTTTCGTCAGCGACCGGCCCGGCGGGAAAGGCAAAAAAGATATCTGGTATGCCAAGATTGAAAACGACACCTTTTCCCAAGCAGTAAACCTTACGTCCATCAATACACCGGGCGACGACGTATCGCCTTTCTACCACGCCGCAACCGGCGTTTTGTATTTCAGCAGTAATGGCCGCCAGAGTTTGGGCGGTTTTGATATTTACCGTTCCGAGCCCATTGGGCAGGATTGGGGCACACCGCAGCATTTGCCCGAACCGCTGAATTCCACGGCCAACGACGTGTTTTACTCCATTTCCGAAGATGGAAAAATGCGGCATTTCTCCTCCAACCGGAACGGCGCCATAAATTTTTCGGAAGAAGATTGTTGCTACGATATTTTCAAATACTGCGAACCGCAGGAAATGCCGGTCTCCGTTTGCGATGCCGAAACCGGCGATTCGCTGACCAATACTACGATGCAATTGTACCGCATGGGGGAAGCCGGACCGGAGTTGTTGCAAACTGAACAGGTTGCCGGCGCTTCGCAGTCGTTCAAATTGCTGCCGGGCAAATCGTATTTGCTGGTTACCACCAAAGCCGAATTTCGCCCCGACTCATTTTACTTCAATTCTCCGGCCAATATTTGCGACCCCATCGAAAAGGTGCAGCGTTGTTTGAAAATGTTTGAAGTAAAACTGCTCGTAAACATCCTGAATTGCGACGGTTCTGCGCCGCAAACAGGCGTCAACCTAACTCTGACCACGGTAGGCCCCGATGGGCAGGCGCTGGCACAAATCACAAAAAACGACCCCGACAGCAGCGAATACCTTTTTCCACTTCGCCCCCGAAACAATTACACCTTGCTGGGAAGCCTGGCCGAGATCACTGCCGATGCCGAGCCGGTCAGCACCTTTGGGCTGACCCGGGATACCATCATCCGTCGGGAGCTGAATCTTGGACTGAATCTGAATCTTGAAATTCATGTTTTTAACGAATCCGACGACACCAAACTGAATGACGTAATTATCACCCTGATGCGGCTGGACACCGACCAGAAGTGGGTGCACGTTTCCGGATTGCAAAGCAACCGCTTTGATACGTTGATCGCCTACGACGGGCAATACCGGATTTTTGTGGAAAAAAATGATCCGCTGCGGAAGAAATTCAGCACGGCGTCCATTGAATTTGGCACAGATACCATTGCAAAAACGGCTTGCCGGCAACTGCGCAAAAATCTTTTCCTGCGGAGGATCCCGGACCTCCCGATCACCTTGTTTTTTGACAATGACGAACCCGGGCCGCATACTTCTGCGGATCGGATTCCGCAGAAATACAACGCGGCAACCCGGAAGTTTGAACCGCTCATCTACGAGGACATCTACTTTGGTTTTGTCGTGGACGACAATGGCGATACCATCCGGCAATACTATTGCCATACCGATCTGGGGCATAAATGTTACGGCAACAGGCACCACTGTTTCAATGCACCAACCAATCGGACACACCGCGGCCCCATTGCCGTATTGGGTTATTACAACCTGAAAAACCTCTTTATCGAACGGTATACGGAAGGAGAGCCGGAACCTGACCGGCTGCGCGACTCGCTGAAAGTTGATGCGTTTTTCGTAGACTCGGTAAAAGGCGAATGGGACCGGCTGCGGGATGTTTTTGAAGCGGTATACACGACGCTGGAGGATCCGAAAACAAAAAGAGTATCGATTGAAATCCGAGGCTATGCGTCGCCGCTGGGCAATCCGGCCTACAACGAGGTACTGACTTCCAGGCGGGTAAACAGTGTCGAACGGTTCTTCCGGGTCTTTGACGGCGGCGTGTTTATGAAACACATCAATTCCGGCAAGCTGATTTTGAAACGCGTTCCCAATGGCGCGGCTAAGGCGGTAATCGGCGGGGCAAAATTCAAAGACGGAAACAACCGGAAGGAATCGGTTTACAGCGTTGAAGCTTCCCGCGAACGACGGGTTGAAGTCGTCGGTGTTGATATTCAGACTTTTGATTAAAAAAAACAGACTCCGAATTTCATTGCCCTGAAAAGCGAATCCGGATTAGGTGAATTAATCCCGTATTGATCCAAATGCAAAGAATCGCAATGTTATGACTATCGAGAAAATAAAAATTACCATGTCGGCACGCCACCTTTTTTTGGTCATCGCATTAGTGCTCTGCTGCGCAGCATCAGGCCTGGCGCAGGGGCCGAGTTTGTTTCTCAGCTTCACGCCCCCTGCTTGCAATGGAGATACTGATGGAATAGCCACGGTGCTCGCGATCGGCGGGCAGCCGCCGTATTCCTATTTGTGGAGCAACTCGGAACAAACACCGACCATCACCGGTTTGAGCGCCGGAAATTATACCGTTACGGTAACCGACACCGCCGGGAACTCAACAATCGGCACGGTGCAACTCCTGGAACCCGGGCCGCTTCAATTTAATGTTACGGTGACCAACCCTTCCTGTAACGGCAGCCCGGGCGCCATGACCGTTTTTCCTACCGGTGGTACCCCGCCCTTCAACATCTTGTGGAGTAATGGTGTGGTCGGCGCTTCGGCAAGCAACCTGGAACCCGGCGTTGCATATACCGTAGAGGCCACCGATGTGAATGGTTGCCAGGCCGACACCACGGTTTTTTTGCCCGAAATTGATAGTCTGAACATTAATCTGGTAATTAAAAAAGCAGAATGCGTCGGTGTAAACGACGGTTCGGCCACAGCGGTTGTAATTCCTTCCGGCGGTAGTTATTCCTACCAATGGAATGTAAACAACAACAATGTGCCGCAAATTACCAACCTGGCAGCCGGCTCCTTTGTGGCGGTGACTGTAACGGAGGTAAATTCCGGCTGTGTCGGGCTGGCAAGCGGCATTATCGGCACCCATACGCAGTTGAACTTGAACGTCACCGGTACTACGATGGTCACTTGTTTCAATGAAACGAGCGGATCGGCAACAGCCTTGGCCTCCAATGGTACGGCGCCGTATACCTATGCCTGGACCGGCGACAACGGCTTCAGTGCCACCGGGTCGATGATCTCCAATCTTGGGGTCGGGAACTACAGCGTCATCGCCACCGACGACCGTGGTTGCTCGGTTGCCGGCGGCATAAATATTACGTTTAAAGACAGCCTGAATGCCGATTTTTCGATCGACAAATCCTGTGTAGCCAACCAGTTCATCGTCGATATCGTGGACCAATCCACAGCAACGCCGGGGCCGATCGTCGGTTGGCAGTGGAATATCACCTGGGATGGCGGCGGATCGTTTACCAGCAATCAGCAAAATATTCCAATGCTCCCCATTCCGAACCAAAGCGCTGGGGTCGCCCAACTGATCGTCACCTCGGCGGCCGGTTGCTCCGACACCTTGATCATGCCGTTTAAAGTGGATAGTTTGCTCGATTATGAAGTTCAAACACAAGGATATTCCTGCGATAGTTCAGCCGTTCCAATTACTGTGATCGGCGACCCGAGCTTCACGTACAACTGGCAACCGGATTCCTTTTTAACCTTTAACCCGGATAAGCAAAATGTGCTCGCCGATCCACCAACCACCAGAACGTATATTCTGGTGGTCAGCAACGGCACTTGTTTTGATTCAAAAATGGTGACCATTACGCGGCAACCACTTTTGGAACTGGAGGCTGCCGGCGATAGCATTTGTGGCGGGACAGGTGTGCTCACCGCAACCACCAATATGCCGGTGTTCATCGTCTGGACAAACCTGAACGGCGATACGATCAATCCACTCATGGCAGCCCCCGGAACATATATTGCCATTGCTACGGATAGCGCCTATCAGGATTGTGTTCGCATGGACACCGTTGAGGTGGTAAACGTCGGCGTGAATGTAACCGCTTCGGTTCCAAATACGGCCTGCCCGGGAACGCCATTTGACCTGGTAGCCCAAAATAATAACCCGGGAGATTTGGTAACATACTTGTGGACGTCAGACCCTGCAACACTGACTATCGCCGATCCAACGAATGCCGTAACCACAGCAAGCGGCCCGGTTGGAACATATACGGTAACCTTGGTTGTCAATAATCAATTTGACTGTTTTGATACGCTGGATTTCCCTGTTCAAATTCTGGATTCGATAAGAATTGACACTTTGGTCAGTGTGCAAAACGCATGCGTCAGCCTGACCATTGAATACAGCAATACCAGTTCCTACAACGGTACCTGGAATTTCGGCGACGGCGTCGGCACGAGCACGCTGAACAGCGGCACCTACACCTACGGCGCGCCGGGTACTTACACCGTGACCTTTACGCCTGACGGAGATTGCGTGCTTCCGGTTTCAAAAGTAATTGAACCAGATTCAATTCCCTTCACCGTCACGGCCCTGGACATTATGACCTGCGCCGACTCGGCCAGCCTTTCAGCTACGCCCAGCAAACCCGCCACGCTTACCTGGACCACCATTTCGGGTGATCCGGTACCCGATCCGACCATGGTGGGCGCCGGGCAGTACATCGTCACGGCGGTGAGTTTGAGCGGACAGTGCACGGCTACCGATACCGCCACGGTGATCCTCGACATGATCGTGGATATTTCCGATTCGGTTTCGGTGATGGAGGATTGCATTAGTTTGACCATCAGTTACAGCAATACCAGTTCCTACGACGGCACCTGGAATTTCGGCGACGGCGTCGGAACCAGCACCTTGAACAGCGGCACCTACACCTACGGCGCGCCCGGAACGTACACCGTAACCTTCACGCCAAACGACACCTGCGTTATCGCAGGACCCATGACCGTGCAGCCCGACTCGGTGCCCTTCACCGTAACGGCCCTGGACATCATGACCTGTGCCGACTCGGCCAGCCTTTCGGCCACACCCAGCAAACCTGCCACGCTTACCTGGACCACCATTTCGGGCGATCCGGTGCCCGATCCGACCATGGTGGGCGCAGGGCAGTACATCGTCACGGCGGTAAGTTTGAGCGGACAGTGCACGGCTACCGATACCGCCACGGTGATCCTCGACATGATCGTGGATATTTCCGATT
>CAZAEZ010000078.1:0-19791 GCA_964484205.1 uncultured Saprospiraceae bacterium | reverse complement strand
AAGGGATGCTGGTTTTTACGGATGATCAGCATTTTTACGACTGCATTGAATGCCTTGAACAGGAAATTGAGGCTTACAACGATGCCTATGAAAGTCAATATCCAACGGCAACGACTGAACAACTGGATGTTTTGGATAGCATCAATAACTTCAATGAATGGCAACCATTGGCAGATTTTGAGACATCCAAGTCGTTTACTTCCCTTCGCTCAATAGTTGAACAGCAGAGCGATCAGTGGTTGGACAGTCAGACCAGTGAAACCATAAATTTCGACAATGATCCTGACGAACTCTGCCCAATAATGGATGAGGAGACCAGAACGCTTTTCAATTCAGATGGATATGTCAAAATTGGGAATGACGTAGTTTCAAAACAAGACTGGGCAGATGCGGCTGAATCTATTTGGGATTGCTGCGCCTTCCGACGTTCCTCAAAATATACGTTTGATGCAAATGATCACCCCACTAAATTGGCAAACAGGCAAGTGAGGGCAAAAGTTTCTGTAAGGTCAGGTCTTATTAAGTCTACTCTTAAAGGAAAAGTCAAGCATTACAGAAAGGTGGGCGGGAAGTATAAAAAAAGAAGAGCTGATATTCGACTCGGAGTACAAGGAATCCCATTTAACGGAGATTGTATTGAGATGCCGCAGAACTGGTTTGCATGGAAAGGCTACAAAAAAAGAAAAACAAGGAGAGTTAAATCTCGCATATGGCAGTTATGGAGAGAAGCTATCGTTTGTAAAGACGATGAGAGATGGTGGACAAGAAGGAGTGGGTTATACTTCTATATTGATAGTGACGATTATCAGTTTAGACTATATTTAGCCAAATAGGATGCCGTGATGAGAAAGATTTGGCAAGGAAAGGAAGGGGGCAATGGCCCCCTTCCCACAGTGTTAAAAACAATTCTTACGCTAACGATAATCTGCTGTTATACATCCGTTCTTTTCGCGCAAGATTATTTAGGTATAGGATTGCACCTTTCACCACCGGTGGAGTTTGATTTCACCCATACTCCATACGTGCGTACAAAACCCCGAGCAGGCATTGGCGGGTCCTTTACCTATAAGAAGGAATGGACCGTAAAGAAAAATGGGGCCTGGTATGCTGAAGTCGGGCTTACACTACAAGGACTACGTTATTATCAAGTGAGTTATGTTGGGGATTCAACTACAATCTGGAGCGATTTCGTCAATCAACATACTGGTTTCCCAAGTATACTTGCAGGAGCGGGTCGCACATGGCTTTTTGGCAATTCAAAAAATCGATTCAGTATCGGGGGGGAATTATTGTTTCTGATTACGCAAGATTTGGATAGTATTTATTCTCACGATTTCAGTATATCCAATCATCCGATTAATGATGCCGTTTCTCCTTTCTTTCCGCGGCTCAATTTAGGATATAGTAGAGATGTGACATTTTTTCGGATGATCCCGGGGCGGTTTCAGATTTACGCTACCCTCAGCTTTCAATACATTACCAAAGGAAAGCAATACATTCTTGACCGGGAGATTGGAACATATAAAGAGGGGCGGTACCACGTTAACAATTCCGAATTCGGCGTTAAACTTTTTACAGCTTTAAACAAGAAGGAATATAAAAAACGAACGGATGCTGCCTCTGTTGAAAATGTTATTTTAGCGCGCTCCGAAAGAAAGCAAAAATTCAGAATTTCGTTGAACGGGCAATTATTCAAAGTGCCAAATACCGTGTACCATATTCCTCAGGTTGATAGTTTTGCCATAGGCAGCAGACCGATTATGCTTCCACAGATTGGTTTAATTGCCGAAATACCCTTCAAAAAAAACCATCTTTGGAGCGCTGTTCTTGGTTTGGGACTCGGCAAACGGGCCGGAACATTAGTATTTAAATCTGATGGAGACTTCCCTTCGCATGGCCAACCCATACATTTTGAACAATCTGTAGATATTGGTAATTATGGAATTGTAAATGCGGGGTTGTCGCGCAGGCATGCAATCAAAGGTTTGGTATTATCGCACACCTTAACCGCATCAACTGTATTGCCGTTGGAAAATGAATACGTTTACCTTGGGGTGCCATTAATTGCCAATAGTATTCAGCCAATACCATTTGAGGATGCAATTTTAGAAGGTTGGATGAATTATGCAAATGGGCGCGAGAATATTGTAGTCGGTATTGAATACAACCCCGAGCTGATTTTCACGCTTCGCAAGCCTGTTTTTATCGGGCTGGGCCTGATAGCCAATTACTCATTTGGCGGAGTAATCGGGCATGGAACATATAAGGTGTACAACGATTATACAACATACTATGGAGCATCCCTTCAGAAATTCGCCAAACTTGGAGTCTCCATACGCCTCGGTTTTGAAAAATAGCAATCGCCCAACTTTGCGCCCCCGGTCATAGCCACTAAACGCGGCTACGTCGGGGGCGCTCCCGTTCGATGAAACTAAAATCAAAAAATAAAAGATAAGGTAAATGAACCAAGACCAAGGATTTTTGAGAATTCATACCGAAAGGCTGGGTACTGTTAAACAAGTAACAGAATTTTTATCTGTTATGGAAACCCTCTACGACAATGTGTATTTGTTCAACCTCTTGACTGACAGAGAGTATAAAAACCATTTTTTTGATAGGTATGAAAACAGACAAGTTGCAAGACTTCGTGACTATCTTAATTTTCGATACGAAATCACCCAGAAGTATTTGATAGAGGAATTTTTGCAAGTTCACCCAATCGAACATTATGTCCAGAGAAATGCGAACATTTTCAATAGACCAACTTTTAATGAATTGGTCCCCGAAACTGATAGGCTATACCTCAATCGAGTAAACATCCAATCACCAGGATTTTGGGAAGTTTTAGGTGCATATAATCCCCTAAATTTCATTCTTGAACTGACGAAGTTAATAATTCAGACACGTCGAGAGCGCAGAGATAGACCATATGAAGAACAGAAAAAAATACTTGAACTTGCACAAATGAAAATACAAACTCTAAAAGAAGGGAGCGAATGGTTGAGGTCAATTGGGTTGACGGATGAACAAATACAAACCGCCATGAAAAATCATATACTAAATCCAAGCCTAAACCTATCAAAGCAAATAGATTTAGGAATGATAGAAAGCGTAGAATTAGAAAAAACTAACAAATAGGAAATGAATTTTTCAGAACGATACCCACATATAAGTTGGTGGATTGATAATCATGGCTGGATAGAAATAGGCACAGATGAATTCAGCGACAGCCTAATACGTTTGCTTGACGAAGGCGGAACTTGGTGGGAAGATGAAAAAGCCAAAACTATTGATGAGGCATTGGGCAATGCAGAGAAATTTCTGGTTGATGATTTACCAAACAGGTTTGGCAAAAAATTCAGACTGGGAGAATGACCCCTCAGTATAAATCATTATAAATGAACAAAATCAAGCATCATCGAATCGAGTAGGGAGCGGTGAGCCCAAATGACCCACCGCAGCCCTCTCACACCACCGTACGTTCGGATCGCGAATACGGCGGTTCATCGAACAGTATCCTTGTACTTGACTTGCAGATAATACTCCAGGAATGGCACATAGCCCCGTTGTCTGAGGCGTACTTCCGTAACAAATACGCCGCACAACAGTCGTCAGCCACCCCTGCCAGCCAATCCAGTTCGCACCACCATGCTCAACGCCAATCTGCTCCCACACTACACCACCCTCCACGCCGCCTACCTCCATGCCGAAGGCGAACGCGGCACGGAATACCTGCTCGAACAACTCCCGCTGCATGGCAACGAACACGTGCTCGAACTCGGCTTCGGCACCGGCGCCACCCTGGTTAAACTGAAAAGCCGGTTCCCAAACCTGACCCTTTCCGGCTTGGAAGCCGACCCGGACATGCGCGCTGCAGCTGCTGCCCGGCTCCGGTTTTGCAGGCTCTCCGGACAGGTGGAATTGCTGCTCCAGCCAGACCGGGACCGCATCCCCGCCGGCAGCATCGACCTGGTGTACGCCGAATCGGTGCTGGCCATTTTGGATGAAAAAAGCCGGTCCGACACGCTCCGGTATATTTTCAACATCCTGAAACCCAACGGCGTGCTGGCGCTGAACGAGAGCATCTGGCAGGAAAGCGTCACCCTGCCGGAAATCCGCGCGATCAATGCGCATTGCCGCGAAAAATTCGGGATCATCCAGTGCTCGGAGGCCATGACCGGCCTGGAGGCCACCATCCGCTTGTTTGAAAACTGCGGGTTCAGCCTGCTTGCCGCAGCACGGATTCCGGCCAAACGGCACTACAGCGCCAGGCGCAAAAATTACCGGGAGTTGTTGTCCCGCCTGTTTACCCTTTTGGGCAAATCCCAACTGTTGTTCCGACCCCGGCTACGCAAACACGATGCACAGTTTTCCGCCGACATGGGCGCGCTGTTTGCACCGGGCCGGGAATACCTGAGCGGCGCAATTTTGTTGCTGAATAAGCGTCCGGAAGGTTGATTTTTGGCAAATTGTTCCCGTTTTTTAGTCAGAATTGCGTACTTGCGCCCGGCTGAACCCAAACCGGATGGGTTGGATAATTCAGCCGGTAGTCGACACTTCCTGACCTAACCTTTACTATGCGAATAGCAAGCTGGACGCTATTGCTAAGTGTCCTTTGTTTAACTGCCAACGCCCAAATGAGTCCCTATAAATTTGGCGACGGCTTCCGGATCTACGGCAAAGATTCCACCGTTTACCTGCGTTTTGGGTTCCGCGTTCAAACCCTTTTTTCAAATTCCTGGACGAATATTGACGGCAAACTGAACGAATATGAAGCCAGCCTGCTCATCCGGCGATCACGGCTGAAATTTGACGGTTACCTCCTCGATCCCCGGTTGGAATTCAAGTTCGAATTGGGCCTCGCAAACCGGGATATCGGCACAAACGATGATGCTCTTTTCGGCAATGCGCCCAACGTAGTCCTCGACGCTGCCCTATCCTATAATTTTTATAAAAACTTCACCATCCAGTTCGGGCAAACCAAACTCCCGGGAAATCGCGAGCGGGTGATCTCCTCGGCAAACCTCCAGTTTGTTGACCGTTCCCGGCTGAATGCTCGGTTTAATATTGACCGGGATGTCGGATTTCAGCTCAAGCACTTTTTTAGCCTGGGAAAAACATGGAAGATCCATGAAATAGTCGCCTTCAGCCAGGGTGAAGGGCGCAACGTGACCGACGGCCATTTCAACGGGTATGATTACACCTTCCGGCTGGAAATTCTTCCCATGGGTGATTTTAAATCACATGGCGATTACGTAGGCTCCGCTATTTCCCGCGAACCGAAACCCAAACTGGCGATCGGGCTGACCTACGACATCAATGAAAATGCCGTGCGGGAAAGAGGCCAATTGGGCAATTTTATCAGCGACGCCAACGGGAATTACTTCGGTAAAACGCTGTTCAGTTTTTTTGCCGACTGCATGTTTAAATACAACGGTTTATCGGTGATGGCCGAATATGCCAACCGGCGAACAAGCGACGGGCTACCCGGGGCTTTTGACGAAAACGGCAACCAAATCGGGACTTTTTTTACCGGCAACGCTTTCAATGCACAAGTCGGCTATCTGTTTGACAACAACTGGGAAATAGCCGGGCGCTTTGCTACCGTAAATCCCGACCGTGGCGTTTCCAACAACGAACGAGAATACACGCTGGGCGTTTCCAGATTTATTGTCGGACACAAGTTGAAGGTACAAACCGACCTGTCGTACCGCGATATTGACGGGCGAAACAACCTGCTCCAATGGCGTTTCCAGACGGAGCTGCACTTTTAGCTGTTCGGCGATAATTTATTCAACACGTTTTCCGGAATATCCAGCGTGCGGATCGGGAACGGAATATTGATGCCCGCCTGCCGGAACGCCTTGTGCAGCGCCTTGATCATTTCGTGCTTGATAAGAAATTGTTCCGACCATTCGGCTACCCGGATGATGACGGCCAGGTTGATGCTCGAATCGGCAAACTCACGGAAACGCACCACCGGTTCTTCTTCCGTTTTGGCATCCGGGTACCGTTCCAATACCGCGTAAGTAGTTTCCAGCGCTACTTTTTCCACCAAATCCAGGTCGCTGTCGTAATGCACGCCGACTTCAACCCGGAAGCCAATGTCCGGGCTGGGCAGGTACGAGTTGGTCACAATGGAGGAAGCCAGCTTGGCATTTGGAATGATCACCATGTGGTTGGGCAAGGTGTGGATGGTGGTATTGCGCCAGGTGATATCGGTCACGTAGCCTTCCTGTCCGCCTTCCAGTTGAATAAACTGGCCGGGCCGTATTTTTCGCGAAGCGATGATGGTAATACCCGCAAACAGGTTACCCAAGGTATCCTGCAAGGCCAGGGCCACCGCCAGACCGCCGACACCCAGCGCAGTGAGCACCGGCGCCACCGAGATTTCCAGCATTTGCAGGATCACCAGCACGCCGACCATGTACACCACGCCGCGCACCACGTTTTCGATCAGCGAGGTAGCCGGAATTTCGCCGGAAAAACTGATCGTGTTTTCATGGACATAGCGGCCAACCAAGCGCGCACAAAATATCGTGGCGATAAGCAGGCAACTGACCTTCCAAACCAAAATGCCATCTGCATACCAATCGGGAGGCAACAGCTGGTACCGGAGCGCAAAACCCAGGCCGGTTGCCAGGCCCAGCCAGCGCCCCAATCCCGATAAGGTTTTACGAAAAATGGTTTCTTTGGACAACCGGGAAAGCAGATAACTTTCCACCAGCCAGCCGAGCAGCCAGCCGCCGGCCATGACCGCCAGCGTCCACAATACGGAATACAGATATTCGGTGGGAAAATCCATCAGAACAAGGTGGAATTTATGGTGAGCACCAAAATTAGTGGGAATTCAACAGAACAACAGCCCAAGGCGGGAAGTGTTTGACCTGGCTTGGGACTTTGCGCTAAAAAAGCCGCATTTTCGCCGGTGCGATTTTTTTTTACCACGGAGGCATGGAGGGCACGGAGTTTTTTCAGTGCCTCCGTGGTAAAAAAACTTTAAACTTTCTGTCAACGATGAAATTATTCACTACCCTCTTCCTGTGCTGCGTTGCACTGTTGCTCCAGGCCCAAACCGACGCCGAATACATCCGGCAAAACTTCACCAAACGCGAAGTACTGATCCCGATGCGCGACGGCGTGCGGCTGTTCACCAGCATTTACACGCCCAAAGACCTGTCGCGCAACTACCCGGTCCTGCTCAAGCGCACACCGTACTCCTGTTCGCCGTATGGCGTGGATGCCTTTCCAAACAGTTTTCAAAACATGGAACTGGCCCGCTCCGGCTACATTTTCGTCAACCAGGATGTGCGTGGCCGGTACATGAGCGAAGGGCAGTACATGGACGTCCGGCCGTTTAACCCCGATAAAAAAACCAAAAACGACATCGACGAGGCCAGCGACACCTACGACACCGTCGACTGGCTGCTCAAATACGCCACCGGCAACAACGGCCGCGTGGGGGTGTACGGCATCTCGTACCCCGGATTTTATGCCACCATGACCATACTGGCCCAACACCCGGCCATCAAGGCCGTGTCGCCGCAGGCGCCGGTAACCGACTGGTTTATCGGCGACGATTTTCACCACAACGGCGCGTTTATGCTCATGGACGGCTTCCGGTTTTACTCCGGGTTCGGCAAACCGCGCCCACAGCCGACCACCAAGGGCTCGCCCGGTTTTTCCGACTGGAAAACGCCCGACAACTACGCTTTTTTCCTGCGCATGGGCGCCTTGAAAAATTTTAATGAACAACTGCTCAAGGGCGAAATCCCGTTTTGGAACGAGCTGATGGAGCACCCCGACATGGATGCCTGGTGGCAAGCCCGCAATCCGCGCCCGCACCTGAAAAACGTGCAACCGGCAGTGCTCACGGTAGGCGGCTTGTTCGACGCGGAAGATTGTTTTGGCGCCTGGAATGTGTACAAGGCTATCGAAAAACAAAATCCGGCCACCACCAGCAGCCGCATCGTGATGGGCCCCTGGTCGCACGGTGGCTGGGCGCGCGGCACCGGTGAAAAACTGGGCAATGTGTCGTTTGGGCAAAAGACCAGCCCGTTTTATGAGTCTGAAATCGAATTCCCCTTTTTCGAATTCTACCTGAAAGACCAGGGCAGCATGAACCTGCCCGATGCCTACATTTTTGAAACCGGCAGCAACCGCTGGACGACTTACCCCAGTTGGCCACCGGCACAAACCCAACCCGTGCCGTATTATTTTTCAAAAAACAGCACGCTCGGCGCCACCCCGCCTGCCGCCGGCGCCGCCGCCGACCGGTACACCAGCAACCCGGCCAAACCGGTGCCCTACACCGAAGACGTGCACCTGCGCCGCACCCGCGAGTACATGACCGACGACCAGCGCTTTGCCGCCCGCCGCCCCGATGTGCTGGTGTATGAAACGCCGGTATTGGAGCAGTCACTCCGGCTTGCCGGCCCGTTGGTAGCCGATTTGTGGGTGCGCCTCGACGACCGCGGCCAGGCGGCTGCCGGTAATTTGCTGGATGCCGATTTCGTCGTCAAACTGATCGATGTGTTTCCCGATACGCTTTCCGGCGAGGCAAACGGCGTGCCCCTCGGCGGGTATCAGATGCTGGTGCGCGGGGAGATTTTCCGGGGACGCTACCGCAACAGTTTTGAAAACCCCGAAGGCTTTACGCCCAACCAGCCTACCCGCGTGCGTTTTGAATTGCCCGATGTGGCGCACAGTTTTGAGCCCGGCCACCGGTTGATGATCCAGGTGCAGAGCAGTTGGTTCCCGCTGGCCGACCGCAATCCGCAGCAGTTTGTCAATATTTACCAGGCTTCCGACTCGGATTTTATCCCGGTGGAAATTACGATCCTCCGGGATGCTGCGCATCCGTCGCAGGTGCTGTTGCCGGTGTTGAAATAGAATTTATACCTTGTGGAAAGTGGCTCGCAGTCCAATAACAGCAACTTAAGAGAATAGGACGCGGATGACGCTGATCCCGCCTTCGGCGGCAACGCGGATTGCCGCGGATTTTTTTTAATCTGCGGCAATCCGCGTTGCTTGCATCCGCGTCATCCGCGTTCTTAATATTCTAAGCCAACGGATTGGGAACACGCGTCTCGCCGGCTAAACCTGCTTTCTGTGAACTGAATTTAATAAAATGAAGTGCTTTCGAATGATTTCAAATTTATATGCAGGTCTACTTTTTCTAATAATTGCCTGCTGCGGTAACAGCTGTTCCAGCACCCAGCGCCCGGTGCGCTACATTGCCTACATCGGGTTTGAGATGAACAATCCGAAGGTGTCTGCCGACCGGAAATACGTCGACCAATTGTACGCCGCCATGCTCCGGGAGTACTTGCAAAGCATGAACCGGCGGGGCTACGACATCCGGCTCGACACGCTGTTGTTCGATTGCCCGTTTCAGGAAGACCCGGAGCGTATCCGGGAAATTTACCGGCAAATTGCCGCCAATCCCAACATTCTGATGGTGTTCGACAACACCTGGGGGAAGCATATCAAACATGCGCATCCGCTGATCCGGGACCTCGGCATCCCGGTCATTGCGCTCAGCGCCGACCAGAACAACCTCGATTATGCGGGCAACACGGTTTTTCTCAACCCCAACGACCCGCAGCCCATGTACATGGTGCATTTTATCAAGGAAGCCCTGAAAGCCCGCTCGGTAGGTTTTATCACCGAGACGGACTACAAGCCGCACAAGATTTTCACCGCGCTACTCGACTCGAACGGCATTGCGTACCACACGATCGCCGAATTATCGCAATCGGATTATTTGGCAAACAACAACGTGTCGCGCGAAGACACCCTCAAACTACTCCGGACGCTCGACCGGAATCTTCGCAACAGCCCTGATTCGGTGATTTTGCTCAACACCCACGCCGGTTACGGCAACATGGTTTTGCAATATTTGAAGGAAAACAAGGTGCCCGGAAAAACCCTGATCGGTTTTTTGCAATCGGTGACCGTGCAGCCGGAGGAGATGGCACAGATCACCAACCGCGGCCATACGATCATTCAGCTGGAAGGGGAAAACGAAACCTTTCCGATAGAACTGTACCGAAACCAACAGGTGTTTCAAGAGCAATTCCCGGCGGAATATTTTTCGCATAAAAATGTCGCGCAGTACATCTGGCGCTGCTTTGATGCCGCAAATATCCTGGAAGTTGCGCTGCGTGAAAATGTGCAAGACAGGGCCGAGGCGGCAGCCTTTTTTCGCAGCCTTCGCGGCAGAAAAGTGGCCGAGCGCAACCAGCTGTACCAGTTCGACAGCAGTTTGATCATGGTCAAAACGCCGATGTTCAATCAAATGAAAAACGGCAAGTGGCGCAGCAGCCCGATCCAGATCAATAGTTTGGGCAAAGCCATCCCCAACCTGCGCGTAGGCCTGGACATTATCGATATCAACGAGATCGACGTGCGCAACAATTCCTTTTCCTGCAACATGTTGTACTGGGTGATTGCCGATTCCAATTACATCGACAAGGAGGACTACATCGGCTTCGACAACATGAGCACCAACGAGGCCGAACGCGATGCCGTAGCAACCCGCTATGAAGAGAATTTTGTTATAAAAATCTATCGCGTCAGTGGTAAATTCTATTCCAACTATGAAACCTTCGACTTCCCATTCGACAGCCATCAGATCACAATCCCGATCTCGGCGCTCAGTACCAGCGACGAAATGAAGATCAGTTTCGACTTCAGCCGCCTGCTGGGGAAGGTCAAAAAAGACTCGTTCAAGTTTATCGACTGGGCTACGAACGACTACTTCGTAACCATCGACAACCAGCTGACCAGCCGGCTCGGCTCGCTGGACCAGATTTCGCCCGACAGCTCCGACTCGGCGCAATACCTGGAAAAATACAAGTTGCTGAACGTGCGGCTGGAAGTAAGCCGGCGCCCCTGGGGAGCGATCACCCTGATCATCCTGCCATTCATGATGTTCAGCATTTTGCCCATTTTCATGCTGTTTTTTCACAAGGCCAGCTTCGATGAGATCGGCGAGCTGATCATCACGTCCTTTCTGGCTGCAGTGGCCTACTCCATCAACCTGACCCAACTGTCGCCCACCACCGACTCGATGAACCGGGCCTATTTGTTTTTGCTGCTGACGCTGGGGGTGAACTTCATGTGTTTCCTGTACGTCACGTATTCCGACCGCAAGTTTACGGCCGTCAAGGAGCGGCTTATGCAAACCGTGCGGATATATGTACCGTATGTTATTCTGATGCTGTACATCATCCTGACGTACTATATTTTTTATGTGGAACTATAACTCGCGCTGCTCCCTTTTTTTTAGATAGATCAGCGTCGCCTCCGTGCGGTTCTGCACGTGGAGCTTTTCATAAATATGGTGGATGTGCTGCCGCACCGTGCCCTCTTTGATCTCCTGCTGGTCGGCAATTTCCCGGTACAGCAGGCCTTTGGACAGCAGGTGCAGGATTTCGGATTCCTTTTTGGTCAGCCGGGCAATTTCGATCACCGGGTCGGGCGGTTTGAGGAAGTGGTTGATCACGACGGAGGCGATGCTACCGCTGATCGGGGAACGGCCTTCCCGCAGGTCGCGCAGGGCATTGATGATGTCGAAACCTTTGTCGGATTTCAGGATGTATCCGCTGGCGCCGGCGCGCAGCGATTCAAAAATGAGGTCCGGATTTTCAAAAACGGTGTACATCATAAACTGCACCTGCGGACAATCGGTCGAATCCAGGAATTTGGCATCGAAAACCGGTTTGAGTTCCCGCACGACATCGATGCCGTTTTTCTCGCCGGGCAATCCGATATCGGCAATAACCAGCTGAATTTTGGCATGAGGCAAAAAGGCGATAGCCTCTTCGGCGTTGGTGTAACAGTTTTTACATTCCAGGTCTTCGGTATCGTTGATGATGTCTTGCAGGTATTCCCGCACTTCGGGATTATCCTCGATGATCGCCACGCGTGTTTTGGTACTCATGGATTGTCTGGTTTTACAGGTATTTTAAAAAGAATGCGGGTGCCGTTTTGTTGTTCCAGCTGCATGGTGCCGCCGACGGATTCCATGCGTTTGCGCATGTTGTACAGGCCGTTGCCGAACTGGTTCATTTTATCCGGGTCGATCCCGACGCCATTGTCGTGGATTTGAACGGCCAGATGCTTGTTCAAGGTGAACTCGAGGTTGACCCGATCGGCCTGAGCGTGCTTGACGATATTGTGCAGACTTTCCTTGACGGCCAGGTACAGGTTGCGCCGGCGCTCGCCGGATATGCTGATGTCCGGAATGTCGTCGGGCCGCTGGACGGAGCAGCGGATGTTGTTTTCGTCGAGGTATTTGACGGCGTAGTTCCGGATATAGGAAATCAGGTTGTCCAGGGTATCGAAATTGGAGTTCATGGCCCAGATGATCTCGCTCATTTTGAGCACGAGGTCCTGCGAATAGGCGCTGATCTTATCGACGGATTTCCGGACGTCGGGGCTCTCGATCTTGTTTTGCACGCGTTCACTGAGCATGCGGATGGAGGTGAGGCCGCCGCCGAGGTCGTCGTGCATTTCGCCGGCGATGCGGTTGCGCTCCTGCGTCAGCGCCTCCTGCTTTTCGATGTGAAGGCTTTGTTCGCGGAGTTGCAGGTTTTTGAGTCGGAGTTTGTTGGCAATGTACAGGCGCACGCCGATATAGCCCAGGGCGATCAGCGATACCGCAAGCAGGATAAAAAACTCCAGGGTTTCGGTAAAACGGGGTTTAACCCGGATATAAATTTTGCGCACCTTGTCGCTCCACACACCGTCGGAATTGGCGCCCTGCACGTAGAAATAGTAGTGGCCGTGTTTGAGTTTGGCGTAGCGGGCAAAGCCTTTGGCCGTTTCGCAATACAACCAGTCGGGGTCGTAGGGTCGGTTGTCTTCTGCATACCGCAATTGGTAGCGGAGTTTGGTATTTTGGGGGTCACTGAATTCCAGGGCGGCAAAGTCGAAGGAGAAGGTGTTTTCTGTTGGTTCCAGGATGAGGCTGTCGAGCAGGGTGACGTTTTTTGGGGGGGTGTAGGGTTCGTCGTTGATGCGGATACGGGTGATATAGACGGGGGGAGTAGTCGTCAAATCCGTAATACCGGCCGGATCGAAAACATTGATCCCTTTTATACCGCCGAACCACATTTTACCCTGCGAATCCAATAAACAGGACCCGTAATTGAATTCATAGTCTTGCAAGCCATCGGCAAGGGAAAATTGCCGGAAGCCGAAGGTGTCCGGATGAAATCGGACCAGTCCTTGGTTCGTGCTGATCCAGAGCAGCCTGCTGTCGCGTTCTTTCAGGATGGCATAAACGCTGTTGTTTGGCAGGCCGTCTTTTTCCTGGATCAGGGTATCGGTCAGGCTATCCTTGTCAATCCGGCATAAGCCGTAGGTGCCGGCCGCCCAAATGTACTTTTCATCCTCAAGGATGAACTTGGTCCAGCCGCTTGCCGCAGTTTCTTTAAGCAGGGAAATTTGGTCATTTGCCATGGTATAAATCCGCAGCAATTTGTAATCTTCTGCCAGGTAAAGGCGGTTCTTGCTATCGATGAAAATCCGGTTATACTGGCCGTTGAGTACCTTGGATTTAAATTGCACGGCCTGGTATGCCTTTTTACTTTTAAGAGATACCTGCCAAATGCCGCCGGCAAAATTTGAACGAATAGCCCAGATTAAATTCCGCCGGGCATCAATAAAAGCGTCGCCAAATCCAAGCAGATTTCCGGTCTCATCGACAATTTGATAGCGTTTGCCGGTGGGGTCCAAAACAAAGGCAGAAGTCCAGTTGGCCACAAGCATTCTGCCATAATTAAGTTGTTTGACTAAAGCATACTTTTCGGGGAATTCCATCCAATTGTTTGGGCTCAACCCGGCGCTGTTCCAACGTTTTAAATAATTTTTATCGGAGCCAAACCAGAAATTTCCGAGTTGGTCTTCTGTTATATCAACAGGCACAAAGGGTGGGTCGTGTTTTTCGGGAATCTCAAAAATGTCAAATTTTGGTTTTTCCAGGGCCGTAAAATCTACGCCAACCATATTGATCGTACACCACAACACGCGGTTGGGGTCGAGGTAGAGGTCGTATACGGCACCGGCAGGGGCATCCGGGCTGTTTTCTTTAATAGGATAGAATTCGATGAACCGGTTGTTGGAAATGGAAAAAAGCGCCAACCCAAGGCCTGTGCCCACCCATAATTTATCTGCGCCATCCGGGGCAATGCCATAGGCGACGGCAAACTGTTTGCCGGATGGCAACGTTTTGAAATAGCCCGGTGGACCTTTTGCAGGGTTGTAACGCACCAGACCCAAAGCGGTAGCCAGCCAAACATCGCCGTTGGCCATTGGACAGAGCGACTTTATGCTGAGTGCCGGCAAGTTGTTGCTTCCATCAAAACAGCGGGCAGCCAGAATGAGGCTGTCATGACGCATGTGGTATTTCCAAAAGCCCGGTTTACCACCAACAGATCGCGCGAATGTATACAAGGTACAGACCGCACCAACAGAGTCGCATACCACAAAACACCGGTCGCCCTGGATTGCGCCTACATGTTGGACTGCCTTTTTACGACTATTGGAGTCTGCAAGCATTTGTGTATTTACCCAATACAGGATTTCATCGCGAACCACCCACAACCGGTTTTTGTCCGGTTCAAAGTGGAATACGCGATAAATATTATCCTGTCTATTTACGGAATCCGCTTCCCATAATGCATATGGCTCCAGCACATCGGGCGTTCGTCGGTATGCCACCACAGCGTCGACCGTAGAAAACCAGAGATCGCCGTTGGTATCTTCATAAATATTGCTCTGTACGTTCGGGCTAAAATGGGCGTCGGGTATTGGGTAACTTTTGATATCCTGGCCATCGTAGCGCATGATACCGTCGGTGGAGCTGAGCCAGCAAAATCCGTGGGAATCGGTGTAGATAAAGAAACACTGTGATTGGGAGAGGCCATTGGCGGTGTTGAGGTGGTTGAAGAAGCGTTTTCGGGGCTGGGAGGTTTGGGCCTGGGTTTGGGGAATTGCAAAAAGGGTGATAACCAAAAAGATTAGTGTAACGCTGGAAAATGTACAACGATAAACCATTCGCCAACCTGGGCAGGCGAATTCTGGTAAATGACCGTGGTTCAATTGGTTTGTAACATGCATCGGAATATCCTATACGCTCAACGTGCGTTTAATAAAGATTCAATAACATTTCGGCGGACAAGGGTCGGTGCCACGCCTCAGGGTACCCAAATTATTTTCGACAACAATGCTTAACCAAGGCCCACTTCCCAAGTT
The DNA here is from genome assembly GCA_964484205.1 of uncultured Saprospiraceae bacterium. GTDB lineage: Bacteria > Bacteroidota > Bacteroidia > Chitinophagales > Saprospiraceae > M3007. The sequence goes on along the minus strand of CAZAEZ010000078.1, from coordinate 4,527 downwards.
ATTTTTATCTGGCGGCGCCAACACAATGTGCATTTTAGTTACCCCATTAATAGTCGCAGGAATCGGGCTTCCGGGAAAAATTAGCTGATATAATATCACATTACTGAAGTCCATAGACAGTGTAGCCCCATTGTTCATTGCAAGCAGTGAATCATAACCGAAGGTTTTAAAATTGTCTGAAAAATTCCCTGGAAAATCAACATCATCATACTCCTTATCATCAACGGGAATATCCGGGTTTCGAAAATTAATATCAGTATTGCCTGCGGGACGCAAAGTGTTGCCATCTGAACTTCGGGCGAGCAACACTACAGATCCGGAACCAGTATCCCAACCAAAACGCAGGGTAATACCAACTATTTCCGTATTGGGTGATGCACTCGGCAATGCAATACCAAGTAATTCCTGAATAGCCTTCTTAGTCAGAAACACAGTCGCATTTTTCCGAGCGGGTCTGCTTTCAAAGTAAGCGTCATCATCTAACCGGGTTGTTCGTAATCCCCTGTCCTTAAAGTTGTTAATGTAAGATGTCAAATTGGGGGTTGTTGGAATGGGTGCCGTTGCCGGAATTCCCCAAGTATCGTCCCAGGAATAAATTGGTTGTGGCATGATGTTAATCTATTTAAATAGTAATTGGATCAGGATATTGGAGCAAATCAACGACGTTGAAAGCATCCACCGCCGGTGACATAGCCTGCTCCCGTAGAAGTAACTTATTGGGTGCCCTTCGCCAACTGCTAAATTCAGGATTAGGTACCCAATTGGGTTGATTTAAAATGGAATCGGGATCAGCCTTGAGTATCCAAATTATTTGCTCGGCGACGATACGGCTACCGAGTTCGCCTAACCTATTGCCTCCCTCTCGAAGTTCCGCTTCAAGCAAGAGATAAAGTCCGAGCGGAATTTTATCTATTCTCAAGCCTGGAAAAATTTCAAGAATGTCATCAGTAGACAATGGCGCAGGGCTGTCCTGATATTTATTGAAATAGGCCTCATGTAGTACACTACCGGATGGCAAGCCATGCCCCTTATCTAAATCCCGCTTAGTTAAATTTTTCTCTCTATCTGGATTTTCTTCATCCGGTCGCAAAAAAAAGAGGTCGAACATTGGATGCGCAATTTTATGATCAATAGCCAGACTATATTGCAATAATTCGTTAGAAACCCCAGTTCCAAAATCAAAAAATCCACGCCAATCAATTCTTAAATTGTATCGGAATATATGCCCACGTAAATCTTTCCGATCTTGTTGATCCGGGACATTTCCTTCCTGATCATCCATTCTTTGGTTAAAATCAGCATCAATAAAAATGCGTGCACGGTTTTTTTTATTTTCGTCAATTTGAGCAGCGTTTTGCCCTTCGATATTCATTCTTGGGACAATATAGACTTCCCGAACCTGGCTATGGCCAAACCGAAACGCGGCTTCAGAAAATTCCGGCATTAGCCTGGCCTTTTCAGTAGGTAAAAATTCAAATAATCGGAATTCGGTGTTGTTTTTATCTTCAATCAATCGATCTACCAAACCGTCCTGAACCAACATCGGTAGAAATTCATGTACAATTATCCATTGGTAATGTTGTATCACAGTTTCTTGAGCTTTCTCCAACAATTTGTTATTATTCAAACCAGAATTTTTCTCCGCATAATATGCTACTACTGCATTGTGGAACCGAATAATCCCCACTGTCAATTGGGATAGTAAATAATTACGATCATTTCGGTCATCTACCATATGTGGCTCGACGTTGCCTTTTTTATCATTACCCTTTCTCGCCAAATCGCGCCCCCAGCTTTTGACCCTCCTTTCGCGGATCAATGCGCCTTTTAATTTTTTATAAAGATCATTTTCGTTTAAATTATTCAGGTCTATAAATTTATCAGTAAGCAAATCTTGCATTTCTGAAATATCTTCTAAATATACTCCTTGATGCTTGGCGGGGCCATTGCCATAAATTGATTTTAATCGCAACATTGGTTTAAAATTAGCACGATCCTGCTCCTTTATCGGACTAATATCGTGCGTAATTAATTGCCCCAAATAAGTAAATCCCGCCGGAATATTCGGGTTTTCTACCGGAGCATCACCGCCGCTTTCCTGGCGGCGCATTTTCATCGCATTTAACATAGCGTCTCTTTCATCTTCGTTAAAAGCCGGCTTAGAATTTGACCAGTCTAATTCAAGCCTCCGATTTTGCTCAAAATTGTTTTGTGCCATGACATAGCATTTTTTGTTATTTGAATACTTCTCTCCCCCCAAAAACCCCTCCAGCCAATCCAAAAAAAAACCGGCCAGAGGGAGGGAGGATACCGATGGTCATTTGGCGCTTATTTAGCAGCGCAATTGCGCGTTTATACAGGTATTTCAAGGTTCATAAATACAGTTGCGCCAGTTGGGCATACTGCCCTGCCCGGCGGATATTGCCGTATTTGAAGGCAATATGTGCAAGCAGGGTGTACGCCAGATACTGGTACAACCGGGGTGTGGTTTCCAGTTGCAGGCATTGCAGAAACCGGGATTCCGCTTCCGCGTAATGCCTGTTTTTAAACAGCTGCATGCCGTTTACAAGCACGCTGGTGTCCTCCCCTGGCAAAACGCTGTTTCCCGTTTTATGTATACCCGATTCTTTGGTAGCGTTATCAAAATTAGTGTCCAGGTAGTCATACGTCAGTTCCAGGTAAGGTAAAACCCAGTTGGGCGCCAGGCTGACGGCTTGAACGTAGTAAAATTGCGACGAGTCGCCGTCGGTGGTAAACGACCAGGCATTGCCCATCCAGTAATGGAGGTAAGCCGCTCCCGCATCGTATTGCAATGCTTTTGACAATTGGCGCCGGGCCATCCGTTTCAGCGAATCCTGTTGTGCCAACCCAGCAAATCCGGTTATTGAAAACGCCGTGTTGTATGCTTCAAAGAATATTTTTTTTGCCATCAGCGTCCGGTACAGGCAGTCCCTGTTACGCAGCGTGCCCAGGGCATATTCCAGGTATGCAGGGTACCGGGCGAGCCGTTCCGGATGGTATCGCCAGGTAGCTGCTACGCCGGGTTCCAGTTCGAGCAGGGCATTGAGCGCCTGCTGCACTTCGTCGAGCAGGGCCACCAGGAATATCCGGCGTACCGGTCGAAGAAATATACCCAGCGCTGTGTCCGTTTCCACCCGCCGAAGGATGGTGTAGGCACTTGGTCCATGATCCGACGTCCCGAAAAAATGCCCGGCATCCAATGCTGCACCCAACTGGCGATAGATTTGTTGCCCGACAGAATCAGCCGGTTGAATTACAGGGCCAGGGTCTGCCTGCATCTTGTATTCGTCATTTTTTGCCGTTGGTGTACTCCCGCTGCTTTGCGCACAGGGCGGTGCATTGTGCACGGGTACCCGGTTGACCGCGGTCATCAGATTGCCGATAATTACCGGCATTTGTCGATGTGGCGCCACCGCGGCCGGTACCGCTTTTTGCAAGAAATTGCCAATCTCGAGCAAGGTTACTACCCCGTTGCAGTCGTCATCCGCGGCGCCCGACAAGCCTTCCTCCAGGTAGTATGAAAACACGCCACGCCCTTCGCCCCAACGGGCGCCCTCCACGGCAAACTCCTCGGGTTGGCACGACAGGATTTTTACTTCCTGTGCGTACTGCCGGGCCAGTTGCGCGGTAGTGAGTTGGGCGCCCCGGATGCCCGACCCGGCCAGCTTGCCGGCATGACAGGCATCGGCAATTACAAGCGTCAGGGCTTCGTTCCGGGTGCACAGGGTTGTAATAATATCCTGTAAATATTGCAGCGACACGGCGCCGGCGGCATACACCGCAGCCGGGCTGTCGTACCCCAGCAAATAACCGTTTTGCTGTACGGTCGTAGTTTCCACATCACCGTGACCGGAATAATAAAAAATCGCCCGGTCGCCCCGGTCGCTCTCATCTACAAGCCATTGCAGCGCCACACAAATGGCAGCGGTGGTCGCTTGTTCGTTCACCATGAGCTGAATGTTTTGCCTGGGCACCAGGCCCCCGGAGGGTGTGCCCAGCCATTGCGCAAAGGCACGGGCATCGGTATGTGCGTACTTTAAAGCCGGTATATTTTGGTGCTGGAAGTTGGAAATACCGACCACTACTGCACGGACAATACCCGTTTTTTCAGGCAGCCCGGGCTTTACGGGCCGCGCTCCTCGTGATGTTTGCGCGAACGAAGCAACAGCCAACAAAAGGAGCAATGGCAAAATTGCTTTAGCTCTCATTATTTTTGGGTTTATTGAAAAATTTGGGTTCCGGATTAACCCGCCGCATCATTTGGTTGGTGCCGCAAAAGGTTGGAAAAGATTCAAAAGAGAAGCGCAGTCTGCATGCAACAACTTGGACTTTGGAATTTATTAGCCGTAATTTTGGACTATGTAACCTGTTTAAGGTAGAGCAAAGGTACCAACACTACGCTAAAGAAAAATGTAACAAACGTTATATCCGACAAACGAAATTTGGGCCTTTCGCCAAAATTGTCCTATTCGATTTTCGACTTTCGCCTTTTCGGAAAATTAACCC
>CAZAEZ010000077.1:0-20059 GCA_964484205.1 uncultured Saprospiraceae bacterium | reverse complement strand
CCCCGTCGATTTCGATCCTTTTAAAAGCATTGCAACCAACTTGTGGGTAATCGTGGGCCCTCAGGGGCCGGGGCCGAAAACTACCATTCTTACAACTCTTCTATTTTTTCTCCCATTACTTATGCCTGCCAAACAGGCGCCGCCCATAGCACCGGAAAATGACGGCACCTCCGGCAGCATCGCCGGCGTGGTACGCGACGCAGAAAACGGCGATCTGCTGCCGGCAGTGACCATCCAACTGTACGACAAAAAATCCGGCGCCATAACGGACCTGAACGGTAGTTTCCGGATTACCAACCTTCCCGCAGGCAACTATTCCCTTTCGGCCGTTTACCTCGGATATCAGGAAGCTGTGCTGGAAAATGTGGAAGTTTTGCCCGGTCAATGCAGCCAGGTGAAGTTCCTGTTGGCGCCGGCCTCCCTTACGGTCGGCGAGGTTGTGGTCACGGCCAGTTTGCGTTCGCAGGCGATCAAACTGGCGCCTGCCAGTATCGGCGTCATTACCAACAAACAATTGCAGGAACGAAACATTGCCACCTTCGACCAGGCATTTGATGAAATGCCCGGCGTGGTCGTCACGCGCTCCAGCGGCGCCAATGTGCAGGCCTTTTCGATCCGGGGCGCTTCAGAAGTGGCTGGTGGCGGCATCGGCAACCGGGTGTTGCTGCTCATAGACGGCCGGCCGGCCTTGAGCCCGGAGTCGGGCGGCGCGCTCTGGAACCTGGTGCCCTTGAGCTCCGTTGAGCGCATCGAGGTTGTGCGGGGCGCCTATTCCTCGCTGTATGGTTCAAGCGCAATGGGCGGCGTGGTAAACGTGATCACCCGGAATCCGGCGCCCGAGCCGGAAACGCAACTGCTCATCAGCTACGGGGCCTATGACCGGGCGCCGCGCGCCACCGGTTACCGGCGCTTCAATGATTTCAAAACCGCCGTTTTCAGCCACAGCCGCCAACTTGGAAAATTCTCGTACCTCCTCGACGGCAGTTGGAAAACGGACGACGGCCACAAGGAAAAAGCGGGCTTCGACCTGCTGAATTTTTACGCAAAAACAGCCTGGCAATTTAACGACAACCACCGCCTGCAACTATCGGCCAACGTCAACCGGATTTACAACGACACCCCCGCATCCTGGCTTAGCCGTCGTGAAGCCTACCAGGTAGCCTCGCACCGCTCCGACGATTACCAGGACCGCCGGGAACTCAACGCCGACCTGTACTACATCGCCACACCCTCCAACCGGCTCAAATACGCCACCCGCCTGTACCACTACGCCAACGTTTCGACGTTCAGCTTCAACGACGATCCCGGCAACGACAGCACCAATATCAACACCGGCAAACAAATCATCGATGAATCCGGCGTGCGCACCTATCGCCTGGGCAGTAACACACAGGTAGATTTTTTCACGACCAACGGCCATTGCCTGCTGGCCGGCCTGGACCTGCGGTACGACTATGTGCTTGGCGAACCCGACACGGTGCTGTACGGCGAACACCACGCACTTGGCGCAGGACTTTTTGTACAGGACGAAGTGGCCATCAGCAAAAAACTGACGGCTACTGTGGGCTTGCGCTTTGATTTTTACCGCATTCTCGGCCAGGTGGAATCAGCCAACCTGAGCCCCAAACTGGCACTGGTTTACCGGCTGCGCCCCAAATTTTCGCTGCGGCTGCTGTTGGCACAGGCCTTTCGCGATCCGCCGGTTGCCGAGCGGTTTATCAAATTTGAACAGGGCGGCGGGCTGCGCTTCCTGCCCAACCCCGAACTTAAGGCGGAGCGCCTGACCCTTTCGGCGGAACTCGGAACCAAATTCACCCCATTCCCGGGCGCTTCATTCGATATCGCGCTGTTTTACAACCGGTACAACAACCTGATCTCCTTCCGGCAGTTGTCGAACCCCTTTGAACCGCTGCTGTATCAGGTGGTCAACCTGAAAGCCGCACGCATGCAAGGTTTTGAATTCTTTTACCGGCAACAATTTGGGAAAGCATTTTCGGCAAATATTTCCTACACGTTTCTCGATGCCCGCGACATCTCAGAGGGGCGCATCAATGATGCGCTGGCCTACAAAGTGCGCCACACGTTGGGTATGGGCGCAACGGCTGTGCTTGGCGGGTTCACGCTAAATGCCAACTGCCGGTACCGCAGCCGCATCGAGGAAGTGTTTATCTACCCGGGCAGCGAGCCGGAGGCTGTTTTGGTTGCAAACACCAAGATCAGCTACCTGTTGCCGGCCGGTAAAAACAGTCTGTTTGTCGCCGCCAACAACCTGACAAATGCCCAATACGAAGAACTGGAGCGGTACCGCATGCCGGGGCGCAGTTTCACGGTCGGGTTTAATGTGCGATTCTGAGCGGTTTCAGTTAGGAAACACCCACTTTTAACCCTTATTTTTTCCGTATGATGAACAACGGCCATTTTGTCAGGCATTGCCTGTTTTTGGGTTTGGCGGTTTTGCTGCTGCTGTACGGTTGTGAAAAGGAACCGTTTCATGGGTACAGCGGGACCGGCAAACGCCCCGTCTATGTGCCGGTTTCGACGCTGGACAGCATTTTCAATTTGCCACCGCAGCCCACTGGCCAATCCGGGACTATTTTTTTGCAAGACAGCCTGTTTTTTATGCTGGAGCAAAAAAAGGGCATTCATGTTTTCAACATCAAAGATTCCGTCAATACGAAAGCGCTGACGTTTTTCAAAATTCCGGCCATCACCGACTTTGTTATTTCCGGCAACCGCCTGTATGCCGATAGTTGGAAAGACCTGGTGGTCATCGACATCAGCGACCTTTTCCAAATCAAACTGCTGGACCGGCAAAGCGATGTATTTTCTCCAATTTTATATCCACCGTTGTACGACGGCATTTTTGAGTGCGTAGACCTTTCCAAAGGTGCTGTGATCGATTGGGAGGATGCGCCATTGGAAAACGTGCGTTGTCATACAATTAATTGAACCTTTCAACTGCCTGACTATGAAAAAACTTACCCTGCTTGCCGGATTCGCCTTGTTGTTGCAAGCCTGCGAAAAGGATTCCACCGCTGCCGATCTTACGGGAAAATCCGGATCCATCACCCGATTTGCCATTCACCAGGGCTACATGTACGTACTCAATTTGAACGAGGTGCGTACTTACAGCCTGCAAAATCCCGACAAGCCGGTGTTGGTCAACCGCTTGCAAACAAACTATGGCCTGGAAACTATCCTGATTTACGACAACACGATTTATCTGGGTTCATCCACGGCATTGTACATTCTGGATATCAGCAACCCCGCTGCGCCGGCAATTTTGTCGCAAACCAATCGCGATATCGTATTTTTTGGCGGTTGCGACCCGGTGGTGGTAAAAGGCGATTATGCCTATTCCACGGTCAAGATCATTCAGAATATTTGCGGATTTGTCTCGGCCCAGAGCGCCTTGCTGGTGTACGATGTCAAGGATAAAAATGCGCCGGTCAACGTCGGCGCCTACCCGCTGAGTTTGCCAAACGGCCTGGGGTATAAAGACAATTACCTTTTCGTTTGCGATGAGGGCGCCGACCGGCTTGAAATTTTTGACATCAGCGATCCCACAGCCTTGACGCATCTGAGCAGTTTCAGCCCGGGCATCACCGATCCCTACGACCTGATCGTAGAGGGGTCAAAAATGATCGTTTCGACCAAAACCGATTTTCAAATTTTTGATCTGCAAAACCTCCCGGAGCTGAAGCGCACGGGGCTTATTCTCAAATAAATGCGCGCGTTAGCCTTCCTGTTTTTGCTTCTCCCAACCGGGTTGTTTGCGCAATCTGCGGTAATGCCGGATACGCCCCGGGTTCCGCGGCTGACATTTAAGGTAAATTCCGGCGTATTGCTTATCCCGTTCAAACAGGCAGCGGCTTTTGCCACGGATATCCGGCTGGCGCCCCGGTGGAGTATTGATTTAGGCGCCGGCATGTTTTTCCATTCTTCTCTTTTTGCCGGCACCGAAGGAGAATCGTATGAAGGCCTGCGCACGCGGGCCGGGCTTAAATACCACACCGCATCTGTGGGAACCAGCACCTTTTTTATCGGCTTGGAAGGCAAATATCAGGATATTCGGAATATCAGCATCAAGCAGGTTTTCCGGCAGGGGCAGCAATACGTGGAATGGCTGCCCCTCGAACGCAATGTGCATACCGGCGGGGTAGCTGCGCGCATCGGCTGGCAGCACTATTTCGGAAAAAGGAATCGAATCCTGATCGATCATTTTGCCGGGCTTGGCATCGATTTTCACCGGATACAAATCGACTTGCCTCCCGACGCAGAAATAGTGGAAACCGCGCGGCTTTTTACCCTGGAACTGCCGGAGGGAAATAGCAGGCGGGCGTCCATTTTGTTGGGGCTCCACATCGGCTATGCGTTGTGGTGAAGATTTTTATGCTGCTGTTTTTTGCGTAATTTAGGGGTTCACCAAACCATCTAAATTATGCAAGCGCTCACTTTTTTGACCGCATTGGCCATCGTGTTGTTGGCCGGTGTCCGCATTGTATTTGAATACAAACGCGCCGTAAAATTCCGTTTCGGCAAGTTCGTCAGCGTCTTAAAACCGGGTTTCCGTTGGATCATCCCGGTGGTGGAAACCGTTCAATTCGTAGACATTCGGGTGATTACGATCAACATCCTGTCGCAGGAAGTAATGACTCAGGACAACGTGCCCTGCCGGATCGACGGGGTTTTGTTTTTCAAAATTGATAACGCGGAAAAAGCCGTGCTGGAAGTCGAGAATTTCAAGTACGCCATTACCCTGCTTGCCCAATCGGCCCTGCGCGATGTATGCGGCAAAGCCGAGTTGGACACCATCCTATCCAAACGGGAAGAAATGGGGGAGAATATCCGGATCATGGTGGCGGCGCAAACCGGCGAATGGGGCATTTCGATTATCGATGTTAAAATCAAGGATATCGAGCTGCCCGAAAACATGAAGCGGTCCATGGCCCACCAGGCCGAAGCCGAGCGCAACCGGCGGGCACGCGTGATTCTCGCGCTGGCTGAAAAACAGGCGGCGAACACCCTGCTGGAAGCCGGCATGCTGATCGACCAGTCGCCGTCGGCGATCAAACTCCGCCTGTACCAAACCCTGGCTGACATCGCCGCAGAGAAAAACTCGACCATTGTTTTTCCCTTCCCGGAAGAAGCGCTTCCTGCCGCTAAAAAAGTTGAATTGCGCGTCAATGCAGACTGACTACCATCACTGATTGGAGTGATCAATCTTTTTTTTTGCCTGTATGCCTGCCGGTACCTTGGGGCTAAATTAACCCGGTTTGTATGACTACCCTGCAGCCGGTATTTTATCTCATCACTTCAACCGGCATTTTCCAAGGATGAATCAGCGCAACGAAGTTTCCGATACCCCGGTGCACGCCACCGCCGACAGACAGGTTAAACTCAAGCAGCATGTCGTCGAAATCATTAGCGACTCCGGCGAAGGCGCCCAAAAAGCGGGACAGAGTTTTGGCGCTGTCTGCGCAAAAATGGGTAATGGCGTATGGACGGTAGAAATTATTCCAGCCGATATTCAACCGCCGCCCCGTACGAAGGAAAGCGCTTCGGGTATTCGCATCCGGGTGGGCTCCAAAAAAATGACCAATGCCGGCGACGAAGCCGATCTGGTGGTGGCTTTTAACGAAATCGCGCCCTACTCGCGCATTGACCAGCACGCCTTCAAAAAAGGCACGATTATGCTCATCGAGAACTTGTGGGCAAACCACGATGCACCGGAAGTCCGGGAAAACTATGCCCGGGCGTTAGCCGACTTTGAAGAACGCGGCTATCGCATTTATGAAATTCCGATGGAGGAAGAGTGCCTGCGCGTAGCCCCTGGCGCCAAACGGGGCAAGAACATGTGGGTGTTAGGCATGTTGTGCCATATTTACAACCGCGACCTGGCCATTGCAGAGGCGCAGGTAGCGCATTCGTTCCGGAAAAAATCGGAAGCCGTCGTGGATCTCAATTTGAAATTGCTGCGCGCCGGCTATGGCTGGGCTGCCGGCAATCTCGACCTCCGCTTCGATATTCCTGCCATGGAGCAAAAGCAGGACATGGTGGTCATGAACGGCAACGAAGCGCTCGCGTTTGGCGTGCTTGCCGCCGGGATTGAGGTGTGTTCCATGTACCCGATCACACCGGCCACCTCCGCTTCGCACCAATTGGCTGAAAGTATCGAACAGGCAGGCGGGCTCATTCACCAGGCAGAGGACGAGATAGCCGCCATTGGTTTTGCCATCGGCTCATCGTATGCGGGCAAAACTGCGGTGACGATTACCTCAGGGCCCGGTCTGGCGTTGAAAACGGAATTTATCGGGCTGGCCGTCATGGCCGAGGTGCCGCTGGTGATCATTGATGTGCAGCGGGGCGGCCCGTCCACCGGCTTGCCGACCAAGGTAGAGCAGGGCGACCTGCTCGCCGCGCTTTACGGGCAACCGGGCGACACGCCCAAAATTGTGATGGCGCCGGCCACCATTGAAGAATGTTTTCACTTCGTGATCCTGGCACGCCAGATTGCAGAGGCCTTCCGGGTGCCCGTTATGATTATGACCGACGCCAACCTGGCCACCGGCGTCCAGCCATTTCCCCGGCCGCAGCTACGGCCCGAATGGCTTGCCCCGCCGATCGATCAAAGCGCCTGGCAAAAAGGCGTCAATCCGTATGCCTGGACGGAGGAAACGGGCTTGAGCAAGCGCCCGGTTCCCGGCCAGAAAGACGGCATGTTCACCCTCACCGGGCTTGCCCATACCGAAGCCGGCAAAGTTTCTTACAGTCCGGAACAAAACCAACACGGTGTGAGCATGCGGAGCCGCAAAATGGCAGCCTTCGGCAATTCACTCAAACCGCCCCGCGTGTACGGCGATGCATCGGGCGGCGACCTGCTTGTCGTTGGCTGGGGGTCTACCCGGGGCGCTATCGAGGAGGCTGTAGACAATGCACGGGAGAGCGGTTATCAGGTCAGTGCGCTGCACCTGCACTTCCTTTCTCCGATGGAGCCGGGTTTGAAAGCGATTTTCGATCGTTTCAAAAAAGTGATCACGGTGGAAATCAATTACAGCGACGCGCCAACCGACCCGCTCATCACACCGGAAAACCGCCGCTATGCCCAGCTCGCCTGGTTGCTGCGCGCCCAAACCTTAACCGACATTGATTGCTTCTCCAATGTGCATGGGCAGCCCCTGCGCCCCGGCAATATTTTGGAGATGATAACATCCAGGCTTAACCACTAAAATTTAACTACCATGTTCGGTCTGAATCTTGATGCCTGCATCATCGATCTTCCTGAAAAATACTACACCCTGCACGATTATGAAAAAGGGGTGGCCCGCTGGTGCCCGGGTTGCGGCGACCACGCTGTGCTCTCCGCCGTTCAGCGACTCTGCAAGGAGGAACAACTGCCGCCCGAAAAAACCATGTTCGTGTCGGGTATCGGTTGCTCCAGCCGTTTTCCACACTACATGAATACCTACGGCTTTCACGGCCTGCACGGCCGCGCTTTTCCGGTAGCCTGCGGGATCAAGTTCAGACGACCCGACCTGAATGTGTTTGTCGTGACCGGCGACGGCGACTGCTGTTCGATCGGGGCGGGGCACTGGATCCATGCAATCCGGTACAACATGAACATGACGGTCTTGCTGTTTGACAACCAGATCTATGGGATGACCAAAAAGCAAACGTCGCCCACCTCGCCGATGGGCACCATGTCGAACACCCACCCGCACGGCTCGGTACTCCCGCCGATCAATCCCTTGCTGACCACGCTGGGTGTATCCAATGTATCGTTTGTGGCGCAAACTGCCGACTGGATCCCGTCGCACCTCTATGCCACGATTCGCAAGGCGTACGAGCACCCGGGATTTAGTTTTGTAAAAATCAGCATGCGTTGCCCGAAATTCATGCCGGCTGCCGTAGATGCCAAAGTATCCGACAAGGAGCACGTTTGCCTGCTCACGCACGAAAATGGCGTGCCGGTTGACGATGCCACCGGCCGGGTTTTCTCCAACCACCTGGAACACGATCCTGCCGATATGAATCAGGCGCGCCAACTTGCTGCCAATGCCGAAATTTCCTACCTGGGCTTGCTTTACCAAAATACCGGAGCACTGCGCTACGACCTGTACGGCGCCCACAACCTGAATTTTACGCCCGAACAAAAGATCGCGGCCATCAACCAGGAACTGGAACGTTTCACCGTGTAAAATCACCGGCGCCCCCGAGGGTACCGCTAAAATCTGTTTTCATGTCAAACAAGAACCGATCGGATCAGCACTGGCTGGAAGATATTTTTCGGGACGATGCAGCAGACTTGTTTCTGCACCCCGAATCGACCACCCTGGCAGAAGATGGCAAGCTTGCCACGCTTTCGACAAAATTCACGGCGCCGGTTCTGGAACCTCAGCCTACAGCTGCGGATACGGAGTTGCGGACCTACTGGAAAACATTGCGGGCCTTTTTCCGGACCGGTAAAGGCGGCGGCCTGGCTGCTGAAGCAGGCTGTTTCCCGGCCTTACTTGCGCCATACCGTTCGGTGCAACAGGCCGGGCCATATCCCTCCTGGATTGCAGACGCCCTGCTTCCGGACGGCAATCCTCAGGTACGCACCATACGGGCCTTGGTCGAACAATCGATCGCAACTTTCGCAGCAGACCCGGCTGAAGGCAAAATCCTGAAAGACAATGTTGCGCGGCTCGATTTTATTTTAAAAAAACAACTTGCGGACGCGGATAGTCCACAACCGCTCCGGCCCTTCATCGACGATGCGCTCGACGCCCTGGTTTTACAACTGAAACTGAGCGGCCCGGAAGGCGACGCCCTTTTGGCCGACGTGAATGCCCTTCGCAAAGCCTTGCCGACCGGCGGCAAACTCATCCCGCATTCCCCCTGCGCGCCATTTTACCTGTTGTCAATATTGCTCGACCTGCAGGCAAGCCTGCAACAGGAAATTTTGAAAAAAAAGACAACGCCACTTATTGCCCGAATTCGGCAAATTCTGGCTGTGGAGCGTGAAAAAGACCCGGCAGCACATGGCGCCGATTCGCTGGCGTCGAGTATGGATTTTGCCGGCTCCTTTTTGAATTTTAACGAACTGGCCGCAGTAATGCCGACCGGCGGTTCGGTGGCCATGCCTGAAGAGCGCCTGCGCCGCCTGGAGCAAGTTTTGAAAACACTGGAGCATACCCTGTCGGACAGTTGGTTGCACAAACCCAGCGTGCTGATCGCCAAACGTTTAACAAAAAACAGCGCGATCAACCCGGAGGAAATTTTTCCGAATGCAGCCGTTGAAATCGTCCCGGGCGAAAAAGCATTTAAACGGATCACCAATTTGTTCGATGAAAAAATGCAGGCCGTTTCGACCATGTTTGCGGCCATGCGGATTGCCAACCTGGAATTGGAGGAACATTACCAGCACGAGGTGCACACCGATTTTTTTGCGCATTTCACCCACACCGGTTTCACGGAAGCGGAATGGGCGCTTTGCCCGTCTTTCATTCTGGCGGTGCACAGCGCCGAACTGGTCCATTTTGGTTTGAATGATTTTTCCGCCCTGCTGGCTTCCAACCGCCCGGTAAAGTGCCTGGCGCTGAAGTTTGACGCCTTCGGACATGTCGCGCCACCCGATAGCAATGGAAAAACGGACCCGGTGTTCCGGCAGGAGCCTGCTGCCCTGGCCGTAGCACACCGCGATGCTTACACCCTGCAGGCAACGCTGGCCGATCCGGCGCTTTTGGCGGAGGGCTTGTGGGCCGGCCTGAACAACCCCGGCCCGGCGTTTTTTTACACCCTCGCCGCAAATCCGAGACTACAGCCGGCGGGAAATGCGCAGGTATGGTCGAGTGCCGCCCTGGGCGGACGGGAGTTCCCGTTTTTCACCTACGACAACCGCAAAGGGCCCAAATGGGGCAGCCGCTTTGATATTGCGAGCAACCCCGAGCCGGAAGGCGATTGGCCCGACGAACCGCTGCTGTACACCACCACCGACGGTAGCAATCATAGCGAACGCACCCCGTTCACCTTTGCAGATTTTGCTGCCATGGACCCTGCCTTTGCGCATTATTTCAGCCTGGTACCGGTGATTTACTGGACGGACGATCTGATTCCGTTAGCCAATTATTTGGACCTTCCGGTGCAGGAAACCTACAGTAAAGTCCCCTTCATTTGGGTGGTAGACGCTGAAAACAAACTTCAAAAAGCGGCAGTGGCGCTCCCCCTGGTTCAGACTTCCCTGGAACGCCTGGATTTCTGGCATTACCTGCAGGAAAACGCCGGCATCCGCAGTTTTCATGTCGAACAGGCGAGCGAACAATTGCGGCGGGAGTTTGAAGCCACACTCGAACAACAACTGGCCGGGCTTCGGGAAACGCACCAACAGGAAATCGAAAAAGTGCGGGAGGAAAGCGCGCGTACAGCGATGGAGCAACTGGCTGGCTACCTGCTCGACCTCGATCCGGACGCCGCCTATCCAATGCCGGTTGACCGGCCTGTGACGCCGGAAAAGGTGATCGAAAACAAATCTGAAACAAAAGAAGTACCGGCAGCACCGGAGCCTACCGGCGCCGCGACAACAACCAAAGCGCCGGAGCCCATCGCCCTCAACGCAGAAGCCTGGATCGAAACGCCGTTGTGCACCTCCTGCAACGAATGTATCAACCTGAATGGCCGCTTGTTCAAATACAACGGCGACAAACAAGCCTACATCGCCGATCCGGCAGCCGGCACCTTTGCCGAACTGGTAAAGGCAGCCGAGGAATGCCCGGTGGCTATCATCCACCCCGGCGCCCCCTTGAATCCGAATGAATCCGGATTGGATGCCCTGATCAAACGGGCGGCAAAATTTAACTAACGGACCGTATGGCAAGCGAAATCCTCACATCGGTTGGAATTTTGGTCGGCTTGGGACTCTTTTTTGCCGGAGTCATTGCCGTGGCGTACCAAAAACTGCGGGTGGAGGAAGATCCCCGGATCGATCAGGTGGATGAAATGTTGCCGCACGCCAACTGCGGCGCCTGTGGCCAGCCGGGTTGCCGGGCATTTGCTGAACAACTGGTTGAAGGGACCGCGGCGCCTTCAAAATGCACCGTGTCGTCGGGCGAGGCCTTGCAAAAAATAGCCGCCCTACTGGGAGTGGATGCCGGCGAACAGGAAAAAATTGTCGCGCGCCTGCTCTGCGCCGGTGGCAAACGGGAAGCACACAACCTCGCCGATTACCGGGGCGTGTTGCGCACCTGCCGGGCCGAAACGGTGGTGAATGCCGGGCCGAAGGCCTGTTCATGGGGTTGCCTGGGTCTTGGCGATTGTGAGGCAGCCTGCAATTTTGACGCGATTTATATGAATGACGACGGGCTCCCGGTAGTCATTGCCGACCGCTGTGTGGCTTGCAACGATTGCGTCGTTGCCTGCCCGAAAGATTTATTTCAGCTCATGCCGGTTAGTCAAAAACTGGTCGTGCAATGCAAATCGCTGCTCGAGGGCGAACCTGCCCTGGACAAATGCGCTGCCGCCTGTACGGCCTGTGGCCGGTGTGTAGCCGACGCTGCGCCGGGGCTGATCGAGATCAAAAACAACCTGGCCGTGATCAACTACGAACTGAATGCACTGGCCACACCTGCAGCCACCCGGCGCTGTCCGACCGACGCCATCGTTTGGCTGGAATACCAACAATTCGAATTGCTGCAACAAACAACATTACCGCTCGGACGCATTGAAAAATTTGCAACAGACGAGTAAGAAACGGAAACGGACCATATGAACCAGCCAAGACAAATATTTGGAAAAACAATGCAGGGCAGCACAGCTGCGGAAGCCCTGGCCTTGCTGCAAGCGGGCTATTGCGAAGGCCTGATCCTGCCCCCGCGGTTTCCCCGGCCCGCGGTAGCACAGTTATTTGGTCGTCCCGTACAACTGCGGCAAAGCGCCGACCTTTCATTCCTGGCAGGGCTTGCCGCAGGCGGCTTGCGCACAGCAGCGATCATGACCGCAACCGATCTGGCAAACAACCTGCCCCGGCTGCGCGAAATGGCGCGCAACCACATCCCCACCCTGATCACCTGCCTGGTCGACCGCTCGACAAGCGGACAAGCCCCCCTCGCTGCCCTCAAACACAGCGGTTGTTTTATCCTCAGCGCGGCCAACGCACAGGATGCCGTTTTCCTTGCGCTGATTGGCCAACGCATTGCCGAAGCCGCCCTTGCCCCGGGGGTGTTGTTGCTGGAAAAAGATGAAAATTTTTCCGAACAGCCCGATCTGATTTTCCCGGAGGCCAGTACCGTTGTCAGCCTGTTGGGCGACCCCGACGAGTCGATCGCCTCCCCCACCCCGGCGCAGCAGATGCTTTTTGGAAAAACCCGCCGCCGGGTGCCCGACTGGTATCATTTTGATTACCCGACACTTGCCGGAGCGGACAAATCGGGCTTGCCGGCAGCCCTGGAATATGCCGCCAATGCCTATTTTTTTGACGGGGCATTGCCCGAAATCGCCAACCAGGTTTTTGCAGATTTTCAAAAAAACATACCCGCTTGCCCGGGCGCTTTCGATTCATACCAGGTTAAGGATGCCGATTATATCATGGCAAGCACGGGCATGCTTTCCCAAGCGGCGAAAGCGTCGGTGGATCAGTTGCGGAGCGCTAAAACCATGCGGGCCGGCTACGTCCACCTTGCCCTCATCCACCCCATACCCAAGGCAAGGCTAACACCTGCTTTTTTTGGAAAAAAAGGGTTAACCTGGTTCGACCCCGGGACTACCGCGCCGGCTGTCGTCTCCGTTGAAACGGTACAGGAATGGGTAGCGCCACACGGCAAACACGCCCCAGGCAGTTTCCAGGGCCGGCTGCTTGTCCAGCCCGATTCGGCGCTGTTGCAGGCTGTTTTTGAAAATATGCTGCCCAAGGGCGGGCAGAAGTCCGGTTTTTTTGCCGGCATCAACTTTTCCCGGACCAACTCAGAATTTCCGCAACATGAAATATTACTGCAAACCATCGAGCGCAATTTTCCGGAGATTTCCCAATTCAGTATTCAACCCGAAACACTGCCTGCTGTAAAAGAAAAAACCGGCTCCGATACAACGCCCCGCAACATACACCGGCAAAAAGACCTGGGTCCGCCGTATGCCAGGGCCGCCCGGTTTTACCACAACACCGCGGCGTTGTACACTGCCGGAGCGGCGCATGAGCTCGTCGCCGATCCGTTCCAGGCGCTTCCGGTGGCGCCGGCCGGTACGGCTACCCTGGCAGGCAGGCCACAAGACAGGACCGACCTGCCGGTTTTCAAACCGGAATTGTGCACCGCATGCGGCGCCTGCATGGTGCACTGCCCGCATGCAGCACTGCCATCCCTGGCCATCAATGTGGAGCAGTTGCTCCGCGGCGGCATGGAGATCGCTGCGAAACAAGGCACGCCGTTGGCGCAGCTTACCCCCCTGGTGAAAAATTTGGGAAAAATTGCAGGGCAGGTCATTCTGGAAAAAGCGGAACCCATCGGGAATCTGTCGGATTTCCTGCCGGAAGCCTACACCCGTTTGGCCGGTCAACTGAATTTGGAAGGCGAAAAACGGGCGGCCACCGAACAACAGCTAGAAAAATTGACCGCAGTCCTGAAACCGCTCCCCGTCGCAGCGACGCAAAAACTGTTTAACCAACGGGAAGTGGTGGATGGCGGTAGCGGCGAACTTTTTGCCCTGGCACTCGACAGCCAGGCATGCACCGGATGCGGCATCTGTTCGACAGTTTGCGAACCGCTGGCGCTGGAGATGACTCCTGAAACCCCGGAATTGCGCGAACAAGCCGCCGCTACCCTGGAATGTTGGGAGCAACTGCCCGATACTGCGCCGGCGAGTATTCAGCGCTTACTCGATGATGCGGAACACAACCCACTGGCGGCTCTGATGTTGAGCCGGTACAATTACAGCACCCTGGCGGGCCCCGGCGCAGACGAAATGGGGCCCCAAAAAGCCATGATCCATTGGCTAACAGCCTTGGCCGAATCGATCGGCCAACCCAATCTGGCGGCCATGTGCCGCGACATTGAACAAGCCATAGCCGACTTGTCGGAAAATATCCACAAAATTTTAGGCGAAGCCTTGCCTGCTGAAAACTCATCAGGCCTGCTGGACGCGATCCGCGACGCTGATGGAAAGCGCCTGCCACTGGATGAAATAATCGCCCGCTTGTCGACGCAGGAACACCTGAAACTGATTGACACAGCGGTTTTACAGCGAAAAACCCAATTAGTTCAGGCCTTGAAAGACCTCCTCTGGACCCTGAAAGAGGGCCCCACCGGCATGGGCCGCGCCCGCTACGGGCTGGTTTTCCCCGGCGGGGAACAAGCGACCGAATCGCTTTATCCCTTCCACGCTTTTCAGGCCCCGGCGCTGGCCTCGACCGGCAGTTCACTCGATTTGAGTCTTGGACTTTTTGAAGCGCAATTGCGGCATACCGTCGACAATATCCGGCTGCTGCGCCGCGCCAAACTGGAAATAAAAAATCAATACCGGCCCGAACTGCATGCCGAAGCCATTGCAACGTTGAACTGGGATCAGTTAACCGAAACGGAGAAAAACCTGGCGCCGCCCCTGCTGGTGGTTTGCAACCGGGAGCGCCTGCCGGAAAACTTTACCGGGCAGTTGCCCAAGGTCCTGGCGTGTAATTATCCCATGAAAATTATCGTGCTGGACAACGGGGCTTTGCGACCCGATGAAGCGCCGGAGGCGTACTTCGGGGAACGCATTGCGCTTTTGCAGGCAGCCCAAAGTTGCAGGCAGGCCGGCGTTTTCATGGGTTCCGCCGGCAACCCAAAGGTGTTTTTTGAGGGTTTGCTTCGCGGCATGCGTTCGCACGAACCGGCGTTTTTCCTGTTGTATTGCCCGGAAACCGGGCGGCATAATTTACCGCTTACCGCCTGGCCTCAACTGGCCGACCTGGCGCTGAACAGCCGCGCTGTGCCTTTTTTTGAAGTAAATCCTGCGCAGCAAACCGGCCTTTCGCGGGCTGCCGGTATTGCGCTCCTGGGGAATCCGTCCGAACACACCGGCTGGACCCTTGCAGCGGAAAATGCTGATCCGCAAGCAGTGACTTTTGCCGACTGGCTGTTCACCCTCGACGATTGGCAGGAACAATTCGAAGCGCAGCAAGAAACTCCGGCGAACGAATCCCCTTTGCCCGAATACCTGAACATGGACGCGACTGCCCGGGAAGGTAAAACCCCGGTAATCTACCCGCATCGGAAAAATGCCGTACCAACGGCATATGCCGTTTCAGAAAAAGTGGTGCACGCCTGCGCGGTGGCTCTGTCGACCTGGAATTACCTCCGGGAAATGGCCGGCACACTCAGTCCCCACCCTGAAAAACTGTGGCAGGAAGCGGAGTCCGAGGTTGCAGCCCGTTATGAGGCCCGGATTCAGGAGATTGAATCTGCCCATGCAGCCCGGCTGGAGCAACTCGAACAGGAATTTTTAGAAAAAACACGGATCAAGTTGCGGGAAAAACTGCTCGCACTATCTAAAAACAGCGACCAGGCGCATGCATTCCGACCAAAGTAAAACCGGCTCCCTGCAAACGTTCCGGCATGGCGTTCATCCGGAAACGTACAAAGCGCGATCCAGTGCATCGCCCATCGAACGCATGCCTTTTGTGGAGGAATACATCCTGCATTTGAATCAGCATTTGGGCGCGCCGTCCAAACCGGTGGTGCGGGAAGGCCAACGGGTGCGACGGGGGGAGCTGATTGCCGAAGCGGGCGGATTCGTGTCGGTAGCCTTGCATGCCCCTGTCGACGGCACGGTGGTGGCCATTGATCTGTTCGACCATCCCAACGGCCAGATGCAGCCCGCCATCAAAATCCGGATTGACCCGTACTCCACGCAACGGATGCAGACCGGCTTGCCTGAAACCCGGGTGGAACAGTTGGATTACCAGGCATTTATCAACGGCGTTCAGCAAGCCGGAATCGTCGGTATGGGCGGGGCTGCGTTCCCGGCCCACGTTAAATTTGCCATTCCCGAAGGAAAGGTTTGCCGCTATCTCATGCTGAACGGCTGCGAATGCGAGCCCTTCCTCACCTGTGATCACCGCATCATGGTGGAATATGCCGATGCCCTGATCGACGGCACCCGCATCCTGCAACATTTTGTGCAGGCGGAAAAAATATTTATCGGAATTGAGGCAAACAAGCCCGATGCCATTGCCATTTTGCGCGAAGCCGCCTCGGCCAGCGAACTTCCGATCGAAGTGTCGCCCTTGCAGGTGAAATATCCACAGGGCGCCGAAAAAATGATGATCACCGCCATCCTGGGCGAGGAAGTGCCCAGCGGGAAATTGCCCCTGGATGTCGGCACCATGGTTTCCAATGTGGGTACCATTGTCGCGGTGGCCGACTATTTCCGCCGCGGCAAGCCGCTTATCGAGCGGGTGCTGACCGTCACCGGAACCGCCGTGCAGCGGGCAGCCAATTTGCTGGTTCCCATCGGCACGCCCATGCGCCAGGTAGTGGAGTATTGCGGCGGCATTACCGTTCCTTCGCCGCGCATCCTGCTCGGTGGGCCTATGATGGGCATGGTACAGAAAAACCTGGATGTACCGGTAGTGAAAGGCACTTCCGGCATCCTGATCCTGACCGATAAGGAAGTGCAATCGTTTGATACGTACAGTTGCATCCGCTGTGGACGCTGCCTGGATGCCTGCCCTTTGTTTTTAAATCCGGCTAAAATGG
Source organism: uncultured Saprospiraceae bacterium (assembly GCA_964484205.1). GTDB lineage: Bacteria > Bacteroidota > Bacteroidia > Chitinophagales > Saprospiraceae > M3007. The sequence goes on along the minus strand of CAZAEZ010000077.1, from coordinate 3,359 downwards.
GCTTGCTGGCCAAACACGGGCTTTGGGATGAGTTGGAGGAAAACAATGTGCTGGATTGCTTCGAGTGCGCTTCCTGCTCCTTCGTTTGCCCTTCCGGCATTCCGCTGGTGCAGAGTTTTCGGGTGGGGAAATCCATGATCCGCGAAAAAAAAGCCCGCGAAAACAAATAAACAACCCGCGCCATGCCTGAAACATCGAGGACGATCATATCCACCGCGCCGTTTTTGCACGACCAGGCCACCACGCCCCGCATCATGTGGGAAGTGGTGCTGAGCTTGGCGCCCTTGTTGCTGGCCGGGTTCTACTATTTTGGTCTGAGCGCGGTGCTGGTCACGGCAGTTTGCGTGCTCGCCTGCCTGGGCACCGAGTGGCTGTTTGCAGGCGGCGCCAAGTTGCGCGACGGTTCGGCGCTGATCACCGGCATGTTGCTGGCCTTTACCCTGCCGCCGGGGTTTCCGCTTTGGATGGCTTTCGTGGGCGGCGTGGTGGCCATCGGCATGGGCAAGGCAATGTGGGGCGGACTCGGGCAAAATATTTTTAACCCGGCCCTGGTTGGCCGCGCGTTTTTGCAGGCGGCCTTTCCCGGCGCCATCACCACCTGGGCTTTGCCCGACGGGCAGTATTTCTCCGGCCGGGGCGGCAACTTTTCCCTACCTTTTCTGAAAGCAGATGTGGTAGATGCCGTTAGCGGCGCCACCCCGCTGGCCAAAATGAAATTCGGTCAGGAAATGACCAACTGGCCCGACCTGCTGCTGGGCAATACCGGTGGCTGTATCGGCGAAACCAGCGCCGCGCTCATCCTGTTGGCCGGTTTGTTTCTGGCCTATCGTGGACTGATCAACTGGCGTATTCCGGCAGGTATTTTCATTGCCGTAGCGGTGCTGACGGCGCTCGTGTACGGCATTGCCCCGGATCGCTACCCGCCTCCGCACTTCATGCTGATGGCCGGCGGGTTGATGCTCGGCGCCGTTTACATGGCCACCGATTTGGTCACATCGCCCCTGACCAGCAAAGGCATTTGGATTTACGGTTGCGGCATTGGCGCCTTGGTGGTAGTCATCCGCTTGTGGGGTGGTTTGCCGGAAGGCGTGATGTACGCCATTTTGCTCATGAATGCCGCTACGCCCCTGATTAACCGGTACACCCGACGACGCGTTTATGGACATTCGTAGGGCACAAAATTTAAAAACAAGAACATGGCACAGGACGTAAAATCCAGCAGATTAGTCTTCACCCTGGGCATGGCGGGCTTTATCTCCGGGCTGGTTTTGGTCAGTGCCTACCTGTACACCTTGCCCATGATCGAAGCGAATAAAGCGCGGGCGTTGGAACAGGCGATTTACCAGGTGTTGCCCGGGTGTAATGCATTTAAGCCCATGGGCCTGAGCGCCGGCAAATTGGAAGTGCAGGAGACACCGGGCAGCGACGCCATATTTGCCGGTTATGATGCCAGGGGGCAGCTGATCGGCTTTGCCATTCCCGCCCAGGTGATCGGCTTTCAGGATGTTGTTGCCGGCATTATCGGCTACGACCCGGTACGGAAAATGGTCATCGGTTTTGAAGTGCTGGAAAGCAAGGAAACGCCCGGCCTGGGCGACAAGATCATCAAGGATGCCGCTTTCCGCAACAACTTCACCGAACTGGAGTGCGCGGCGGGAGTAGTCATTGTTTCACCAGGAAAAAAAAGTAAACCCAACGAAGTAGAGGCCATTTCCGGCGCCACCATTTCTTCGAAAGCAGTAGTGAAACTGCTAAATCAGGGCTTGGAAAAATGGCAAACACCGATTGATGCCTTCCTGTCCGAACAGGTTAAAAAACAACAGGAATGAATACACAAAACGACCAAGGCAGGCAACTCGCCGTAGAATTTATGAAGGGCCTCTGGAAGGAGAATCCCATTTTCGTGATGGTGCTTGGCATGTGTCCGGCCCTTGCCGTGTCGAATACCGCGATCAACAGCCTGGCTATGGGGCTGGCGACCTTGTTTGTGCTGTTTTTTTCCAGTTTGCTGGTGTCGGCACTGCGGATGGTAATTCCGGCGCAGGTTCGGATCACCACCTTCGTGGTGATCATTGCCACCTTCGTCACCCTCGTCGATTTTCTGCTGGCGGCGTTCACCCCTGCGATTCACAAGGAACTGGGGGCATTCATTGCCCTGATCGTGGTGAACTGCATTATTCTTGGCCGGGCGGAAGCGTTCGCGGCGCGCAATCCGGTGCTGTTGTCGGTGTCCGACGCGCTGGGCATGGGCCTGGGCTTTACGCTGGCGCTATTCGGCGTGGGCGCCATCCGGGAAATTTTGGGCAGCGGCTCCCTGTTCAACATCCCCTTGTTTGGCAACAGTTTTGAGCCCTGGGTGGTCATGGTGCTGCCGCCGGGCGGATTTTTCACCCTGGGATTTATGCTGCTGGTTTTCAACTGGATGCAGCAACGCAAAAAGCAACCCGCATCCGCTAAACCCGTTTAAAAGCAACTCGTTATGGACAATTTGATGTGGATTTTCATTTCGGCTTTGCTGGTCAACAATTTTATTCTGGCGTATTTCCTGGGCATTTGCCCTTTTCTGGGCGTCACGCATAAGCTGGAAACAGCCTTCCGGCTCGGATTGGCCAACGTGTTTGTCATGCTCATCACGGCACTGTGCGCCTGGTTGCTGAACACGTACGTGTTGATTTACGCGCCGTATTTGCGGTTGATCAGTTTTATCATTGTGATTGCCAGTACGGTGCAGTTTGTGGAAATGGCGATCAAAAAACTTAGTCCGGAGCTGTTCCGGGCGCTGGGCATTTACCTGCCGCTCATCACCACCAACTGCGCCATTTTGGGCCTGGCCTTGTTTGCCACAAACAAGGGCTACGGCCTGGCTGAAAGTCTGGTGTATGCCCTGGGCGCCGGTGGCGGGGTTACGTTGGCGCTCGTGCTGCTGGCCGGTATCCGGGAAGAAACCCGCATACTGGATATTCCGGATGTGGTGAAAGGCACTGCATTCACGTTGATCGTTGCCGGTATTTTGTCTATGGCATTTATGGGTTTTGCGGGGATGTTTTCGGGGAGTTGAATTTTTTGAGTTTTACGAGTGTCGGCCCCACCCCCATCCCTCATAGCCTTCAACTTAACGAACCAGAGGGGGTGAACACTTTTCAAATTAGACTTTTCAAATTGAACTTTTGACTTAAAAAGGTAAGATTCCGGGTTGAGAAGCTTCTTTAAAGTCAAATTTGAAAAGTTCAATTTGAAAAGTCAAAAGTGTACACCCGCTCAAAACCCTAAAGTTGATGGCTATGCCCCCATCCCCTCCCTCTTAGGGCTCCCGATTACCCACAAGTTGGTTGAAATGTTTTTAATAGGATCGAAATCGA
>CAZAEZ010000076.1:0-20836 GCA_964484205.1 uncultured Saprospiraceae bacterium | reverse complement strand
TTTGATAAACCCGTGAATCTATCGGGGTTTCAAAACCACTTTGCGGCGGCTATAAATGCAAGCGAGTTGTTCCACCTGGCTCCACAGGATTGGGGCTTAAAACCGAAGTGTAAGCCAATTTTTTTTCATCTGTAGCTACAGTCCAACAACTATCCTGAACTTCATAAGCACCAAGATCAACGGTATCAAGGTAAAAACGATTATTACCATCCAAATCAAAAACTAACCCTGCACTATTGGCAGCCGAATTGTCGCCATAGTTTACTGCAGGAGAACATGGCTCCAACTTGAAATTCCCGATTAAGGGGTCCTCAAACTTTGGGTCGGAACCCAAAATAACTTGGCCACCATAAGCCTCAGGAGCACCTGGAATAATGTAGTCTGTTAAGCTAACTAAAGTATTGTCAATATGATAGTCGTACATATTAACATTGCTAAAATCATTATTAGTAAATAGTTGTTGCTTATTGGTTTGCGGCTCCCAAAATATGCAATTCCTTATGTATAAATCGTGACCAACACTGTCAGTTGCTACATAAACATCACTCCAGTTTTTGTCAATTACAAACCTGCCATTACGATAAAAAGTGCAATTCGTAATATGAGTGGCCCCCTTTGTTTGAGTACTATTTAATACTGCTACTCCTCCGCCGTTTTTAGCAAATAAACAATTACTAACATCCACCTGTGAAACACTGCCTGGGCTTACCCCTGTTAAAACAGGAAAACTAATATCATTAGGGCCTCCTATGCCTTGATTAGATATGAAACTGCAATTTTTGTATTTAGCCAAAATTTGTCCTTCGGCTCCTGTTTGAACTATTGTAGTTCCAGATGATAACGATAAATTGTCAGCAAAAGAAGTTTTCTCAATATCCGTTTTGAATTTGCTTTTAGCAAACCCTGCTATATAAAAAGCAGAACCTCCTGCATTTGAAGATTTGTTTCCTTCAAACCTTGAGTTTAAGATTTCACACTCTAGAAAAGAATCAAAGCTGGTTAAATCAAGATAACAAAATCCCGCTCCTTCGGCGGCAACATTATTTTTAAAAAGACAAGAGTCTAGAATCAAGTGTACTGAATTCAACCCATTTTCAAAACCTGCACAATACAAGCCGCCCCCAAGTGAAAACTTTGCTGAATCACGGTCAAAAGTGCAGTTACGAAAAATGGTGGTATACCCTGTGTTAGCTAAGAAAAACCCTCCTCCGTCTGAGGAAAGTGCTGCATTTCGGGAAAAAAGGCAGTTTTCTACCACAAATGGATCATCTGGCATGGCGGGCCCTTTTTTATATACTGCTCCGGCAAACGTGGTTGCCCGATTTGAAATAAACTCACAATTACGTAATATGGGGTTAACCATATTAACTTGATCATAAAGGCAATAAATGGCACCACCGACTCTCGCAAAATTTTGTTCAAAACGGCAGTTTTGAATTTTGGGACAGGTGTTTGGGATACTTTGTGAAGACTCTAAAAGAAGCCCTCCTCCCCAGCCATTCGAATAGAGTAGGTCCGAACTAGTTGCGGAACCTTGCATAATCACAAATCCATCTAGTACTGTGTTGCTATCTAATCCACTTCCATACAAAACATGATAGGAATTGTCGGTTCCAACCGGGTCTCCAATATTGCCGGATAATATAGTTTCATTCGTGGTAAAATCACGTTGAAATAAATCGGTCTCTGTTCCATTGAACCCTCCATAAAGCTGAACACCGTTGCGCAGTACAAATGAGATGGTCCGGTCTGTCGAGGTAGTCGGATAATAGGTCCCTTTAGCGACCCAAATTTGATCATTTGCCGACGATGTGTTTAAAGCAATTTTAAGATTATCAAATGCATTTGCCCAGCTGGCGCCATTCATAGCTCCACCTAAGACGTTGGCATCAACAAATATCGTTTTTTGCGCCTGCGCCAGGCAAAACACTTGAACCATGCAGATAATAATAAAAACAATTTTCATGAGTAATTTTAATAAACTAGGCCCTGTGAAACAATCTGTCCTCACAGGGCCTACGTACAAAAATTATTTCAACTCCCCGGCCGCTCCAGCCCTAAAAAAAATTCGGCTCATGTTCCCAACGGGCTGATAGTGAGGGGGTGACTGGCAGTCACCCCCTCACTTGGCTCCCCGCTCAGCCAAACGGGAATATGAGCCAAAAATTCAAATCACCTCCACCCACCGGCCCGGCACACTCCCCCGAATCCGGCTGTCGTACATCGCTTCGCAGCCCACCGCCGGCAGGTAATACCGCCCGGCATAGGCCGCGTTCAGCTGAATGCGGTAGGTGCTGCTGGTTTCGCGCACCCGTTTGTTCTGATAGTCGTACGAGTAGGGCAGGTCAAAGTAGGTGTACACCCGGTCGTCGCGGATATCCTGGTAGTCGGCGGCGCTGCTGCCGCCCAGGCTAATGCCCGACATGCGCGCGTTCAGGATTTCCCAGCCGGAAGGAAACACCTGCGAAAGGGCCAGCTCCTGGAACGGGAATTTGAGATCCCCGGTACGGCGGATTGTCACTTCGGCCACAAAATCGGTGCCTTGCGCCAGCTTGCCGATGTCTACCGGGTTGCCGTTGTTGTCCGTGTAGCGTACCGCCAGGGTTATGTTGTTGCTCATGCCCGTTTCTTCGCCGACCAGCGCCTGGCCTGAAATGATCAGCCGGGCGTAGAGTTTGGCGGAGCCGTTGTTTTTCACGGCAATCCGGTTGTTATTCAGCGCCTGTTCGGCAAACTGGACGGTTGAAACAGGTTTTGACTTATCGCCGTTTTTATAACCCGCATCACCAATCCGGTAGGCAAATGCCGGGCCGTTGCTGCCAAAATTTTTCACCGCATATTTCGACAACGCGCGCAAGGCAGTTGCCAGGCTCTGCGTGTTCCAGTACCAGCCATCCTGGTTGCCCATTTCCTTGCTGATGTACTGCACCAACGCCTCGGCGCGCTTGTTGTCGCCTATAGCCGTGTAGGTTTCCAGGATCAGGGCGCGGTCGCGCAAGTCGCTGCCGTAGGTGTTGCCGCACCAGTCGTACCGCCAGTCGTCCCGCCATTTTCCACGCGCTATTTCCCGGGCAGCCTCTGCTTTGCCGGCCTGAGCATAGGCTGCCGCCAGCAGCAGCGCCGATTGAGTGTACAGCCCCTTTTGCTCCTTCATGCGGTTCATGCCGGCGAGGTTGGGTTTGCCGGCCAGGGCAAGCGCATACAGCCGGTAGGCCTGGTTCAGGTCGCTGTCGTAGCCGCGCCAGTCGCTGTTGCCGCTGCTGCCACTCCATTGCTTGCTTGTTTTTGTTTGGTAATCCATCCAGCGGTCAACCATGCCTTGCGGCACGGCGTAGCCTTTTGCTTTTGCTTCCAGCAAAAAATGGCCCGCGTACGTGCTGCTCCAGTCGTTCACGCCGCCGCCCGGCCAATAGGAAAAACCGCCGTCCGACTGCTGAAAATTTTGCAATTTCGAAATGGCTGCCGCCACGTTTTTGGCGATCCGGTCTTTTTCCTTTTGGGAAAGCGGCGTCAGCACATCCACGAACAATTGCGGGAATGCCGCCGAAGTGGTTTGTTCGATGCAGCCATGCGGGTAGCGGATCAGATACTCCAGGTGGCGGCTCAGGTTGATGGGAGGCAAAGCGCTCACTTCGATGACGGCCGAACTAATGTCGGAGTACCGGCCCGGATCGAAATCGGAGCCCCATTCCTGACCAGGCTCAATTTCACCTTCCCAGACGGTGGATTGCACCGGATTGGGGTTGCGCACCAGTATTTCAATGGTTTGCATTGCCCGTTCACCGCCACCCTGTGCTTCGATGCTAAATTTGGCTACACCGGTCCGGTTGCCCACTTTCAAATCGAAGTAGGTCAGTTCATTTCCCGGCTGATCGAATTGCAAACTATTGGTCGGCGACCCCTGGATAGCCACCAGCCCCGAACTTTCCCGCACCCGGATGGTGGCGGTTTTCACCTTTTTCTCCATAGCAAACACCTCTACCGGTAGCCGAAGTGTTTCACCGGGACCCAGCACGCGGGGCAGGGTTGGCAGAATCATCAGCGGTTTGCGCACCGGACAGGTTTTTTCAGCGCTGCCGTAGGCGCCCTGATTGCCCGGCGCCGGCGCGGAGCAAACCACCATGGCCCGTACGGAGCCCACGTAGTTGTCCAGTTTCAGGGTGTGTTTCGCCGTTTTGCCTTTTTCAAGGGTAAACGGCCCGACATGCACCACCGCCGGCTTGAAGCGGTTGATCTGCGCGGCATTTTTTGCTTTTTGGTTGATCGCGTCGCCGCCGATGCTGAGGATGCGCTCGAGTTTTGCGCCGTAGGCGCCCAGCACGTAGTCGTACATGTCCCAGGTAGTGACGCCCAGCGCCTCACGGGCGAAAAAAACTTCCCCGGGGTTGGGTGTTTTAAAGCGCGTAAGGTCGAGCAAGCCCTCGTCCACGATAGCCAGGGTGTAGGTGCAGGCCTTGCCCGAACTTTCCCGGACGCTGACGGTGAACGGCTCGCCGGGTTTGAGCACGTCGGGCATGTCGAGTTGAGGTTTCAGTTGCGTGCCCGGATTTTCCACGTTTACCGGCATCACGCCGTACATGCGAATAGGCAGGTCGTTTTTGGTTTGCGCATGCGGTTGAAACAAGCTGACATGGGCGTACACCGAGGGCGCCATGTTTTCGGTGGCGTGAAATTTCAGGGTATTGTCGCCGGTTTTGGCCTCGTACCACTGGTGCAGCAGTACCCGTGTGCCGGTTTCCAGCGTGAGCAAAATGCGCCCGTCCTCACTGGCAGGTACCTTGAGCGTCACTTCGTCGCCGACGTTGTATTTTTCTTTTCCTACCGAAAACGGCAGCATGGCGGCAGCATTCCGGCTGTGGATGTCATTCAACTCGTCAGGTTGACCGCTCCAGAAAAAGTCGCCGGCGGCATGCCCGCCATCCGGGTCGGAAACGCGCACCAGGAAGCGCCCCCAGTTGTCGGGTCGAACTGTCCAGGTGGCCAGGCCGCGACCGTCGGTGGTGAGGGTGGTTTTTTCGACGGCATTGACGTGGTTGGCCGAATTGAACTGGGCGACATTGCTGTTGCGGTCTTCTTCCCACCACCAGCGCCAGTCGCAGCGGTACAGGCCCACTTCGATGCGTTGGCCGGGCATGGGTTTGCCGTTTTGATCCACGCAGGCGAACTGGAGTTGGCCGCCCTTGCGGTCTATCGTTTTGGAGCCCCATTTATTTGTCGGAATAAAAACGCCCACGAACCGCTCGAAGGGGTAATAGTCGACGGCGATATTGTCGGTGCTGAAGTCGCCGCTGTTTTCGAAGGCCCGGATTTTGAAATTGGCGATCAGCTTGCCCGGGGCGTTTTCCTGGTTGCCGAGGCGGAGCGGGATGTTGGCCTGGCCGTTGTCGTCGAGCCGGGCGTCGAACAACACCTCCGGTTCGCTCCACAGGTTGCGTGCCGGATCGTCGAACACAAAATCCTTGAAATTTTTAAACTCCGTTTGCGCCAGCCGGAGTTGCATTTCAACCACCGCTTTCAGGCCTTTGGCCGAAGCGCCGTGGAGCCAGTTGACCTGGAGTTTGCCGCTCAAACCGGCATCGCCGGCGCTCAGGCTTTTTTTGCCGAAATCGAGGTTCATTTTCAAGCGGTTGGGCTTGACGGTCTCGATTTTCAATTGTTTGCTAAACGTTGCGCCACCGACCTGCACTTTGGCCGTCCAGTTGCCGGTAGGGGCATCGGGGCGGGTGGCGCAGTGGAAGGGGTAAACACCGCCCACAGCCTGTGCCGAGGTGGTGCGGTACTGCATGGCGCCGCGCGGGTCGGTGAGTTCGAGCGTAACCGGGTGGCTGGCGGGCAGGTTGCCTTTTTGGTCTTCCAAAACAAAATTCAGGTACAGCGAATCCCCCGGGCGCCACACGCCCCGCTCGCCGTAGAGGTAGCCTTTCAGCCCCTTTTGCGGCTCCACGCCGGCCACGTCGAAACGGCTGAGCGAGAGCGAACTGCCGTCGGCCATGCGCAGGTATCCGCGCCGGTCGCCGCGGTTGGCGACGATCAGGAAGGGCGCTTCACGCAGTTCGTCGGTGGTGGCGATGCCGTTCCCGTCGGTGCGCAATTTGGCGATGGATTGCAGCTGGTAGTTGAACAGTTCCAGATCGACGCCGTTTTCCGGTTGTGTGGTGTGCAGGCTGTTCACCGAAATGAACAGCGAGCGGTCTTTCCCGCGTTTGGCCGTGATGCCGAGGTCGCTGACGAAAACGTTGCGCCGGGTAAAATGCTCGTAGTTGTAGTATTCCTTTGCGCAGGGGTTGTCGCGGTTGCCCCACTCGTAATCGTCGTTTTCGGACCACCAGTAATCGTCGTCGTTGCCGTAGTAAATGCCGCGGTAGCCCCCCCAAATGCTGACCAGGTTGCCGTTCTCGTCGGTGCTGCCAAGGTGGGCCAGGTTGTCGGCTTCCTCCCAACTTTCTGTGGCGGGAGCGGCGTCTCCGCCGGTGTCGTTTTGCGCGGTTGCATTACAATTGTAAATCGCATATCCGCGCCGGAACGTCAGGCGCACCTGGTAAATCGCGCCGGGGTCCTGCTGAATGATTTCCTGGAGGTCGAGTGCATAGCGCTGCCAAACCTGCGAATTGGCATCGGGATTGAGGTCGGTGAGCGCCACTTTTTTCTGCATGATAATTTTCCCGACGCGGTCGAGTTCCTGGTCGCCTTCCAGCTCATTCACCTGGAGGTATTGCAAAATATTGGAGTTGAAAATTTTGAACACCTCGACATCCACGGCCCGCAACCCGACGGCTTCGAAGGGGAAAATTATCGCGCCATCGGCCTGCTGGGGGATCACAGCGCCGCGGCCTACCAGGCGCACCGACGGTTTGAGGTCTTCGAAATTTAGCGGCCAGTCGCTCCGGCCTTTCATGGCCGCGCCGGCGATATTCCGAATGCCGGCTTCCACGCGCAAATTGTGCGTGCCGCTGATCCGCCGGCCGGGGTACACGCGCACGAAGTTGCCGTCTATGGCAAAGCGCAGGTTATTATCGTAGTTCTCGATGTGGATCAGGCCGTCCAGCATCTGGCTGGTTTCCAGCGGGTCGGAGAAATTGAGCAGGATGTATTGTTCTTCGGATTGGATGACGCGGGTTTGCAGCACCACAAATTCATCCAGGGCCGGCACCATTTGCTCCGTTTTGCCGGATTTTTCGATGCCCAGCGATTTACCCGACCAACTGAGTTCCACCTTGGAACGTACCGTCGAGCGCTCGATATCCAGCACCGTAAATTCGTGCGAAAGCCCGTCGGCGCTGTGCGTCCAGCGGATGTTGAGCGATTTGTTGCCTTGTTTGGCCGTCAGGGTTTTTTCCAGGGCGGCGGTTTCCACGGCATCACTGGTCAGGATGCGGCCGATGAGCTGTTGTTTGGACAGGTCGTTTTCGGCAGCCGCGCGCAGGCCGTCGGTGACCAGTTCGAAGGAAAGTTCCCGCACGCGAAAGCTGAAGTCGAACACCTTGGCCACATCGGGGACATTGCCAAAAATTTTACCCAGTTGGACGGTTCCGCTATACCTGGCGCCGTACGGCAGGGCTTCCTCAGGTTGCAATTTGATCGTGCGGTCATCTTCCCAAACGGCCTTTCCCGCAATGGCGGGACTGATCTGGAAAAGCCCGGCATCTACCGGCTGGCCGATCTTGTTTTGGCCGACGGCCGGATCGACAAAACGCACACGGATGGCGTCGGTGCGGCCGATATCACCACTGGTATAGGCGTAAACGTAGCGGGCGATTGCCTGGAAATAGGCTTCGTTTTTTACTACTTTGTTACAGGAAAAAAGGAGGGCAGCCAGGAACAGGGCGGCCGGCAGGAACATTTGCTTTCGCATGGTCGTGTTTTTGGTTGAAATTGTGAATCGCAGATCAAAAGTAGTGTGAAGTAAACTGAACACCAACGGAAAGCGCGAATTTGAATTTGCCGGTGTTGAAATTAAACCCAAACGGCACAACCCGGTGTTCAGCCACCCAAATCCGACCGATGGTAGGTATTTTTTGCACTGAAAATCAAGTCGGCAGACATTGACAGGCAGGATCGCCGCTTTGCTCTGCATATTGTCGGCGTGACTCGCAGTCTAATGTCGTCAACATAGCAAATTGGAACGCGGATGACGCGGATGTAAACAACGCGGATTGCCGCAGATTTTTTAAAAAAAATCAGTGTAAATCCGTGTTCCCGCTGAAAGCGGGATCGGTGTCATCCGCGTTCCATTGAGGAGTGTACGCTAAGTTGACGACAATAGACTCGAAGTCACGCCGACTATTGACATCGCTTCCAATTTTCCGCAAATCACTTTCTTCCGGGTAGAAAATTCAAAGCCTACGGAAGCAGGCTGGTCCGGACACAGCAATGCGCTGAAACTGGTTATTTTGCATACCTCGCGCCTGCTGGAATCTTTTATTTATTTCATGCGATTTGGGAATCTCATCCGGGGCCGCGCCCAAATCGAATTAATTCAACAAAACTATGAAACAACTCCTCCTCTCCCTTTTGCTTTTTTGGACTTTGGGCGCTACCGCCCAAACGACGCTGACCCCCGCCGATTGGCAGTCCGACCTTCGCTTTTTGCAAAACACCGTCCACCAGGACTATCCCTTCCTCTTCAAAAAAGTGACGGCAAGCGACTGGGATGCCGCCGTGGAAAAACTGCATCAGGATATTCCCGCCCTGCAACCACATGAAATTCTGGCCGGTTTTGCGCGCATAGTGGCCTTGTTCGGGTACGGCCATACCGACCTGAGTTGGAGCCGGGCGCCGGTGCAAGCGCACATCGTGCCACTCAACCTGTACTGGTTCAGCGACGGCATTTACGTCGAAGGCTGCCGGAAAGATTTTGCCGACGCGCTGGGCGCCCGGCTTCTGAAGGTGGAGGGTGTTCCTGTGGAAAAGGCGCTCGCGGCTGTTCGCCCTTTGGTGCCGGTGGAAAACGAGCAATATTTTAAAGCGTACGGCCTCGATTTTCTGCTCAACCCGGAGGCGCTGCACGCCCAGGGCGTGACCAAATCGTTGAAAAAAACGGTTACCCTTCAATTAGAACGGGACGGCAAGACGTTTGAAAAAACTGTTGAAGCGGTACCGACTTTTCGTTTTCCGAGAAAATACAGCCTCGTTGCGCCGGACAGCGACTGGCTGAGCGTGCGCGACCGGACCACAACGCCGTTTTACCTGAAAAACCTGGACAAAATTTACTACTTCGAATATTTGCCGGAGCAAAAAACGGTGTACGTCCGCCACAGCCAGATCCAGGACGAGAAAGACGAGCCGATCCCCGCTTTTTACCAACGTGTGTTCGATTTTGTGGAAAAAAATGACGTTGAGCGCCTGGTACTGGATGTGCGGCTCAACGGCGGCGGTAATAATTACAAAAACAAAGCCGTGGTGACGGGACTGATCCGCTGTGAAAAAATCAACCAGCCCGGCAAACTTTTCGTCCTGATCGGCCGGCGCACGTTTTCGGCCTGCCAGAACCTGGTGAACGAGTTGCACAACTACACCAACGCCATTTTTGTAGGCGAACCGACAGGCGAAAACATCAATTTTTACGGCGACAACCGCCGCGTAGAACTTCCCAAAAGCAAAATCCCGGTTTTCCTCTCCTTTGCCTGGTGGCAAGACAAACCGCAATGGGAAAATGCCGACTGGCTGGCGCCGCATATCGCGGTGGAACAGTCCTTCGACGATTACCGAACCAACCGCGACCCGGTGCTGGATGCCGCCCTGGGTTTCTCCGGCGAAGGCATGGTGCTGGACCCCGTTGGCTACCTGAAAGATTTGTTCATGGCCCAAAAACTGGACGAACTGAAAACCAAAGCCGTGGAAATGGTCGCCGACCCCCGGTACCGGTTCATCAATTTTGAAAACGAATTCAACGAAAACGGCTACAACCTGCTCAACGGCGGCCAGCTGGAAGGGGCGCTCTATGTGTTCCAACTGAACACCGAACTGTTCCCCGAATCAGCCAATACCTGGGACAGCCTCGGCGAAGCCTGCTGGAAAGCCGGGAAAAAAGACAACGCCATCGAATGTTACAAAAAAGCCATTGCGCTCGACCCGAACGGTGAGGTGGGGGAGAATGCGCGAAATATGCTGAAGCAAATTGTTGGAGAGTAATATTTTGCTACATCAACCACTTTTTCATAAACACCACCCGGCTCAGCAAACTGATCAATAAAACTGAAAGTAAAATGCCCACTATACCCACCAGCGGCGCTCCGATCGCCGGGTGAATTTCAATATTGAAAAAATAGTGGGGGATCACTTTGATGCCGAAAATGTATCCGTTCTTGATCACGTCAAGGATCAACACGTGGATAAAATAAACACCGTAGCTCAGGTCGGCCAGGCGGTTGAAGGCCCGGTGAATGCGCGGATACCGGGTAGCAAAAGTGCCCCAGTCAAAATCTTTCAGAAAAAGGAATAGCGCGAAGATCATAATCACCACATTCGGGCTGGAGTACACGTACAGCCGGGCATCGTATTCGCCGGCCTGCACGGTCAGCCACCAGGTGAGAAACGCACCGGTCAGCGGCATGGCCAGGGCCAGGGGATAGATCACTTTTTTCCAGCTGCGTTTTATCGGGAAAGTGCTCAGGTAGTAGCCCAATACGTAAAACCCGATGTAGCCCATCCAGCCGATGTATTTGACGAAGATGATGCCCGGCAAAAAATGCTGGAGCGCGGTGATGGTAAAACTCAGCACCAGAAAATACTCGATGTCGCTGCGTTTCGCATTTTGAATAAAAATCCGGAAAATCGGGGTGAGCAGGTACAGCCCGGTGATCATCGGGATAAACCACAGGTGGAAGTAGATGTCGTTGTAAAAAATCGTATTGAACACATCACTCCACTCCGGCCAGGTGCCGTAGTACATGTTTCCACGGTACAAATAGAGCAGGTAGATCGTTCCCCAAAACGCGAAGGGAATCAGTACGCGGCGCAGGCGTTTTTTCAAAAAAACAGAAATGGATTCCTGCTTGGACGGGTTCAGCAAAAGCGCGCCGCTGATCAGGATGAAAAACGGCGTGGCCCAGCGCAAATGCCCGTAAATAATATCGGCGGTCAGGAAGCGGACGTCCGGGTCGGCCGTTGGGTCGAAGGTGTACAAATACCCGCCGACCGAGTGCATCTGTACCACTGCACAAGCTGCAAATGCCCGGATGTAATTGGCGTAAACCCGCTTGTATTGGCGCTGTGGGGCTTCCGCCAAGGGTACCGGCGCGTCGTTTTCGGTATGTGAAGTTGGATCGCCCATTCGAACTGCAAGGTTAGGGCATTTTGGGGAAATTTCTATTTCCCAATCATTTTCTCCACGCCGGTCCAGTCGGCCGGCACGCCGTTTTGCTGGAAATAGTTGGCTTTTTCCAAAAAAAGCCTGGTTACGGTATCGGCCGGGTGCCGGGCCAGCACCGCCTCAAATCCCGCGGAGGCTGCCTGAAAATTGCGGCTGAAAAACTGCGCAACAGCCTGGTTAAAGCGGTCCAGCGTTTCCAGTTTCAGGCGGATGTCGGAAGCCTCGTCGCCATCGAAACATTCGTAAATGCCGACCGGTTGTTGCCGCCCTTTTACCTGGACGATGCCCAAATAGCGCAGGCGGTACCGGCCGGGGTCGGGTATTTGTTTCAAACTGTCTTCGCTGAGCAGGATGTTGACGGCGTAGTAGGGCGTCAGGCTTTCGATCCGCGAAGCCGTGTTCACGGTGTCGGAAATCGTGGTGGCGTCCAGCCGTTCTTCATCGCCGGTAATGCCCATGATGAGAGGGCCGCTGTGCAGGCCCATGCCTACGCGGATCGGCGTCTGGACTTTTTTTCGCCGGTTTTCATTGTAAGCCTGGAGTTCCGTTTGCATATCGATGGCGGCCTGCAGTGCTTGCTCGGCAGCTTGCGGAAAAATGGCCATGATCCCGTCGCCCAGGTATTGGTTTACAAAACCGTTGTGCTTCCGGATGACGGGGCCCATGCGGCCGTTGTAGGCATTGACAAACTGGAAATTCTCTTCCGGGGTCATGTTTTCCGCCAGGCTGGTGTAGCTGCGAATGTCGGAAAACAACACCGTGACTTCGCGCTGGGTGTGGTCGCCCAGGGTTACTTCAGTGAGTCGTTCGTAGCCCAGCGCGCGGATAAATTCGTTGGGCACAAAACGGGCCGTCACGTCAAAAATGCGCAGCAGATCGAGTTGGGTGCGCACGCGCGCCAGAAATTCTTCCTTGCTGAAGGGCTTGGCCAGGTAGTCGTTGGCGCCGAGCGCGAGGCCCTGCACCAGGTCTTTTACCTGGTTTTTGGCGGTGATCATGATGATGGGCAGTTCGGACGGCAGGTATTTTTCCCGGATGCGGCGGCACACCTCGTAGCCGCTCATGCGGGGCATCATCACGTCGAGCAGCACCAGGTCGAAGGAGGGTTCGGTTTCCAGGTAGCGGAGCGCTTCTTCGCCGTTCCAGGCGTTGGTGATGTGGTAAGGCTCCTGTTCCAGGTGGTTGCGCAGCACGTGGTGGTTGATGGGTTCGTCGTCAACGATCAGTATCCGGATAGACCCGTGCCGGTAGTGCTTCGGTTCGAACGGCCGGGGTTCGGGCATTGGGATTACGGGAGCAACATGTGCCGGCTCTGCGGGCGCCGCCGGTTTGGGCGCGTCGTTTTTTTTGCCGGCCGGCAGTGTAAAAAAGAACGCGGCGCCCTGCCCGGGTTCGGAGCGCAGCCAGATGCGACCACCTTGCAGTTCGATCAGGTTTTTACTGATGGCCAGGCCGAGTCCGGTGCCGCCGAATTGCCGTTCGACGGAGCCGTCGGCCTGATTGAACGCTTCGAAAATTTGCTCCTGATTTTCCCGGGCGATGCCTATGCCGGTGTCGCGCACTTCAATTTCAACAGCCGGGTGTTCTGCAGTACCGGTCTGCAACCTGGCCGACACGGTAACGGTACCCTGATCGGTGAACTTTATGGCATTGCCCACCAGGTTGAGCAGGATTTGCTGCAAGCGGTCTTCATCGGCCAGCACGGCAAGTTCTGCGGGCACCAGGTTTTGCAGGCGCAAATCCTTGTCCTGAACCAGCGGCTGGCAAATTTGCAACACCACATCCGTGAGGGCGTACAAGTCCACGTTGGTTTGCCGCAATTGCAGGTCATTGTCTTTTAACTTCGAAAAATCCAGCAAGTCGTTGACCAGGCTCGACAGGCGGCGGCCCGACGAAATGATCAGCGAGAGCTCCTCGCGTTGTTTTTCGGCAGAAAACGAACCGATGCCGTCGAGCAAGCTTTCAGACAAACCGATGATGCCGTTGAGCGGGGTGCGCAGTTCGTGGGAGGTGTTTGCCAGAAACTGGTCTTTGAGTTTGTCGGCATTGCGCAGCTGTTCGTTGATCTGTTGTTCGCGCTGAAGATGCTGTGCCTGGCGGCGGGTCAGAATGCGCACCAGCCCGAAAAGCAGCGACCCGAACAAGCCCAGGTACAGCAGGTATGCCCACCAGGTTTGGTACCAGGGCGGTAGTATGGTGAAGGGGAAGGCCTGCGCCTGTGCTTCCCGGGCAAAGGCATTGCGCGCACGCACCCGGAAGCGGTAGTCGCCGGGAGGCAGGTTGGTGTACTCCTTTTCGGTTTTTGGGCTCCAGGCCGACCAGCTGCGGTCGTATCCTTCCAGCAAAAAACTGTACAGGGTGTTTTCCGGGCATTCGAATCCCAGGGCGGCAAATTGAAAATGGAGTGAATTCAGGCGGTGGGCCAGCGAAAACTGGTTGGAGTTGCCGCCCTGCCAATCCTGGACCAAGGTCGAGTCGGTATTTGCCCGCACCGTGCGCAACAGCACGGTAAATGCCTGCCGGTAATAGTTGGTGTCGGGCATGGCGCCCGCTTCAAAACGGTAAAGCCCCAGGGCGCCGCCCATCCAGGTCAGGGCTTCGTTTTCGGTGTAAAAACCGCCTTGGAACAAATCGCGGATATCCGGAAGCACGCCGAAGGGTTGGTAAACCCGGGTCCGGCTGCTGTCCGGATTTTCGATGAGCCACTCGAGCTGGGTGCCGTTTGCCGAAGGCGCCCAAACCCAGGTGTTACGTCCCGGCCCGGTGGCGGCCACCCATACCGGGAGCGCGTTCCGGGATTGCTCTTCGGTGAAATACAGCGGTTGGAAAGCCTGGCTGGCGGCGTCAAATTGAAAGGCGCCGAATTGCGAGGAGCGAAACAACAGCCGCTCCCCCCATTGAAAAATGCGGTGGTCGCCCACGGCGGGTTTGCCATTCAATTGCGCAAAGGCGCGCGCACGGTACCCGCCTTGCCCGTCGGGTTCCAAACGGATAATCCCCCGGTTGCGGGTGCCGGCCCAAAGCTGCCCCTGCGCATCTTCGGCCACCGAGCGAATGAGCAGATTGTCGGCGCCGATAGGTTCGGGGGGCATCCACTGCCGGTTGTGCAACCGGATTTGAAAAACGCCTTTGTTGCCGCCGGCAAACACTACCCCGGCCTGCTTGCGCGAAACCGCCAGCGTATAGAACGGGCCAAGATCGGTCCGGTGCAGGCGTTGCATTTTGTTGCCGCCTTGCAAGGTGTAAATCCCGGAGCCGGTGGCCAGCAGAAGTTGTGGCTGCGTTTGCCCCGGCGGTGTAATGGTTTCCAGGGCAAATATCTGATCGCGGCGATCGGGGTCCACCAGTTTAAAACGGGAAGGTTCCGAGGGGTCG
The DNA here is from genome assembly GCA_964484205.1 of uncultured Saprospiraceae bacterium. Classification (GTDB taxonomy): domain Bacteria; phylum Bacteroidota; class Bacteroidia; order Chitinophagales; family Saprospiraceae; genus M3007. The sequence continues at coordinate 6,150 of CAZAEZ010000076.1, read as the reverse complement.
GAGGCCTGCGTCATAACATACAAACCCAGGTTTGTGCCCACATACAGGGCGCCCTGATGGCGTTTGATGCAGAGCACGGCAGCATCGAGGCCCAAGGCCTGGTCCCAGTACTGAAACGGCGCCCGGAGTGAAATCCGGTCCAGGCCGTGGTTCATGGCGGCCCAAAGGCCCTGTTGCCGGTCGAGGAATAAAAAATGAACGGTATTGTCGTTGAGTCCCAGCCCGCGGTTGATCTGGCGTTGCAGCACGCCTTCCGGATTGGTGAGGTAAATGCCGCCGCTCAGCGTGGCCAGGGCATAGCCGCCGTTGGGCAACTGGAGGCCGTGGTACAGTTCGTCGGTGCTCAACACCGTTTGCAGGGCCTGGAATCGCTCCGGCCGGGTGCATACGCCGGTGCGGGGGTCGAAAAGCCAGATGCCATTGTTCAGTGTGCCGACGAGCAACCGGTTTTGGGAAAAGGGCAGGAGGAAGGCAATCGTTTCCGTGCTGAATTTTTCGCCGCCGGGGAGCACCTCAAATTGATTGCGGTTCCATTGGCAAAGCCCCATGCCGGCCAGTTTTATCAAATAGCGGCCGTTGGCCGAATAGGCCCGGAGGTAGGAATCGGGAATCGGGTGGGTGTGGAGGCGCTGGTGGTGGTAGAGGAAAAGCGTTTGCCGGCTTTGGAAAAAAACCGTGTCGCCGAGTACGTGGACCGAGCGCACCACGCCAAAATTGCGCGCCGACTCCGGCAGTTGTGCGCTTAGGGAAACATAGCGGCGCGCACCGGATGTTTCGGTTTGGAGGTAGCCGAAGTCGCCGGCGCCGCCAACATAAATCGCGCCGGCGCTGTCGGCGGCCAGGGAAAAAACACCGCCGTTTGTGCCGCTGATGCGGCCCCAGGTATGGCCGTCGTATTCGAGGAGGCATTCGTTGTTGCCGACGTAGAGCATGCCGCGTTCGTCTTGCAACACGGCCCAGTTTTGGGCGCTTGCGCTGTATTCGCGGCTGTTGTAATTCCGGATGATGGCCTGTCCTTGCTCCGAATGTGCCGTTTGCGTTTGTGCAAAATTCCGTTCAGGCGCCAGCACAAGCAGGCAACTCGCCAAGGCAATTTGGAGAAAAAACACCTGTTTTTGAAAGGCAGAACCTGTTTGGAATGGCATATTGAGCGGTGCATAACGGATCGTTCAGCACGTCCACCTGGCAGCATTACAGCTGTTCCAATATCTCTTTTGCCTGTTTTTGGTGTACGTGATTGGTTTGGTTGGAAATCCGGGTCAGGGTTTGTCTGGCTGCGTCGGTTTGTCCGAGTTTAAGTTGAGCCAATGCGGAATACCACTGTGCAGAATCCCAATCGAAACTTTCTTCACGTACTTGCGCCAGGGCTTGCAGGGCGGCTTCAGGATTGCCTGAGGCCAGTTGTGCGATGCCGAGATAGTAGAAGGCTTCCGATCTTCCGGTAAAGGTAGTGTCTGCCAATAAGCCTTCCAACTGCGCAATCGTTGTTTTGTAATCGCCCCGGGCGAAGTGCCGCTGCCATTGGGTTGCCTGTTCGGCGCCGCGCGCTTCGGGTACGGGCGGGATGGTGAAATTGGTGGCATAAATTTCTTCCGGCGTGGCTGTTATGGTTGCATCGGAGCGGTTCATCAGCCAGAGCGGCAGGATAACCACAATGAGGCCGACCAGTACGGCTGCGGCATAAACGATACGTGCATACGAGGTCATTTTCCGGATATTGGTTTTTGTTGGGTTCGAATAAATTACCGTTGCGTCCATTTGGTGTTGTGCTTTTGCGTAGGTGATCAGTTTTGCTTCCAACGCCAGGTCACCTTCCGTCTGGATTGCCTCGTACAAGGTGGCTGCTTCGGCAGCCTCGGCGGCAAATTCCGGATCGTCGGATAAGCGTTGTTCGAAAGCATCTCGTTCCGCAGGCGGCAGTTGATTGGTCAAATAAGCCCGGATTATATCGTTCATGTTCGTTTGCATAAGTTGCTGTTGCAATCGTTTTAATTTTAGACGGGCGCCCGGCTAAAAATATCAATGCGAACTGCAAGTTTATTCAAGTTTTTGATTTGCCACAGCAATATTTAATACTTTTGGGCAAGAACCAAAGCATGCGCAAACAGATGAGAACATCCCTCTTTTGGCTTATCCTGATCGCAACTGCGGTATTTTTTTGTGGCCAGTCACCCAATGGACAGCAAGGCAAGAAGCCGTCGAAACTCTTCGCCGAGGCAATGGCCCTGGTAGAAAAGGCCAATGAATTTCTGGAAAAGGATGAATTGGATTCCACGCTTGTTTATGCCCGCCAGGCTGTATTGTTATCAGAGGAAGCCGGAAATTGGTATGCCTGGGGAAAAGCCCAGGCCGCCGTTATTATCACCGCCTATTACCAGGGCGAATGCCAGGAAGTAGCCGCTACGTTTTCCGGCCTGGAAAAAACAGCCCGGGTGCATCTGACGCCCGACAGTAGTTTTTGGGGCGATTATTACAACCTGGCCGGGGCGGTTTACAACGAACTGGGCAATTACGAGGCGGCACTGGAGTTTGGCCTGCGCGAAATTGCCTTTTTTGAAAAAACAAAAAATCACGCCGCCCTGGGTATCGCCTGCAACAATGTCGGCACGTACTACCGCAGCAAAGGCGACTTTGACCGCTCCCTGGAATACACCCTGGCGGCGCTCCAGCATTTCAGCTCGGACCCGAATACCACTGCGCAGGACTTTTCCTGGACCTACAGCAACCTTTGCGGCACGCTATACCGAAAAAAAGACTATCAAAGGGCTATTGAGTATGGTTTAAAGGCCCTGCAAACCCTCAAAAAACAAATTCCCGAAAGCGCTGCAGCCGGCGATTACATTGTGATTTATAACGACCTGGCGAATATTAATACCGAATTGGAGCAATTCGAACTGGCGCTGGACTATTTGAAAAAGGCGCTGAACCTGCACCAGACCGGCCATGCCAGGCAGGAGGAAACCACACTCCACAATATCGGGTATGTCTACCGGATGATGGGACGCTATCCGGAAGCCAATAACTACCTGAAACAAGCCATCGAACGCTACGGACCCAAACACGCCAATTACGCCAAAGCCTGCCGTCACCTGGGTTATATTGCCCACCACCAGGGCCGGCTTGACTCGGCCCTGGTCTGGCAGCAAAAAGCCCTGCTGGCACTTACGGATACTTTTCCTTACGAGGACGTCCTGGTCAATCCCGCGCCACAGCGCGTAAATGCCTACCTCGATTTTCTGTTTACGCTGCGTGATAAAGGCGAAACCCTGCGCCAATTGGCCGCGCAGGAAAATAAGCAGCACTATGCCGAAGCGGCCCTGGCCACCTACGACCTTGCCGCCAGCCTGCTCGACAGCATGCGGATGGAGTACCAGGAAGGCTCCCGGCAGTTCTGGAACGGCGAAGCAAGGCCGATCATGGAAAATGCCATCGACCTGGCTATGGAACTGTACCGGAAAAACCAAAATCAGACCTACCTCGGTCAGGCGTTCCGGTACGCCGAACGGAGCAAGGCACTGCTGCTGGCCGAAGCCCTGCGCGAGTCGGCCGCCAAGCAGCAGGCCGGTATTCCGGAAGCCCTGTTGAAGGAAGAAAAGCAGTTGAAAATCGACATCGCTTTTTACAAAACCCGCATTTTCAGAGAACAGCAGCGCCAAACGCCCGACAACGCAAAAATCCTGCTCTGGCAAACCCAAATACTCCATTGCAACCGCGACTACGACGCCCTGCGGGCCAAACTGGAAGATGCCTACCCCGAATATTACCAGATCAAATACGAACAGGCGGAATACACCATCCCTGCAATTCAAAAAAAGCTGCCCAAACAAACCGGCCTGCTGGAGTTTTTTGCAGGGGATCAGGGGATTTATGCTTTTTACCTGGACCGCCATACCGCCAAAGGCTACATGTTCCGGCCCGACAGCAGTTTTGACAGCGCATTGGAAGCCCTGCTGTTGACCTTGCGCGACCGCGGCCGCGCCATGGAAGAAGGCCGCAGCGCTGCCGCTATAGCCCGGTATGCCGGCCATGCGACCGCACTGTTTCGTACCCTCCTGACCCCGGCAGTGCAAACCCTGCCGAAAAAACTGCTCCTCATCCCCGATGGCAAACTGGCCTACCTGCCGTTCGAATTACTGCTGACCGAAGATGCCGGCGCCGCTGAAAAACCGTCGTATGCAGATTTGCCCTACCTACTCCGCCAATCCATCGTGCGCTATGAATACTCGGCAGCGCTGGCCCTGAATCAGCCCGCCCGCCGGAAGGTGAAGGAATTGTTTGCCGGTTTTGCCCCGGGTTACTCCGGCGATTGGACGGCTCTCGATGCCCGGGGCGCGTTGCAGGGGAATTGTACCGAAGCCAACCCTGCTGATTTTGCACCGCTGCAAAACAACAAAATGGAGGTCAGCCAAATTGCACAGCAGGTGGAAGGCCGCGCTTTTCTCGGCGACGCCGCCACGGAAGCCCAATTCCGGAAAATCGCTGCCGAACCGCGGATCGTACACCTGGCCATGCACGGTTTTCTGAACGACTGCGATCCGCTGTACTCCGGCTTGGTGTTTTCCAATGAATTGCCCAAGGTGGAGCAGGACGCAACGTCCACCCAAAATGACGGCATCCTGTATGCCTATGAAATTTATAACCTGCGCCTGAATGCCGAACTCGCCGTGCTCAGCGCCTGCAATACCGGCAGTGGCAAAATTGCAAAAGGCGAAGGCGTCATCAGCCTGGCGCGCGCCTTTAAATATGCCGGCTGTGCCAACGTGCTGATGAGCCTGTGGCAGGCCGACGACCAGGCGACTGCGCAGATCATGCGCGATTTTTACCGCTACCTGAGCGCGGATGGCCTGGATAAAGACGCGGCGATCCGGCTGGCAAAACTGGACTACCTGGACAACAACAGCCGAAACCATCCATTTTTTTGGGGCGCTTTTGTGCTGATCGGTGACGACCAACCCATGCATTCCGGTATCCATTGGCTGTGGTACCTGCTGGCCGGGCTGTGCCTGCTTGGACTGGGCGGCTGGTATTTTTTAAAAAAACGGAAATGGCGTTTCTCCTGAACAGGTTTACTTGGGAAAAACGACCTTGCAGCGTTGAGAATTCCGGCGGGTTTTCGTCAAAACAAAATATAACCACCCTCAATTTGCCACAGTAAAACCGAATTGTTCACACTTTAAAAATGAAAACATCATGGCAGAAACCACAAGAATTAAGGTGAAAAATGCCCAGGCCGGCGATCCGCATTTATCCTTTACCCTGCAATCCGAAGACGGCGGAACCTTTCCGTCGCAGGTTAAAGCAACCGCAAATGTTACCGGCATCGGATCGTATTCAGGCAGTGACACCCAGAACGGCGGCAGTGCTTCGGATATCAATTTTACCATCCAGTTCACAGACCCAAATTACGCCCGCGAAACATCCCTGAGCTACAGCATTTCACTCCAGGTACCTGGTGCAAGACCGGGTACTTGGGTGGCTTACAGTGGTACGCTGGATGACGGGTCCGGCTCCGTGACGGCTTCCCACGACGACTCCGCAGCCGCGGATGTGGTTATGGCGGAGGCGGAGCCTGCTCCGCAACAAGAGCGTAGCGGCGCCGGCGCAAAAAACAAGGGGTGCCTGGCTTTTTTGGGCATGCTGCCGTTTTAAGGTTATGCCGCCGTTGCGCAATGCCTTTTAAAGGCAGGCGCCACCGGGTTTTCACCACGAAGCACGCAGCATACAGTGTGAAACATCCTGTGTCCTGCGTGTTTTCGTGGTGCATAAAATACGCTGTAGCGGGCCTTCGTCTTCGCGCCGGAAGTCTGCATGTTCCCCGAAGGTGTTGCAATAACGATTTTGCCCCGCGTTTTCCCGATAAATGCATATTGTGCCCGCATTCTATTCTTAATAATTCGTGAAGCGTTTTATAAAACAGTAGGAATGAACAACAAAGAAGATGTTGGGTCCATACCTGTTTAGCGTGCTTACCCGCAGAAGCGTATTTTCCCGCAGATTCGCGCAGAAAAGGCCGCAGATCGACACATAATTTGATCCGGGGAATAATCAGTTTCGCTGGCTGACCTAAGTAACGTTCAAAAATTAAATTCACGATATGTTAATCCTGGATTCCTCCCCCGCAGAGCGGGGTCGGAATGACAAGGCGAGTTG
>CAZAEZ010000075.1:0-21031 GCA_964484205.1 uncultured Saprospiraceae bacterium | reverse complement strand
TTCCGTTAAGCCCGTAATTACTTACCATCCCGACTTTGCGGGGCGCAAAGATACACACGTTCTTGCTCCATTTCCAAATACTCACTCTAAAAAATCCTAACAAAACTCAAATCGAACGTGCATTTCAGAACCGCCTTCTTCCAAAGCGGGCGCAAAGGTATTACGATTATTGATATGAGCAAGACCCAAATGCGTAATTTTATTTTTTTACAACATTTATCCGTTGTATGGCCCAAAGCCGCCCAGTTTTTCCTGCGCTTGCTGTTCCAAATACCAACGCGTTGAACCCGGCTTGGGGGCGTTTTGTTTAAAAAATTCGTCGGCAGGGATATAAACTGGCGAGGCCTCCAGTTTGTGATTACCACATCGTTTGAACAGTCGCACTACAAATTCCCCTTGGCAAGTTTTACTCAAAACCAAGGTGGGAAAACACTGAAACAGGTATTTTAAAACTTTTATGAGCGCATACTGATTGACAAATGGCTCATACTGCGGATTGCAGTGCACCAGCTTCATCCTGGTCAGCACAGAAGCATGGACGCCCAGTAAGCGACAAAGGTCGGAGGCGCGAAACTGAACGGGTGAGTTGGCCAGCAAATAGAGTGCTTGATCCAGCACTTCAGACTGTGCCTCCATACTAGGAAGGTCGGAAAGATTTACTCGTTTCATGGTTATAAATTTTAATTAAACACCATGCGAGTTTAAGCAGAACAAAATTGTCCACAAGGACAAGCTTGTAACTGTGCAGGATAAGCTTATAACTATGTAGCTTTTACCAATAACCGTGTAAATCGCCGCACATCATTTGCTAACTCGCTCGTGAAACCAGAGAACAGCGGCCTGGCACAAAGAATGAAACGACCTAATATTTTGTAAATCAATAATTTAAACGTGGGTTTAAATTGAATTAAATTAAAAGAAATATAAAAAAGGAAGCGACCGGGCACCTTCCATTGTCTTAAGTTTGTAAAAAATCCAAAAATGGCCCGCTTCCTTGCCCCCAGGTTGAAAGACCTGTATTCCGGTCTGCTTCACATCATCTACCCAAACTTATGCGCAGGTTGCGATGCAGACCTACCCTCCCGGTACAGCTGCTTTTGTTTTGTTTGCCGGCGGCGGCTGCAACCCACAGACATGCACCTCCTGGAAGTGAATGAATTCACAGACAGATTTTGGGGGCGTTTGCCCCTCAAATCCGGAACCGCGATGTACTATTTTAACCGAAAAAGTCCGATCCAATATGCCCTGCACAAATTGAAATACAAAAACCAGCCGGACATCGGCCAGCGCATCGGCCGGCAACTGGGGTCGCTCCTCGCCGCTTCACCGCTTTTTGAATCTGTCGAGGCTATCGTACCCGTGCCGCTGCATCCCAAAAAGGAGCGGAGCCGCGGGTACAACCAAAGTGCTATGCTGGCTGCAGGTATAGCTGACACAATGCGGGTGCCGGTACTTTCCGGCGTACTGGTCCGGCAACAATTCGCCGATTCACAAACCCGGAAGAAACGACTGGAACGTTTTGATAATGTCAGCGAAGCATTTGTCCTGAAAAAACCGGAGCGTATTCAAGGAAAGCACATCCTGCTGGTCGACGACGTGCTGACCACCGGCGCCACGCTGGAAACCTGCGGCGCCGCGCTGCTGGAAGCACACGACGTCAAACTGAACATGGCAACCATTGCCATAGCAATGCATTAAAACATGAAACGGCTCTACCCGGCAAAAATTCAGGACAAATTTTACCTCGCCAAAATCCTGGAACAGCTGATCCAAACTCTGGAATCCAGCCCCCTGCAGGTACCGCTGAAAAGCCTGAGTTTTGACACCCAAATACCGGAGTCCATTTTTCAACGCCTGCAAAACCTGCACCACAACCCGGCAGATGCGCCCAACATCAACGCACAGGACTACCATATCCTGTTTTCCAACATCCTGTTCCGCTACCCGACTGTCCGGATTTTTGAACTGCCCGACGGAAGTATTTTTTTCAAAATGTGATTCCCCCACAATTCCCTGAACTGAATTGCCCAGCCGTTGTTACTTTTGCGTGGATTAAATCTAAACAAAGAGAATTTATATCATGGAAACTACCGCTAAAAGTCCGGTCATGCTCTACACCGAGCACACACCCAATCCGGAAGCGATAAAATATGTAACCAACCGGCTGCTGTACCGCGGCATTGCCGATTTTAAGGAAAAAGAACTAGCCGACGAATGGAGCCCTATGGCACATTCGCTGATGGAGCTGCCGTACGTCAAAAGTGTTTATTTCAACAACAACTACGTTACCATCACCAAGGAGCTGAACTACGATTGGACGGAGATCATGCTCAAACTGAAAGAATTCATCAAAGACTACGTGGAAAAAGACGGCGTGGTGGTGAACGACGGCTTTGCTGAATTTGCTGAAAAACAAATGGCGGAAAGTAATGCCGCCCAATTTGCCGGCGAAGACGGCGAAATAGCTAAAAAAGTAAAAGAACTGATCGATACCTACGTCAAACCCGCTGTGGAAATGGACGGTGGCAATATCGAATTCAAAGCCTTCGAAAAAGGGCGGGTTTTCGTGACCATGCAGGGCTCCTGCAGCGGCTGCCCCTCCTCCACCGTTACACTGAAAGCCGGCATCGAAGGCATGCTGAAGCGCATGGTGCCGGAAGTGACGGAAGTGATTCAGGAGATGGAATAGCCTTTGGAGGTTGCTGGTTGGAGGGTTTCTGGTTTGAAAGTTGGTCTTTTGTTTAATTCCCGCGATTGGATGGTTTGTCCGGCCGCGGGAATTTTTTTTGAATGTCGAATGCGGAATTTCGACTGTCGAAGTAGTTCAACTTTCCGAAATGGTGAACCCCTTGGATTTTGGGCATTACCTCTGGGCTGCCTGCGGAGACGCCGCAAGGCGGAAGCCGAGGTTGCTGCCCCGCGCGTCGGCTTGCCAATGGTTGCGGGACGCTACGCGGCAGTTCCGCGGGGAGTTGCCCCAGCTGCCGCCGCGATAGACGCGGTTCGTGCCCGAATCCGGCCCTTTCGGGTTGGTTTGCGGCCCGGAAGGGTAGTCGCCATACCAGTCGGCACACCATTCCCATACGTTGCCGCTCATATCGTACAAACCGAGTTCGTTGGACTTTTTTTGGCCGACGGGGTGGGTTTTTGAATCGGCATTTTCGTTGTACCAGCCGACTTCATCGAGATTGTTGCTACCGGCGAATATAGTGTGGGCGTGACTTGAAGTCACGCCCACACTGCGCCCCCCGCGCGCAGCGTATTCCCATTCCGCTTCGGTGGTCAGGCGATAGGTATGGCCCGGGTAGCGGGCATTGAGTTTTTTCAGAAAATCCCGCACATCGTCCCAGCTAACTGACTCCACCGGAAGGTCATCGCCTTTAAAATGCGAAGGGTTGTCGTCCATGGTTTCTTTCCACAGTTTTTGGGTTACGGGATATTTGCCGATCAGGAAGTTGGAGAACGTCACCTGGCATTGTTTTTCATCGCTGTACCGCCCTTCTTCGCTTTCCGGGCTACCCATAGCGAATGCGCCGCCTTTGATAAACACCATATCAGGCAAACCGGCAGGCGCAGGGACTGCCTGGGTGGGCGTTTTTTTTGGCGTAGCCGGAGATTTGGGCACTGGCGCCGGGCTTTTTTGGGTCGCCCGGATAGCTTCCACCATATCGTGCAGCGTCGCCATCACCTCCGTCCAGGCGTCATCGGGATCGGCAAAGGAGGTTACGGGTTTCATGTTCCGGGGCAGGCCTTGCAAGCCCGCGAAAACCGGATTTTTTTGCCAAAAACAATTGCGCACGAGGATGGGCACAATGCGGCTTTTCTGTTCCAGCGCCTTCACCAATTCTTTTTTGCGGATAAACTCGGAGGTGAGCGAGTGGATGCTGAGCAACACGAGGAACAACTCGGCCGCCTCGAGTTGCTGTTCAATTTTCTTTTCCCAGTCCTCGCCGGGCAAAATCTCGCCGTCTTGCCACACTTCCAGGTGCCCGGTTTCGACGAGGGAGCCGCGCAGGTGGAGCAGCAGATCGTTTTTAAACGCTTCGTCCTTTCGGGCGTAAATGATGAATGTTTTCAGCGGGCGCATAGGCAATTGGCAAATATACGCAGCGGCGTATCTTTCCGCACCCGGCGATAAATCGCCGGGCTGAAAAACGGCGGTACCCGGACGCGGCATGTTTAAAATTCCGCAATCCGTATTCCGCAATCCGCAATCCACATGTCACTCATAAAAAAACTAGCCGGCGAAACCGCCCTCTACGGCCTGAGCAGCATTCTCGGCCGCTTCCTGAACTACCTGCTCGTGCCGGTGTACACCCGCACGCTCACCAAGGTGGAGAACGGCGTGCTGACGGAACTCTACGCCTATTCAGCTTTTCTGATCGTCGTGTTGTCGTATCGCATGGAGTCGGCTTTTTTCCGCTACGGCACACCGAAGGAAGACCGCGAACGCGCCTACTCCACGGCTATGATGTCGCTGTTTATCAGCACGGCAGCCATTGCGGCGGCAGTATTGTTAGCTGCACAACCCCTGGCCGATGCCCTGCAATACGGCAGCCATCCGGAATATATCCGCTGGTTTGCGCTCATCCTGGCGTTCGACTGTATTTCCGAGTTGCCGTTTGCGCGCCTGCGGCTGGAGCAGCGCCCCTGGCGTTTTGTTAGCGGCAAGCTGTTCAACATCGGGCTGGTGCTGTTTCTCAACCTTTTTTGGCTGGTTTACTGCCCCTGGGCCGACCGGCAGGGGATGGATTGGGTACGTTTGGTCTGGTCGCCGGAGGTTCGCGTAGGCTATGTTTTTCTGGCCAACCTGATCGCGAGCCTGGCCACCATGTTTTACCTGTTTCCTGAATTGCGGCGCGTTGTTGTCGGGACATTCGACCGGGTGTTGTGGCGCACGATGATCCTGTACGCCGCGCCGCTGATCCTGGTTCAGTTCGCCGGCATCATCAACAGCATGTTCGACCGGGCCATGCAAAAATGGCTGCTGCCCGGCACGCCGCAGGAAAACCTCGCCGACGTGGGTATCTACGGCAATATTTACAAACTGGCCATGCTGATCACCATTTTCACGCAAGCCTACCGCTACGCCGCGGAGCCCTTCTTTTTCCGGCATGCCAACGACGCCGATGCGCCGGCATTGCAGGCGCGGGTCACCAAGTGGTTCACCATCGCCTCGGCCCTGGGCATGCTGGGCGTTTTGCTGTACATCGATGTGGTGAAATATTTTCTGGCCGAGCCTTACTGGGTCGGGCTCCACATGGTACCTGTTTTATTACTGGCAAACGTGTTGTTAGGTGTGTACTACAACCTTTCCGTGTGGTATCGCCTGAAAGACAAAACCCACATCGGCGCGCTGATCGCCATTGCCGGAGCGGTGGCTACAATTGCGCTGAATCTCTGGTGGGTACCGGTTTACGGCTATACCGGCTCGGCATGGGCGGCACTGATCAGCTATGCGTTGATGTGCCTGCTGGCCTGGAGCATTGGGCGGCGCTATTACCCGGTGCCGTACGCTTTCGGGCGGATGGGTTTTTACCTGCTGGTGGTGCTGGGATTGTACGGCCTGAGTGTTTGGCTGAAAAACCTTCTTCCTGGACAGATGATCGTTTTGCTGGGCATTAATACCCTGTTGTTTGGGGGGTATTTGGGAATGGTTTACGGTTTAGAAAAGGGTAAAAAATAGGTTTGGCTCATATTACCGTTTGGCTGTGCAGGGGGCCAAGTGAGGGGGTGACTGGCAGTCACCCCCTCACTACCAGTCCGATGGGAACATGAGCCAACACTTGACAGAAATTCAGAACCCATCCATACTGTTTCTGAAAGCGCAATTGATCGAATTAAGTGCGCCAATGTAAGTCTGGAATTCCGAAGGTTTATCCCCTCAACAACACCTCCGCCCCTTCCTGCCCGATCAAGGTCCCGATAGCCAGCCCCATGCCGCTGAGCCGAACCGCCACCACTACATTTTTCGAATAGCGTTCCACGATCGGTTTTTTTACCGGGCCGAGGCCTAAAATGCCGGTCCACCAGGTGTCTACCTCCACGGGTGCCCCGGGGCAGATGAGGGTTTTGAGCATTTGCACCAGTGCGCTGCGCACCAGTTCGTTGGGCCCGAATTCTTCGGTCTGTTCGCCGGCCTGATCCAGTTGGCGGCCGCCGCCGAGCAAGATGCGGCCGTCGATATTTCGAAAATAAAAATAGCCCCGGTCATAATGGAAGCAGCCTTCAACGAGCAGGTTTTCAACGGGTTTGGTGATCAGCACCTGGTTGCGGGCAGGGGTCACCTCGATGTCGGGCAACAGCGTTTTGGCAAAACCGTTGACCGCTACCAGCACACGCGGCACCCGGATCGTCCAGCCCGTTTCGGTTTCCAGTTCAACACCCTGCGCGGAGTCTTCCAGTTTGCGCAGCGCAATACCGTTGAAAATTTTGATGCCAAGGGCAGTTGCCCGGTCCAGCAAAGCTTGCACGAGTTTTCCCGTATGCACCTGTCCTTCGCAGCGGTTCAAAATCAGGTGTTGCACCCCGCGAAAACCAAATTGCGGCAACCGCTCGTCTACCACGCTGTACACCTCCGGCTGGCCGGTGATGGCGCCTATTTTTTCGTTGAAATCAGGCATGCGGAGGATGCATTCGCGGAAAACATCTTCCTCGTCGTCGGTGAACAATTCATAGCCACCCAACATTTGAAAATCTATTGTTGCATCGCCCACCAGGGCGCGCAGGGCCTGCAAGCCCCGCCAACGTTTTTCCACAACGGCCAGCACATCGTCTTCTCCCAGGTGGCGCATATCGTCGAGCAGCTCGGCCATCGAACCGAAACAGGCAAAACCGGCGTTGCGCGTGCTGGCGCCTGCCGGCAATACACCCCGTTCAAAAATAGCCACGCGCAGGCCCGGATCCCGCATTTTCAGGTGCATGGCCGCTGTCAGGCCCACCAGCCCGCTGCCGATCACAGCCACATCGAAGCCGTTGAAAAATGTCTCCCGTTCCCAGTAACTGAGGTTGTATCGAAGCATTGGGTTGTTGAATTGTTGACGGAGTGAAGGATTGGTTTGGGCCCATCGCACCGGCGTAGCAATCCGATGCGTTTGCAAGAAACAAAACCATCAGCACAAAATCACTGCCTTTCTTTTTTCAATTCCTCCAGGCGCAGCTTGTAGACATATTGCGGGGTTTGCTCGTACAAATTTTGGTACAACGAAAGTGCCCGGTTGTAGTGCGGCAAGGGGTTGTTTGCAATTTTCCGCAATTCATAATGAATGGCCGCCTCTTCGCGCTCCGAACGGGCAAGCGATTGGAGTTGGTTCAGTTGCCGAAGCGCCTCCTGTTTGTTGTTTTCCGCCATAAATACCTGTGCGCGCAGCACATTTGCCGCGAAAGTCAATTCGGCATTGCCCAGCGACAAGCCGATGTCGCGGCCTTCTTCCAATAACTGGCGCGCCGTGGAGACATCGCCGGCATGCAGGTGCACCGTGCCTTTTTCTACCAGCGAATTGCCCAGCACCAGGCGGTTGCCCATGGCGCGGGCATGCTCGATCGCTTCGCTGTAATACGTCAGCGAACGGTTGAGATCGCCTTTGTAGTACCAGTTGTCGCCCAGGGTATTGAGGGCTTTGGCGATGCCTTTTTTATAATTCAGTTCGCGCGACAGCGCAAGGTTTTCTTCGAGAAAGGTATTGGAGCGGTCCAGGTCGCCGATGGTCGAAAGCAGGTCGCCGATAAGGCCGCTGGCGATGGCCAGGCCCTGCTTGTCGCCGAGTTCCTGGCAGAGCGCCAGGTCGCGCTCAAACATTTCCATGGCCTTGGCATAGTCGCCTTTCTTTTCCCAGACGGAGCCGATACTGCCGATGCAAATGGTCATGTAGAGTTTGTTGCCCAGTTCTTCCGACAGCGCCAGGCCCTTTTCCAGGCAAAGCAAGGCGCTGTCGAGGCTGTTTTTTTCCAAATAAATAATGCCCAGGTTGGTGTAGAGCACCGCCAGTCCCTGTTTGTCTTCCGAACGTTCGGCGATGTCGATCTGCTCTTCCAGCCAACGGATGCCCTCATCGTAATGGCCTTGGTTCATAAAGATCAGGCCAAGGTTGGCCACGATAGCGGCATTTTCGGTATCCCGCTGAATGGAACGGTTGATCTCAATGGCTTTGGCAAACCAGCTTTGCGCCGACTCGTAGCTGCCCTGCCGGAAAAAGAAGGTACCGAGGTTGCCGTAGGTTTTGGCGATACCCACCTGGTCGTTGGCAAGTTCGAAACAGGTGACCGCCACGTCGAGGTTTTTTTTGCCTTCGGCATAATCGCCCCGGAGCATGAGCAACTGGCCCAGCCGCCGGTTGGCGCGCCCGATGAGGTACCAGTCGTTGAGCGCCTTGGCGCGTACCAGTCCATCGCGGTACATGGTTTCGCTTTCTTCCCACTGCCCGATGAGCTCGTGCACAGCGCCTTTGCGCAGCAGAAACTTAACCAGTTTTTTACTCCGTTTTCCACCTTCCAGCAAGTTGTCGATCAGCTTGCCGTAGTACTGGAGCGCCTGGCGGTTGAGGAAGTTGCGCTGGGCATATTGGGCGGCTTTTTCCAGGTATTTATTCGTCTTTTTGGTCACCTCTGCCTGTTCGTAGTGAAAGGCCAGGTCAACGAAACGTTCTTCCGAATTGGGGTAGAGGTGCTCGATTGCTTCGGCGATGAGCTGGTGCAACTCGCGCAGGCGCGTGCGCAACTGCATGTCATACGCCGCCTCGCGCAACAGCGAGTGCCGGAAAATGTAGCGGAGCTCGTTCATGGCATGCCAAATCTGCCATTTTTCCGCCGTCTGGATTTGTTCTTTCAACACCAGGTCGAGGTCGCCGTTGCGCCGGGCAAATTCTTCCTGCCGCGCCATCACGGCCGACAACACCGGCAGTTCAAATTCCCGCCCGATCACTGCCGCCGCTTTCACCGTTTCTTTAACCAGGCCGCTGAGCCGGTCGATACGGGCCATCATGATCTGTTTGACGGAGTCGGACACCTGAATTTCCTGATTTTTCAACTGCAACACCCCGCCGGTATTTTTCAACATATCGGCCTCCTGAAAGTAATCGGCCATTTGCTCCAGGTAAAACGGGTTGCCCTGCGTCATGCGTTGCAACAGTTCGAACAGGTCGGCATGCAAGGCGCCGCCCAGCCGTGCCTCGGCAAAAGCGCGCAGGTCGTCGGGCTGTAAAAAATTCAGGTCGAGTTCGCAAAAGGGAATGGACAGTTCCTGCAACACGTTGCGCCGGAAAATATAGGATTTGCTGCCGTCGTCCTCGTAGCGGCTGGTAGCCAGAAAAAAGAGCGGATACCCCTGGGCGCGGCGGATAAACTGGGCAAGAAATTCGCGCGACATGTCGTCGTACCAGTGCGTATCCTCCAGTTCGATCACGACAGGCTGCAGGATCGACTCGGCCACGAACAGATTGGCCATGGCCGACAACGCATTTTGGTAGCGGCCGCGGGCATCGAGTTGTTCCCACAAGGAGCCGGGGTATGTGATGCCGACCAGCGCAGCCAGAATACTTTGTGTACGGGCAATTTCGCGGCGGATGGCATCGGCCTCCCCGTGTTGGCTCTCCGTGAGGTCGTACATCAACTCCAGGAAATTCGATTCGAAAAGTTCCTGGTTTTTGGCCGGGCTGTTGTCCGGACTCTGCTCAAAATAGTTTTTGAGAAAATAAATAAAGGGGTTGAACGGCTTGCGCAAAATCTGGTCGCTCTGGCAGTTGAACCAGCTGAGCGCCATCGTGTCGCGCATGGAGCGGCGAAATTCATAACTCAGGCGGCTTTTCCCGATACCGGCTTCGCCGAAAACAAAGGCCACGCCGGCGAAACGGCCGTCGCGTACGGGCGCCGCAAATTCCTGAAGGGTCCGGAGTTCCGTAGCCCGGCCATAATATTCGCCGGTGAACGAGGAGCGCCCGCCGAGGTTGCGCCCGCTGAGCAGGTAGGTCGGGATTTTGTTGACAAAGCCCTTGTACTGCTCGTCGCCCCGGAACACGAATTTGAAATTGCGGTTGTGCTGCACGTTGTCGTCGGCAACCACCTCGCCCCACGCTGCCTTGGCCATGAGCCGTGCGGCCAGGTTGACGCGTGCGCCCACGGCGGCGTACTGGCACCGCTCGGGGCTCCCGATCACGCCGGTGAAGGCCATGCCGGAGGAGATGCCGATGCGGTATCGGGCGCCGGTAAGCGTTTCGAGGTGCTGGAGTTCTTCCTGTACGGCGGCGATAAACTCCAGAGCGCGTTCGGTATTATTTTCAAAAGAAACCGGCGCGCCGAAAATGCAGAACATGAGTCCGCCCTTGTCGCCGAAATCAATTTCCTTGAAATAGCCGCCGAAGTTGAGGCTTTGGTCGAGCACCAGCGCCGCGAAGTGATCGAGCGCCTGGTGGTTGTCGACCCCGGAAAACGAGAGGAACACACTGACCACATTGCGGAACTCGCCGGCGTTGCCTTCGGCAAACGCTTCTTCGGGTAAAAACTCGGTGGCGATGGCGGGGTCGGGCTTGGGAAGTTTAACCCGCCGGGTACCGGGTTCGTACTCCGGTATCTGGTCCAGGTTGAGCCGGTGAAATCCATCGCGGAGTACTTCCGAGCGCAGCGGCACATCTTCCTGTGCAGCATCCAGAAACGCCTGGTCGCACACTACTTCCTGGCTTCCAGCCTGCGTTTGTGCCTGTGCGCAGCCGTCGATCGCGGCGCCGCGGAAGTAGTAGCCCTTGCGCCGGTTGCCGACAATACCCCAGTTGACCTCTCCTGCCGAGAGGCCGATCTTGATGCCGATATGGTGTTGGGCAAACAGCGAATCGGGTTGCTGTTGTTCTTTGATAAAACGCTGGATGGTGGCGCGGGCGGTGTGGAGCACGGCGAGTGCGGTGCCCCCTTCAGAAGACTGCGGGGCGGGGCCTGCCGGAAAAATAGCCGTAAAACTATCGCCTGCGAAGTAGGGAATAAAACCGCCCTGCTCGTACACCGGCGTTACCGTGGGCTGAAAAACGTGGTTGAGAATAGCGGAGAGTTCTTCTGCGCCTTCAGCCCCTTTTCCCATGAGTTTTTCCGTCATACTGGTAAACCCGCTGAGGTCGACAAACATGGTGTACGCGCGCAAGCTGCCCTGTAACAGGCCGTGGCGGTAGTTCTCCTGAATAACGTGCGGCAGGAAATGTTTCAAAACTTGCTTATGCGGTTTTGTAGTGGGGTGCAAGGTACGGATTTTTGGGGCGAATGGGGGCAGGGCAGGTTGGGAATACTTTGCTATGCATATTGCCTGGGGCACGGGGCGCCGAAGTTGATTGCACAATTGTTGGTCAAATGAATTGGCGGCCCTATCCGTCAATTTCTAATTTCGGTCGAAGCGGAATAATATTTGGAGTAGATTTTACATTATAAAATATCTTTTAGGCGGCAAGGTGCTTGTCGGCAAGATTCAACCGGACTTCCTCAAGTAAAAAGGTCGTAAAATAGATTAAATAGCATCATCGTTTACAGGATTCGCAGGGAATGAAATATTACCCCATTCAGCTTTCCCAACAGGGTCCAATACATTAATTAAAATCTCAGCTTCACCAAAATGAAACTTTCAGAACAAAACTCAGAAACCAGCCTGCTACTCCTCGCTGCGCAAGACAGGCTGTACGGAATTGCTAAAACCAATATCTGGCTGCTTTACCTGGCCTCATCAATTCCATTTTTTGCAATTTTTTTGAAACCCTTTTTTCCCGGTTTAGAAAATTTCCTGATGGTTTCCGGGGTATTGGGTTTGGCCATTGTGTTGGCAATGGAGAAGTGGACTAAAAAACGTATTGAGCAAGCAGCACGTATTCAGGAAGAGTTTGATCTTCGTGTTTTTGAACTTTCGACGAATGAAAGCTTAACCGGTGGAAAAGTTAGCCGTGAAATTATCACAGAAGCAGCCGGCACCTACCGCCTGGCGCCTGAACGCCTACCCTGGTATTCTGCCGTCATTGAAAAAGTAACAGAACCTTCTGTACAAATCCTGCTTTGCCAGCGCGAAAATGCCGTTTGGGATTGGCGCGCAAGAAATTATGTAGCCCGACGGCTATCCTACTTCCTTTATTTTTTGGTGGTGTTGGTTTTTGTTATTGGTATTCTATTTAAAAATAGTGCCGGCGTTCCAGTGAATGTCTGGGAATGGCTTTTATTCGTTATTGTTCCTGCATCCGCGCTTTTATTTAAAACATATCAACTGCAACAATCTTTCCAGGAGGTTGGAAAAGGCCGTCAAGACCTGGACGGCGAAATCACACAGGAAATCGAAAGTTTCATTCATACTCACGTGCCGATCCATGCAGAACGTCTGCGCTGGTTTCAGAACAAAATATACCAATCGCGACTGGAGAACTGTATCGTTCCGGACTGGTTGCACCGCATCCTGCAAAAAGGCTTTCAACCCCAAACGACTAAATCCACTGAAATGCTTGTAAAAGAAATTCTGCATTCCTTCAACTAAACTCCTGCCCAACTTATGGCTTATCAACTCGATTTTACCTTACGCCAACACACCCCAATACTTCATTTTCAGCACAACCAGCCTGGAGCCACTTTGCGCGCTACGGAAGTGAAACCTAAGTTGGACCGGTTTCTCATAAGTATGCTATTAAAACAAAGGGCTGTACTATTTGATGAATCGAACATAATTGAAAAATTCAGAAGCCAGCCAGAGTTTCAGGAATGGTTAATAGGAAATAGTAACAAGGATATAGTTGCACTCAACTATAAACTTTCATTTACATGCAATGAAGGGGAGGTCTGGCTACCATTGAGTAATGTCAAAGAAACACTGGAAAAAGAAATTATCCAGAAGGCTCCAAAAACTAGAAATGCGCTTTTAGCCTCAGCTTTTTTTGCGAATAACCAGCATTTTAATTCAAAATCTGTTTCAACAAGCAAGTGGAGCGAAATGCGATTTGGCTTACTCGCAAAAGAACCTATCCAAGCCAGGCTAATATGTTTTGTACCTGATCTTCTTGAATACATAGAAGAAAATATACGATTATTTTTTATCTCTAATAATTTCGGTACCCGGCAAAGCAAAGGTTTTGGCTCGTTTACCATCAAGCAAATAAACGCTAATAATGTAACAGGAGATGACTTTGGCTTCATCAAAAACCATATTTACAAGGCCCCAACAATAGTTGCTGCATACTACAGAGATTATAAAAGTGACATGAAAGAAAAAATAAGTAAAGTAGCTGAGGCATGGAGATATTTAAAAGCAGGGAATTCACATGGTAGATATGAAAAATCAAGTCTGATGACATATTTCTGTGGAAATAAGGAAATACGTTGGGAGAAAAGAGCAATAAAAAAGAAACTAAAAAAAGATTTCCGTGAGGAAGTATGGGAGAAACTGACCTATAAAACCGGCAAAAATAGAATTGCAGGGTGTAATAATGAAAGTGAGCAGGATGAAAAGTTTCAATATATCCGAATCCTCATGGGCATGGCAGAACACAATGAATATGGTGTCCCGGGTAGGGATAATTCGGTAAAAATTACGATCCATGACAAACTATCCAAAGACGAAAAACGAAAACAATTTGCAGTAGAGCGGTTTAAATCCCCGGCAACTTTCAAAATTATCGACGAGGCCATTCTCATGTTTCTCCATCCAATTCCAACACTACTTGCAAAGGATGAACAAGGCAAGGATCGTGTTTTCCAATTTGAATTGGAAGCAACGATTGATGGTCAAAAGCATGAAGGAGAATTAGTTTCACTTACCATACCAACGGCGGACAGCCTGGAAGCGTTTTTTGACGCGAAATGGCGCGATCAGAATCTGCAGCCAGACAAGGTTGATACAAATGCCTCCAAGGAAAGCTTCTTTAAAATTAAAAAACCATAATTAATGAAAACCCGCTATCAAGCTCTAACCATAGGCCCCGTTTTCTCCACCTTGCAACAAACCCGAAGCACCAAAGCAATGTGGTCAGCCAGTTACCTGTTCTCCTGGATTATGCGCGAAATCCTGCGCAAATTGCGTGAAGAACCGGGTATCACCCTGCTCAACCTCTCCCTGGATAACGACGAAGCATTTTCGGATGAAAAAGGTGTAGGGCTTTTCTCCGACCGTTTTGTCGTTCGATTGGATAACGGTGCATCGGTTGATCTCAAATCGATCACGACCGGAGTAGTGGATGAACTGGCAAAAAAAATTACCGCCGACCTCAATAATCCCCGTATCCAACGCGATGTAAACGGCAAGAAAGAAGCCCCCAACCCGGCTTTTGATTTACCCGACGTGCGTACTTTTCTGGGTCAGTACCTACGGATTTACGCTCTTGATTTCGAATTGCCTTCCGATGATACCAATCCGGTAAAAACAGCCGACGACTACCTCAACAGCCTGGAATTACAAGCTTCCTTTGCGCCGGTACAACAACGCAATTACCTGGGCACATTCTTCGAGGACTTATTTTTCAATTCCTTTATCGAAAAAGAATTTGGCGCTCCGGGTTTCCCTTCCACGCTCGAAATTGCCACCGCTGCATTTGCGCAGCACAACCCGACTATTTATAGTTTTGAAGTGCGGAAACTCCGTGACAAAGAGTCCCGCTCAAACACACTGGAGACCCAACGCAAACAGGAAGAATTTATCGCAGCTATCCGGAGTATTGATTCCTCCCGGTTTAAACTTTGCCACAAGTACATCGCCATTGTCCGTGCCGACGGCGATCACATCGGCAATCTGTTCAAAACCCTCCACCAAACAGATGCGGAAGATGCGCGAAACGGCGCTTCAAAAAACCTCGCAAAAAACCTCGCTGAAAACCTTTCCCGTTTTGCCTTGGCTGCTTCGGATAAAATCCGGGATTTTGGCGGCATTCCGGTTTTTGCCGGCGGCGACGACCTGCTCTTCTTTGCCCCGGTTTCTACCGAAAAAAAGGATGCGGGTGGCCGTTGGGTACGCAGCAATATTTTCGACCTGCTGCATTCCATTGACCAAATATTTGAAGACATAGTGCTTCATTCGAATGCATTGAGCGATGAAGTCAAGGCTCGCCTTATTGCAGAAAAGCGCCGGCCTTCCGTAAGCTACGGGGTCTCTGTCAGCCACCATAAATATCCGCTTGGCGAATCGCTGTACCAGGCACAGGATCAGCTTTTTTCGAGGATAAAAGCCGGCGACCGCCGCAACGGTATTGCCTGGCAGATAACCAAACATAGCGGTACCGGTTTCGGCTGTATTTTGGACAAAAGCGGCACTGTGTTTCCGATACTGCAAAAACTGTTAGACGCCGAATTGCCTGCCCAAGCAAAAGCCGACCCCTTTCTCGCTTCTATAATTTACAAATTAGAAGCCCTGGAAGGCCTTTTTCAATCGACAGCCGACTCAACTGAACGCGCAGAGCATTTCCACCACATTTTGTACAACAATTTCAACGAAAGCATACACCGCGACAAGGAGGACAGTAAAAAACTGAGCCCGTTTTTGGTAGAGGTTCGCGACCTGCTGCTGCATTGTTTTGCTGAAAACCCACCCAGCCCGGGAGAAACCGCCGGGGATAAATCCAAACGCATCGGGCAGAGCCTTAATACGGCCTATGCCGTGTTGCGGTTTGCTCATTTTCTTGAAACATCTGATAAATCCTGAATGATATGATCAAACTCATCCAACTCAGGCCGCTCGGCGAATTCTTTTTCGGCGGAGAGAGCACCTTCGGCCAAGGGCTTAACCAACACTATTATGTCCGCTCCAACCTGTTGCCGCAACAAACCGCCTTGCTCGGCTTGCTCCGGCACGAACTGCTAAAATCCGAACCGAAGGCTTTCGACTTGAAAACCGATTCCATCACCACCAAGGAGGAAGCAGGCGCCCTGGTAGGGCTCCAGGGTTTCGACGGCACTTCCGACCATGCCTATGGCATTATCGACGGCATCTCGCCGGTGATGCTGCTGAATGAAAACGGGACGCCCTTTTTTCTGCACACACGGCTCGCTTTAGCAGGCTGCCAAAATAGCTGGCTGGAAAAAAAATCGGAGGACGCCCTGGCTTTTCAATTCGAAAATCTCCTTGCTTCATCTGAAAAGAAGCAGGCCGGTTATCAATTGATGTGCAAAAGAGTAAAAAAGGGCAATACCGTCGTGGAGCCCTATGACGATAAAACGGACTTCGAGGAGATGCTTATCGACGCAAGCGGTCAGCTTATCCCCTTGCATTACGACCCGGAAGAGGCGCCTAACGGCGTTTTTATCCGGGTGCCCAAAACCGGCAACCGTAAAAACTACAGTGGCGCGAGCGACGAGTCCGGGTTTTACAAACAAGACATGTTTAAGCTTCGCAACGGCTGGAGTTTTGCCTTTTTGGCCGCATTCAACGCCGGCTTGCCCGCCGGCTTTGGAATAGAGCGAAATACAAACTTCGGCGCAGAGCGGCGACCTTTTCGCCTGAACGTCAGCGATCCGGGACAGGCTTTTGCCGGCATAAACTTTGTCGAAAACGCCTTTCAAAATCTGGAAAACCTGTTCAGCAGCCCCCATCAGGCGCCGCCCGGACTGAGCCAGGTAGTGCTGCTGAGCGATGCATCGGCCACAGCAGCACTTTACGATCAGGCAGATTTTGCGATCACCGAAACGATTCCGTTCCGGCATTTGCTGGCCAACCTGCGCAATCCCAACAGCCTCTGGAATGCCGGCCACGAACCCAAAAGCCGGCGGTACAACCTTCTGCGCCGGGCTTCGGTATTGTTCACGCAATCGCCTCAAGCCATTGAAACACAGCTCGCCGCCGCGCTAGCCTTCCGGCGTATCGGATACAATTATTTTAAAACCATTACAAACCGGTAAATATGAAAGCCACCTTATTCAGCATCACTGCCCAAACCAATCTCCATGTTGGCAGCGGCGACGCCAACTACGGCATCATTGACAAACTGGTGCAACGCGACACCTTGACCCAACTCCCCGTCATTCACGCCTCCAGCCTGAAAGGCGCCTTGTTGCAGCATTTTTATTATCAAACTGGCATGACAGACGAATACATCGACGAAGTGTTCGGCGGGCAAAGTCACGAAAGCAAACGCATCAGCCGGAAGGCGCGCGAAGAAAGTAAATCCGGCGAATTTGTGTTTATGGAAGCCCAACTGCTTTCGATCCCGGTGCGCAGCAACCAACAAGCCTTCTTTCGAGCCACCGGCAGCCAGGTACTCACCGAATTGCGCCAACAACTACTCCAGGTACAATTACTCAAAAAAGATGATGATCTGGCCAAAACCCTGGAACAAGTTGCTGCTGAGAGCAAAAACAAAGCAATCGTACTCGAACAAAATTGGGTAGGCAAGCACCACCTCGAAGACCTGAAAAACGAAAATTTCACCCTGACCGCGGCAACTGGCCCCGGTCTCGACTTGCTCAAATCCCTGCTTGGAAACGCCGCGGTCATAGTACCCGATGCCAAACTCCGTCAACTCACTGACAACCACCACCTCCCGGTCATCGCCCGAAACCATTTGGAGAATGGCCAGAGTATCAACCTTTGGTACGAACAGGTAGTGCCCCGCCAAACCCGGTTCTGGTTTTCGGTACTGCATCCTGAAACAGCGCGCAAGGCAACCGACTTCAGTAGCCGGCTGACCGATCAGGGCATGATTCAAATCGGCGCCAACGCTACCGTTGGCTACGGCTATTGTGCAATCAAAAAACAAAACTCTAAGCCATGAAAATCAACCAGCAGAAAGTAGAAATTGCCTTCGGCGTTCTGGAAAAATTATGGCAGAAAGCCTACAAAACCACCGGCTTCCCTTCCGAGATGAAAGGCGATATTTCCAACTTCGGGGCCAGCATTGTGCAAGCAGGCATATTGCCCAGCGTGCTGTTTTTCAGCGAAGGTGAATACAGCGCCAAGGCCCATGCAAAAGCCGAAGAAGAAAGCACCAAAATTCGCCGGGCCAACCTGATGAAAGTCATTTTTGATGTCCTGGAGATTTCTGAAAAGGACAATTCTGAAGATGAGCAGCCGAAAGAAGTTGATCAGGTGAAAGAAGACGCCGCGGCGGAAACATCCGAGCCATCCGAAAAAAAGAATTCCAAACGCCCCTTACTCGATTACGTGCGCAATAACCTGAATAGCGCCGAAGCCCTGGAAAATATTACCGAGGCTGCCCTGGCCGTAAAAATTGCGCTTCGCGCGTTCAAGTTTGCAGAAAAAAACACTCTTCCGGAATCCGAAAACACTCCAACGATATGAAAAACGCAGGCTGGCTTTTTTACCGAAATTATTATCAGTGGCTTGCCATGCCCGGGGAGGCTGTTCGTTTGGAACGCTTCGCCGCCAGCGGCAAACTGGCCAAGGAGCCCAAGGAAGTTCTGTTCAAAGAACAAAGCCAGGCACTTACCGGCTTTTCGTTCAACAACGAGTTCAAGCAATATTTCCCGGCCGGAACAGAGGCGTTCAAACTGAAAACGTGCTACCCCGGGCTGCTCGTCGGCAGCGGCTATGGCCACCAGACCGGAACCACGGGTGAGTTTAAACTCGGCTTCTTTTTCGACCATTGCACCGGCCTGCCCCTCATACCCGGCTCATCGGTAAAGGGATTGTTGCGCAGTGTATTTCCGGGCGAAAAAGACCGGGCGCCCGTCCGGGTTTCCAAAGCTGCCTTTATCCACACGATACTGGGTGAACTGCGGCCGGAATTAGCCCAGTTGGAATTGAATCTGCTGCGCGACTTGATTTTCGAAGGAAAAACTCCGGAAGGAAAGTACCTGCCCATGCACCGGCACGACGTGTTCCTGGATGCTTGCATCTCCGGCACGGAAAACCCCGGCGCACGTATTTTTGACGAAGATTACCTGACGCCTCACCCCGATCCGCTGAAAAACCCTGTACCCGTCCGCTTCCTGAAAATTCTTCCTGACGTTACTTTTCAGTTCCACTTCCGCCTGCAAGAAGCCGTATTAGCCGGTCTGACCATCAGTGCGAATGAAAAGAAGCAACTCTTTTTCGCTATCCTGAAAACACTCGGCGCAGGCGCCAAAACCAACGTAGGCTACGGCCAATTCGAACCCGTCTGATCACCCGGTAAAATCACCACCCACACACCATGCACCAACTCACCATCCACCTCGACCTGCCCCTCCGCCGTTCCGAAATCCGCTACTTCCGCGGCGCCATTGCCGAACGCGCCGGACTGGAGCACGATCTCTTCCACAACCACCGCGACGGCCACGCCCACCGCTACCACTACCGCTACCCCCTCATCCAGTACCAGGCGCGCCAGGGCAGGGCTGTACTGGTGGGCATCGATGCCGGCGCCGATACACTGCGCAGCCTGCTCGATACCGCCGCCCAAACCTTTTGCGGCGATTTGCCGGTATTCCAGTGGCGCGACGAAAGCCGCCCCGTCGGCATGACCCAGGAGCCGCGCACCTACGCCCTGCGCCAGTGGCTGGCCCTCAACGCCGCCAACTACGCCCGCTACCTGGCCCTCCCCGACGAAACCGCCCGCCACACCGAACTCGAACGCATCCTCGTCGCACACCTGCTGGCCTTTTCCCAGGGCGTCGGATTCACCGTGCCCAGGCCGCGCGGACTCGAACTGCGGATCATCCAAACAAGCCATCCCAGGCTGACCCGCTGCCACGACGGCAAACTGCTGGCCTTCGATATCGCCTTCGAAGCCAACATGGAACTGCCCGACGGCGTAGGCATCGGAAAAGCCGCCAGCCACGGCTACGGCACCCTCTGGCCCACAGCCGTCCGGCAACCGCAACACCACACCCGGCAGCATGCGTTGAGTGCCCCGGAAGATTGACATTACGCAAACCTGCACCCCATCCAAATATGGACTCACTGCGTCAGCTCAACTACCGCCGTCAGCGCCTGTTGCAATTGGAAACCATGCAGGAGCTCTGCCTGCTGCTCGGCAAATCGCAGAAAACCTTGAACGCGCTGGCGGCCAACCCGCCGTACAACGAATTTACCGTGCAAAAACGCAACGGCTCGCCCCGGTTCATCGAAGACCCCGCGCCGCCGCTCAAAGCCGTGTTGCGCACACTCAATGCCTTTTTGCAGGCTGTTTATTATTTCGACAAGCCGGAGGCCAGCTACGGCTTTATCCCCCAGCCGAAAGACGAGCCCGCGCCACCGCGCAACATCGTTACACATGCCGAACAACACCTCGGTTGCCGCTGGCTGATGAACATCGACCTGGAAGATTTTTTCCACCAGATCAACACCGATGAAGTGGCGGCGGTGCTGGGTCGCCGGCCCTTCCATTTCGACGAGGAGGTCGTCGGCTTGCTGGCCGCGCTCACCACCTATAAAGGCCGGCTGCCGCAAGGCTCCCCCACGTCGCCCGTATTGTCCAACCTCGTCTTTGCCAGGGAAGACAGCGCCCTCGAAGGCTGGGCCAAAAGCAAGGGCTGGCGCTACACCCGCTATGCCGACGACCTGACCTTCAGCAGCCCGCACGAAATAGGCCCGGAACTACTGCGCGACACCATCAACCTGCTCGAAAACCACGGCTTCCGGGTGCACCCTGAAAAACGGCGCCTCTGCGGCCCCACCGATCTCAAAAGCGTCACACGCCTCGTGCTCGGCGAATCGGAGGTACAACTCCCCGCCGATTTCTGGGACGAACTCACCGAGAACATCGAAGACCTGCGCCGCGGCCTGCGCCTCCAACACCGCATGGGCCAAACAGAAACAGACTGGATGACCAATTACCGCCAACGCGTGGAAGGCATGGTCGGTTTCGCCCGCCACGTACTGGGCGACCACCATGAAGATTTTCACCGCATTCGCTCGGCTTTCAACCAGGCGGTTGACCCGCCCGGAGAAGATTTCGGCAGCTACGCCTGGCTCGATTTCCCGTATTGGGGGCAATAGCATACAGGCGGGCTTTACCGCAATACCGCTGTGTATCGGCTACGCATATTGTCGGTTTTTATGCAACTACTCGCTCCGCCCGGTTCAACCCCACCCCCAACCCCTCCCCCAAAGGGGCTCCCGATTACCCACAAGTTGATTGAAGATTTTAAAATGTGTAAAAACTTG
>CAZAEZ010000074.1:0-21758 GCA_964484205.1 uncultured Saprospiraceae bacterium | reverse complement strand
TGAACTTAGTGAAAACTTAGTGGTACTTAGTGTTTTTAGTGGCAAAAACCATCTTGTGAGACAGCCTCTAAAAAATTGATCACACCGGCCCATCGCCCGGTTTCACGGTGCTACGCCGTTTTTTTTCGAAAAAACAAACCAAACAAAAACAAGCCGGCAAAAAGCACGGTGCTCGCCTGCGCCATCCAGTTTTCCCAACGGGCAGTCCGCAATCCAAAGGCAAGCAGGCTTACCAGCACGGTAAGCACGCAACCCCCGGCCAGGACTTTGCCAACCCACCGCTTCAGCGGTGGGAAAAAAAGAGCAGCCAAAGCTGCGCCGTAAAAAAACAGACGATCAGCCCCAGCACAATCGGCAACAGCGTAGCCACCAGGGTCCATTTCGCGCTGTGGGTCTCTTTGTAAATCGTATAAATCGTCGTCGAGCAGGGGTTGTGCAACAGGCTGAACAGCATCAGGTTGAGGCCGGTGAGCAGTGTCCAGCCGCCGGCACGCAGGATGTTTTCCGTGTCGGCAATCGAATCCAGTTCGAACATCACCCCGGCGCCTTCGCCCATTTCGTGCATGCCCGTGCTGAGTACCGTAAGCATGAGCACCGTGGGGATGACAATCTCATTGGCCGGAATGGCGATAATGTAGGCCAGCAGGATCACCCCGTTCAGACCAAAAAACAACGCAAACGGATCGGCCCAACGGATAAAATGCTCGGCCAGGCTCAGGCCGCCGATATGGATGTTGGCAACCAGCCAGATCACGATCCCGGCCGGAATGGCAAAAACAATGGCGCGCCAGAGTACGAAAATCGTCCGGTCGATCAGCGACGTGTACAGCGTCTGCAGGATACGCGGCGGCCTGTAGGGGGGGAGTTCCAGGCTGAATGCCGAGGTTTCGCCGCGCAATACCGATTTGCTCAGCCCCCAGGATACGACCAGGCTGAAAAATATCCCCAGCACGGCAATACCCACCACTGCTCCGGCTGAAACCAGGCCTGCCCAGTGTGCCGGCACGGCGCCGCCGATAAAAATGGTGGCGATCAGGATTTGCGTCGGCCAGCGGCCGTTGCACAGCGAAAAGTTGTTGGTGATAATGGCGATCAGGCGTTCCCGGGGGCTGTCGATTACCCGCGCTGCGATCACCCCTGCGGCATTGCAGCCGAAGCCCATGCTCAGGGTGAGTGCCTGCTTGCCGTGCGCGCCCGCGCGACGAAACAGCCTGTCCATGTTGAACGCTACCCGGGGCAAATAACCGAAGTCTTCCAACAGGGTGAACAACGGAAAAAAAATGGCCATCGGCGGCAGCATGACCGCTATGACCCAGGCCATCGACAGGTAGGCCCCGTCGATCAGCACACCGCTCAGCCACCAGGGCATGCCGATGGCGGTAGCGCCGTTTTTCAGTACCGGGTGCAGGGTGTCGATGAGCAGTCCGGCAAGCAAACCCGACGGGTAATTGGCGCCCGACACCGTGATCCAGAACACCACGGCCAGGAGCAGGAACATGATCGGAAAGCCCAGCCACCGGCTGGTCACGATCCGGTCGATCTTGAAATCCCAGTTGTACGCGGGCTTTTCCCCTTTGGCGCGCACCGTTTTGCGGGCAATGCGGGAGGCGTCGGCGTAGATGGACTCGATGACCGTATCGTGAAAGTCAACGCCCAGGTCCCAGCGCAGGCTGTTGGCCATCGACAGAATGTCCTCGTTTTTGGATTGTTCTTTTTTAGCCATCGGCGGTGCTGGTTTTTAGGATTGCGGCGACAAAATTCCGGTGCTCAATTTCCCCAGTTCGCCGGAACGGACGGCCTCGATGATGCTCTGGTCGCCTTCCAGCAGGCGCAGCGCCACCCAGTTCAGGTTGGGCAGCCCGGGGAACTGCGCGGCCAGTTTTTCCGCCAGGGCCGACACGGCGTGGTTCAGCTTCGGCGAACGGCTTTTGAGCCGGTGCGGCTGGCAAACGTACCGGCCGGAGGCAACTTCTTCGATGGCGGCAATGAGCTCGGGCATCCCTTCTTTTTGGCGTGCGGCAGCCGGGATGACCGGGATGCCCAGTTCTGCCGACAGGTTGCGTTCGTCGATCTCGATGTGGTTGCGCTGCGCTTCGTCCATCAGGTTGAGGCAGAGCACGGCGCGGTCGGTAATTTCCAGCACCTGAAGCACCAGGTTGAGGTTGCGCTCCAGGCGGGTGGCGTCGGCCACGATCACCGTCACGTCGGGCCGGCCGAAGAGAATAAAATCGCGGGCCGTTTCTTCGTCGGTACTGGTGGAAAGCAGGGAATAGGTGCCCGGCAGGTCCACCACTTTGTAGCGTTTTTCGGCGTAGGAATACCCGCCCTCGGCCCGGGTAACGGTTTTTCCGGGCCAGTTGCCGGTGTGCTGGCGCAAGCCGGTGAGGTTGTTGAAAACGGTACTTTTCCCGGTGTTGGGATTCCCGGCCAGAGCCACGACATAGTCGACCCGGTCCATGGCAATGCCCAGCCGGATGAGGTTTTCCCGGTGGTGTACCGGACAATTTTCACAGTCATGCTGGCTGTTCATCGGCGTGTTTTTCTTTTTTTTCAATAAAAATAAGATCGGCCTGGCTCTTGCGAATGCCGATGGTGGCGCCCATGATCCGGTAGCCGGTGGGGTCGCCGGAAGCGCTGCGCAGTTCGGCCGTAACCGGTGTGCCGGGCACGATGCCGAGGTCCATCAGACGGCGGCGTTGCTGGCCCCGGCAATTCGGGGAGATACCCACAATCTCCGCGCTTTCCCCGATCTGAAGCGAAGAAAGCAGGGTAGATTTTGTGCTCAGAGGCACTTGTTCCGGCAATTCTTCGACGGTAATGCTCGAAGCAAACAGTGCCGTAAGCACACATTCCTCGCCTTCGGCGGCAAAGGTGATTTTGCCGTCGGTCACATCCAGCACGTACACCTGCATGCCCGGGTACAAGCCGAGGGCTACCAGTTGCTCGTAAATCGTATGCGGCTCGTCTTCAATGTGCACAATGCGGGCGATCGCCCCTTCCTCCAGGCTACTGAGCGGTTGGCCTTTGTGGGCCGGCAGTTCGCCTTGCGCGGAAGGGATGGGGTCGCCGTGCGGGTCAAACACGGGGTTGCCGATCTGGGCGGCCAGGGCATCCGCCGCTTCGGCCGACATGCGGTGCTCTTTCCGGTCGGCGGCGCCGTGCCATTCCATCTGATCGATCCCGGTTTCGTCGGCCAGGTAGCGCTCCCAGATCCGGTGGACGCGGATGACGCGCAGGGCGTAGGATTTGCCGGAATCGGTCAAATGAAAAAACTGGTCTTTCATGCTGATCAGGCCCATGGCGCGCAGGCGGTCGAGCAGTTTGGTCGCCTGGTCGGCGGAGATGTTCAAATTGCCGGCAATGCTGTGCAGGCCGCAGTCGATGTTTTTGTATTCGCAATCGAACAGGTACTTGAGCGCATCTTCCAGCAACACACGGCGGGAGTTCATCCGCAGGCGGTCGATCAGGGCAAACAGCCCGTTTTGCGGCCAGAATGCCCAGGTAAGCACGGCTACAACCAGTATGCCGGCCAGGAGGGGAAGCCCGGGATGTATGTCCAAAATCATCAATGCTGCTGTTATGTTGTATGCGGTCGTGTTTCGCAAATATACACAGGTGCAATTGCTTTGGGGCGCTTTGCTTTTGTCGGGCTGATAGTGCGGGGGTGACTTGCAAGTCAGGTACAAAACAAAAAGCGGCTGTGTGTTTCCACACAACCGCCGGGATAGCCTTGTTATCTGAAATTTAGTTTCATTTTCTCGCTGGGGTAGTGAAGGGGTGACTGCGAGTCACCCCCTCACTTGGCCCGCCGCTCAGCCAAACGGGAACATCACCTGAGTTTTAATTTGCAGAAACGCCTGCCAGTTCCTTTTTAGCCAGGTAGAAATCTACCTTTTCGTAGCTCGTGTTGGCGATACGCTCGTCCATTTCCACCAGCGTTTTTGGCGGCGGCACGATGGCTTTGTCGCCCGGTTTCCAGTTGACCGGCAGGGCGCATTTGTTTGCGTCGGCAGTTTGCAGGGCAACAAGCGCGCGCTGCACTTCTGCCATGTTCCGGCCCACATTGAGCGGGTAATACATGATCAGGCGAATGGCGCCTTTCGGGTCGATGAAGAACACGGCGCGCACGGCAGCCGTTTCGCTTTCGCCCGGGTGCAACATCCCGTACAAGTTGGCCACTTTCATGTCGAGGTCGGCGATGATCGGAAAATCCATGTACACACCGGTTTTTTCCCGGACGTTGTTCACCCAGGCCAGGTGCGAGTGGATGCTGTCGATGCTCAGGCCGAGCAGCTTGGTGTTGTGTTTTTTGTAAAAATCCCGGTCCGTGGCAAAGGCCGACATTTCCGTCGTGCACACCGGAGTAAAATCGGCCGGGTGTGAAAACAGGAGCACCCAGCTGCCTTTGTTAAATTCGGAAAAAGTCATTTTTCCGGTGGTTGTCGTAACGGTAAAATCCGGCGCCTGGTCGCCGATACGGGGCATGGTTCTGATTGTCTGGTCTTCCATAATTTGAATGCTGAATTTTGTGAAACGTTGCCTGGAAATAAACGCTACATCCCGCCGGCAGCACGCGTTGCATCTGCCAGTCCGCCGGCGTTGTAAACCGCCTGAAAACCGTTTGTTTGCAGCAGCAACACCGCCTGTTTGCCGCGACTGCCGCCATCGCAATACACGACCACCGGATCGCCTTTTTCCTGGAAATCCTGCATGTGATCGAGCAGCTTGCTGAGCGGAATGTTCACGGCGCCCGGGAGGTGTTTTTCCTCAAATTCGTAGGGCTCGCGAACATCGATGATGCGGGTACCGGATTGCCGGATGATATGTGTTAAATCCATGGTTGAAATTTGATTTGGTACGAATTATATCAGGCGGCCTTTTTGCCGAACTGCGCCTGGTAATACAGCATGTCTTCCAGCCCGCCGCCATTGTACAC
Source organism: uncultured Saprospiraceae bacterium (assembly GCA_964484205.1). Taxonomy (GTDB): domain Bacteria; phylum Bacteroidota; class Bacteroidia; order Chitinophagales; family Saprospiraceae; genus M3007. The sequence goes on along the minus strand of CAZAEZ010000074.1, from coordinate 16,822 downwards.
TTCCTGAAAACCGCGGGAAAGCAGCAACATTCTGGCTTGTGCGCTCCGGGCGCCGCTGCGGCAATACACTACGATCGGTGCGCCTTTTTGTTGCAATTCATGCAAACGCACCGGCAAAACGCCGAGCGGAATGTTGACGGCGTTCCGGGCGTGCCCGCTTTTAAACTCGTACGGTTCCCGGACGTCCACAATGACTGCCCCGGGCTGGTTGATAATACTTGCTAGGTCCATTTCAGAAAAATAGTTTTTGTGTTAATTGATGGCACAAAGGTACCGGCACGAGCCCGGCCGGGTCAGTAATGTACGTCACACAAGGGCATGGTCTTGCGCACTGTTAACCCTGCTGTCGCTACGCACGGCATTTCCAAAAAAGCCTTCCTTTGCAGAAAAACATGCACCAGGATTTTCTTTCCGAATTCAGCCACCATGCCTGCTACCGCCTCGACGAGAGCAGCCGAATGGTCCGGAAGGCACTCGCCGAGCTCGACGAAGCCGATATCTGGAAACGCCCCAATGCCGCGTCCAACAGTATCGGCAACCTCATTCTGCACCTTTGCGGCAACATCCGCCAATACGCCATTTCGGCCCTGGGCAACATTGCGGATGCCCGGCAGCGCGACGCCGAGTTTGCTACCCGGGAGGGCTACAGCAAAGCGGAATTGCTCCACATGCTCCAGCAAACCGTCGACGAAGCCAAAGCCACCATCCAACGATCGGATGCCGAAAACTGGCTGCGGGTGCGTTCGGTCCAGGGTTTTGAATTTTCGGGTATCGGCATTGTCATTCACGTAGTGGAACACTACTCGTACCACACCGGCCAAATTGCCTTTTGGACCAAACTGTTGAAAGACAAGGATCTGGGTTTTTACGATGGCCTTGATCTGAATATCCGGAATGCGTAACACGACCCTCTGGGTCGTCTACCGCACGGTTGGGCGACCGCACGGTTGGGCGACCGCAAGGGGGGCGACCGCAAGGGTCGCCCCTACGGAAGACCGTGGGGGAGGGCGACCGCACGGAGGGCGACCGCAAGGAGGGCGACCGCAAGGGGGGCGACCGCAAGGGTCGCCCCTACGGAAGACCGTGGGGTAAGGATGCCCGAATAATTTGGTGTTGGTGCAACCGCGTAAATGCCCGACCGAAATCATTGCCTTCCCATTCCGGAATATTGTAGGGGCGACCCTTGCGGTCATTCGGGTTTTCATGGTCAAACGTTTTTTTTGTGTTGCCTCCCGCAAGGGAGGAAGACCGCACGGGAGGGCGACCGCAAGGAGGGCGACCGCAAGGGTCGCCCCTACGGAAGACCGTGGGGTAAGGATGCCCGAATAATTTGGTGTTGGTGCAACCGCGTAAATGCCCGACCGAAATCATTGCCTTCCCATTCCGGAATGCTGTAGGGGCGACCCTTGCAGTCGCCCTCCTTGCGGTCGCCCTCCTTGCGGTCGCCCCAACCATGCGGTCGCCCTTACACCCGCGACCGCCCTTACACCCGCGACTGCCCACGCCTCCACAGTTCACACCCCCGATTCGACACTTCGGTAAGCAAAAATTTTGCGCCCGGCCGCGTACCGGCACTTTTGCCCTGAACCAACCGGCTTGGCCCATGCGCAGCATTTTTTTACTTTCCGGCTTTTTTGTTTTGGCGACAGCCGCCTTTACGCAAACAGTCCTTCAGGGCACTGTTTGTTCCACCAAAGGCGACACCCTGATCGGCGCCAATGTCTGGTTGCAAGGCAGCTACGACGGTGCGACCAGCGGGGTAGACGGCCGGTTTTCGTTCCAAACCACCGCCACAGGGTCTCAAACCCTGCTAATCACCTGCCTGGGGTACGACACTTTCCGGCAGGAACTTACCCTGGCCGGGCGTCCGCTCGAACTACAACCCCGGTTGCGGGAAAACACCACAGCCCTGCGGGAGGTGGTGATCTCCGCCGGGGCCTTTGAAGCCGCCAGCGACCGCCGGCGCGCCGTGGTGCTCAGTCCGATCGATATTGCCCTCACGGCCAGCGCGACGGCCGATATTGCCGGGGCCATCACGACCTTGCCCGGCACCACCCGCAACGGCGAGTCGGGGCAAATTCTGGTGCGCGGCGGCGCAGCCTACGAAACCCGGACCTTCATCGACGGCTTGTACGTGCAAAACCCCTACAACAGTTCGGTGCCCAATGTGCCGGCCCGCAACCGCTTTTCGCCCTTCCTGTTCAAAGGCACCCAGTTTTCCACGGGAGGCTACTCGGCCGAGTACGGACAGGCCTTGTCCTCAGCCCTCATCCTGCACACCGAAGACCTTGCGGCCGAAACAACCACCGGGCTTTCACTCATGTCGGTGGGCCTGGGCCTGGCACATACGCAGCGTTGGGCCCGCAGTTCAATGTCGGTGTCGGGTTCGTATACCAACCTGGCGCCTTATTTCGCCCTGGTTCCGCAAAATATCGATTGGGAAACGCCCCCGCAATCGGGTGGCGGCGAGCTGATTTACCGGCAAAAAACATCGGATGCCGGGATGTTTAAACTGTACAGCGCCGTCAATCGCTCCTGGATGGAACTGCAATATCCCGACCCGTTCGACCCGCAGGTAGTTGAACCCTTGCATTTGCAGGCAGACAATGTGTACACCAACCTGTCGTACCGGGACAGCTGGCGCGATACCTGGACGGTTTTTATCGGCGGCGCGTACACCTGGAACCGCGACCGGGTGGAGTCGGGCTTTGGCAACGATGCGCGCCAGCAGTCGGGACAATTGCGGGTGGCTTTGGCGCGTCCGCTTTCGGAGAAATTGGAATTGAAATTTGGCGGAGAGTACCTGCACGGGCAGTTCGACGAGCATTTTCGCGACAGCGGCAACCAGCGTTTCAACACCTTGCGCCGTGAACGGTATGCCGCCGGCTTTGCCGAAACGAACTGGTTTGTTTCCCGGAAGTTTGTGGCGCGCATTGGTTTGCGCAGCGAATATTCCGCCTTGCTGGGTCGCGCCAACCTGGCGCCCCGCCTTTCGGCTGCCTGGGTGCTGGGCAAAAACGAACAGGTAGCCTTTGCCGCGGGCCGTTTTTATCAAACACCGGAATATCCGCTGCTGCGGGTCAACGCCGACCTCCGCTTTGAGCAGGCCGACCACTTCATGCTCAATTACCAGCGCATCCGCAACGGCTATACCTTTCGGGTGGAAGGCTACTACAAAATTTATGGGAATCTGGTCAAAACCGACCCTGAATCGGGGCTGGCCGACAACAGCGGCAGCGGCTATGCGCGGGGTGTCGATGTGTTTTTCCGCGACCGGCGCACGATCAAAAACGGCGACTTCTGGGTTTCCTATGCCTACCTGGATACCCGGCGCGATTACCGCGATTTTCCCGGGCAGGCGGTACCAACTTTTGCGGCGACGCACAATGCCTCGGTGGTGTACAAACAATGGTTTCCAAAGCTGAATACTGCTTTTGGCGCCACCTACGCCTTTCAGTCGCCGAGGCCTTACCACGATCCCACTCGCCCGGGCTTCAACCAGGGCCGTACGCCGGCCTATCACGACCTGAGCGTGAATGCCAGTTACCTGACCAATATTGGCGGGCAGTTTACGATTTTGTACGTGTCGGCAACGAATATCCTGGGCTTCAACCAGGTGTACGGCTACCAGTACGGCAGTGCGCCCGATGCTTCCGGGATGTTGCCCCGCCAGGCGATCCGGCCTCCGGCCAAACGGTTTTTGTTTGTGGGGTTGTTTATCAATTTTGGGAAACGGTATCGGGCGGAGGAGGTTGGGGGGGAGGATATTTGAGGGAGGGTCGAAGCACTGATATACCGTGCTCTTTCGAGTCTTTGGGCTCGAAAGCCATATCATTCGGACTTTGTCCGTACATCGAAATCAGAAATGCGGACAAAGTCCGCTTGATATTTGGGCGAGTCTGAAGACTTCGCCCAGCAGAGCGTATTTTGGAGCCCAGGAAAAAACAATCCGATGGCGAAGTTTTACATTTGCCAAATGCGTATAAAAGTGTTGGTCATTTTACTGCTGGTAGCTCAAATAATCCTCACATTTAAGGGGAGGATAGTATTTGACAAATACCAAAACCCCCTGATCTTGTTTACCGTATCAGCCGGCATCGCTATTTTATTTTTCTTTCAACATATCCGAAAGCAGGGGGCTCAGGCCGTACCAGCACCAAGGCTACAATTCCTCCCGGCTGTTTTATGGTTCCTGGCCGGCATACTGCCAATGGCCCTGGCCTACGAAGAATTGCGCAAATTGTTTGTTGAATTTCCCGATCCAGCCCGCTGGTCTGATGTAATCCCCCAACTCGAAACCTTGTATCAGCGCTTTGACCGTGGCGAATTCCCCTACACACCTGTCCCCTTGCCAACCCATTCGCCATACCCCGTATATATGCCCTTGCATTGGTTGCCGATCGGCCTGGGGGATTGGCTGGGTATCAGTTCGCGCTGGCTGGGTTATGGCATGTTAGGACTGGCAAGTGGCTTATACGGCCTTTGGGTCGGCCGGCAACGGGCGCCCTGGCTGGCCCGGTTTATGGCCCTGTTTTTGCCCTCCCTGGGCCTGTGGGGTTTTATTATATGGGGTGGGTTGGAGTTGCCGGTGAGCCTCGAGACAATTATTGCCGCCTATTACCTGCTGCTGGCTGTTGGCCTGCTGGAGCGCAACCTAAAATTGGTCACGCTGGGGCTAATCTGCTGCCTGTTATCCCGGTACACGCTGATTTTCTGGCTGCCGCTCCTAGCCTATGTCATTTTCCGGCAACAAGCCTTACGGCAAAATATCTGGGTCTGGGGGACGGTAGCGCTGAGTATTCTTTTGCTGTACGTATTCCCATTTTTTCTGAAAGATCCAAGCATTTTTTCCAAAGGCATTACGCACCACAATAATAGTGCAGTGGGTGAATGGACTGGCTATGGCAACCCTCCGGTATCCTGGTCTATGGAAAGCGGTATCTACTTTGCCGTTTTTATGAAACCCCTGTTCAGTGGGGAGATGGAGCATCGGGTTTGGCTGGCCCGGGTTGTTCAGGCCAGCATCATGTTGGCGTTGCTCATCTTTGGTCTGTGGGCCTACCATCGCTGGAAACCGAAATTGGACCCCTATTCCTTATGCCTGGTCATGCTCTACGCTGTACTAACTTGTTTCTATTTTTTTAGTCCAATGACCTTCAAATACTACTACCTGGTCTTATTTGTGTTATCAGCCACCGTAACCGCACAAGTGCTTTTAACCCCTGATAAACGGGCTTCAGGCTGAATACACCAGGCAATCATTAGGATTTTGCTAAAAACAAGGAGATTTTCTCACGGTCAGTTCAACACAGCCCGTGCTCTTTCGAGTCTTCGGACTCGAAAGTCATATCATTCGGACTTTGTCCGTACATCGAAATCAGAAATGCGGACAAAGTCCGCTTGATATTTGGGCGAGTCTGAAGACTTCGCCCAGCAGGGGACTATGTGCCATTCCTGGAGTACTATCTGCAAGTCAAGTACAAGGATGCTGTTCGGTGAACCGCCGTGTCGGGGTGGTGTGAGCGGGCTGTGGTGGGTCAATTGGGCTTCTGCTAAAATGTACTGTTTTGTTCAAAAAAATTAGCGATACCAAATTGTGCCCCAGCTAATCCATTTTGAAGAATCTGCTTTCGAACAATCCGTCGTAAGTTGCGTTCCCTTCCAACCCCCCAATGCCATTGCCAACATCACCGATGAACAAACAACAAAAACTAACCCTCTACCTCGAGCTCCTCTGGTGGGTACTCACCGCGCTCATCGTGTGGCTGATTCTTTACCCCATCCACAAAGCTATGCACGTGTGGCCTTACGAGGGCTGGAATATTGCTTTTGTAGTTTGTACGCTCACGCTGACGCGCTATATTTTTTTGCTGAAATACACCCCCATTGCCTGGCTACAGGAGGTGAAAGTCGGGCTTATCCTGCTCATGTTTCCGCTCACGTTTATGATGGTGGATGCCGTCAACGGTTTCATGGTGTACATCGAGGAGCACACCTGGGAAGCGCTCACCGGGCATTTACCCCCTGATCAACAAAAGGGCATCGAATCGTATATGTGGACGGAAATGTTGTTTTTCGGGGTGGGGAGTTTTATTGCGCCGCCGGTTTTTGCCGTACGGCTGTTCATGTCGGTTTGGCGGACGCGGAACAGAGGGACGGTATAGTGAATGATGAATGGCTCACCTTGACCTTGCCTGAAAAAATCTGACAGAAAACATGTCAGGTCTGGGTGAGCCATTCATCCAGTAAAATTCATCATTGTTTCACCAGGCGAATCGCCTGAAACGCCTGTCCGTTGGCATCTTCAAGTGCCAGCAGGTAGGTGCCGGCGGGCTGGGAAGCCAGGGAGTAAATCTGGCCGGGTGTTGCGGTAAAACGCGCTACTTCACGGCTGTCCAGCGAAAATACCCGGATGCGCTGTACAGCATCGGCATTGGTCAACTGGAACTGATCAACCGTCGGATTGGGGAAGAGTTTGACGTTTGCAGCGGGAAGATCGTTCGTCCCGGACAAAGAGGATGTGAACAGGAACGTCACCATAACCGAATCCGACGGGGTATTGACGTTGGTCATTTTCAGGTTGATAATGCCGCTGGCGCCCTGGTATGCATTCGGGTTGAGGAAGTGCATAATGATCGGTCCGGTGTGCCCGGGGTCGATATCGAAGGTTTTGGTACCGATGTGTGGAAGGTAGCACAGGTTGAGGTCGCATACCTGCGTTTTGGTATCAGAATCGCCGACAAGATTTACAACGTTGCGCTCCCAGCGAATGGTTTGAACAGCGCCGGTGGTGTTGGTGATGTTGAAATGGGCTTCAATATCCGGGATAGTCGGTTGCGCAATTTCCCAAACTTCCAGAGCGGAAACATTGAAGGTGGATTGTGCAAAACAGACACTGTACAAACCGGAGAGCAGAAATAGGATGGTAAACAAGCGTTTCATAGGCGGAAAGACTATTTTTAGCAGGTTTTGTAATAATTTAGCCAAAGGTAAGCCTGTGAGCCCAAACTGCCGCCCTATTTTTGTTATAGCTACTGTGTTTTCTGAAACACTGTATGCCACTAGCAAAAAAATCTATGAGAAAAGGCTGGTTATTCGCGCTCTTTCTGTCTTCCACGCTTTCCTTGCAAGCCCAATTGCCGGCAGGGTCTGTTGCGCCCGATTTCACCACAACGGATATCAACGGCCAAAGCTGGAATTTATACAATCTGCTCGACCAGGGTAAAATTGTTGTGCTGGAGGTGTCTGCAACCTGGTGTGCGCCGTGTTGGGCCTACCATAACAGTCATGCCATGCACAATTTTTATAACCAGCATGGCCCCGATGGCGACGATAAGGCGCGGGTGTTGTTTGTCGAAGGCGACCCGGCCACAAATGTCAACTGCCTGTACGGCAGTGCCGGTTGTAATAATTACACGCCCGGCAATTGGGTAACCGGAACGCCTTTCCCCATTATCAATGATGCAAAAATCGCCGACACGTTTGACGTCCATTATTACCCGACCATTTTTGTGATTTGCCCCAACCGGAAAACGTATGAAATCGGGCAATGGAATTCCGCCGATATCTGGGAGCAAGCCCAACGCTGCCCGGTAGCATACGGCCAAACCAATGCCGGCATTTATGACTATTCAACGGGCACCACGCTTGACGAGGTTTGCGGGGACATGGCCCTTAACCCCGCCTTTTCGCTGATCAACCTTGGCTCTGAAGCGCTTACGCAGGCTACTGTTGCGCTGAAATGGCAAAACACTACCGTACAAACTATCGAATGGACGGGCAATCTGGGCCTTTACGGTGAAGCCGCTATCGCTTTCGACGAATTTCCGGTGGCCGACAGCGGCCGCCTCGAAACGCGCTTGCTCAGTGTAAATAATCAGCCCTACGACGATGATGCGACCAACAATGACCACGTCGACGATTTCAAACTGGCCAAAGAATTTAACAGCCTGAAAGTATTGCTCAAAATACGAACGGATCAGTACGGCGCCGAAACCTACTGGGAATTGCGCAATGATCAGGGCCTGGTACTCGAATCGGGCGGCAATCAGGACGTCGGCCCCAACGGCGGCGGCAAGCTCACCGGTATCGACGGGGGCCCTGGCGCCTATGGCAACAATACCATCATCCGGGACACGCTGAACCTACCGGGTCCGGGCTGTTACTCCATTCATTTTGTGGATGCGTATGGCGACGGAATCTGCTGTAATTTTGGCAACGGGTATTACAAATTGTACAACTTGGACGACCCGGTGTACCCCATTATCTGGGGCGGCAAATTCAAAGCTTACGACGACCGCGGATTCAGTGCAACAGCTGCCACCACAGCTGCCACCGCCCCATTTGCCGTACCGCATGCGCTCCACGTGTTTCCCAACCCGGCAAGCGATCAACTCCGCATGCGCATTTCCCTGCCGGAAAGTGCACAAACGACCGCCAGCGTGGTCAACAGCATGGGGCAGGTACTTTTTGCCGGCCCGGCCGAACAACTACCCGAAGGCGAACACCAACGCAGCCTGGATATCAGCCAACTGCCCGAAGGCCTGTACTGGCTACGCCTGACTGCCGGGGAAAAAGTTTTGGTAAAAAAATTCCTGGTTCAGCGGAACTAGAACGCGCCATCAGTCAAACTCGATCGTATCGCCCGGTTTAAAACTCTGCCGGGACTCTTCTCCGGTTGACGGTTTCGGTTGCTTCCGGACTTTTGCCTCCGGCGGCGTGCTTTCCGGCATTTCACCAAACAAAGAGCCTTGAGTTGCATCTTCGGCAGCCGGGGCCTCGTCCGGGGCCATTTCTTTAACACTGCTCAACAGGGTGTCGCTGAGTTTGTTGCCGACGGCTTTCCAGCCTTTAACATCCATAAAGTCGCCCAAGCCGATCTCGCCGGGCATAGCCTTGCCTTTTACGCGTATGGAGTATTTGATGCGCGGGTTGGGTTTCAAACTGGCAAAAAGCAGTTTGGACTTCGGGTGATCGGTAATAAAGGAATATCGCTCCTTTAGTTTGGTTGTTTCGATTTGGAAACGTTTGACCATCGTCCAGCCTTTATGCCCGTCGAAATGCACGGCGTTGACCACCTGCTTGGGGTTGAATTTGCCCAGGTACAAAATTTCTTTGGGTTCAAAATGCTGGAGCAGGTCGGTATCGGTGAGCTCGTAGGAACCGTCGTTGTACAGCACGAGGATCATGTCGCCGGTGTCAAATTCGCCAAGCACGTCACCGCGTTCCTGGGTATTGAGGCGGCCGGTGATGCCGTCGTACCAAAGTTTTTGAGCGCCGATGGTGCTTTTGCCGACTTCTTTTTGCCGGATGTTTTTTACAGGATATTTGGTCAGAATATTCCCCTGCGAGGCGCGGCCTTTGATGGCCAACTCGCCGAAATCGTAGTCGAACACCTTGATTTTGGCCGAGCAGCCCGGGCTAAGGGTAACCGTCACCACCTCGCTTTCGCCGTTGGGATTGGCGGTGAGGTAATGCACTTTGGAGCCTTTGACGCCGCCGCCCACGGGGTAATCCTTATCGCGGGTAATGGCGGTCACGTTGAAACGCTTGACCATGGAACGCCCGGTTTTCCCATCAACATAGGCTAAATTGTACGTGGTGCGCTCGTCGTTTTTCTTCCATACCGCAATGTGCATGATGTCTTTGCCGACAAACACTTTTTCGTCGATGCGCACAACTTTCATCACGCCGTCGCGGCGAAAAACGATGATGTCGTCGATGTCGGAACAGTCCTGCACGAACTCATCTTTTTTCAGGCCCATGCCGACAAATCCGTTTTCGCGGTCGACATACAGTTTGGCGTTGTTAGCCACGACCTCTGCAGCGCGTATTTCGTCGAACACGGCCAGTTCGGTCTGTCGCTCCTGGCCTTTGCCGAATTTTTCCAGCAGGTTTTCAAAATAGGCAATGGCGTACTCGGTCAGGTGTGCCAGGTGGTGCAGGGTTTCCTGCAGGCGCTCGTTGAGTTTGGCGATCTCTTCGTCGGCTTTGAAGGAATTAAATTTTGAAATCCGCTTGATCCGGATTTCCGTGAGCCGGACGATATCCTCCTCGGTTACGGCGCGCAGCAGCTTTATTTTCCTGGTCTCCCTGGCATAACCCGGCTCTTCCGGCGTGATCACATATTTTTTCAGACCGGTGTCGATGGTTTCGAGCACGGCTTCCCAGGTTTCGCATTCTTCAATGTCGCGGTAAATGCGGTTTTCAATAAAAATGCGCTCGAGCGAGGCAAAGTGCAGTTTTTCTTCCAGATCGTTTTTCTGTATCTCCAGCTCGAGTTGGAGCAGCGACTTGGTTTTTTCCGTGGAAATACGCAGCAGTTCGTTCACGTCGGTGAACAGCGGTTTGTTTTCCACGATCACGCAACAATTGGGGCTGATGCTGACTTCGCAATTCGAAAAGGCGTACAGGGCATCGATGGTTACATCGGGGCTGACACCGGCTTGAAGTTCAATCTCGATACTCACTTCGGCAGCGGTTTTGTCCACCACTTTTTTAATCTTGATCTGGCCTTTGTCGTTGGCTTTCAGGATCGAGTCGATGAGGTCGGAAACCGTTACCCCGTACGGCAATTCGGTAATCTCCAGCGTTTTTTTGTCCAACTCCTTGATGCGTGCCCGGACGCGGATCTTGCCGCCGCGGCCACCGCCGTTGTAGTTGGTCACGTCGACCAGGCCGCCAGTGGGGAAATCGGGGTAGAGTTCAACTTTCCTGCCTTTCAGCGCGGCAATACTGGCTTTGATAATTTCCACAAAGTTGTGTGGCATGACCTTGGTGCTCAGGCCAACGGCAATGCCTTCGACGCCCTGGGCAAGCACTAGCGGAAATTTCATCGGCAGGTTCACCGGCTCGCGTTTACGTCCGTCGTACGAAAGTTGCCATTGGGTGGTATCGGGGTTGAACGCCACTTCGAGGGCAAACTTGGTGAGGCGCGCCTCGATGTAGCGCGGCGCGGCTGCCGAGTCGCCGGTACGGTAGTCGCCCCAGTTTCCCTGACAGTCGATCAGCAGGTCTTTTTGGCCCATGTTGACCAGCGCATCGCCAATGGCAGCATCGCCGTGCGGGTGGTATTGCATGGTTTGGCCGATGAGGTTGGCGACTTTGTGATAACGCCCGTCGTGCTGTTCAAACATGGCGTGCAGGATGCGGCGTTGCACGGGTTTGAGGCCGTCGTCGATTGCGGGAACTGCCCGCTCCAGAATGACGTAGGAGGCGTAGTCCAGAAAATAATCCTGGTACATCCCCGAAAGGGTGACGACGGTGTCTTCGCCATTCTGGGATACGGTGGGCGGAACGGTGGTATCTTTTTTTGAACGAGCCATAATTATGTGATCTTGCGCGTAGGGGCGACCCTTGCGGTCGCCCCGGGAAATTTCCCGGGGCGATCCCGGAATTTTCCCGGGGCGATCCTATTCATCCGGGCGACCGCAAGGGTCGCCCCTACGAGAGGGCAAAAATAGGGGCTAAAGTTTTATTTTTAAAATTTTTTGTTTTAAAAACAAGAATCTGTTTTTACTCGGCGAAAGTAAAAAGATTCAGCTTGTACAAGCGCCGGTTGGGAATATTGACATTGGGCTGGCCGATAAAGTAGAGCATTCCGTTGCGCATTTTAAAGTTGTTGGAGAGGTAGGGAGCAATGGCGGGGGTGTAGGTTTTCCGCACCCCGCCGGTTTTCAGGTCCAGTTCTTTGAGTACCAGGGCGCCGTCGTTAGCGCTAAACCGGCCATAGACACGCTCCAGGGCAGCATCTACCAGCACCTGTTTGCGCCAGCCGGCACTGCGGTGGTAAGTAAGCGGCGCGGGTTGATCGTGCCGGGGTTCCATGGCGATCCGGAGCAATTTGTCGTTCACGTGGTCGAGCAGGTAAATCCGGGAGCCGACTTTGATCAGCGGGGCATACACGGAGTCTTCGGCGAGTGTGCTGAAAAAGCCGATGGCTGTGATCAGGCCGTTGGTTTCGGCCATTCGGGTGAGGTTTTCGGGCCGGAGCACCTGCTCGGGGTCGCTGAGCGGGCTATGTCCGTCGAGGATGTCGTCGCGGTCCAGGTCGGGAATAGTCTGCATGTAAGCAGCGAGTATTTCACGGTGCCGGCGCAGCAACTCGGATTCCGCCACTTCATCCCGCACGATAGCCAGCAAATGCTGCTTTCGGTCGGGGTCGTAGTACACATACTGCACCGATTGGCGGTAGGCGCCAGTTTTTTGATAAAAATAATACCCGTTTTGCTCCAGCACGCAAGGTTTAACCAGCTTGTAAAACAAGTCGGTGGTATAGCGCGGGAAGGTATCGATGCGGTTTCCGGCAAGCGTGATTTCCCAGGCATAGTGGGCGCCGACCACATGCAAATCGCCGGTACAGCTGCGGTGCAGCAAGCCGGCCGGTTCGGGCAATTGCAGTTCGGTTAGCCGGCGGCCGTTGTCGGTGGTAAGTTGCAGCACGTGTTTTTTGCCGAGTTGCACCAGCAGCAGCAGGTCTTCGCCGGCAAAAGCGTAGTCGAACAGGTTGGAGCGGAAATCTTCCTGAAAAACCGATTCCATGGGTTTGCTGGAGATAGCGATTTCCGGCAGGTTCACGGCATTGGATTTCAGGTAAATATCCAGCCGTGCGTTTGACCCGCTGAAGCGGATAGTGTCCAGGGCAATGCGTTGCGGAAAATAGCCGATGCAGCGCACCGTCAGCCAGCCGGTTTTTGATGTAATGTCGAGGCTGAAACGTCCGGCGGCATCGGTTACGGCCTGCCGGTCGGTGGTTTGCAGCGTGGTGCCGGGCAGCGCTTCGCCGGTTTCGTCGAGTACCCGGCCCCGGATTTGGAAGGTTGTCCCCTGGGCGTTGGCAAGCTGCATGCTGCATGTGAAAATCAAAAGAAGGAGTAGCCGTTGCATGTGGTCAAAATTCGAATGATTTAGGCAGGATTTTAAACTCTATTTTGCCAATGCGCTCCTTGGCGGTGTCAACACACCGGTTTGGTGCGGGAGTACGGTGCCGCGCGCAAGGTTTTTTGCAAGGTATATTCCAAGTAAAGCGGTTTGCCAAAGTGATGCTGCCGTGCATATTGTCGGCGTGACTCGAAGTCACGCCGACAATAGACGAATCGCCACCACTTTCTTCCGGGGACATTCCATACCGTGGCATCGAGATGTTGGTAAACATTCAGTCCACCTTGACAAGCTTCCCATGCCGCTGCTGCTTTCCGGCGCACCAGACTTCAAAAAAGTAAATCCCGGAAAATTTTAAGCGCCGTTTTTACCGGATTTGGAAATACCGAAAAGGCCGGCAAAGGCGTAGGTGGTGCTGTGGTGTTGCCATCACCCGAAATCCAGATATAATCGTGTTTTTGGCAAAAAAGCGCCGACGGACAAAACAGCAAGATCAAAAGAGGGAATAGTTTCATTTTTAAAAAGCAAGGCTGCGTTCAGTTATAACCGCCGGCAAGCGGTTTGCCAAAGTGATGCTGCCGTGCATATTGTCGGCGTGACTCGAGTCACGCCGACAATCATCTAACCGCCTCCAATTTTTCGAAAACCACTTTCTTCCGGGTATGGAACAAGCGCCTGGCTCTCAGCCGGCGCTCCGAAGAACAACGCATTACACCATTTCCGCCCTATCCTTGCTTCGCTTTTGCCTTCCCCTTCGGAGCTGCAGCCGCCTTCTTTTTAGCCGGCTTGGCTGGCTTGGCTTTTGCTGCCGGTTTTTCGACGCGTTTCGCAGGCTTCTTTTTCGGCAAATCCTCCCCTTCAAAAATCTGCACCGCCAGCGGCGCCAGCCGGAACGTGATGGAGTATGCCTGTCCGTGCGATTCCTTTTTCCCGGCTTTTACCGGGGCGTTTGTCACGCCGCTGCCGCCGAACGTTTCGGCATCGCTGTTGAGTAGCTCGCGCCAGGTGCCGCCGTAGGGTACGCCCACGCTGTATTCCTCCAGTGCATTGGGTTTGAAGTGGCAGATGACCAGCAGCACCTTGTCGGTGGCGCGGCCTTTGCGCAGGTAGGCCAGCACGCAGTTTTCGACATCGTCGCCGCCGATCCATTCGTAGCCTTCGGGCGAAAAGGCATGCCACCAAAGCGCGGGGTGGCCGGCGTATAATTGGTTGAGCGCCCGCACCCAGGCCTGGCAGCCCTTGTGAAAATCGTATTCCAGCAGTTCCCAGGTCACGCCGCGGTCGTGGCTCCACTCGGTGGTTTGACCGAATTCGCCGCCCATGAAGAGCAGTTGCGAGCCGGGGTGCGTCCACTGGTGTCCGAAAAGGGCGCGCAGGTTGGCAAATTTATCCCATTCGTTGCCCGGCATTTTATACACCAGCGAAGCTTTCATGTGCACCACCTCGTCGTGACTCAGCGGCAGCATGAAGCGCTCCGAAAAGGCGTACACCATGGAAAAGGTGACTTCGCTCTGGTGCCAGCGCCGGAAAACAGGCGGGCGTTTGAAATAGTTGAGCGTATCGTGCATCCAGCCCATCATCCATTTTTGGCCGAAGCCCAGGCCGCCGTCCCAGGTGGGTTTGCTCACCCCGGGAAAAGCGGTGCTTTCCTCGGCAATGGTTTCGACGCCGGGGTAGTTTTTATAGGCCGCATCGTTGAAATCGCGGAGAAAAGAAATCGCTTCCAGGTTTTCGCGCCCGCCGTGGATGTTGGGAATCCATTCGCCGTCTTTGCGGGAATAGTCGTGGTAGAGCATGGAGGCAACGGCATCGACCCGGAGGCCGTCGGCATGGTATTTATCCAGCCAAAACAAGGCGTTGGAGATCAGGAAGGAGCGCACTTCGTTGCGGCCGTAGTCAAACACGTAGCTGTTCCAGTCGGGGTGGTAACCGCGGCGCATGTCGGCGTATTCGTACAGGTGTGTGCCGTCGAAAAGATAGAGGCCGTGGATATCGCTCGGAAAGTGGGAAGGCACCCAGTCGAGGATCACCCCAATCCCGGCCTGATGACAGGTGTCGATGAAAAACATCAGGTCTTCGGGCGTGCCGAACCGGCCCGATGGCGCGAAAAACCCCGTGATCTGGTACCCCCAGGAAGGAAAGTAGGGGTGTTCCATGACCGGCATGAGTTCGATATGGGTGAAGCCCATGTCTTTGACGTAGGGCACCAGTTCGGCGGCCAGTTCGCGGAAGTTGAGCGAGCGGTTGCCGTCTTCGGGTATTTTTTTCCAGGAGCCCGGGTGCACTTCGTAAACCGACCAGGGCTGCGGTTTGCCGGCTTGTTTGAGGCGTTTGTCCAGCCAGGGCTTGTCGGCCCAGGTGTAGTCGTCCATATCCCACACGATGCAGGCGGTGCCCGGCGGCGTTTCCCAGCGCAGGGCGTAGGGGTCGCCTTTGTCGAGGCCGCGGCCATTGGGCATGGTGATGTGGTATTTGTACAGGGTGCCTTTTTCGAGACCCGGAATAAAGCCCTCCCAGATGCCGCTTTTATCCCAACGGGGGAGCAGCACGTGGCTGTCGGGGTTCCAGTTGTTAAAATTGCCGGTGACCGACACGCGTTTGGCATGCGGCGCCCAAACGGCGAAATGCACTCCTTTTTCACCGTCTGCTTCTACCAGGTGGCTGCCCAGTTTCTGATACATCCGGAAGTGTTTTCCGGCCTGGAACAATGCGATATCGAATTCGGTAAGGAGGGTATGTGGTTTGACTGCTTGCATACTAACGTGAATTGGGTAGGCCGTAAAAACAGCGGCATTTTTTCCAGTTTGGTAAAAGTAAAACCCTGAAGATCAATTCGGGAAGAAATGCCAAAGAAAGAATCTGCGCACCGAAACAAAACATGGGCTTGGCACAATTTTGGATTGATTTGATTCGTCGAACCAAACTATCACCCAAACCGAAAATAATCTCTATGGATCTTTTATCTGTACTACCACGCTTTCCAATTTTAGCCGCGCTCTCGCCTGCCGAGTTGCAAGACCTGGCCAGGGTCACCGAGGTGCATACTGCCTACAAACACGGGTTTATTTATCTGGCAGATGAGCCGAGTGATTACCTCTGCCTGTTGGTGCAAGGCACAATCAAGATCGGGATTTACTCGCCGGATGGGCGCGAGATCATCAAGAGCATCCAGCACCCGTACACGATGTTCGGTGAACTGGGCATCACCGGAGAAGGGCGGCGCGCCGAATTTGCCTGCGCGATGAACCAGGAAGTTAAATATTGCGTCGTCCGCGTGGAAGATTTCAAACGTCTGCTTCAGCAAAATTTCAGTCTGGCCCAGGACGTCATGCTTTACCTCGGCGAACGACTGCGCAAAGCCGAACACCAGTGGGAATCGCTGATTCTGAAAGATGTGCGGACGCGTATCGTGGAGTTTTTGAAAGAAAGCGCCGACAAACGCGGTCGCCAGGTCGGTTTCGAGACCCTGGTAAAACACGGCCTCACCCAGCAGGATATCGCCAACCTCGTGGGCGCCAGCCGGCAAACGGTAACGGCAATTTTAAACGAACTGCGCAAATCAAATCTCATCCATTTCAACCGGAACTCGATCCTGATCCGGGATATGGACAAACTTAACTAAGAGAAACTTTCCCACAATCCAGGTAATACAACATGAAACTTCGCTCCATGAAGATTAGTATTACAGATGGAGGTTGCCGGGCGGCGCAAAAGCCCGGCAATTTTTTTTGGGGGTTAGGGCGTATTGTAGTGTCGGGGGGTGTTGGAGTTACACCCACACGAGGGCGTGGAGTGTATATTAATTTATTTTTATTGCTTTTTGTGGGGTTAGTGGGTTTACATCAAAAAGTGATAAAGGAAAACTCGCTCGAAAGCTACGGGGCGAACTTTAAACTTACCTTACGTAACATGGGAATTTATATTATTTTGGTTACCCTATTTA
>CAZAEZ010000073.1:0-21778 GCA_964484205.1 uncultured Saprospiraceae bacterium | reverse complement strand
ACTTCTTCAATCATGTAATCATGTAATCTGCAATCATGTAATCAATTGAATTTCAGATATATTTGCCTTAAGTTGATGGCTATGGGGGATGGGGGTGGGGTTGACGCACGGAAGCCACAAAAATTCATTTTCGCCGATTTGTGTGTAATGGACAGGCTCCAAGCCGCAGGACGAGTATCCCTGTAACCCGGCAAACAAAAAACACTACTCAATCACCAGTTTCACCAGCCATTTCTTACCGCCCGATTCCACCAAAACAGGGTACACCCCCCGTTTCAGGTCCGGCAATTCAACCGGTAAAACTTCCTGCCCGGCCGCTGCCGGAAAAACCCGTTCAGCGACCGGCCGGCCCAACATATCCACGACCTGAACACGCACACCGGCCGGCCATTTCGACGCCAGGCGGGCAAAAAACAGTCCATTCGACGGATTCGGGTAAAAATCCGGCTCAAGCCCGGTGTTGCATTCGGGCAGCACGATGCAATCGCTGAAATTACAACATTGCGTATGTGCAGCATCGTCGTCCAGCGCATGCAGGGCGACCGTAAAACAGACCGTATCGCCGACACGCGCCGGGGCGCCCAACACAAAGCTGAACGGTTGCGTTCCGCCGGGCAGCAGGCTGCCGAGCGGGATGGTGGTGTTGTAGCTACTCAAACCGGCCGGACTGGTAAAGGCAAAATGCGCCTCGCCCATCGTGTACGGCGAGGTGTTTTTGATCAGGCCCGAACATACCCAGTTGCCGGTAACCGGGTCGCAAAAAACGGTTTTGTCCAGCAGAAAACCACAGTCCGGCTCGCAACCCAGTTCAATCGTATCGCGGCATGCCACCGAGTCGCCCTGCATCCACTTGATCTCCAGCAATTGCGGCGGCGGCGTGCCGGTTTGAATGCACAACTCAGGCAACTGGATCAGGCCCAGCGGCAAACTGGTGCCCAGTGGCGCCACTACACCCAACTGGATCACCGTCGGCGCGTAAGACAACGTCGTCCAGCCCGAGCCGAAGGGATTGTTCAGAGTCATGGTTGCGCCCGGCGACAAAAGGCACAGGCCGATCCCGTCAAAATAGCCCGCCGCATAGTTGTTTTCCAGGGTAATGGCGTAACAACAGGCGCCGGCTTCTGCCATCAGGGTTTCCACAGTTTCCACGCCGATATCGTCGCAAGGCTCACAGTCGGGAATCGGAATGCAATACATCGTATCCAGCATGCAACACAGGGTGGTGTCAATTTCACCGGTCGGAATTTCGTCGTGCGCCGTCAGGCTGTAGCAGAAAATTTGGTTTTCGATGCCCGGCCCCGACAGGTTGATCGTGTACGTCCGGCATTCGCCAGGCAGTATCGGGTTGGCGGTCTCGTCGATCGCAGTGGGCGTTATCACAATTCCGGCGGGCGTTTTCGGCTGAATAACAATGTACGCCACCGCAAAAGTAGCGTCCACCGGATTGCACAAGGTCATCGTGTACACCGTTTCTTTCCCGTCGCAATAGATCGAATCGGCCTGCAAATACAAGCAGTCGGGTTCCACCGGACAATCGAATTCCAGCGTATCCGAGCACACAACCTCCAGCGCAAAGTCGTACCACGATACGACCACCTGCTGCGGACTGTTCACCACGTTTTCGAAGCAAAAGGTCAGAAAATCACTCAGCGCGCCGGTTGGCAATGCGCTGCCCGTTTGGCTGTGCACCAGGCTGATCGAATTGCTGCTAATGGAAAATATTGCCAATGAATCGTGCAGGCTACCCAGGTCGAAATCCAGATCGGCGTCTGCCGTTGAAATTTGCAGGCCGTACAAACCGGATAAATTGGCGCTGTAACTCAGCGTCCAGCAACAGCTATCCGTTTCAGAGGCTGCGGCAGTTATTTCCAGGCCCGCGCAACCGCAGTCGATCAGCGTCAGCATCAGCGAATCCGAGGTTTTGGTACAACCAAAACCCGTAGTGCCGGTCAGGCTGTAGGTGCCGCTTTGCGTGACGATCAGGCACTGGCCGGTGGCGCCGGTAATGGGCGCGCCGTTGAGGTTCCACTGGTAGGCTGCCAAACCATCCGGACCGCAAATGGTGTCGGGGTTGCAACTTTCGTAACAGCCCGCCGGCACCAAACAAAGATCCGGTAGCGGGTGTACCGTGGCGCTTGCCGAATGTTTACAACCGGTGAGCGTGTCGGTGCCTACCGCTGTATAGGTACCTGCCTGGATGACCGTGATTGACGTACCTGTGGCGCCGGTATTCCAGGCGTACACCACATTGGCTTGTACCGGCGATACCGTCAGCGTTACCGGGGTACCCTCGCATGGGTTTGGCGGCGCCAAAACTGAAAACGCCGGCGAAACAGCCAACAGCACACTGAACGGCGCCGAAGTAGCCGAGCAGCCGTTGGCGTCGGTCACCACCACCGAATAAGCCGGCAACAGGTCGTAATCACACACCGTCAGCGTTTGGGCGGTAGCCCCAAAAATCGGCGCGTTGGCCTGGTCCAGCCATTGGTAGGTATAGCCAAATCCCGCTGGTGCGCTGAGCGTTGCACAACCGGCATCGCAAATAAATTTTGGGCCGGTAATCGCTGCTGCCGGCAAGGGCAACACCGTTACCGTCACCGAATCGGGCGTCAGGGTACAGCCATTGGCATCGGTTACGACCACCGAATACGTGCCGGAACTGCTCACGGTTATGTTGGGCGTCGTGGCATTCGTCGACCACAGGTAGGTATAGCCGGAGCCTGCCGGCGCAGTCAGGGTCACTGTGTTGCCGGCGCAAACGGTCAGGGCCGGCGACCAGGCAATGGTATCGGGTGGCGGTGCGGGGAGTATGGTCAGGGGTAAACTGACGGTATTGGTGCAGCCCATGTTGTCGGTCACGACCAGGGAGCAGGTGTAATTGCCGGGTGTGAGGTAGGTATGCGCGGGGTTTTGGCTGCCGTTTGTGGCGCCGTCGTTGAAATCCCACAACCAGGAAATAATATTTGGAGCGCCGGCATTAAACTGCACCGGCTGTCCCGCGCAAGCCGGCGAAGGGCTGGCACTCACCGTGGGCGTTGGCAGGCCGGCCACCACCACCGTCTTGGTGAAGGTTGCCTGGCAACCGGCGGCATTTGTTGCCGTGAGCGTCACGGTGAAGCTGCCTCCGGATGCGTAGGTATGGGTTGGGTGTTGCAGGGTGGACGTATTGGCGTCGCCAAAATTCCACAACCAGGAAACGGGCCCCTGCCCCGGCATGTACGTCGACAGGTCGGTAAACGCGGCATCCAGGCAATTGACCGTGGCAGAAAAATCGGCTGCCAATGGTATGCAAATTGTGCGCGTGGCTGTTATCGAACAAGTTCCGCCTGGCGGCAAAACACTGGGCACCAATCCGCTGGCGACCACCTGATAACAACCGGCTTGGGTATACGTATGCACGGCATTGAGCAGCGTACCGCTGTTGGTGTTGTTGCCGGGATCGTTAAAATTCCATCCGGTGACCGTCACGTTTGCCGTTTTGCTCACATTAAACATGCCCGTGTTGCAATTGGGCGGTGGGTTGGTCGCCGTAAAAGTAAAACCGTAGGGCTGCGGAATGCATAGCGGTTGCCCGGTACAGTCGATCTGCTGGACGGTGATGGTGTTCGATTGCTTGGTGCAACCGTTGGCATCGGTTACGACCACCCAGTAATTAAACGTCCCGGCAACCTGGGTGTTGGCATGCACAAAATTGCTCTGCGCAGGCGGCAAGGCCTGCAAGGTGCCGTTGCAGTACCAGGCATACGTGTAGCCGCTTCCGGTAAGGGCCGTAATGGTCACCGTGCCGTTGTTGTTGGGCGGCGTATAGCACAGGGTTGTTGCGTTTGGCGTCGAAATGGAGGCCACCGGCCCGGCCACCGGAACGGCCTGATACGTGCCCACGGAAGTGCAGCCGCCGCTATTCGTAACGGTGACGAGGTACGTTCCCCCACTGGTAATGACGATCGTTTGCGTAGGGTCGCTGGTCGACCAGATGTAATTTGTATACCCGGCGCCGGCATCCAGCGTGGCCGGCACACCGGGGCATAAAATGCCGCTTTGCGTTATTGTCGGCGGTGCTGCCGCACTTAAAGTCACCGGCAGGCCGGCGCTCAAACTGTCGTCGCACAGGTAAATTTTCAGCAAAAGCGAAACCGGACCGGGCGTGTTGTTCCACTGCACCTGGGCGTTGGACGTACCCTGCCCGCCGATCACACTTCCGGCGGTCGCAGGACTGATGGTCCACACGTATACCGCATCGGGATGCTGCGCCGGGGCAGCGCTGTAGTTTTGCACGGTATTCGTGCAGGCGGCGGGGCCGCTGATGCTGAGCGGACCATTCAGCTGTTTGACGCTCACCGGCAGCTGAATGGTGTCGGACTGGCAATTGGGCGCGTTCAAACCAAACTGTGCCACGGCCAGGCTGTACGGGCCGCTGGTATTCCAGACGACCGTCACCGGATTTCCGGTAAAGGAAGCCGGCGTGCCGCCCGTGACCGTCCACTGAAATCCAACGCCGCTTTGTGCGCTTTGCGCAAAATACGTGTAGGGTACTCCCGGGCAAATTTCAACCGGCCCGTCGATGCCGGAAGGCTGCGGCGTTTCCACTACCAGAATCACCTTGCTGAGCGGGCCGTTGCAATAGGCTGTGGGGTCGTTGGGCGTAGCCGTTACGGTAAAGGTGCCGGGCCCGGCATCCCAATTTACTGAAATTACATTGGTACCCTGCCCGCTGAAACTGACGGCGGGGCTTATCGTCCAGGTGTAACTGGCCGAGGGCGACGGTGTTGCAAAAAAGGAAGAAACCGAATTGACGCAAACCACCGGCGGCACAGGCCCGAATAATTCAAAAACCGGTTTGATGGCTACCGAAAGCGCGGCCATGCCGGCACAATCGCCCGGCTCGTGTCCCGGCAAACCGCCGAGAAATTCGCTGGCATAGGTCAGATTAATTGTCCCCGGCCCGGGCGCCGTTCCCCACTGAATAACTACGGTGTTCGTGCCCTGGCCGGACAACACCGTGCCGCCGCTCACCTGCCAGTCATAATCGACACTCATCCATTTTGGGACGGTGTAGGTGGCTACGCCATTTTCACAAACACTGGTGAGGCCGTTTATGGCAACCGTTGGTGAAATGATCGGTACCAATACCGACACCGGCTGGTCGCAATAGGCGCTGTCGCAACCGCTAACCTGCAAACTGATGGCGCCGAAAGGGCCGTTGCCCCAAAGGACGCAAATGGTGTCGTTGCCCTGGCCGGTGAAAGGCAAAGGCAGGCCGTTTTCATCAAGCACGGTCCAGAGGTAGGCGCCGCAATTGGCCGCATCGGTCCAGTACTTGCTGCTGTCGCCGGCACAAAGCGTGGAAATGCAGTAGATACTGGGTCCGGCAAGCGAATCCACAAAAACGACCTGCATCGCAGTATCGGAACAGCAGCACAGGGGATTCCCCTCGGCGTCGTAATTGTTTTTGGTGACGATGAGGGTAACGGTATACGTTCCCGGGCCGGCATACTGGTGCGTGGGCTGGAAGCTGTTGGAGGTATTGCCGTCGCCAAAATCCCAGAAATAACCGGTGCCGCCGGTAGAGTTGTTGACAAAACTGATCGGCGCATTCTTGCAAACACTGTCGGCTGAAGCCTGAAAGTCGGCCGTGGGCCCGACGAGGATGGTGACGCAAAAATTCAAAACGGTTGTTTCGCCGTTGCTGTTTGTAATCGTCAGCGTAATAAAACCGGTACCGGCCTGGCCCCAAACGACCGAAATTTCGGCCGGGTTGCTGCCGGGTGAAACACTCCCCCCGGTGACTGTCCAACTATATGTGCTGGACGAGTCATAATTGACATAATACAGGGCGGGATTGTTCTCACAGGCGTAAATACAATCTTTCGGGTCCTGGCCGGAGGGGTCGGCGGAGTTGCCGAGGTAGTCCTCCAGATTGACAAAAAAGCAATCCGGCTTGGGGCATTTCACAATAATTTTGATCTCCGCAGAACACTTCGAGGGTGGCTGGCAAATTTCATAGCGGTATCGCAGCATATGCTCCCCGCAACAATTACCGGCGCCGGGCCGGAAACTCAAATGCCCATCCGGGCTGAGTTCAAAACAATCGGAAGGTGAAAGCAGAAAAACGGGACTGAAAAGGCCCTGAGCGACGGAGTCATTGCTGGTGACATTGTACTGGATCGAATCACCGGCCATGACGCAAAGTGAATCGTCCACGGCGACAATTTCGCCGGATTGGGCATAAGCGCTGCCATAAAAAAGGCATGCTGTTGCAAAAAACAGGCAGGTAAAAGCGTGCTTCATGAGCATTTGGTTTATCCAGTTAGAGTACCGGGGGGTATGCGTGCAGATGCCGATTAGAGGAAATGATTGCAGATGCAGCCGAATTTGTAGTACAAAATTCGGGCCGAATTGAAATCTAAAATAACATCTACTGCAAAAAGCACAAAAAGCCAATGGTGGTCTCAGCGCACCACCGCTTCAATCACCTTGCCCGTATTGCCATTCGGTTCCATGATGCGCAGCATGGCAGCCAGCGTAGGAGCTATGTCGGTAATGCTCACCGGGGCAAAGCTCGC
The DNA here is from genome assembly GCA_964484205.1 of uncultured Saprospiraceae bacterium. Lineage (GTDB taxonomy): Bacteria > Bacteroidota > Bacteroidia > Chitinophagales > Saprospiraceae > M3007. The sequence goes on along the minus strand of CAZAEZ010000073.1, from coordinate 15,215 downwards.
GCCTGCCGGCACCCGCCAGCCGTACCAGATCAGCGGCACATGCGTGTCGTAGGCATACACCGAGCCGTGGGTAGTGCCGCCTTCGGAATAGGACAAATCGTCGGCATGCCAGGCCGGATCGAGCAGGTAATACAGATCGCCGGAGCGGTGCGGATGCAAGCCACGCCGTAGTTCGGCAATGAAGGGGTAATCGTCGGGCAGCGCCATCAGCTCGGGCATGGTGAAAGCGTCGTACACGCCGGGCTGTTTGCGCAGGTAGGCGATCATCGTTTTACCGGCGGCAGCCCGGTCGATACCGGCAACAGCCAGCGCCCGGTAGTTGAGCCAGATTTGCTGGTTGTTGATCTCGTGGATAAAATCGCCCGGCTTGCTGAAGGCATCGGCAATGGCCTGGTTCAGGCGGGTTTTCAATTTGCTTTCCGGAAAAACACCGGCGGGAATTTGCAGATCGGCCAGGTGCGGCGGTGTTTCGGCGGCGCCGTGGTCGGCCGTCAGGAAAACCAGCACGTTGTTTTTTCCAAACTTTTCATCCAACTCCCGCAGCAGGCGCGCCACCTGGCCGTCGAGCCGCAGGTACATGTCTTCGGTTTCTTCGGCATGTATGCCAAACTGATGGCCGATGTAGTCGGGACTGGAAAAACTCAGGCAAAGTATGTCGGGATAAGCATCCCGGCCAAGTTCCATTTTGTCGATCGCCTCCAGGGCAAAATCGAGCGTGAACGTATTTCCGGCAGGCACAAACCGCAGGACGGAGTACCCGAACTTTTGCTTGAGCGCCGGCAAATCGTGCGGCATTTTTCCGGGAAATTCGAGGTATTTCCCGTCGTCGTAATGGTCCCAGTTTGAAAAACTTTCCTCGTAGGGTACGTCCAGCGCTTTTTTCCAGGGTTGCGACAAATACAGGTCGGGGAGCCGCCGCGCGTTAAAATCCTGCACCCACCGGGGCAGGCTGTCGGCGTAGTAGTTGGATGTGATCCAGTTGCCGCCTTTGTCGTCGTACCAGTAGCAGGCATCGGGGATATGCCCTGCGGGCAGGATGCTGCCGCGGTCTTTGAGGCAGACGCCCACGACTTTTGACCGAAAATTGGAAAACAGGCGCAGTTCATCGGTGATGGTGGTGCTCAGGAGTACGCGGGGCGAGTGCCTGCCCGAGCGTTCCGATTCGGTGCCGATGGCCTGCACGGTGGTATCGGTGGTCACGTAGCGGTGCCGGCCCCAGGCCCGGTCGTACCACTCGTTGGCAACAATGCCGTTGACGGCCGGGGTGGCGCCGGTGTAGATGGCGGCGTGCCCCGGGCCGGTATAGGTCGGCGCATAGTTGTAGTGCGTGTTTTCACAGGAAAACCCCTCGCGCAGCAGGCGTTTGAAACCGCCCTCGCTGTATTTGCTTTGATAGCGGTAGAGGTAGTCGTACCGCATCTGATCGATCACGATACCGACGATGAGTTTGGGCTGGGCTGGGGTGGTTTGGGTAAATACCGGACTGGAAAAAAGCAGCCCGGCAAGCAGGGCAGATACAATGTGTTTGTGCATGATGATTGAAGGTAATGACGGTTCAAGGTGGGCAAAGATGGCTCGTATTGCCAGGAATGCAAAACCAGGGTCCAAACAGGATAAGCGCCGGTTGGCAAATCTAACCGTTGAACGGTTCGGGTACCGGCACATGCTTGTTAAGTTTTAATCAACTTAGAGTATGTGCCGGGCAAGCAAGGCTGTAAAAAAACCTGCAACCATTCCACCTGACTTGCGTTCTTTTGTAGCCTGAAAAGATAGTGCCGACCCACATGCAACTGGCTGCACTGAAGCCCAATACGAAATAATCCGGGCAAGGTGAACCATTCCGCAATCCGCAATCCGAATTCCACACTCGACATGTCCAACCGCCCACCCGCTGCCCTCGACTGGTTTTTACTGCTGCTGCTCACCCTGATCTGGGGCGCGTCTTTTTTGTTTATCAAACACTCGATCGCCATTTTCAGTTCTACGCAAATGACCATGTGGCGCCTGGTGATGGCCTTGGTCATTTATGTGCCGGTGGCCGTGATTTTTTGGTCTAAAATTGATTGGAAGCGTTGGAAACCCCTGGCCGTGGTGGCCTTTTGCGGCTCGGCGATTCCCAACTTCTTTTTCGCCGTTGCCCAAAAACAGGTGAGCAGCAGCCTGGCCGGGGTTTTGAATGCCCTGACGCCCTTGTTTACCCTGGTACTCGGGGTGGCATTTTTTCAAATGGCATTCCGGCGCGACAAACTGCTCGGGGTATTGCTGGGTTTGATCGGCGCAGCCATACTCATCCTGTACAATGCCAGCAGCGCCGTTAGCGGCAACGGATTTTACGCCATGCTCTGCGCAGGCGGCGCCTTGTGTTATGCCATCAATGCCAACGTGGTCAACAACCATTTGCGCGACCTGCATCCGGCGGCCATCGCCTCGGCAGCGTTCATCCTCACCGGCTGGATATTTTTGCTCGGTCTCTGGTGGTCGGGCGGCTGGTCGGTGGCCCGGGAACACCCGGAAGGCTGGAAGGGACTGGGCCTGATATTCTACCTGGCGGCCCTGGGCACGGTCGGCGGTTCCATTTTGTACTTTTGGCTGATGCAGCGCACCAGCGCGGTGTTTGCCACGTCGGTGACGTACCTGCTGCCGGTAGCCGCCCTGGCCCTGGGTGCGCTCGACGGGGAGGTGGTCGGGCTGACCGACCTGGCGGGCACGGGGATTATTCTGGCAGGGGTGTATCTTGCGCGGAAGTGAGGTTGACTTACCACGGAGGCACGGAGGACACGGAGTTTTTTTATCGCCTTCGGCGATTTCGAGTTTTGACAGGATTAACAGGATCAACTAGTGTAAAGCCTGTTTTATCTTGTAAATCCTGTCTAATAATAACCGCCAAAGGCGGCAAAACTCCGTGTCTTCCGTGTCTCCATGGTAAAAATTCAAGATTTATGAACCACTACTTCCTAGTTCCAATCCTGCTGCTTTTTCCTGTCCTCCTGTTTGCCCAATCGGAGGCTTACCAAAAACGCAAAGCCGAACAACTGGCCGGGCGCTGGCTGATCACCTGCAATATGTGGAACTGAATTGTTATTATCGGTCATTGGGGTCATTTAGGGGACATTTCTTAGACCTTCCAGGTTTCGCAAACCTGGAAGGTCTGGGCGCGTCCGGGAAAAAAATGTCCAGTAGTATGCCTAAAATGACTTTTGATGCCCCCCAATGACCCTAATATCCCCCAATAACCTCTCTACTTAAACCAGGAGGCGTAAAACACATAATTATTCGAAATGCGCTCGATCTGTCCTTTGAAAAGTTCGGGCGTCAATTCCTTGACCCGGCGGGCCGGCACCCCGGCGTACACGCCGCCGCTTTCGCAAACCGTATTTTCCAAAACCACGGCCCCGGCGGCGATCAGACAATTTTCTTTGATCACCGCCTGGTCCATGATGATGGCGCCCATGCCCACGAGCACGTTATCGTGCAGGGTGCAACCGTGCACCAGGGCGCGATGGCCGATACTGACATTGTTGCCGATGGTGGTGCCGCATTTCTGGTACGTGCCGTGCAGGATGGCGCCGTCCTGGATATTCACTTTGTTGCCGATGCGGATGAAGTTGACATCGCCGCGCACAACCGCCTGGAACCATACCGAGCATTCGTCGCCCAGGATGACGTCGCCGATAATGGTGGCATTTTCGGCCAGGAAGCAGTTTTCGCCAAATTGCGGGGTAAAATCGCGGCAGGGAATCAGAAGCGCCATAGAAATTATGTTTTTTCAGTCCGGAAAGAGCGGACAATTTGTTTCAGTTTATCAAACGTCAGCCAGGCAGTTGCGGCGCCCAGGGCATTGGCCAGCATATCGTCGACCTCAAAATGGCGGTTGGGGAACCAGGAATATTGGACAAACTCCATCAAAACCCCGTATCCGGAAGCTGCCAGGAAGACCGACAGACCCACCGTCCACTCCACCCGGTTGGGGCCCAGGCGGTACCAGCCAAACAACAACAACCAAACCAGCAGGGCGTACGCTGTGGCGTGGCCCAGTTTGTCCATTTGAATGAGCTTAAAATCGGGCACCGAAACGCCCCCTTGTGTGGAAAGGAAGGTGATGATGATAAGCCAGATCAGGGCCGGGAGGTATTTTGTTGGCATGGTAAAATTATTCGTCATGTTTTCTCATTGACCGGCGAAAAGTATCGAAGGTACCCTTCGCCCGAAAGGTGAACCAATCCGCACTCCGCACTCCGCATTCCGCATTCGCCCTACTCCATCACCCCCTTCCGCTTCATTTTGTAGTAGTGCACCCCCGCGCCGAACACCCAGCCTTCCTTGCCCGATTTGGTGCGCACCCTGACCCAGTATTCCGTTACGGTTTCGTAGCCAAGGTTGATCGCCTCCGGTTTTTCGCTTTTTTCATTCAGAAAATAAACCTCTTCGTCCAGTTTCAGGCGGGTGACGACGGCCGCTTTCAGGTTAGGTTCCTTCCGCATTTTCAGGCCGCTGATGGTCACAAAAAGGGAGCTGTATGTTTCGGCAGGGGCGGCCGTTTTGGCCGGCGCCTCCTGGGTTTCGTTGGTGAGTTTCGGGATGGTTCCCGGCGGCGTGGTTTTAGTGACCGCCGGTTGCGAGGCCACCGGAGCCGGTTCGGCCACCGGAAGCGGCTGGTTTTGCAACTTTGGCAAGCCGCCGTCGGGGGTGGTGGTGGCGCTCAGGTCCGAGGCTTCCACGCCTTCCCGGGTGTTTTCAACCGGATCGGGCGCGGTACTGCCCAACTGGCTGCGCTTGGATGCGCACTTTGAAATCGCCCAGAGGCCAATGCAAAGAAAAAAAACGGTGATAATTAACGATTCGAGCTTCGGGAGTTTCATAATAAAAACAAACTAAAAGTTTTAAAACAAGCGGCGATTTGCAATGCACGCCTTATTTTTACCCAACAAAATTACAACAAATACGCCTTGTAACCCATGACGGACCAACTGCACCACCAGATTGCGTTGACACTGCTGCCTCAGGTTGGGGCCGTAACAGCCAAAACCCTCGTCAGCTATTGCGGCAGCGCTGCGGATGTTTTCCGGGCCTCGCGGCGGGAGTTGCTGAAAATCCCGGGAATCGGTCCGGGCATTGCCGATGCTATTTTAAACAACACGGCCTTTCAGGCGGCCGAGCAGGAGCTGCGTTTTCTGGAACAAAACGGTGTGGCGGCCATTTTTTACACCGATGAACGCTATCCGGCCCGCCTGCGTCAAAACGCCGATTGCCCGGCGATGTTGTTTTTTAAAGGCTCCAACGCCGGACTGCTCCATGCCCGGCGTATTGTGGCTATCGTTGGTACCCGCCAACCTACCGACTACGGAAAAGCCGTTTGCGAAGAATTTGTTGAAGGCCTGCACGCATACGACGTCCTGGTTGTCAGCGGCCTGGCCTTCGGGATCGATATTGCCGCCCACCGGAAAGCCGTCAGCATCGGCATGCCCAATATTGCCGTGCTCGGCCACGGTTTGGGCAGCCTGTATCCCAGCCAGCACCGCCAAACCGCGCTGCAATTGATCGAAAACGGTGGCCTGCTGAGCGAATACACCCACCAGACCCGGCCCGACCGCGAGCATTTTCCGATGCGCAACCGCATTATCGCCGGCCTGTGCGACGCGCTGCTCGTGGTGGAAACGGCCACCTCCGGGGGCTCGATGATCACAGCAGAGCTGGCCTGCCAGTACGAACGCGACATCTTTGCCGTGCCCGGCCGCCTGCGCGATGCGAAGAGTGCCGGGTGTAATTTGCTGATCCGGACCCACCGCGCCAAACTCGCCGAATCGGCCGCCGACCTGGCCGCCGGCCAAAACTGGGACAGCGCTGGCCAGACCCGCCAGACGCAACTCCCGCTCGATCTTGACCCGGCCGAATCGGCCCTGGTCGAAGTGCTGAAACAACGCCCGGAAATACCGATTGATGAACTTGCCCTGGCGATCGAACAACCGCCGGGCGCCCTGGCCGCACTCTTGCTGGGCCTGGAGTTCAAGGGGCTCGTCCGCACCCTGCCCGGAAAACGGTACGCATTGGCATAAGTGTCTGTTGCAAAGCGCCGGCGAATCTGTATTTTTGGGCCATGAAACAAATCGCCTTGCTGCTATCGGTTATCGTGCTGGCCTTTCAAACCGGCCGTACCCCGGGCCCGGAATCGCCCGAACCGGAAAAAACGCCTAAAAACATCATTTTACTGATCGGCGACGGCATGGGCCTGACGCAAGTCACTGCAGGGATGTACAACAGCAACACACCGCTCCACCTCGAACGATTCCCCATCACAGGGCTTGTAAAAACGCACTCGGCTAAAAATTTGATCACCGATTCGGCCGCATCGGCCACTTCGATGGCCTGTGGCTGCAAGACCTACAACGGCGCCATCGGGTTGAACGAAAAAAAACAACCCTGCATGACCATACTCGAACAGGCGGAGTCGTTTGGTCTGGCTACCGGTCTGGTTTCTTCTTCCAGCATTGTTCACGCTACGCCCGCGGCATTTATCGCCCATGTGGAACAGCGCGGTTACATGGAAGATATTGCGCTGGATTTTTTAAAAACAGATATCGACCTGGTTATCGGCGGGGGTATGCGCTACTTCAACCAACGCCAGGATGCGCGCAATCTTTACGCCGAACTGCAAACCAAGGGGTATAGCATCAGCGACTACACGATCGAGCCCCTCCAGCAATGCACGGTCAGCACCCAACAGCCATTCATCTGGTTCGCGGCGGCCAACCATCCGGAATCGGTTGGCAACGGTCGTGATTACCTGCCCGCAGCGGCCCGCCTCGCCCCCGAATATTTGGCCCAACGCAGTGAAAAAGGCTTTTTTCTGATGCTCGAAGGCGCTCAAATCGACTGGGCCTGCCACGACAACGACGCCGACAGGGCCGTTCAGGAAATGCTGGATTTTGACAATGCCATTGGGGAGATTCTCCGCTTTGCGGAAAAAGACGGGAACACCCTGGTCATTTTAACAGCCGACCATGAAACCGGCGGCATGGCATTGCTGCGCGGCCGTGAAAAAGACGAATTGAAAGTCGCGTTTACGACGGACTACCACACGGCCACCATGGTGCCCATTTTTGCGTATGGCCCCGGGGCCGAAAAGTTTGGCGGCGTGCTGGACAATACCGATATCTATTTCAAAATGCGGGAATTATTCCAGTTTGCAGAGGTGAAATCGAAGTGAACAGCGCCCAGGAAGCGGGCATAAAAAAACAGGGCTGGATCAATCCGGCCCTGTCAGGTTCACACTTTAAAACAAGTTATTACAAAAAGCGCGTTTACTCTTGGGAATTACCGGCTGTTTTGCCGGGAGCCACGCGCTTCGCATTTTTAGCACTCGGTATTCCGAACTCGAAACTCCGAATTCGAATAAGTGTGGTGAGGAGACCAGCCCTACCCCCCAGACGGACTGGTCCCTCGCCCACGGGCTTAAGGCCACATTTGACCTTAACTTTTATGGAATTTTGTATTCCTAATTTTTCAAGGTAACCCGGCCGGGTTAGAAACCGGGTGACGCACCGTAGCGTCATTGTTATTTTTACAAGTACTGTGCCAATAATACCCGTATGCGCCGAATTTGTAATCCGTCGGCGGATATTCTTTGTACCCGTTTGTCCGGCACATCCGCCATTTTGGCAGTAGCACCTCTGCTGGCACAGGCTTTGAGTACCCACTTACAGAACCAAAACCATTTATTTTATGCAAAAAGGTACTATTTCCGTTCAAACCGAGAACATATTCCCCATAATCAAGAAGTTTCTCTATTCCGATCACGAGATTTTCCTGCGTGAGCTCATTTCCAACGCTGTCGACGCCACCACCAAACTCCAGGTGCTTGCCATGCGCGACACCCTGAAAACGGAAATTGGCGACACCACCATCCAGGTTATCGTGGAGCCGGAAGAAAAGCGCATCATCGTGCGCGACCGCGGCGTGGGCATGACGGAAGACGAAGTACTCAAATACCTCAACCAGATCGCATTCAGCAGCGCGGCGGAGTTTTTGGAAAAATACCAGGACAGTGGCATCATCGGGCACTTCGGTCTTGGCTTTTATTCCGCTTTCATGGTGGCCGACAAGGTGGAAGTTGTCACCAGGTCGTACCAGCAAACGGCGAAAAATGCCAAAGGTGTGAAATGGACCTGTGAAGGCTCGCCGGAATTTTCCATCGAAACGGTGAAAAAAGACGACCGCGGCACCGATGTCATTTTGTACATCAACGAGGAGAACAAGGATTTCCTGGAGAAACACCGCCTGGAGGGTCTGCTGGAAAAATACTGCAAGTTTTTGCCTGTCCCCATTCAGTTTGGAACCCGCACCGAGTACGAAACCGTCGGTGAAGGCGACGACGCCAGACAGGAGCCGCGCGAGGTGCCCAATATTATCAACGAAACGCACCCCATCTGGAAAAAAGCGCCGACCGACCTGAAAGATGAAGATTACCGGAAATTTTACCGCACCCTCTACCCCATGGCGCCGGAACCCATGTTCTGGATCCACCTGAATATCGACTTCCCCTTCAACCTCACCGGCGTACTGTATTTCCCAAAACTGGGCAACACCATGGAGGTGACCCGCAATAAAATCCACCTGTATTCCAACCAGGTGTTCGTGACCGACGACGTGCGCGACATTGTGCCGGAATGGCTCCTGCTCCTGCACGGCGTGATCGACTCGCCCGACATCCCGCTCAACGTTTCCCGCTCGTATTTGCAGAGCGACGGCAACGTCAAGAAAATCAGCGAATACATCGCCAAAAAAGTGGCCGACAAGCTCAACGACCTGTTCAAGGCAGACCGGGATGCTTTTGAAAAAAAATGGCGTGATCTGGGCGTTTTTGTGAAATACGGCATGATCTCCGACCAGAAATTCCAGGACCGGGCCATGAACTTTGCCCTGCTGGAAAATACGGACAATGCCCACTTCCTGCTCGCCGACTACACGGAAAAGATCAAGGCCAACCAAACCGACAAGCACAACAAGATCGTGTGCATCTACTCCCAGGACCCCGACAGCCAGCACAGCCTCATCAAAGCTGCCAAAAATCGCGGGTATGATGTCCTGAAAATGGATACCGTGCTGGACAACCACTGGATGCAGCACATTGAATACCGTTCCGATCTGGGGCTGGTGTTTGTGCGCGTCGACTCCGATACGCTCGACAAGCTGGTGCAAAAAGACGAGGAGAAAAAGTCGGTCCTGACGGAAAAAGAAGTCGAAACGGTAAAAGCTGTTTTTGAAAAGGCCGTCGGCGAAAACAAAGGCGCCAGCGTGGAATGCGCTCCCCTGGCGCCCGACGATCTTCCGGTAACGATCACCAAACCCGAGTTTCTGCGCCGCATGAAAGAAATGCAGGCGCTGCATGGCACGGGCGGACTGGGCGATTTTCCGGACAGTTACAACGTGGTGGTCAACACCAACCACCCCCTGGTGGTGGAAAAACTGGTGAAGATGAAAAAAGGCAAGGAGCAGTCGGGGCTCGCGCAATACCTCTACGAAGTGGCGTTGTTGCAGCAGGGGATGTTGCGCGGGGAAGCGTTGACGGAGTTTGTATCCAAAACACTCGGGCGTTTGTAACGCCGACTGTTAGTCGGCGTAAAATCAAAAACCCAGGAAAGCACTGTAAAACCGGGAGGGAGCAGCCGTGTGGTTGCTCTCTCTTTTTTTTACGCCGACTAACAGTCGGCGTTACTCTTCGCGTAAGAAAGCCGGTACCCTTACTGCCCGCGCAGCCGGCGCCAGCGAAGCCAGCAGCCCGATCATCAGCACCGTCAGAGTCACGGGCAGAAAATCCCAGGCCCGCATGGAGATCGGGTAGCTTTCCACCAGGAAGCCCTGCGGGATGGTCACGATCCCATACGTTTTTTGCACCACGTACAGCCCGATGGCTACGACCATGCCGATAGCCATGCCCAACGCAGTGAGCAGCATGCCTTCGCCCAGGAAGATGCGCCGCACCGTTTGGTCGTTGGCGCCCATGCATTTGAGTATGGAAATATCTTTTTGTTTGTCCAGCACAATCATCCAGAGCGCGCCCACCATGTTGAAGGCCATCAGGATGAGCATGAGGCTGGTAATGGCATAGCCCATCCATTTTTCCAGTTGCATGACCTTGAAAAAAGCTTCGTTTTGCTGGTACCGGTCTTTGATATCATAGCCCTCCCCCAGGATACCGGCCAGCGCTTTTTTTACAGCCGGTACTACTGCCGGATTTGCGCACCGTATTTCCAATGCCGACACCGTACCGGGCGGCACTTCGAGCAAATCGCGCATGAACGGCAGGTTGGTCAGCACGTACTGGTTGTCAAATTCCTGTTGAATGGCAAAAGTGCCTTTGGGATAGGCAAAGCGGGTTTTGAAGGGTTTGTCGAGCACGCCCTGTTGCCCGGTCGGCATAAATATGGTAAGGCCGGCCAGCGGATTGTGAACATTGACGCTGAGTTTGTTGCGCATGCCGGCACCCAGAATTGCGCCGTTGCGATTTTCTTCCTTCAGGATGTATTCGCCTTCTCGTACGGTAGAATCGATATCGTTTACGCGGGCGTAGTAGATATCCACGCCTTTCAGCACACCAAAATCCTGCGAACCTTCATATTCAAAAAAAGCGATCTCTTCCAGCGTTTCGCTCAAAACAGCCACGCCGGGTATCGAGCGGATCGAGTCCAGCCGCAGGCTGTCTACCTCGAATGTTTTGCCCTTCGCCGGCGTTACTTTCACCTCGGGATTAAAATACCCGAACAAGCCGGAAAGCAGGTCTTCAAAGCCGTTGAACACCGACAGGATCAGGATCAGCGCAGCCGTACCTACGGAAATACCGAACACAGAAATGCCCGTAATGATGTTTATGGCATTGGTGCTGCGTTTGGCAAACAGGTAGCGGCGGGCAACTAGGAATGGGAAATTCAAGGAGTGATGCGTGATGCGTGATGAGTGATGCGTGCGTTTTGGGTAGGCTAAGGTAGGCTACTTCCGGTAATCCGTCCGCGCCCGGGCATTGGAGATTTTGACCATACTACTGGACATTTTGTTTTTCGGACGCGCTCAGACCTTCCAGGTTTGCGAAACCTGGAAGGTCTAAGGAAATGTCCAGTAGTATGGATTTTGACTTCTAAATTGGTCAGGTGGCAGAAAGTTGGCATTTTTACCGCATGGCAGGCGAACCCGACATGGAAGCCGGTAAGGACCGGCTGCGCAAAAAAATCCACACCATCATCTTTGAAGCCGACACCCCGGCCGGCAAGGCATTTGATCTGATCCTGCTGGCTGCAATTTTATTGAGTGTGCTGGTGGTAATGCTGGAAAGTGTGGAAAAGCTGCGCAGCCATTATGGCTATTATTTCCGGCTGACAGAGTGGGTGCTCACTATTTTGTTCACTATTGAGTATGTGCTTCGGATCTATTGCGTTCGAAAACCCTGGGGATATGTACGCAGTTTTTACGGCATAATCGACCTGCTGGCTATCCTGCCGACCTACCTGAGTATTTTGATTGCAGGTGCGCATACCCTGCTGGTCATACGTGCCTTGCGGCTGCTCCGGATTTTCAGAATATTGAAGCTGGTGTATTTTTTGCGCGAAGCGCGCACCCTGGCGCGGGCATTGTATGCCAGCCGGGGTAAAATTTCCATTTTCCTGTTTTTTGTCCTGTTGGTCGTCACCATCATCGGTGCAGTGATGTACCTCGTGGAGGGGCAATCCAATCCGGGCTTTAGCAGCATACCGGTAAGCATTTATTGGGCCATTGTGACGCTTACCACGGTTGGCTTCGGCGACATTACCCCGCAGACACACCTGGGCCAATTCCTGTCGGCGATGGTCATGATCCTGGGCTACGCCGTGCTGGCGGTGCCTACCGGCATTGTGACGATGGAACTGGTAAAAAAACAACCGGTAAACACGCAATCATGCCCCAATTGCAGCCGGGAAGGCCACGACGACGACGCCGTTTTTTGCAAGTACTGCGGAAATGCAATACATTAAGTTCGTGTTCGGGAATTTCTGCCGGAGGCAAAAACCAGAGATTTTTTTGCCAGATTTTGCGTTTTTTCAAGTGCATAGCCGGGGTTCTGTGCCCGAAAAAAGGCGGAAACTAGCAGAAAAAGATCAGTTTTGGGCCCGGTGAGAAATTCCCGAACACGCTCGTAAATGCAAATCCGCGCTGAAACAACATGCCCCAGGCTTCGTACTTTTGGCCAAAACATGCATCTAAACAATTGCTTATGAAAACAACGACTATCTTTTTTGGCATTGTCCTGCTCGGCCTTTGGCTGGCCGATTGTTCCACCGCCAACAAACCTGCCACGGCGGCAAACGCCCAACCGGACCCGCTGGCCGCCGACCGGGCGAAATACGCCGACCGGGTGCGTGCTGAAATTGCCGGCAAAGAAAACATGGCCGCCGATTCGGTGTTTCAAAATATTTCACGCCTTAAAAACGTCTCGGCAGCCCGGCTTTTAGCGGTAATGGATACCTGGGGAAAGGTCTTGGGAGTAAGTTGCGACCACTGCCACGTCAATAATGAGTGGGCCTCCGAAGTGAAACCGGAAAAAGAAATTACCCGCCAAATGATGGACCTGGTGAATAACCTGAATAAAGATTTAAAAAACATGGATGCCCTGAAAAGCTACCAACCCAGCGTCAGCTGCTATACTTGTCACCGCGGCGATACCCGCCCGGCGACGCGACCAAAGTAACCGGCTGTTGGCTATTGGCCGTTGGCTATTGGTTGTTCCGTTTGACCGGAAATTTCACAACCTGAGTGCAGCCAAAAGCCAATGGCTAATAACCAACAACCAATAAATACAACCACCCGACTATGAGACACATTATCACTACCCTCTTTTTATTGATTGGCGCCCAACTGCTTGCGCAACAGCGGTTTGTTCAGGAATTTCGTACCGACCGGAATGATGCGGCCGTTGCCGTCCAGCAGGTTGAAAACAAGGAATTCCTCATGCTCAACCAGCGGTTTGGCCTCGCCAACGCCGATTCGTTTGCGATTAACCTGACGAAAATGAGCGATCTCGGGCGGCAACGCTGGAGCCGCGATTACGATTTTGATTTCCCTGTGCTTGCAGGCGATTTGGTTTGGTGGCCCCAGCAAAATGCCTACCTGATCGCAGCGGCCTCCGCCGTGGACTCGGTGCGGGACAAACTTGTTGCCAGGATCAATACCGTGGGCACGCCGGTTTGGACGTACCGCCTTGGCGCCGCCAGTCCGGTGCAGGCGGAAAACGGCTCCCGCACCCGGATTTTACCGGTACAGGAAACCGACACCGCTTTTGTGGTGGCGGCCGGTGCAGCGCAAATTGCCGATAATACCGGTGAAAACGACCTGATGCTGGCCAAACTGGATGCCGACGGCAACTTGCTCTGGGAACGCAGCTACTGCTTCTCCTGCCTGGGCAATTTTGACGCCACCCTCGGCGATTTGATCCAAACCAGCGACGGCGGTTTTCTGCTCGGTGGAGCGCTCGCTTCCGACGTACCGTCGGGGCTCCGGCAGGAGGCCTTGCTGGTAAAAACCGATCCGGAGGGCCTGATCAGCTGGGTACGCACCTACGGCGCCGACAGCATCGCCCAAAATTTTGCCCTGAATGCCGCCAACCTGGCCGAAACCAAACCCGGCCAGTACCTCTGGACCGGCAATTATTTCAACCCCGACAGCCAGGAAACCGACGGGGTGTTTGTGCTGGTAAACGCGTCCGACACCATCCCGTTCTCCACCCGCTGGAACCTCGACAGCACAACTGCGCGGATTTTCAGCCATGATCTGTTGCTACGCGATACTTCCGGTAAAGGCCTGGTGGTGATGGCTGCTGCGGCCGTGCAGGACACCCTGCCGCTTGATGCCGCACGGGAATACAATTTTCTGGCTGCGGTTACTGCCGACAGCCTGCAACTGGTTTGGGCGAAAGACTATTTCCCGGAATCAGACGCCAACTACACCACGCCTGCCCATGCCCTGACAGGCACCATCGACGGCGGCTACGCTTATTTTATTTCCATTGATAGCCAAATGGTTAACTCCAATGCCGTGCTGGTAAAAACAAACGACATGGGCGTAACGGCCTGCGAGGAAGACCTGCTCCTCGTTCGGGATACCCTACCGCTTGTGATGACGGCACTGACGGTATCGGTAACCGACCTGAGCGATATCGACACCATCGAACTGAAAGAAGAATTGGCGTTCAACGACATCATGCCCACGATGGAAGGTCTGGAGCTGACCGGCGGCGGCGGACTAAAGTGCGAACCGTTCATGGATACCCTGGATGCCACGGTGCAGGAAGCCCAAAGTTACTTGTGGAATACCGGCGAAACTACGCCAATGATCGTCGTCAGTACGGCAGGGCAGTTTACCGTGGAAGTCAGCTCCGAGGCGCTGTGTTTTTACCTGCCCGACACCACGACGGTCAATGTGCTTCCGCCCCCCGACGGCATTGCCACCGTCGATCTCGATTCGCTGTGCGAAGAACGGGAAGCCCTGCTGTTTGCCAACGGTACCCCGGTGTTTACCTACACCTGGTCGACCGGGGAGATGACCCCGGAAATCCGGGTAAACGCGACCGGCACGTATACCGTGACACTGACCAATACCTGCGGCACCAAAGTGATCGAAGTTGCCGTGCCGCGGCTGGGCTGTCTTTGCGATGTCATTTTCCCGAATGCGTTCACGCCGGATAACGACTCCAACAACGACACCTTCCAGCCGGTGTTCGATTGCCCGGGCATTACTGAATTTCAGTTTTTTGTGTACAACCGCTGGGGTGAAAACGTATTTGCCGGTACCTCGCAAACCGCCGGTTGGAACGGTGAAAACAACGGCACACCGGCCCCTTCGGATGTGTATGCCTGGTATGCGACCTACATCGACATCGAAGGGGAAAAGGTGACCATGAAAGGCGATGTGACGTTGTTGCGGTAGGTTTAGGCCAATTCCCGTTCTACGGCTTGAAGCCTGTCCATTACACACAAGTTGACGAAAATAAATTTTTGTGACTTAAGTTCATTTTTCAGCTGCGTGTCAACCCCACCCCCACCCCCTCCCCCAGCGGGGAGGGGGGCTTGCCCTCAAACTATTTTTAGATTTTGTTTACGGAATCGATAAGTAACGCGATATCAGGCCCCCCTCCCCCAGCGGGCTCCCGATTACCCACAAGTTCATTGATATTTTTGCCATGTGTTAGAAAAGTA
>CAZAEZ010000072.1:0-21787 GCA_964484205.1 uncultured Saprospiraceae bacterium | reverse complement strand
GTTTCCATCGGTAATGGTAGCGCTGTAAGCCCCTGCTTCCAGGTTGGTAGCCACCGGACCGGTTTGGCCGCCGGCATTGCTGCTCCACTGAATATCGTAAGGCATCATGCCGCCACTCGGGTTCAGGGTGATCGTCCAGCCGCCCGCCAGCGAATCGGCGCTCCAGGTCGACATCAGGCCTGTTGCCGGCTGGTTGATCAGGAAGGGGAAAAACACAAAACAACCGGCGGCATCCGACACGGTGAGCATGTAATTGCCTGCCGGGACATTCAGCAGGTTCAGGTTGCTGCCGCCATTGCTCCAGGCGTACTGGTACCCGGGAGTTCCGCCAATAATGGTGGGCAAAATGGCGCCCGAACTGTCGCCCCGGCAAAGTACATGTACAATTTCGGCAGCCTCCAGGGTGATGGGCGGACTGAGTTGTACGATTTCATATTCCGGCGAAACCAGCGTGCAGCCCAGGTTGTCCGTTACTGTTAGCTGGTAAATGCCCGGCGATAAATCGGAAATGGAGGCCGTGGTGGCAGCATTGCTCCAGAGGTAGCTGTTTGGCGGCACGCCACCCGTAACGATCAGACTGATGGCGCCTTCGTTTTGCCCGCACTTGTCGGGGAGCAGATTCACCAGCGTGATTTTCAGCGCCGCAGCGGGTTCGTGCACCACGGCCGGCGCCGACACCACGGTGCAGCCGCGCACGTCGGTCACGGTGAGCATGTAGGTATTTGCCGGAACTTGCTGGATGTTTTGCTGGACGGCGCCATTGCTCCACAGGTAGTTGTACGGCGGTACGCCGCCGGAAACATTGGCAGAAATAGCGCCGGTGGAATCGCCTTTGCAAATAATATTCACGATCTGGCTGATATTCAACTGCAACGGTGGCGCCTCCTCAATGTTAAATGCCGGCGAAACGGCAGTACAACCTGCAGCATCGGTAACCGTTACCCAATAGTCGCCGCCGTTCAGGCCGGCCGCAGTGTCCCGGGGAACCGATACGGCCGGATGCAGGCCAACCGGCGCCGACCAGGAAAACTGATAGGGCGGGGTGCCGTTCGACACCTGTACGGCAATCTGCCCGTCGGAAGCGCCACTGCAGGATACCGGCTGAATGCTCAGGGGTTCCAGCACAAAATTGACCGCCTGGTCTTCAACCACCAGGTCGGTCAAAACCTGGGCGCAACCGGTGGCATCCAGTACCGTCACGGTATAACTTGCTGCCGGCAGATTGAATATGTTTTTCGTCGTATCGCTGGTGTTCCAAATGTAGCGGTAGGGCGGAATACCCCCGCCAACAGTCAGCTGCACCGAACCGGTCAGGGCACCAAAACAGGGGATATCCTCAATGGCAGCGGAAGCTGTCAGGGCGGGCGGTTCGCCCACCGTAACGGAGGGCAACACCCCTGTACATCCGTTCATATCGGTCACGGTAAGGCCGTACATGCCGGCCGGAACGGCGGGCAGGTTTTGCGAGGTAGCGCCGTTGCTCCATAAAAACTGGTAGGGTGCGCTGCCTCCGGTGACGCGAATGGTCACGCTGCCCGTGGGCTCTCCGGCGCAGAGTGCATTTTTTACCGTGAGCAATTGGACCGTCAGCGGCAATTCCGGTTCGGTGACATAAAACGTGTCGCGTATCGAACAACCCAGCGAATCCGTTGCCAGCAGGATGTACGGCCCTGCCAGGGCATTGCTGCGGATCAAATCATCCGCGACGCCGTTCCAGGTGGCCGTTACGGGACCGGTGGCGCCGTTTACGCTTACTGCGATCAGGCCGCTCGCATCCCCCTGACAACCTACCGGCACCAGGCTGTCCAGGTCGACCGACAGCACCTGCGGAGCAGTCAAAATAATATTTGAAGTGATCAAAATGCAGCCCTCGGCGTCGGTGATGCTGGCTTTGTAGGCGCCGATGCCCAGGTTTTCAATGCGGGAGGTTGTTCCGTTGTTGTTCCAGTTGAACTGGAACGGCGGCTGACCGCCGCTCAGGATCAGTTCCACAAAGCCGTTTGTTGCGCCAATGCAAGTCGGATTTTCTTTCAGGGTAAATTCAATCTGAAGCGAACTGGGCTGTGTGACCACGCCCAGCCATTCGGCGGTACAGTCGTTGGCATCGGTAACGGTCACCGCATAAATGCCCGCCACCACATTTCCCAAACTTGCCGTGGTGGCGCCCGTGTTCCAGAGGTACTGGTATGGTGTGGTGCCGCCGGTTGCTTTGACCCGCAAAAAGCCGCTTTTTTCACCAAAACACCGCACGTTTGACAAAGAATCAGGCTGCACCGCCAGCATTTGCGGTTGCGTGATCAGGTAGTTTGGCGAAGCAAACATGCAATTGTTCGCATCCGTGATCGTACAGCTGTACATGCCGGCGCTCAATTGGGTCAGATCTTCCGAGGTGGAATCGTTGGACCAAAGAAAGTTGTAGGGTGGGGTAGCGCCGAATATTGCCTGATCGATCGCGCCGTTCGTTTCGCCGAAACAGCGCACATTTTCCAAGGCATTTTGCACAATATCAATGGGTGGCGGTGAATTCACATCCAGATTTGACAGTACCTGGCTGCAATTGCCGTCGGTAATCGTGACGCTGTAGGTGCCGGCGCCCAGCGAGGAGGCCGTGGAACCGGTTTGCTGGTTGTTCCAGCTGAATACCGGGTTTTGCCCGTTCACCGCCAGCACGATCGACCCCGTCAGGGCATCCGGGCAGGCGGGGTGGATGATGGTGTCCAACGCCACATCCAGGCCGGGAGCGTTTAAAACTATCTGGGGCATCACCATTGAACAACCGGCATTGGTCGCGTCGGTCACAGTCACGCGGTAACTGCCTTGCGCCAATCCGGTGATCGTGCCCTCGGTTGTAATACCGCCGATATTGCCGCCCGGCCAGAAAAAACTGTACGGCGGCGTGCCGTTCAGCGGCTTGAGCGTAATGCTGCCGTCGTTGCCACCGCAGGTACTTACATTTTGCACCGAAACGATGGCGGTTTGTGTCACGTTGTTCAGGGTATGCACCTTGATCAGGTCGGTACCGGTGCATCCATTGGCATCGGAAACCGTCACGGTGTACGTTTTCGTCACACTCGGCGTGTTTCCCGCCTGAACCGGAATATTTGGAAAATTCAATCCGGTGCTCCAGGCATACGTAACCGGCGGTACACCGACGCCGGATTCAACGGCCTGCAATTGCAGCGATTTTCCCCGGCAAACATTTACCGAGTCGCCTTGCAAAATTTGGACTTCCGGGCTCGGCAAAACGGTCACGGTGACCGATGTGACGCCCGTACAGCCAAATGTCGTGCGGCTTTGAATGTAGTAGGTTTGGGTAAATCCGGGCTGCACCACCGTACCCGGGAGTTGGTTGCCAACGGTCGGCGGTGTTGCGCTGTGGTAAGTCAACACCCCGCCCGTATTGGCCGTGTCGATCACCGGCAGCGTGGCCAGGTCAAACGTTTTGCCGTCGCAAATCGAGGGGGTGGCTGTCAGGGTAAGCACCGGTTTGGGGTGCACGACCACCATCGCCGGAACCCGCATGCTGCTGCAGCCGGCGCCCGGCCCGGTCAGGGAATCGGCCAGATAGTAGGTTTTGCTTGCCTGGAGTGCCGGAACCATCAGCGTGTTTCCGGTGGCAACCGGACTTCCGCCGGTTGGGTTTTCATACCAAAAAAAATCGCCCGCAGGGGCGCCGGTAGCGAGCAGCGTTGCCGTGGACCCGCTGCAAATTTCAACCGTAGCCGGCGCCGTTGGCGCGGGAATAGCGTCGTCGTCGGCCATCCCGTTGCAGTTTTCATCTTTTTGGTTGCAAAGAATTTCCGGGGCGCCGGGGTAAACACCCGGGTCGTTGTCGTCGCAATCGCTGTCGATGTCCACATAGCCGGGAGGCGCAATGGGAAAACAGGAAATTACCCGGACATCCGGATCGCCGTACATGTCCATGTCGGCATCGCGGTAAAAAATATAGTCGGGCGTATTGGCCTCCTGTGAACCGTAAAAAGCCAGGTTGTCCATGGCAATGTCGCCGTAGGCGCCGAAAGTGCCCGTGGCGACAAACTGGAACAGCGTGACCTGGCCGTCGTACGCGCTCAAATTGACGTACTCCCGGAGCCAGCGTTTGCCGCGATTGCCGCTCCAGGATTTCAAGGTCGTCCAGTTTTGCCCGCCGTCGGTGGAGGCTTGCAGCGCCAGGCTGCTCATTTGCCCGATGCGCGTATTCATGTACAAATCGAAGGAAAAATGGCAAACCTGGGAAGCCGGCGCCAGCACGTCGATACACAAGGTCCGCAAAATGGCTGTTTTGCCGAAGGCGCCTGTCGGCGAACAACTGTTTCGGAAAAAAAGGTAGTTGCCGGTACCGCCGGGAGCAGCAGGCGGTCCTGCCACCGGGAAGGTCAGGCCAGGGCCGGTTGCTACTTTCCACTCGTAATCATCGCCGGGCACGTTCTGCCAAATGCCCGGCAAGGGGCAGGGGTCGGCGCAGCCACTCGGGCAAATGCCCAGGGTGTCCACCGTTTCAAGCAGTGTGGCCGGACAATTGGTGAAAAACGAGGTTTTGAACGAATTGGCGCTCCAGACGTCGGGAGCGCATTGCCGCCGGATATACACGTCGTACTGCTGGAGCGTTTGCAAACCGGAAAGCATGACCGGACCGTTGGCAGGCTGCGGCAGGGAAATGGCCATTCCGCCGGAACCTGCGGCACTGCCCGTTCCGGGGAT
The DNA here is from genome assembly GCA_964484205.1 of uncultured Saprospiraceae bacterium. Lineage (GTDB taxonomy): Bacteria > Bacteroidota > Bacteroidia > Chitinophagales > Saprospiraceae > M3007. The sequence goes on along the minus strand of CAZAEZ010000072.1, from coordinate 17,086 downwards.
AAACCCTGCCGGTCCGTATTCGATCAGCAAACTCGTTCCCAAGGCATCTGCCTGCCAGGAAATATCTGCCGTGGTTTCCGTGACATTGCCGGCAGTAAGTCCGTTCACCAGGTCGCATCCAACCGGCGCAAAAACCAGCTCGAACAAGCGCAGTTTCCCCTTGTGATCGGCTTTGTTGTCGCAAATTTCAAGTTGCCAGATGCCTGCCGGGTTTTGTCCGGTGTGCAACCCGGCCAATGCCTCTACAGGGAGGTAGTACCCGGTGATGTTGTCTTTTTCCGCCGCCGCACTGAGGGGTTGACCCACGGTGGCATTGTCGGTCAGTTCGACAAACTGAGCGCAAACTGCCCCCGTCGGATCGCCGATGTTTTGGTCGCCGGCATTCAGCCCGCCGATCAGTTGGATGCGGGTGCCGTCGGGGCTGCGCAACCAGATGGAGAGGTCGGAGCGCCAGGCATGTTCGACCATGAGGCGCACCCCATGCAACAGCACATTGGTGCCGAGGGCGTCGCCCGGGGCGTCGTCGACGTATACATCGAACACCTGGATCGAATTGCAGGAGGTATCCCGCAGATCGAGGTTCAGTGGGCAGGGCCGTGCGTTGTTAAGGTCGGTGATAAACGACCGCGGCGCCGACCAAACGCTGATTGTCGTATCGACATCGCAAATTGTGCGCACCTGAAACCGGTAATTCAGTCCGGGTGTAAGTCCGGAAACATCAAAAGGCGGATCGGCATTGACGATGTGTGTGGGAACGCCCGTAAACGGCACACTGCCGCTCACCAGTTCGACTTCGTATTTGTCGCCGACATCCGACCAGGTGAGCCGTGCCGTGGAGTCGGTTACCAGGTCGGCCTGGAGGAGTTCGGGGCGTGGGCAGACTGCGTTAACCCCACCCCCATCCCCTCCCCCCGGGGGGAGGGGGGCTTGTTTCCCACAATAGTTGTGTTTTTGAAAAAGGCAAGATGGACATAAGCCAGAGTAAGAAAATACTGACTTAACGTTTCTAAAATCTTGACAAGAAATGAGGGCGAGCCCCCCTCCCTTTGGGGGGAGGGGATGGGGGTGGGGTCGAACCGGGGGCGCAGAAATAAGCGAAAAGGAAATCCCCAACAGGAAAAACAAGCAGAAAAACCCGCGCAGGCGGGAAGCGAAATGGTATGTCATGGTGCTGGATTACGGTTTTGAAGGCGAAAAGATACTGCGGATTACGGGCCATCGCATTTTTGGGTGGCTTTGGGCCCGGTTGGTTTGGCGAAAGTACGGGGAAATCAGCTGTAGCTGTTTTCAGAATACTGAATTTGTCGGTAGGCTACACTATCGGGGTGCTGCGCTCCGTGCCTTGTGGTAAAATTCAGATACCCGCCAGATGATTTCAGCAAACCGCCCTTTTCCCTTCCCGTTTCTGAAAAAATAATCGGAAATTTGGCCTGATGAAGCCCAAACCAACGCGTGTATTGAATTTTTAAATCAAATTATTTGCGAAACAATCCCGGTTTTCGGGTAACCCGTTTCGAATACAGCCTGACCAATGTCAAAAAATATAGGATACCTCTCCGGCCGCAAAGGCCTCGACGAAAATCTGTTTGAAGCCCTCGGCCGTGCCGCCGAACAACAGGGCACTGTTGCGCCGGAAGAAATGAAGCGCCTGGCAGAAGAATTCCTGATCGGCGATGCAAATGTGTACGGCAGCGTTACCTTTTACGACTTTCTGCGACCCGAAAATCAGGGCAAAAAAGTGTACGTCTGCAACGGCACTGCCTGCATGACTGCCGGCACCCAGGATGCGCTTCGCGAAAAACTGGGCGGGCAATTCCCCGCCAACGAGATCGGCGAAATGTGCTGCCTCGGCCGCTGCCACGAAAACCACGCCTTCCACTACGCCGGCAATAACTACTCCGGCGATGCGATCGACCAGATCGGCGCGATAAAATCCGACAAAAAAGAGCGCATGGATGCCTACCACGTCGGCTCGCAGGGTACACCCGTGCTGACGGCGGCTTTCCCGGGCATCGAGGCGTACTACCAGGTGCTGAAGGACAGTTTGAAAAAATCGCCGGAAGCGCTGCTGGAAGAACTTAAAATTTCGGGCTTGCGGGGCCGCGGCGGCGCGGGTTTCCCCATGGCTTTCAAACTGGAATCCTGCCGGAATACGCCCGGCGACACCAAATTCCTCGTGTGCAATGCCGACGAGGGCGACCCCGGCGCTTATTCCGACCGCTACATCATGGAACAACGTCCGCACAGTCTGCTGCTGGGCATGCTGCTCGGCGGCTACATGATGGGTGCCCGCATGGGGGCGTTGTACATCCGCGGCGAATACCCGGAATCGATCCGGATTGTGGAAAATGCGCTCGCGGCCGCCCGCGAAGCCGGTTACCTCGGCAAAAATATCCTCGGTTCGGACTTTTCTTTCGAGTTCAAAGTGATCAAAGCCCAGGGCGCCTACATCTGCGGGGAAGAGACGGCCTTGCTCGAATCGCTTGAAGGTCAGCGCCCTGAAGTGCGCGTGCGGCCGCCGTATCCCACGCAGCAAGGCTTGTTTAACCAGCCTACGGTGGTGAACAATGTGGAAACCCTGGCTTGCGTGCCCTGGGTGCTGCAGCACGGCGGGGCAAAATTTGCGGCCATCGGCCGCGGAAAATCCACTGGCACAAAACTGCTTTCGCTGGATGGCCATTTCAAGCGGCCCGGCCTGTATGAAGTTGATATGGGTACGCCGCTGAAAACGGTCATCGAGGAATTGGGTGGCGGCTTCCGGCAGCCCATCAAAGCCATGCACATCGGCGGACCGCTGGGCGGGCTGGTGCCGGTGCACAAGATCGGCGACCTGACGGTGGATTTTGAATCGTTTCATCAAAATGGTTTCCTGCTGGGGCACGCCTCGGTAGTTTGCCTTCCGGAGGATTTTCCCATTGTAAAATACCTGGAGCATCTGTTTGAATTCACGGCGCATGAGAGTTGCGGCAAGTGTTTTCCCTGTCGGCTGGGCTCCACGCGCGGTAAGGAACTGCTGAAAAAAGCGCGGACGGAGGGTTATAAAATCGACCGGACGTTGTTTGATGATCTGGTGGAAACGCTGGAGTTGGGCTCGCTTTGCGCTTTGGGCGGCGGGCTGCCGCTGCCGGTTAAAAATGCGTTGCAGTATTTTGAGGGGGAGTTGAAGGGGTATTTTCGGTGATGCGGGGTACTCGTCCTACGACTTCAAGTCGCAGGACGAGTCATTCGTTTTCAATTAGTTTCTATAGCCGAAGTGGGTTTGAAAAATGATACGTAGAAAATTAATATTGTTGATCATACTGCTTGCCATTCAATTTGATGGCTATGGCTGGCAATCAAATTTCTATATAGAAATTGCGGATAGTGCGGTTAATATTGGGGAATATGTTCGGGAAACATTTGACGAAAAAGAAATCGGGAAATTTTACCTGGAAACATTCAACACAACCGAAATCCTGACGGCATTAAACCTGGAAACTGAAGATGAAAATGTATTGTTTTATTTCCATTCAATGTGGGGTGGAGTCAAGCCCTATCATAAAAATTCACTTAAAATACTAAACAGTGAATTAAATAGAATTGACAAAATCATATCGGTAATTTGGCATGCGAAAAGTTTAAGATATAAAACCAATTGGAAGAACTCAACGAATCCTGGGATGGCAATCAGCCCGATGATTGACTCTATAATTTTGAATACAAAAAATAAAAACTTTGTATTGTGCCATTCAATGGGAAACAGAGTATTTGAAGGTGTCGTAAGTGGTTTTTCCGGCAATATTCGACGTTTTGAAACGGTTATTTTGGCAGGCGCTGATTTAGATGTTGATGTGTTTGAAAATGGATTTTCAATGCTGCCGAACTATAGCGATAAGGTTGTAATTTATGTAAATGATAAAGATCGGCTATTGAAAACTTCCAGGTTTTTACACAAAAGAGAACGGCTTGGGTTGAGTGCTGGGCAGCAAAATGAAGAATTATCAAAAATTGGGAATCTTGAAATTGTAGATGTGACGCATTCTAGTTCTGGGAAATTGATTTCACTATCCCAGCATATCTATTTTAAGAATAATGAGGCGGTTGTTCGGGATATAAATCATCTGGTTAGCGGCGAGTCATCGAATCGGGAATTGACTTATCGAACTGATAATTATTTTGAACTACGGTAAATCCCTAATAAACATTTTACTATTCCAAAATATACCACAAAACCTAAAAACGTTCATTGAAACACCTTTCTAAACCAATTAGACCAATTGCCCGAACTCACGCACGAAGTCGGCCAGTTTCATAATCCTTGTTTTTTCAAACCGGCCAAGTGTCAAAAGATCGGCGTCTCCGGTAAGCAGGTAGTCCGCCCCGGCATCTTTTGAAAGCGCGAGCAGAAAATCGTCTTTTGGGTCGCGGCAACGGAAACGGAAGAACTTACCCGGATGAGGATTGTAATTTCGGGGAAATGTGCCTTGAATTCGGCTGCTAGTAACGTTTGGTGCGAATGGCTTCAACAGTTTCAGCGATCAAATCCTCCGGTACTTCCGCTTCCGGATCAGTATCAGCCATCGCATCGACCAGTTCCTTACGGGCAAGCAGACGGTTTTCAGCATCTGTCAGTTGGAAGAAGGAAAGCCCCAAACGAGCAGCAAGTTCTTCAACATGCCGCACATCTTCACGGCGTTTGATTTTGATAACCAGATTGGTCATAACGAGAAGTAGTTATTTTGATAAACAATGATACGAAACTCCGCTGTCCAAATCCATTCAACAACAGGACAACTACCCGCAGACTTCGTCTGCAAATACACCTTCCAAAACCCAACAAAAAAACAAAAACAAAAATTGAAATGCCAACCCAAACAACAACCCTAAACGATACAGTAACCCAATTTCTGGATGACCTGAATCATCCGTTCCGAAATGAAATCGAGCAGTTGCGCATCATCATTTTAAGCGCCTGCGACGGCCTTACGGAAAACATCAAATGGAACGCACCCAACTATTGTTTCAACCAGGAAGACCGCATTACGATGCATATCCATCCCCCGAAAAAACAAGTGCAATTGATTTTTCACCGTGGCGCAACCAAACAAGTTCAGCCCCGGGAAAAACTGATCAACGATAACTCCGGATTACTTGCCTGGAAAGAAAATGACCGGGCAGTTGTGACCTTTAAAAACAGGACCGAAATTGAAAAAACCAAGCCTGAGTTAATCAGCATAATAAATGCCTGGATTCAGGTAACGGCTTAAAACAAACATCAACCCCGTTTAATCACAAAATCACTCCCGCCTGCGCAAATGCTTCGGCGGGCAAGCATTCACACAATCACTCAATGATATGGGTTCAGGAAAATTTGCCTACATAAACAACAAGCCCTACGACATCCGCGACGGCGAAACCATCCTCGCCTTTTTGCGCCGCCATACCGGTAACAAAAAAGTAGTGCCGACGCTCTGCGATGCGCCCAACCTCGATCCCTACGGCGCCTGCCGGGTGTGCAGCGTCGACGTGGCGCTGTCCGCCGACGGACCGGTCAAAACCGTGGCCTCCTGCCATACGCCGATGATGCCGGACTACCATATTTTCCCGGACTCTCCGCGGGTGCAAAAACTGCGCAAAAACATCGTCGAACTGGTGCTTACCGATCATCCGCTCGATTGCCTGACCTGCGAGGTCAACGGCAACTGCGAGCTCCAGGATGTGGCCGCCGACGTTGGCATCCGCAAGGTGCGTTACCCGGAAGGCAAAAACCACCTCGACCGGCAAAAAGACCTCAGCCACCCGTACATGACCTCCGACCTCTCGAAGTGCATCAACTGCGGCCGCTGCGTGCGCGCCTGCGACGAGGTGCAAGGCGAATTTGTGCTGAGCATGGCCGGCCGTGGTTTTGACAGCCATATCGTCAAAGGCATCAACACCAGTTTTTTTGAGTCAGATTGCGTGAGCTGCGGCGCTTGTGCGCAAGCCTGTCCGACGTCGGCCATTTCCGATATTTTCGAATCCAAATCTGTCGTGGTTGATGAAAAAGTGCGCACCGTGTGCACCTACTGCGGTGTGGGATGCAACCTGGATGTGGCCGTCGACAGTGGCAAAGTCAAGTCTATCCAGGCGCCCTACGACGCCGAAGCCAACCAGGGCCATACCTGCCTGAAGGGCCGCTTCGCCTTTTCGTTTTACGATCACCCCGATCGAATACGTACCCCGCTCATCCGTCGCAACGGCGTGCTCGAGCCGGCCACCTGGGACGAGGCCTACGATTATGTCGCCGAAAAACTCAATGCGATCAAGGCCCAGCACGGCCCGGATGCCATTGCCGGTATTTCTTCGGCGCGTTGCACGAACGAGGAAAACTACCTCATGCAAAAATTCATGCGCGCCGTCATCGGCACCAACAACATCGACAGCTGCGCGCGGGTGTGCCACTCCCCGACGGCCCTGGGCATGCAGCGCACCTTCGGCACCGGCGCCGCCACGAACTCCATCGTCGACCTGAAATACACCAAGTGCATGCTGGTCATCGGCGCCAACCCGACCGATGCACACCCCGTAACGGGCGCCAAGATCAAACAGCGCGCCATGAAGGGCATACCGATGATCGTGATCGACCCCCGGCGCACCGAGCTGGCCAGATATGCCACGCACCATATCCAATTGCGCCCGGGCACGAATGTGCCGGTCTTGCAAATGATGCTGTATTACATTCTGCGCGAGGGACTGGAAGACAAAAAATTCATCGAAAGTCGCACGGAAGGTTACGATGGTTTCCGGGAGCAAATCCTGGGGTTGAACATCGACGAACTGGAACGCGTGAGCGGCGTCGACCGGAATCTCGTTCGGGAGGCCGCGCTGCTGTATGCCGGCTCGGAGGCGGCCATGTCGTTCCACGGCCTGGGCGTGACGGAGCATTCGCAGGGCACCCTGACGGTCATGCTGATCTCCGACCTGGCCATGGTTACCGGCAACATCGGCCGGCGCGGCGTGGGTGTGAACCCGCTGCGCGGGCAAAACAACGTGCAGGGCGCTGCCGACATGGGCTGCCAGCCCCACCAGGGCGCGGGGTACATGGCTGTGAACAACGAAAAATTTCATCAGCAATACGAGGCGTTTTACGGCGTGAAATTGCCGCTGCACATTGGCTATAAAATCCCGGAGATGTACGATGCCGCGCTGGACGACAAACTCAAAGCCCTCTGGCTGATTGGCGAGGATGTGGTGCAGACCGACCCGAACTCGCAGAAAATTATCGCTGCGCTAAAAAAACTCGATCTGCTGGTCGTGCAGGAATTGTTCATGACCGTTACCTGCGAATACGCCGATGTGATTTTGCCGGGTGCGTCATTTCTCGAAAAAAGCGGCACGTTTACCAATGGCGAACGCCGGGTACAGCGTGTCAATGCCGTAGTGCCGCCACTCGAAGGCACCAAACCCGACGGTCAGATCGTAGCCGACATCATGAACCGGATGGGCTACAAACAGCCGGATTACGATCCTGCCGTTTTGCTTGACGAAATTTCGAAGATCGTGCCCTTCTTCGCGGGCATCAAATGGGATGAACTCGGTGAAAACGGCAAACAGTGGCCCGTCAAACCCGACGGTACCGATACCGATATTCTGCATACCGAAACCTTCAAGCGTGGTCTCGGGATGTTCCAGTTCGATGATTTCCGGGAAACCACCGAATTGCTCGACCACAGCAAGGACTACCCCTACATCGTGACCACCAACCGCGAACTGGAACACTACAACTCCGGCACTATGACCCGCCGCACCCGCAATGTGGATATTCTCACGGAAGATGTGTTGCTCATTCACCCCGACGATGCAGCACAGCACCATATTGCCGACGGCGATATGGTGTGCATCGAATCGCCGCGCGGCAAGGTGGACATCAAGGCGCGCCTAACCGATGAGGTCAAACCCGGTATTTTGAGTACGACCTTCCACTTTCCGGAGGTTTTGGTAAACAATATCACCTCGGATGTGCACGACTCCGATGCGCTTTGCCCGGAGTACAAGGTGGTGGCTGTGCGGATACGGAAGAGTAAGGGGAAGTATAAAATGGCGTAAAGTTTAACGTCGGCAGGGTTTCGAACCCTGCCGACGTTGTTTGAAACCCTGCCGACGTTTGTTAACGATATAACACCTTATAACCATGAAAAAACACACCAGCCCAATGTCCAGCGAGGTATTTTACCACGTGTATAACCGGGGTATAAACGGAGAGGATATCTTCAAGGAAGAACGGAATTACTTGTTTTTTCTAAAACAATATGCAAAGTACATCCTGCCCATCGCGGAAACCTACGCGTATTGCCTGATGAAAAACCATTTCCACCTATTGGTGCGGACGCGTTCGGCGGAAGAGATTATTCGGAATACGACAACGATGAACGTCGGCAGGGTTCCTCCAAACGTCGGCAGGGTTCAAAACCCTGCCGACGTTACTACGCCTAATGAAACAGATGCATCCAAATGCATCAGCAATCAATTTTCCAAACTCTTCAACAGTTACGCGCAAGCCATCAACAAATCCTTTAAGCGTACCGGTGGCTTATTTGAGGAGCCCTTTCGGCGTATTGCTATAGCCGATGAAACGTATCTGGTCCAATTAGTTTATTACATCCATGCTAATCCACAGAAACACGGGTTTATTGATAATTTTCGAAATTACCCTTATTCTTCTTACCACACGCATTTATCAAAATTGGACACGAAATTGAACAGGTTGGAAGTGTTGCGATGGTTTAATGATAATGATGGTTATCAGGAATACCACCTGCCTAATCAGGTGTTGGCAGATTTGCCTAAGTTTGAAATTGAGTTTGATTAATGGAACAGTTAACGTCGACAGGGTTCGAAACCCTGCCGACGTTCGCACTGCCGACGTTCGCACTGCCGACGTTCACGAGTCATATTTATACACATTAAAACAAACGCAGGATTATGTCAACTGAAAAAGTATTCGAAGCCAGCCCCGAAAGTAAAGCCAGTGCAAAACAACTCCGCCTTTTTGCCATACTGGCCTGGGTGTTGGCCATGGCGGGGCAAGTTTTTGCCATATTAAAATTGATCCACGATGAAACGTTGGTATGGCTGATTGTCGCCATTGTGGTGATCCTGGCCCTGGCCATTACCGGCTCCTGGCTCTGGAAAAAAGCCAACCGCCTCGACCCTGCATCCGAACAAGACAAAGTGCGGTTTTTTGTCCAGAACCAGCTCGGCGCCATCCTGGGCGTATTGGCATTTTTGCCTATGGTCCTTCTCATTCTGACCAACAAGGAGGTCAGTGGAAAAACCAAGGGCATCGCCGGGGTGATAGCTGTTGTAGCCATGCTGGTGGCGGGAGTTACCGGCATCGATTTCAATCCGCCGTCTATCGAAAAATACACCAAGGAGATCAACGAGCAGACCGGCACCTTGAAGAAACTCAACCTGAACACCGATCTGGTGTACTGGGCGCGGGAAGGCAACAAATACCACATTTACGAGGACTGCCAGCATATCAAAAACCGCGAGGGCGTTTCTAGCGGCACGGTTAAAGACTCGTGGGAAAAAAAAGGTATTTCCGAACTGTGCAAAACCTGCCAGGCCCGGGCTATGCGTGAAAACAATATTTCCGAGGATGATTTGAATAATCCGGGATAGGATTAGAACGTCGGCAGGGTTCGAAATCCTGCCGACGTTTCATATGCGAAATCAGACAACCTGAATACCATCCCTACCTACCTGCTCTGCCAGTACTTTACGCAATATTCGGGGGCAAAGCACATCGCCTTAATTTAATTTTCGCGAACTTCGATCAGGTTTCCAGTTTTTGGATTGGAATCAAATTTTCTTTCTTTTTTTGCAAAGCAAACAGAGTTTTAGAAATTGTGCTGTTTCACGAAGTATTATCTGAAAACGAATCAATTGATGTGTATGAAGCTACTTTACAAAATTCTCGGAATTAGTGTTTTATGTATTCTCCTGAGTAGCGTTTGTGGTCAGGCGCAAACCAACATTCGCGGTAAAGTACAGGATGCCGACACGGGGGAGGAACTCATCGGGGCGGCTGTGGCACTGATGAACCTCGGCGGGGGGACGATCACCAACTACGAAGGCGAGTTTTTGTTGCCGGTTGCGTCCCTTCCGGTGACCATCCGGGTTTCGTATACGGGTTATACCTCCCAGGAATTGGAGATTACCAGTGCCGATGAGCGGGTAATGGTCCGCCTGGCGCCCAATTCCATTATAATTGAAGAAACGGTCGTTCGTGGCCAGCGCGTCAGCGATAAGCAAAAAACGGCGCCGCTCTCCGTGGAAAATCTCGATGCCATTGCCATCAAGGAAACCGCGGCAATCAGCTTTTACAACGGCTTGGGCAACCTGAAAGGCGTGGATTTAACCACAGCCTCCCTGGGTTTTACCATCATCAATACCCGCGGCTTCAACTCGACCAGCCCGGTGCGCTCCCTGCAAATTATTGACGGGGTGGACAACCAGGCGCCGGGCCTGAATTTTTCCCTGGGCAACTTTCTGGGCTCCTCCGAACTGGATGTGATTGGTGTGGAACTGATCTCCGGCGCTGCAGGCCCTTTTTACGGGCCCAATGCTTTCAACGGGGTGATCAGCATGAAAACGAAAGATCCGTTTATTCAGAAGGGTTTGTCGGCCTCTCTGAAATCTGGTGAACGCAGCCTGTTTGAAGGCGCTATTCGCTGGGCGGATGCGCTGAAAAACAAGTCGGGGCACGATGTCTTTGCTTACAAACTCAATTTCTTCTATTTGCGCGCCAACGACTGGGTGGCTGATAACTACGATCCGGTGGTTGGATCGGTAAGCAGCGCCGATAATCCGGGCGGATTCGATGCGGTGAATATTTACGGCGATGAATACCGGGCCGGTTTTGACTACTCCAAAGAAGCGCCCTGGTCGGACCGGGTTGCGCTCGGGGTTTTGCACCGCACCGGATACCGGGAAGTGGATTTGGTGGATTACGATACCCGGAATACCAAGGCCAATGTCGCCCTGCATTTTCGCTTGAACCCCGCAAAGGAATTCGAGTCGCCGGAGTTGATCCTGTCTTCCAGTTTTGGCAGCGGCACCACGGTTTACCAGGGCGACAACCGCTTCAGCCTGCGCGATATTCTGTTTTTCCAAAACCGGATTGAATTCCGGAAAAAAGACAAATTTTTCCTGCGTGCCTATGCCACCAACGAGGATGCCGGCAAGTCGTACGACCCGTACTACACTGCCTTGCGCCTGCAAACGGCGTCCAAATCCAATGGTCAATGGCTGGGCGATTACACGCAGTACTGGGTCAATATCGGCAACTACGACAGCAAAATGCGGGAAACGGGTTATCCCAGCCTGCAAACGATGTACGACCCGGTTACGATGATGTTTACGTCCAGTTTTGATTCGGTGGCTGCGCAAAACTGGTTTGCCAACAACTACGACAACCTTGTGAACTGGCATCGCAACGCGCGTACCTATGCCGACTCCTTTTCAAATGTCTTTTTCGACGGGCATTATTTCCCGGGTTCCCCGGAATTTGTCAATGAGTTTAACCGGATTACCCGGACAAAATCGGGCGACGCCGGCGGCACCCGATTTTTTGATAAATCGGCGCTTTACCATGTCCACGGGGAATACCGGTTTACGCCGAAATGGCTGAGCCATTGGGTAGTGGGCGGTAATGTCCGGTATTACCGGCCAAATTCGGAAGGCACCATTTTCTCCGACACGTTGTCCCGAAAGTTTGAAAACGGCGTGTTGGTCGACACGTTTTATAACCAGATCACGAACCATGAATTCGGCTTATACACGGGTGTGGAAAAGAAGTTTGCAAACGACCAGATTATACTTTCCGGCACCCTGCGCATGGATAAAAACCAGAACTTCGACTACCTGTTCACCCCGGCTTTGAGTGCCGTGTATGCGCCGGATCAAAAAAATTTCCTGCGCTTGTCGTTCAGTTCGGCCATCCGGAACCCGACCCTGACCGACCAGTATTTATTCCTGAATGTTGGGCCGGCTACCCTGGTGGGCAACCTGAACGGGTTTAACAACCTGGTATCCGTCGATTCCTTTATCGCAGGTGTAAATACAGGCGATTACAATTTGTTCGACGACGTGGACGTGGCGCCGATCCGCCCGGAGAAAGTACGCACCTTCGAGATCGGGTACCGCACCACCTTGTGGAACAGCCTCTACTTGGATGCGGCCTACTACTACAATTTTTATAACGATTTTATCGGCTACAACCTCGGCGTGGTAGCGCCGGTATCGTCCGGTATTTTGGATATTACCCGGGTACGGGTGTACCGCGTAGCGGCCAATTCGATCAACCAGGTAACCACTCAGGGATTTGCGCTTGGGATGAACTATTATTTTAGTAATTATTTCCAGATGAGTGGCAATTACAGTTGGAATGTACTGAATAAACTGGATGTTGACGACCCGATTATCCCGGCATTCAATACACCGGAACACAAGTTCAACATTGGTATCTCCGGGCGCGATGTGCCCTTCCTTGGTTTGAAAAGGACGGGTTTCAACATTGTTTACAAATGGATTCAGGGTTTTCAGTTTGAAGGTTCGCCACAGTTCACGGGTTTTATCCCGACGTATGACATGGTGGACGCACAGTGGAACGTGACTTTTGACCGAATAAATACGACCTTTAAGATTGGCGTTTCCAACCTGTTTGGGATTAAACCACTGTTTGAAGACTCGCCCACCGGCGAGTCGCGTCTGAAAGCGGCATTCAATAACCGGAATTTTCAAACCTACGGTGGCCCGCGTATTGGCCGTATGGCCTACATTAGCGTTTTGTATAACCTGGAACGCCGTTGATTTGAATGCTGTAACCAACTAATATTTCTTATACCTCTTACTTAAAAAGGCAACAACCATGAAGAAACGTATTCTTTTACTGTTACTGATGTCAGGCGCTTTTTTCCTGAATCAAATAGCTGCGCAACGGTACCTCCAACCTGTTTTTGACAGGAGTGAAATCCAGGTCACTAAAAATGTGCAGTATGGCGTCAATGCTACCATTCTCTTCCAGTCTGTTTTTGGCGAAGCTATACCGCAGCAATTGGTAATGGATGTTTATCGTCCGGCCAGCGATACAGAGACGAACCGCCCGCTGGTACTGTACTTCCACACGGGTAACTTCCTGCCGTTTAAAAATCCGGACCCGACCAGCCCGATCCAGAATGGCTTCAACGGCTCTTGCGGCGGTCAAACCAACGACTCGGCAGCAGTGGAAATCTGTACCCGGTTGGCCCAAATGGGTTATGTAGCTGCTTCTGTTGATCACCGCTTGGGTTGGCTGCCCATATCGACTATTCCGGAAATTCGCCGGTTTACCCTCATCAACGCGGCATACCGGGGCGTTCAGGATGCCAGCACGGCCATTCGCTTCTTCCGTCAGGATGTGGCTGTAGGCGGGAATAACTATGGTGTTGACCCGGATAAAATCGTGCTGTTCGGCCAGGGCACCGGCGGATATATTTCGCTGAACATGGCTATGCTGGATGCTTATGCTAAAATTCCCACGGCTACAAACGGGAAATTTGTGTGGAATCCAAGAGCAGTAACAGGCAACCCTTGTGCACCCGATGCCATTATTCCTATGGTAATTGAACAGGTAAACGGCAACCTGGTCGGTACCACTGTGGGGGTTTCGCCTATTACCGATCCGATGAACAATTGCGCACTGATCAAACTCGATACCTTGTGCTATCCGAACTGGCCCGGCTATTCTTCCGATTTTAACCTGGCGGTCAATCTTGGCGGCGCGTTGGGCGACTCTTCCTGGATCGACAATGCGATGGACAATCCGCAACCGGCACTGCTTTCTTTCCAGGTGCCCAACGACGAAAACGCACCGTACACCTCCGGCACGTTGACGGTACCCGGCCAGGATCCGCCCTTGCAGGTTGTTGAAGTGCAGGGCGCTTACCTGGTTCAGGAATTAATGGAGGCCGCAGGCCAACAGGATGCCTTGCTCGCAGCAGACAATAACTACCTCGATCTGCAAGTCAACCAAAAGGCAGCCTTTGCCAACAGCCCGGCAGGTTTGCAGGATTATAAAGCTGGCTTGTATCCATTTTTGATGCCGCCGGATACCGTCAATCCAATGGAACCGTTGAGCAATGCACCGTGGGAATGGACTTCCTTCCCCGGCCTGCCACCGATACCGGGTGTCACCTCAGGTTTTCAATGCAATACGGACAAATCGACGGCTATGGCTTACATCGATACAATCATCCGTTTTTACGCACCGCGCGCCTGCTTTGCCCTTGGGTTGCAGAACTGCGTAGACCAAATCCTCGGTTCGAAAGAGCCTTTGGCTAAAAATATTGAGGTGCTGGCTGCGCCAAATCCGGCTACTGATGAAGTTCGGCTGAGCAGCTCGGAGGAAATTCTCGCCATCCAGGTGATCGACAAAATCGGCCGTCTGGTGCGCAATGTGAACTCTGTTAACAATACGACCTACACCTTGCGACGGGATGGCTTACAGGCCGGATTATACGTCGTGAAACTGAGTTTCAAAGAAGGTTTTGTGACAAAGATGGTCTCGTTTAACTAGCGTTATTTTCTATCGCAACAAAAAAATGGCCGGCAGGATTGATTTCCCGCCGGCCATTTTTTTTGTAAAAAAAGAAGCATTAGCGTAAGACCGCTAAACTGCCAACATAGCGCCGCCCTTCCAGGCTAAGTTCGAGGAAATACATGCCGGGATTCAAATTCCCGGCGTCAACCTGAATTTGATCGGCGCCGGCGCCCATTTGCACCGTCTGGGCAAGCCGGCCGGCAACATCCCAAACCCGTAGCGTACCGTTTTCGGAAAGCGGCGCGGCCATTTGCACCGTCACGTTGCCGGAAGCCGGATTGGGGAAAATACGGAGTTCGCCCAAAACAACATCCTTGGCGCTGATCGTGCAGTCGTAGTTGGGATCAATTACGACTGTCGACATAAACACATTGGTACAACCCGTGGCCAGGTCGGTCACGACGAGGCTGTAGTCGCCGTTCACCTGGGCGCAGTGCCAAAAACCCGTGGCGCCGGCAATAGGCGCAGAAAAGAGATACCACTGCAGGCTGTGATTGGCCGGAAAGTTCAGGGTATCGGGCAGTTTCAGGTAGTTCCGGTCATTGACGTATTCCGGCACGGCGGGAAGTGGGTAGTACTCGACAAATGCGCTGTCCGAGATGGATGCGCAGCCGTACGTATTTTGCGCCTGCACCTGGTAGTATCCCGTGCTGTCGGGCATAAAGAGGAAATCAGTTGCTCCGGCAATCGGATGACCGTTTACAAACCACTGGTTGCCGTCGCCAAAAGAGGATTCCAGCACGATCGTATCCGAGCCCTCGCAAGTTGCCAGTTTGTTCGCTGTGATTTTTGGCGTCGCGGGTTTGGGATACACGATAACCGTATCGGTGCTGAAAATTTCATCGATGGGCCGTTGGATATTCAGAATGATCCGAAAAGAGCCGGTGCCGGAGAGCGTGTCGGTGCTCAAAAAATTGAATGCCACGGATCCGCAAGGGTCGTCGCCGCCTTTCAGGCCGGAGTCTTCATCCCAAACTTCCAGGGAATAAATTGCCGTTTCGGTTAGCGGCAGATTGATCGGAAAGGTATAGGGCAGGGGCGTATTGTCGATATGCGGCGAGGAATTGTACAATTGTACGCCGCTTTGATTGTTGATAAACAAATACAAGTCGGGTATGCCGACGCCCAACTGGTCTACACAATCCACATCCAATACCGTGGCGCTGACCAAAACATAACCTACCGTATCGATAGTCGCGTGGTAATTGACTTCATACAGCCCCGGCTTGTCGTAGGTGTGTGGCGGCGGATTTTCACCGGTGTAACTCGTGCTGTCGCCGAAGTTCCATTCATAGGTGAATCCTGAATTGCCGTTTGACGGATTGTTGTTCGTAAACGATACGGTTGTGCTGCCACAGCCGGTAACGTTTTCCATGGTAAACCCGTCGTTTGTGCTCACTTTTGGCGCGACGTACAACCGGATCGGGAACGAAGTTTCCTGGGTGAATATGAATACGGTTGCTTTCAAATTAACCGTCATCACAAACGAATCGGAAGTGAATGGCGTGCCGCAAACCTTGATGCAGCCGTCTGTTTCCAAAGCCGTTTCGAATTCCAGTTGGCTGGCTTCCCAAAACAGGCCCGGCGGCATCCCGTCGATACTTACAATTTCAATTTTTGAGATCGTCAGGCCCGGCGGCGTCGTAGAGTCTACCGCGTGCACCGGTGTGGTAGTTTTGGGTACGCGGAAAGAAATGTCTTCGTCGTATGGGGTGCCTTTTTCGCCGTCGGGAAGCGGCGGCAGGTACAAGGTGTCAACCGGCAAGCCGGCCGGCAGGTTTAATGTACAGCCCGGGCAACCGATTTGGGCCGACAAAAATGTTTGAACAAAAATAATCAGACAAAAAATGAGGAAATGTTGGCGCATAACAACCGGTTTAGATGTGAAAAAAATACGTTGCCTGGCAGGGTAGACGTGTTGTTTTCGATTAGAACCAAAGGCAGCAACAACTTTTCAAAAGACCGGAAGGAGGAAGAGGGAAATTCAAAAGTCAAAATGTAAAATTTCAAAGGCAAAAGGTTGAAACGGTGCAATCTGAAACGCCTGTTGATTTATGCTATTCAAATTTGCCTGCGCGCGCAGTTGCCTTTTTCATTTTACATTTTGACTATAAAACGGAGGTAACGGTCAAATCAGAGTTTTACCAGCCGGCGTACCGATTTGCCATCGGCATTGCCAAGGCTGTAAATATAGGTGCCGGTGGCGAGGCTGCCGGCGTCGAAGGTGAATTGGTTGGCGCCTTCGTACAGCTGTACAGTTTGGGTGTAAACCCGCTTGCCTACGAGGTTGAACACCTCAAACCGGAACGCGCCACTTTGGGTGGATTGCGCCTCGATGCGGGTAAGGCCGCTCACCGGATTGGGCACGGCGCGCAGGGCGCTGAACGGGCTGTTCAGGTCGGTAGAAGATGATACACACTCGCCCATAGCCTTAAGAATCAGGTAGTAGTGGTCGTCGGGTGCGAGGTCGTTGCCGGGAAAAAC
>CAZAEZ010000071.1:2436-22113 GCA_964484205.1 uncultured Saprospiraceae bacterium | reverse complement strand
TTGATAAACCCGTGAATCTATCGGGGTTTCAAAACCACTTTGCGGCGGCTATAATAAAACACATGAATTATTTAGTCAATACTATAATTATTTCGTAAAACCTTATATTGTTGATGATAAAACCTTTCAAATACATTTCGAAACTCATTATATATTAACAGCATGGATAATATGGTACAATTTTGTTTCTGATTTTCCTTTTATATGGGATCTGGAAAAGTTAAAAGAACCAAATAGTTATTATTCAGATGATCCCTTGGTTAATATGATTGATCCTGGAAGTACCTTAGGCCAGGGCTATAATATTGTTCAAAAAGAATATTTTTTAGCTAAAACCAATAAGGAACTAAATATCCGCAAATTATTTGAAAGTATTTTGTGGAGCCATTGGAAGGAATTGTTCTATGATTCGGATAGAAAAGCAGAGAAAATCCATCAAGATAATTATAAAGATAAATTTCCCTACATAGATGAACAACGGAAGCTTCATTTTAATACCAATTACCCATATGACCCCAAGTCTTATGGAACAGTTGAAGATCAAGAACTATTTGACTACATTATGAATTCAACTAAAAGAGTCCAGGATTTTAATGAAAAAGACATGCGCTAAAGTGACTGTTACAAAAAGTGTGTCAAGTTAAAGAGTTAATTTGATCACTTTAACTTGACACACTTTTTGTAACAGTTTCCTGTCTTACCATATTCACGGTATAAACTCGGATGTGTTTAGCCGGCCTTTATCTCCTGCAATGTAAGATATATTGCAAATCCCCAGTATTAATTGGTTTTTAATGGCTTATCCATTGGAGAGCCGGGTATTTGTTGGTTAATTTTGTGTGGCGCAGAATTATTGAAAGCCCCCCCCGTCTGGACAATCCTTCTGCGCTTTTTCCCACCATTCATCATCCTAAAACTGATAAAAATGAAAAAAGCAATCACTCTTACCAGCTGTTGCATGCTCCTCTTGCTGTGTTCCCTGCCCGCCCAAATCCGGACCAACCTGCCGGATCTGCCGAGCGACGAAAAAGTGCAGGCAGCCGGCATCCCGCTTCCCTGCCCCTCCGACCCCTGCCCCTGTGTAGGCGGCTACATCCGCATTCAGGTGTATTATTTCGGCCCAAACAACGTCACAGTCACCGCTTTCAGCAACAGTGGGTTGACGAATGTGATCACTACGTTTAACAATGTGATGAACGGCCAGTTGCTCACGATTAACGGCGCAGGGCTACCTGGTGGCCAGTTGGCGCCCTACACCTACCTCCGGGTGAACAATGCCGGCGATATTTGCACGACGCGCTTGTTTACCCGCTGCCCGACCGAAGGCTATCCCAATGCAACCGGCGAACAGGATATTTTGGGAAAAACCTTCCGGAATTTCACCGTGTACACGGTGACCGACACTGCCAATAATGTGGAGTGCTCGATTGAAAATGCGGACCAGGACTGGCATGTAGGCGGTAACATCGTCGGGAATACCAAAAATACACTGGGCACCCGCAACAACGAAAATGTCGTGCTGATTACCAACGACCTGCCGCGCGGTGTAATTACAAACACCGGCAATTTTGGATTGGGCACCAACGCACCCACTGCGCGACTGCATGTAAGCGGCAGTGCTATCGTGGAGCAAAATCTCGACGTGAACGGTCTTGCCCGGGTAAATAATGCCGCTGTCTCCACCACCCCGGCTAACGGCGCCTTAACGGTAACCGGCGGGGCCGGCATTGGCCAAAACCTCAATGTTGCCGGCAACGGATACATCGCCGGCAATCTGGGTGTGGGCATCGCGGCGCCAATCACCGACCTGCATGTGGAAGGCACGGGCCTGCGCCTGTCAAATGGCGGCCAGCGCCTCGACCAGGCCATCGGTATCGGCCAGAACAGCTTCATGTCGACCGGCGCCAACCTCATGCTGCGCTCGCCTTCCGGCAACCATATTTTCATCAACACCGGAGTAGGTGATGGAAAAGTTGCCATTGGCACGACTTCCATTCCCAACATCCTCGGCGGAAGCATCGACATCAGCACCTACAAATTGTACGTCCAGGGCGGCATTCTGACGGAAGAATTGCGGGTGCGGACCGGTTGGGCCGATTATGTTTTTGGCGACAACTACCGCCTGCAGCCACTGGAAGAGGTCGAGTGTTTTATCCGGGATAACGGCCATTTGCCGAATATGCCTACGGAAAAAGAAGTTTTGGAAAACGGCTTGTCGGTCGGCGAAGCAGCCGTCAAACAGCAGGAAAAAATCGAGGAAATTTACCTGCATCTGATCGAAATGGATAAACAGATCAAAGCCCTGCAAGCAGAAAATGCGGTATTGAAAACCAGAATTCAGGAACTGGAGCACTAATGCGCCGGTATTCGCCCGCTCTGAATTTCCTGTTTTTCTTTCATCTTGCAAAAACCGAAATCATGTACAAATTAACAAAATACATACCGCTGCTTGGCATCTTGGTGGCCGGTTGCTCCACCCTTTCGTGGGCGCAGGATACCAGACCTTCAAGCCCGTTGTGGACGGATATTCCGGAACTCAGCCTGGAAGTGCCGGAGGACTCGAAGGTGCCCTTGCCTGAAAAGTTTCGTTTGCTGGAACTCCGGGTCGAACCCCTCCGGGCCATTTTACAACAAGCCCCGCCAAAAACACCCGGCGGGTTGCAGGCCGGCACCGTGTTGCTGGATTTGCCGCTTCCCGGCGGCGGATTTCAACAATTCCGGATTGAAAATGCCCCGGTGATGCACCCCGACCTGGCCCGGCAATTTCCGGAAATCAATTCGTATGCGGGTATCGGCGTGGATGACCCGGCTTCCAAAATCTACTTTTCCTTCAGTCCGCTTGGCTTCAATGCCCTGCTTTTGCACCCGACTTTGGGGAAAATCCTGATCGAACCCGTGCATCATACGGATATCGAGCATTACCTCTGCTATTTTCTTCGCGATCACAAATTGCCCGGATTGCCGGGTCGTTGCGAAGTGCCGGGCGGGCTGAATCTTCGTGAATCCGGAAATATTCCGGAAGCTTCGTTTGCCGGCGATTGCCAGTTGCGGACCTACCGGGTCGCGCTTGCGGCCACGGCTGAATTTACAGCTGCCGCCGGTGGGGTAAACCCCGCTTTGGCCAATCTCAACGCGATTATGACTACGGTCAACGGCCTGTTTATTACGGAACTGGCTATTCAATGCCAGCTTGTAGCGAACAACAATCAAATCCTGTTTACCAATGCAGGTACCGACGGGTTTACCAATGGCAACCAAAGTACCATGGCCGGAGAGAACCAGGGGATTACCGATGGCGTGATCGGCGCGGCCAACTACGACATCGGCCATGCCGTTGGCACCAATGCCAGCGGTGGCTGGGCGGGCATTTCCCTGCAGATCGGCAACGCCTGCACGGGTACAAAGGCCAATGGCGCTACTATTTTCAATCCTGTACCTTTGCCCCTGGGATTTGCCATGGCGTTTTGGCACGAAATGGGCCACCAGTTTGGCGCCAACCACACTTTCAACGACAATACCACCGGCTCTTGCACGCCCGGCCAGCAGAATGCCGGCACAGCTTACGAGCCTGGAAGCGGCTCCACGATCATGTCGTATGCCGGTACTTGCAATGCTATGGATGTGATCGGCAACCGCGACCAATATTACCACGCCATCAGCCTGCTAGAAATTGGGAATTACGTGACTGCCGGTGGTGGCAGTGGCTGTCCGGTAACGGTAGCGCTGGCCAATAATGCACCAACGGTAAATGCACCTGCCGTAGCGGTGTACAACCTGCCCATCAGTACGCCATTCATGCTTACGGCTACTGCCAGCGATCCGGATGGCGACCCTCTGCTTTTTTGTTGGGAGCAGTGGGATCCGGAATTGATCACCAATCCGCCGGCTACTACGGCTACGCAGGGTCCGGTATTTCGCTCTTTCCCACCGGAAACTTCTCCTACGCGATTTTTCCCAAACCTGCCGGCTATTGTCGCTGGAACATCGCCGACCTGGGAAGTATTGCCCGGCGTTTCCCGGACGATGGATTTCCGGGTAACGGTGCGCGACAATGCGCCGGGAGGCGGCTGTACGGATGAAGACGATGTTGCCCTGGAGTTTTTCGACAGTGCGGGGCCGTTTTTAGTTACCGGCCCGGGCATGGATGGCTGTTTTGCCGCAGAAGGGCCGATGACGGTCGATTGGGATGTGGCCGGGACCGACGGTGGCGATGTGAACTGTGCCAATGTCGATATTTTACTTTCCATAGACGGGGGAATGACTTTCCCGTTTACCTTGCTCGCCGGCACACCAAACGACGGGCAGCAGGCTGTCACGCTGCCTGATGTGCTTACCGATCAGGCGCGGGTAATGGTGCGTTGCTCCGACAATATTTTCTTTAACCTGTCGCCGGCCGACTTCAGCATCGAGTGTATTTCCAATCTGGTGGTGACCGACGACCCGGCGGTGGGAACCTATGAAGCCCGCGAACAGGTGGCTACGATGGGGACTGTTACGGTGCCGGCATTTGCCATGACGGAATTTCTCGCAGGGGTGGAAGTTTTGCTGAATCCCGGATTTTCAGCCTTGCTGAACTGCGATTTTTTGGCACGCATTCAGCCCTGTCAGGCTTGCGTAGGGTCGCGGCCGGTAGCCCTTGCCCTGGAAGAAACGGCCTTCGATCAACCGCGAATCCACATTCACTACCTGCAGGAACAAACTCCGGCATTACGGAACGACCATGTGGCTGGCATGGCCTTGCGCATTTCCCCTAACCCCTTCGATCAGCATTTTACCATCCGGTTTGAAATGCCGAAGGCTGGGAACGTGTATCTGGATCTGGTTGATTTTACGGGAAGATCAGTTAAAATGATCTACCCAAACGAATACCTGAATGCCGGGGTGTATCAAATGCTGATTCCAGCCGCCCAACTGGCAGTAGGCATGTACGAATGCCGAATTGTGACGGATTTTTATCAGGAACAGTTTAAGTTGATTAAAATACGATAAACGAACGCGTGACATTACACTATTTTTTCAGCGGCAGTCTTGGTTTTCAAAGAAAGCATCTTACCTTTGCGCTCCAAATTTTAAGAACTGCACCTTTAGTACACACGATAAGCAATGAAACGTACCTATCAACCGTCCCGTCGAAAGCGCAAGAACAAGCATGGTTTCCGCAGCCGTATGGCTTCCAAAAACGGGCGCAAAGTGATCGCACGGCGCAGAAGCCGGGGCCGCAAAAAGCTCACCGTTTCCGATGAGCGCCGCCTGAAGTAGGCTTCATAGCCGGCATGGGACCGGGCTTTCTCGATATATCCCTTTTTTCAAAGTCGTCAGTTTGCCGTTGCAGCCTGACGACTTTGCTTATTTTTGACCGAGCCAATGCGCACCTTTTCCACCAATGAACGGCTAAAAAGCCGCAAACTCATCGGCCGGTTATTCCGGGAAGGCAATTCCTATATCGCCTACCCGCTGCGTGTGGTCTGGTTGCCGGTGTCGCCCGACGACCCGGCTTTAGCTACTTTCCTCGATGCCCGGGCACAATTGGCGATTTCGGTACCCAAGCGAACCTTTAAAACCGCCGTGCAGCGCAACCGGCTCAAACGCCGTATTCGCGAAGCCTACCGACTGAACAAGCAACTGTTCTACGAAAAATTAACCGGCGCCGACCAGCACATTGCCCTGATGCTCGTGCTGGTGGCCAAAGAAGAGGTGCCGTACGCTATTATTGAGGCCGGCGTGCTGAAAATGATCCGAAAGTTTCCGTAATATGCGGGAGCGAATCAACCTGGACACGTATGTTTTTTCCAATCGGCGACGACAATATAGACGGCGGACACCCGGCGGTATTCAGTTACCTTTTCCTGATCCTGAATACCGGGATTTTCCTGCTGCAAGTATCCATGCCGCATGGCGTACAGGCCGGTTTTGTGGAGACGTACGGCGCCATCCCTGCTGAAATTTCCCGGGGAACCGATTTGGAAACGCTGGTGAGCAGCATGTTCCTCCACGGCAGTTGGTTGCACCTGCTCGGCAACATGTTGTACCTGTGGATTTTCGCCGACAATATCGAAGCCATGGTCGGGAACGTCCGCTTTCTGCTTTTTTACCTGGCCGGGGGTATCGCGGCCGGCCTGATCCAGGTAGCCATCTCCCCCGACAGCGGCGTGCCTTGCATCGGCGCCAGCGGCGCCATCTCAGCGGTGATGGGTGCCTATATCGTGATGTTTCCCAAGTCGCAGGTGCGGATGCTGTTCATCCTCTTCTTCCTTGTTTTTTACATTCCGGCCTGGGTATTCCTTGGGTTCTGGTTCATCCAGCAATTGAGCTCCGGCTTTGGCGTATTGGGCATGACGGACCTCGACGCAGGGGGCATTGCCTGGTGGGCGCATATCGGCGGCTTTGCGTTTGGCCTGCTGATGGGCGCTGTTTTTCGGCGGCATTATGTGACCGACCGGCATATCCGGTTTCGCTGAGCAGTTGCGTAGCGTCAGTGCCAGCTATGGCTGGTGTCATTGGACGGGTCTGCCGATTGACGGATTTTTGCAAAAAAATTAAATATCGTGCGGCGTTTCCTGCTCTTGTTTTTAACTGTGCACCTGTTGTCGGGCAATATGCTGGCAACCGAGCTCGGTAAGCTGCCGTATTTGATGCGCCATTTCCAATTGCACCGGCAGCAAAACTTCGGGAACACGTTGCTGGATTTTTTAAGCCTGCATTACGCCAATGCACAACACCGTCAAGCTGATCCCGCCCACCGGCAGTTGCCCTTGCAACAATTGGGCATAAACACCACCTCAAGCACCATCCTTCCGGAATCCGGTCATTTACCCCTGCGAGCTCCCGCAACAGCGCAATACAATGTGCTCAGACCACTGGCAAACAACTTGATTCCATCCGATTTTCGGGCGCGGCTTCTCCGCCCACCCCAGCGTTTTTTCGGTTTTTTTTAGCCTGAACAGTTCAGGCTGTTTCACCTGTTTTCATTACCGAAAAAACATAGTTGCCATGAAAAAGATAATTGGATTCGCCCTGTTGGGCGTAATTGTAGTGATTCAGCTTATTCGCCCGGACCAGTCTAATCCGCCAATCGATCCGGCTTTAGACATCCGGCAGGTCTTGCAACCGCCTGCCGATGTGCATGCAGTTCTGAAAGATGCCTGTTACGATTGCCATTCCAATGAAACGCAATATCCCTGGTACAGCCAGATTGCGCCGGTATCCTGGTGGCTGGCCGACCACATACAGGAAGGGCGCGAGCACCTGAACTTCAGCACATTCGGCAACCTGGCAATGAAAGACCGGGCAGAGGCAATGGAGGAAGCGGCAGAGGAAGTTCAGAAAGGAGAAATGCCCTTGGCCAGTTATACCTGGACGCACCCGGCAGCCCGGTTGAATGCGGACCAGCGCAATCTGCTGGTAAATTGGCTCAATGCAAACGGCGAAGGCCGGGCGGAGCCCCGTGGAAAAAGTGCAACGGACAGTGCCGCTAAGGGGGAAAGTGGGGATGATGATTGATCGGGGTCCGATGAACCACCTATCGTTCCGGTTCAGCCGCATTTTTTACCTGTTCGGTAGGTAGTGCCATATTACCGGAGCCGGCGCGTTCGTTCTTTGCGCACTTTTTTAAGTGGCCGGTACGATCAGCCGGCTTCGGTTTTACTCAAGTTTTTTTACCAAATCACACCCGTAATTCAATGATTCAAACGCGCTTTTTTAACCTCATGCTCATCGGCTCCATCGGCCTGTTTCTTTTGCCATCCTGTAAACACGACCCCTTGATTCCTCCCGATCCGGTCGTACCGGTAAATCCGGTGGATACCGGCATTCTTTCCGGGTGGCCTTGTAGTTCGGATACCGTTTATTTTCAAAACCAGGTCCTGCCCTTGCTGATTTCTAAGTGTACCCAATCGGGCTGCCACGATGTCGCATCGCACGAAGACGGGGTAGTGCTGGTTGATTACCAGCGGGTGATCAGTACCGGAAAGGTGAAACCCTTTAAGCCGTTTGACAGTGAATTATACGAAGTGATCATCGATTCCGACCCCGATGACCGTATGCCGCAATCGCCGAATCCGCCACTCACTGCCGCAGAAAAAAATCTGATCAAAACGTGGATTGAGCAGGGCGCGAAAAACACGGCTTGCAACGAAAACTATGGCAGTTGCGATACCACGAACGTCACCTATACCAACAGCATCGCACCGCTTTTGTCCAGCCGGTGTATCGGTTGTCATAGCGGCGCCAACCCGCAAGGCAACCTGAAGTTAACAACCTATGCAGAAGTACAAGCCAGCGCGCAAAGTGGGAAATTGTATGGCGCTGTAGCGCATTTGCCTGGGTATTCGGCGATGCCAAAAGGCGGCACCGCGTTGTCGCCCTGTTTTGTGAGCAAGATCAAGTCCTGGATAGATGCCGGCATGCCGCAATAGCCGGCGCCTTTAATTACGCTTTCTAACAACTTGCAAACGAATCTCAAATCCGACGGCTCCAGGACATGTTTCCCCGGAGGGAGCCGTTATTTTGTCACTCAATTATTTAAACTACTTTTTCTATGAAACGCTATCCGTCTTTAGTCTTTGGTTTATTTATCCTGCTGCTTTTGCCCGCCGTTTTGCCGGCGCAGCGTCTGTTCACCCGCGATGCGAAAGTCTATTTCGACGCAACATCCAAAAATTCACCGGAGCGGGTAGACGCTACGAACAAAAGCGGCACACTCGTGCTCGATGTGGCTACTTCCAAGGTGCAGGCTGCTGTGCTGATGACAAATTTTGTTTTCGAAAAAGCGCTCATGCAGGAGCACTTCAATGAAAACTATGTTGAAAGTGCCAAATACCCTAAAGCAACGTTCAAAGGAACGATCGACGATCCGGCCAAGGTGAGTTTCGCAAAAGACGGCAACTATACGGTGTCTGTTTCCGGTGATCTTACCATGCACGGAGTCACCAAAGCGGTGAAAGCACCGGCAACCATTGTGGTGAAAGGGGGCAAGGTGTCGGCTTCCACCACGTTTGAAGTAAAATTGGCGGACTATGGTATTTCCGTGCCGTCAGTGGTGGCCGACAAGCTTTCCACCCAGGCAAAAATTACCTTCGAGTCGACACTTGAGCCGATGAAATAACTGGAAGCATTATCACGCTCATTTCTGATCCCATTTCAACGTCGACACCATCCGGTTCACATCTGCTTGCATAAAAGCCTGCACCGGCGCCAGCGAATCGGGCCGGGCCTGGGTATTGAAATACAGGGCGCCGCGCAGGAAGTTTTTGGTAGAGTCGGTCAGGAAAAACTGGTACGAAGATGCCGTAGCGCCCTCAATATTGAATACGATGCCGTGCACGCGCTCGGCATCCCGGTGCACCGGAATCTCTTCGATGTAATTGGCTTTGATGTTGTGCTTTTGCGCCATGGTAAAAGCATCCTGCACCAGTTCGTCGAGGCGCGCGCGACTCGTGACCGGGTAATAACTGCAGTGAATCGAAGCATTGAGTTCCGGCACCTCAATGTTGAACCAGCAATCACTTTGCGGGCGCTCCTCAAAAAAGGACGTGTCGCGCTCAATGACCGCATACACGGGTGCGTCGAAGGTGAAGCCGCAATAGCTTTGGTCGAAGGGGCGGTATTCCTTTTTGGGATATACGATCTTGGGATAAGCCCGTGGTTTGGGCACCGGCACATATTCCTCGCAAGCAGGGAGAAAGAGCAGGCTGCCGATCGTACACAATAAAATCGGGAAGTACACTGCAACGGCACGGCTGCGCAGAATATGCTGCCGCTGTGCCGTTGTTTTATTGTGTTTCGCTGCTTTTGAAGGCATAAATAAGCTGTTTATAAAAACGTGTTTAATACCAGGCAATCCATCGGCAGCCCAAGGGGCAATAGTTAAAGCAAAGGTTTGCCAAATATGCTAAACGACAAAAGCAACCCGGAAGTTTGCCATTTTATAATTCGGAAAAGCCCTAGCGCTTGTTCCACTCCTTCACCCGCTTATCGAACCGCCGCCCATCAACCGGCCAGGCAGCTTTGTCCAGCGAACCTTCCAGTTCCTCGTTCAGCCCGGTTAACAACTTTGGAAAAAAATCAATGCCGGTGAGTTCCTCCACCTGGTCGATGGTGCCGGCATATTCCATAAGTGGATGCGTGCTTATTTTATTTGGAAGCACAAACGCAATGGCGCGGTGCTGGTCGGGTGCAAGCAACACTTTATAAAAACCTGTCGGCACGGTCACCTTGCTAAAGCCGATCTGACCCATACCCTGGCGGGTTAGCACAGGACCCGTAACGACGTACAGTTTCCCAAATTCCCGGGCCCAGTCGCGGGTGCATTCTTCGAGTTCGCGCCAAACGCCGCCGTTGAACTCCCGAACCTGCGGGCTCATATTGCTCATAAAAAACGTTTCGCTCATCGCCAGGTCGTTGAACGCCATATCGGCGGCGGGCACGAGGTGGCCCCGGTCGTATCCGCTACCCCGGTAATCGTTGGGTGTGGCGCTTTCGGTGCGCACGTTGGGGTCGGGGCGGAACGACGAGCCGCGCTCCACCCAGTTTTTATTGAGCCGCTCCCGCGTCAGTTCATAAACTACCCATTCTGCCTGCTCATGGTCTTCGGAATAGGAGAGGGTAAAATACGTGTGGCGTACAATTGCACCTGTTGTGGATTCGGGGAGCATTGCATCGGATACGGTGGCGCCGGGTTTTTCCACGACTTCCGTTTGGCCGCCCGGTGGAGTGGGGAGGAGCGGTTCCGTTTTTTCACCGCTGGTTTTATTGAAAATCCAAAAGCCGATACCCGCCAGAATAGCAAACAGCCCGGTTTTAAAAATAATGCCGCCGGAGTCGGAAGAGGATTTACGCGCCATTTTTAAAAAGTTTTGTTGGGGCGAAATTAAACTTTTTGTTGGTATTGGCCTGTCGGCGGGCAGCTTTTGTTTTTTTTAAACAAGCCGGAATTGCCGGTATTATTGGACGAGAGGCCTGTCAATCCTGGCCATTTCTTTATTTTATTTAAAACAAACCCGCTCATTTTGGGGATTTTCCCAAACTTGCCGTCTCCTTTTGAAAACGTTTATCCCCTTCACAGTGTGAAACAAGCTATGCGCAACCTTGTCATCCTGTTCCTGCTCCTGTTGGCATCCTGCACTGGAACGACCCAGCCTGCCCGAAATATCGTTTCCGGGTACTATCCCAGTTGGCGCTGGTACGACCGCGATAAATTGGTGCAACCCGCCACGCTGAATTATCAGTTGTACGATATTATCTACTATGCGTTTCTGGATGTGGAACCAGACGGCGCACTCCGTCTTTCCGATCCCTGGGCCGATAAAAACCTGCTGCTCGGGCCCTCCAACGGCTCGGCGCCACCGGGATATGAGCAGTCGCCGGATTTGGGCAATCCCGCCAACCACCATTCGGGCAAGCGCTTTGCAGACTATGCACACCGGCATAACGTGCGCTTTGTGGTGTCGATCGGCGGGTGGACGCACTCGGATAATTTCCCCGCAGTGGCAGCCAATCCGGAGAGCCGCGCGCGTTTTGCCAGCCAATGTGCGCAAATCATTCAGTTGTACAACCTCGACGGGATCGACATCGACTGGGAGTACCCGGGTTATGAAGCGCGCGGCGGAAGCGTTGCCGATAAAGCGAATTTTACCTTGCTGCTCCGGCAAGTACGCGCGGCCCTGGATGCCCAGGAGCGCAAGGTCCGCCGGGACCTCCTGCTCACGATTGCCTGTAGTGCCGCACCGGTGCGCATGGGCGGCATCGACTGGCCGCAGGTAAAAGGCCTGGTCGACGGGATCAACCTGATGGCCTATTCGTTTTACGGGCACTGGGACCCCGTGTCGAACCACAACGCGCCCCTGTTCCCACCGGCCAACGCCACGCAGCCGGGCTTCAGTTGTAGCGAAGCCGTGCAGAATTTGCTGGATTTGGGCGTGCCGGCGGCAAAGATCAACCTGGGGCTGGCGTTTTACGGTCGCACGCAATTGACTGCCGGCGCATCGGGGCTGCACGTGCAGGGACTTGGTTGTCCGGATACACTGGCGTTTCCGCGCAATGGCGCTACGCCGCAGTATTACCTGATTGCCGAACGGCTGAACCAGGGCATTTACGATTACGGTTGGGACGATGTGGCGCAGGTTCCGTATTTGAGCGGCAAACCGGGAATCCGGTCGTTCGTTTCGTTTGATGATGAAAAATCCATTGCCCTGAAAGCCGAATTTATCAAAAGCCGGAAGTTGCATGGCGCCGTGATTTGGGACATTACCGCCGATTATCTCGAAACCACGCCGGGTTCGGGTGCGCTGGCCGGCGCTCCGCTGGCCGCCGTGACAAAACGGGTGTTGTCCAATACCGGTACGCCTGTTCCGGACCTCTTTTCCGGCGCCACGGTTTGTGTTTTTCCCAATCCAACGCCCAACGGCTACCTGCAAATTTTCACCAATGCAACCGCCCCTGCTCATACCAGCCTGGCATTGTTTAATACGAATGGCGAAAAACTGCAGGCTGCCAATTACTCCAAGGCCTCGCACCAACTCGACCTGCGCACCTTGCCCGCCGGGCCGTACCTCATTCAGGTAAAACGCGGCAATGCCGAGCCGGTGCTGGTTCGGGTGATGAAAAAATAAACCGGGAATTATTGATCGCGGGAAAATGTTTTGTTTGGGTCTTGGAAATTAATGCCGGGGGCGTGTATCTTTGCCGCCGCTAAAAATTTGGCGCGGTAGCTCAGCTGGTTAGAGCGTTGGATTCATAATCCAAAGGTCGGGAGTTCAAGTCTCCCCCGCGCTACAAAACAGGCCTTGCGATCTAAGAGATTGTGAGGCCTGTTTGATTCTAAATTACTATTGGGTTGATCTGGGAGCCAAGCGAGGGGGTGACTGCAGTCACCCCCTCGCTATCACAGGACGGTCATAACCTAAGTTGATCAAAACAAGCGCCCGGCCAATTGCAATAGTTGCAGCTCAATCACCTTTGCGTCGTACTTTGCTGTATTGCAACTCGTTGCAGCATTCAGCTGGTTGAGTTGGGCTTGCCGGAACTCCACGGAACTGACCTGCCCGATCTTGAATTGTTCTTCCGTGCGTTCAAAATTGAGCCGGTTGGTCGCCAGGTTTTTTTGTTCCGCTCGCAGGATAAACAGGGCGTTTTGATAGGTTTCCCAGGCATTTGCCACGTCGCGCCGGATTTGATCCTGTAATTGCTCTTTTAAAATCCGTTGGTTGGCGACATTGATCGTATTGATTTCCCGCTGCACTTTCCGGCGGCCACCGTCGTAAATATTCCAGCTCAGATTGACCGCCGCAGAAAAACCGCGGCTGTTCGACAGATCGACGAAAGAGCCCGTGGCGTTGTCCGAGAAATTGAAATTATAACCCGCACTGGCGCCGATCGTCGGTTTTTGCGCAGCGTTGATCACGTTCAGGTCTTGTGCGAAAATATCCAGGTTTTGGTTGGCCAGCCGGATGAGAATATTGTTTTCCAGCGCACTGAAAACCAACTGATCGAGGCGGAGCGCCGGGTCGTACCCGACCAGCGTATCCACCTCGAGTGCAATATCCACTGCACGCCCCATTGCAACGTTCAGGTTGCGTTTGGCATTCGCCAACTGGTTTTTACTGTTTAAAAAATTGATCGAGTCCCGCTGAATATCCACCTCGGCATTGAGCACATCGAGCCGGATGCCCTGACCGTACTCATAGCGGTAACGGGCCCGGAGCAGGCGTTGCTCCGACAAGGCAATGGTTTGCCCCAGCACCTGAATATTTTGGGTGAGGCGGGCTACTTCATAATAATGGCTGGCTGTAGGATCGGAACGTAAAGGCGATAATCGCGTACATCAGGAAAAATACCACCGGCAATACCGACTTGAAGGAGCGCGAAATTTTTGTCGCCTCCCGGTTCTGGCCTTCGTACAACGGCGAAACGGTCGGGTAGCGCGCCAGAATTTCAGGCATGATGTTGTTTTGCAAATCGGCCAGAATTTCGGCAGAGTCGTCGCCGGATTCCTTAATGTCGGCTTCGACTTTGATTTCGCGGCGGCCGTTGAGGTGGTTGATGGTCACATCGCCCCGATCGATGGAATAGGTGGCTATTTCCGACAGGGGGACCCGGGTTCTGGACGGCGTGACGATCCACATGTCGTCCAGATTTTTAATCGAATTCCGCCCTTCCCGGTCGTAGCGCACCCAAACGCGGATTTCATCACGGCCGCGTTGAAAACGCTGCACGGATTGGCCGAAAAATCCCGCCCGCACCTGTGTCATCACATCGTTGAGCGTCAGACCGAGCAGATAGGCATTGTCTTTCAATTGGATGTCGATTTCCTTGATGCCGATGGGGTCGTTGTCGGTGATGTCTTTCAACCGGGGATTTCCTTTCAGCGCTTCCTTCAGGGCCGTTTTGGCGCCTTTCAGCTGATTGATGTTGTTGCCGGTCAGCGAAACGGAAATAGGCAAGCCGCCAAAATTCCGTCCGGCGCCGAACACCAGGCTTTCGGCGCCGTAGACCGGCCCGGTTTCGACTTCGATGGCATTGGCAATTTCATCGGAGGTGGAACTGCGTTGCTCGCCGGGCAGCAGGTTGATTTCCAGCGTAGCCCTGGATGTACCCGGCCCGATGCGGCGGACAATATTTTCAATAACCGGCAAATCGCCTTCCTGTTTTTCAGAAAACCGCTCGTTGACCACCCAGGCCGCGGCTTCGATGCGCCGGGCGATGGAGTCGGTGATCACCTCACTGGTGCCTTCCGGCATATTCACACTGATGCTTACCCGGTCGCTGGCGATGGCCGGAAAGATGGACAAGCCGATCACTCCGCCGCCAACGGCGCCGATGGTGAGGATGAGCAGCGCCAATGGAATGGAAAGGGCGAAAAGGCGGTTGGAGAGCGCAAATTTCAGCGCCGGTGCATAAAGCCGGTCGCGAATCCAGTACATGAATGTGTCGGCCCAGCGGTTGATCAAAAAACCCGGTTTGTTTTTATTCATTGCCCTCGAATGGGAAATGTGTGCGGGCAATATCACCAGCGCTTCCAGCAGCGAAAAAAGCAGGGTGATGATCACCACCACGGCAACTTCGTAATAAAAATCGCCAAAGCGTCCTTCCAGAAAAAAGAAGGAGGAAAAAGCTACTACGGTGGTCAGAATAGCCGAAATAACAGCCGGCATGACTTCCAGCGTGCCGTCTACCGCGGCTTTTGTGGCCGATTTTCCTTTTTCATAATGGGCGTAAATATTTTCCCCGATCACAATCCCGTCGTCCACCAGAATACCGATCACGACGATCATGCCAAACAGCGACATCACGTTGATGGTGATCAGCGCCGGCGCCAGAATAAACATGCCCAAAAACGACACCGGCAGGCCCATGGCAACCCACAGTGCCAAACTGGGTTTTAAAAAAACCGACAACAGGATCAGCACCAGAAAAATACCCAGCATCCCGTTTTCAGTCAGGATGCGCGTACGCTCGCGCAAGGAAATCGAGCGGTCGGCCGTTACGTTCAGTTGCACATTTTCGCGCTGCGCATTGAATTTGTTGACGTAGTCCCGCATTTTATCGGAGGCGCCGAGGTACTCTTCCTGGTTGGTGGTTTGCACCCGGATCTGGATGGCCGGATTGCCGTTGTAATACATGCGGTCGGGGGTTTCCGACCAGGTATCCTGAACGGCAGCCACATCTTTCAGGCGGATAACGCGTCCGTCGGCCTGGGCGCGCACCACAATATGGTCCAGTTCGTCGCCGTGATAGGCGCGGTTGTTGGCCCGGATCAGGTAGTCTTCTTCACTGGTTTTGATGTTGCCCCCGGTTGTCAGGATGTTTGCCCGGGCAACCGCTTGCGCCACTTCGGCGAAGGTCAGGTCGAGGGCGCGCAGGTCGTTTTCCCGGACGGCAATTTCGATTTCCTCCCGGGGGAAACCCGTGATCTGAACCTGCGAAATGCCCTCCAGCCCGCGGATGTCGTCTTCCACCTGATAGGCAATTTGTTTCAGCGTGCGCAGGGGCACATTGTCGCCGCTCAGGGCCAGGCTGACCACTTCGTTTAAGTTTTCCCGTTTGGCAATGATCGGCGGTTCCATGTCCACCGGAAACGAGGGAACGCGGTCTACCGCGTTTTTCACCTCCTGGATCATGTCGTTGATATCGTACGCTTCAAAGGTTTCAACGGTTATAACGGCAGCGTTTTCGGACGAAGCCGAGGTCACGCGGTCAATGCCGATGATGCCTTTTAAATTATCTTCAATTTTTAAAACGATCCCCTCTTCGATCTCCTCCGGCGATGCGCCGGGGTATGCAACGGAAATGGTGATCGTGTTGGTCGGGAAAAGCGGAAAAAAGGAGGAGTTCATCCGCGTGAGGCCAATGATGCCAAACAGAAATATAGCGATCAGAGCCACATTTACGGCCACCGGGAATTTTATAAAATAGGCAATGACTTTTTTCATGGCAGTTGAATTGAAAACGGGGCCTTAATTCTGCACGGCGCTTTCGTCGGAGTAAATTTTTACGCGCATGCCGATATGCGCACCCGGAATGGCCCGCGCAACCAGTTGCATGCCATCCTGCAGGCCTTTGACCACAACAGCGTTTTCTTTAAAATAAACCGGGTTGACTTTTACCAAATCCAGTACGGTGTCGCGAACAATGAACAACTTGTCGTTTTCCACCAATAACTTCCGGTTCACCTCGAAGGTGTTCTGCTCATCCCGGGCGGTTACATTGGCTTCCAGGTACATGCCCTCCTTGAGCCCGGCGCCGCTGACCTGGATAAAGGTGGGAATGGTTTGCGAAGCGGGGTCCACGAGGCTGTTCACCCGCGCAACTTTACCCGTCCACGTTTGGGTATGTTCCACATTGCGCAACTCCACCGTTTTACCGGCACGCAACAAATCCCCGTAGGCGGTATTGATCGCTACCTCCAGTTCGTACACACCCGGGTCGATAAATTCGCCCAATTTCTGACCAGGACGGACCAGCGCGCCGGGGTTAACCAATGCCTGGGTAAGGATGCCCGAAAACGGCGCACGGATGGTGTAATTGCGCAATTGCGTTTCCAGATTTTGCACATTGTAGTAGGCGGTGTAGATGTTGCGCCCGGAGAGGAAGAGTTTTTCTTTTTCGCTTTCCGGATCGGGGAGGGCCGGCAGGGGGGCGTTTATGTCAAATTTCCGGAGGTAGTCGTCCCATTTGCCGATGGCTTCCGGGAAGTCGAGCCGCAAATCGGGGATCAACAGGATCAGCTGGTTATAAAAACTGCTTTTTTGTGCTTTCAGGGCGATCACCTCTTCTTTTTTGTCCAGTTCCAGCAGAATTTCGCCTTTCTGAAACGATGTGCCGGGTTTGAAGAGCCGGCTGCTTCCGGTAAAAATACCCTGCACCTCTGCGTAGAGTTCCAGCCTGTTTTTGGCCGTCAAATTGCCCGAACTTGTGATCGTTATCGGGGAGTTCGTATTTTTTACTGTTTTTACAAATACACCGGTAACCAGTTTTTTCTCCCCCGCCGGGCTCCACTCTTTCTTAATTCGCAATGGTGTTTTTTGCAATAAAAAAAGCGGCAACTAACAGTGCCACCCCCAACAATCCCAGAATGAACTTTCGTATCATGGTTAGTCTAAATTAAGGTCGTTTTCTAAGATAGTGTCGGCCTGACTAAATTTGAAGTCAGGCCGACACTAAACTTGCGGTTAATTCCGGCAACAAATCCGGCAATTTCGGAAACAGTACAATAATGAGTTTGTTGTCGTGCCGATAATTCCTTTTCCCTGAATGGAAAACCGCGGCAAAGATACCAAAACTTGTTACCGCCGACTGTTGCCCGAAATTCAACACATATTTAGTCGTACACCAATTCCACTTCCGGAGAAACTGCATACCCGATGCAGGTATTGATGAGCGCGCCGGGCCCTTCCCGCCGGGTTTGCTCGACAAACTGAACCTCCACGGCGCCACGCACGCAGCGGGCCAGGCAACTCAGGCAAACGCCGGTTTTGCAGGTGTACGGCAGGTCGATGCCCTGCCGGAGTGCGCCGTTCAGGATGGTTTCGCCGGCAAAAATGTCGAATTCCGTGCGTTCACCACCGGCGCCGGTCACCACGATATGGTGGGTTTGAGAGGGATCGACCGTGCGCAAGAGCTGCTGCCGCTCGGGAACAAAGGTCTCCTGGTGGATATTTTCTTTGGGAAAATCCAGTACGCGCAGGGTCATTTGTGCCATGCGCATAAGCGCAACGGGCGCGCAAAGGTAAATCTGCGTACTTTCCAAAATGTTGCGGTTCAGCCTGCCCCCAAATGTTCCCAGCAACACCTTTTCAAACAAGGCATTGCCCAAATGGCGGTACAGCGCATTTTCAACGGCTTTTTCCCGACTGAAAAAATAGGTGCAGGAAAACCGGGCGGGGAACCTGCGGACCCACTGGTCGATCTGTTTTTTGAAAATGGTATTGACGCTGTCGCGGTTGGCGTAAAAAAGAGCGACAGGCGTTTTGGGAAATTGGTCCAGTTCCAATAAACATTTCAACTGGCTGAAAACCGGGGTGATCCCGCTTCCGGCAGCCAGGTAAATCAAATGCCCGGGCGCTTTCGCCGGCAACACGAATTGCCCTGCCGGCGCTGCACTCAGCAGCAGGTCGCCTGGTCGACTTTCATACACCAGCCAATTGGAGAACAGGCCATTCGGCACGCGTTTTATGGTAAGAGCAGGGTGGACGTCGAGTTCGGGGCAGGAACTAAAGGAATAAGCCCGGCGTTCTTCCCGGCCGTTTATGGTGCGAATAAGCGGCAGATATTGTCCGGGCTGATACAAAACAGGCCGGCCGCCGGCAGGTTCGAGGCCGAGCGTTACCGTGTCGGGTGTTTCCCGGTTTTTGCTGATGATGCGCCAGTGCCGTTTTTGTTCCATACCGGTCAGGTTGCTGCTGCGGCCAGGTTTTTTGTCGCCGCACGTCCGGAACAACCGGCGCCTGCGATGGCTGTTTTCATGTTGTGCATTTATTGACCCGATGCCGTTTTGTCCCGCTTGGGTACGGGGTCGGGACCGAAACTGCCCCAGGGATGACAACGCAGGATGCGGCGTACTGCCAGGTATGTCCCCTTGAATATGCCCCATTCTTCAATGGCCTGAATGGCGTAATTCGAGCAGGTCGGTTGGAACCTGCATTTGCTGCCGCCCAACAAGGGCGACAGCGTAACCTGGTACAATCTTATCGGCAGCGTGAACAAATACCGGATAAATTTTTTCATCCTTCAAAGGTAATAAAGCCCCTACTTTCGCAACGGGTTAAAATCTAATGCGCGAGGCATTGCATCGCGGGCGACCGCATCGCCGCGGGCGCCCGCAATTATCGCGGGCGACCACACCATCGCGGGCGACCGCAAGGGTCGCCCCTACGACATCGCGGGAAATTGAAGGTGGAAAGATGAGTTGGAAATGAGCCGAAAATGAAAGTAGAGGACCGGTGTGGGGAAAAATAAAAAATTTGAATTTTGAACCGTATTTCGAATCATTTGTACCCTTACCGGAATGCGTAGGGGCGACCCTTGCGGTCGCCCGAAAACATCCGGGCGACCGGGATGTACCGTAGGGGCGACCCTTGCGGTCGCCCCTACACCCGGGAAAACCGAATGCACCGGGCGCCCGCGAGGGTCGCCCCTACACCCGGGAAAACCGAATGCACCGGGCGCCCGCGAGGGTCGCCC
>CAZAEZ010000071.1:0-2336 GCA_964484205.1 uncultured Saprospiraceae bacterium | reverse complement strand
CTACAACCGGAAAAACATGAAAATTGCACTTGCACAAATTGATTACCACATCGGCAATTTTGAGGGTAATCTCCAAAAAATGCTCGATCGCGTTGAACAGGCCAAAGCCCTGGGCGCCGATATCGTTTGTTTTGGCGAATTGGCCACTTGCGGGTATCCGCCGCGCGACTTTCTCGACTTCGACGATTTTATCCGGCGCAGTTATGCCTCCATCGAGGTCCTGAAAAAAGCCAGCCTGGGCATTGGAATTGTGGTGGGTTCGCCATCGCGTAATCCGGTGGTTGAAGGCAAGGATTTGTACAATTCAGCGTATTTTTTGTACGATGGCGCCGAGTTGGGTGTGCAGCACAAAACGCTGTTGCCGACCTACGATATTTTTGACGAGTACCGCTACTTCGAACCGGCCACGGCGTTTAAAACCGTCGCGTTCAAAGGAAAAAAAATTGCGCTTTCGATTTGCGAGGATATCTGGAATGTCGGCAATGAAAATCCGCTCTACACCATTTGCCCGCTCGACGAAATGATGGCCGAAAAGCCCGATTTTATCCTCAATATTTCGGCATCGCCGTTCAGCTATGATCATGCGAAAGTGCGCATCCGCACGGTGCGGGCCAATGTGGAACGCTATAAAATCCCCTTGTTTTATACCAACCATGTTGGCGCGCAAACCGACATTGTGTTCGACGGCGGCAGTATCGTCATGTCGCCCGATGGGCAGGTGTTTGATGAAATGCCTTACTTCGAAGAATGCTTGCGGGTATATGACCTCGATGAGGTGGTTCGTGGCGGCGAAACCAATGAACAACCCAAGGACAAAATCAAACTCATCCACGATGCCCTCCTGGTCGGGATTCGCGACTATTTCGGGAAACTGGGTTTTAAAAAAGCCATCCTGGGCTTGTCCGGCGGTATCGACTCGGCGGTAACGGCCGTGCTGGCAGCCAAAGCGCTTGGGCAAGACAATGTGCGGGTGTTGCTGATGCCCAGCCAGTTCAGCAGCGACCATTCCGTAAACGACGCCCGCCAACTGGCGGTAAACCTGGGGATGCAATACGATATTTTGCCGATCCAGCCGATGTTCGAAGCTTTCGAAACTGCCTTGCAGGCGCAGTTTGCCGGCATGCCGTTCAATGTGACCGAAGAAAATATTCAGGCCCGGATTCGCGGCACCCTGCTGATGGCCATGAGCAATAAATTCGGGCATATCTTGCTCAATACCACCAACAAAAGTGAAATGGCGGTGGGCTACGGCACCCTGTACGGCGATATGTGCGGCGGCATTTCCGTGCTCGGCGATGTGTACAAAACGGAAGTGTATGCCCTGGCAAAATACCTGAACAAGGATGCGGAAGTCATCCCGGTGAACAGCATCGAAAAGCCGCCGAGTGCCGAACTGCGGCCCAACCAGAAAGACAGCGACAGCCTGCCGGAGTACGACATCCTCGACAAAATTCTGTACCAGTACATCGAGGAGCGCAAAGGGCCGCGGACGCTGGTGGAAATGGGCTTCGAGGAAAGCCTGGTGGCCCGGGTGCTGCGCATGGTCAACATGAACGAGTTCAAACGCGAGCAGGCGGCGCCGGTACTGCGGGTGAGCAAAAAAGGATTTGGCATGGGGCGGCGGGTGCCGATCGTCGGGAAATATTTATCGTAACCCGGACCTCTGGTCCGGGCCCCACGATAACCCGGACCTCTGGTCCGGGCCCCACGATAACCCGGACCTCCGATTCCGGGCCCCACCATAACCCGGACCAAACCGAGGTTGAAAACAATTTAAAAAAGAAAAATTTGCGGACAGAGGATCGGAATACACGCCGTTTCTTTGCCTTGCGCTCATGGCGTTATAATTTTGTCAGTATGTCCCGATTCATTCTTGTCGTCCTGTTTTTCGCCTTTGGCAAAGGGCTAACTGCCCAAACCATGCCTCCCGAAGTAAAAAAAATTACGGATAAATACGCTTGCAACAGTTGCCATGTGCTCGACAAGCGCGTGGTCGGCCCCAGTTGGAAAGATTTAGCTCAAAAAAAATACAGTGCTAAAAAAATGTTCAAACTGATCCGGGAACCGCAACCGGGCAATTGGCCCGACTATCCGCCCATGGCGCCGATTCAAACCATCAGCAGTGCCGAAGTGAAACTGGTGGCGGAATGGTTGAATGGGCTGAACTAACCATTTACACACCCATTTTTTCGAAATAACTATGTCTAAAACAGAAAAATTCTCCGCCGAAATTCAAGCCGGATACACCTTCAAAGGCAATTCATTCGTGATCGGCGGGGCCATGCTTGATGCCGAGGCTATTCCGAATCTTCAGGTGACCATTCCGCTGCGGACCA
>CAZAEZ010000070.1:0-22919 GCA_964484205.1 uncultured Saprospiraceae bacterium | reverse complement strand
GGGGTTGACGTGCCGCGGAGTGCATTGAAAGCACAAAAATTCATTCGAATAAACTTGTGTATAATGGACAGACTCGAAGTCATAGGACGAGTCGGGGACCTCCGTGGTGAATACCTACAGAAAATCAAAACGGTGCCGCAAGGCCGAACTGCACAGCAGGTAAATCTTCCGCTTGTCCGAAACGCGGAAGCGCTTTTGCGCGATGTGGTGCGCCTGCGCATTTTTTATTTTGGCAAACAACTGCGTGTAATATTTATAGGCCAGGTAAACGCCGAGCCGGGTGCCGGCCGGCAGGCGCCGGATACCTTCGAGTGCAGCGTCAAAATCGGCCTGGATGTCGGCCTCGATCTGTGCTTTTGCGCTGTTGTCAAAATTATTGAAATCCACTTCCGGAAAATATACCCGGCCGCGGTCGTCGTAGTCGCTCCGGATGTCCCGCAGAAAATTTATTTTTTGAAACGCCGCTCCCAGCCGGCGCGCCGGATCGCGCAGGGACTCGAATTTTTCCGAATCCCCTTCGCAAAAAACACGCAGGCACATCAACCCGACCACTTCGGCCGAGCCGTAGATGTACGCATCGTAGGCCGCTTTGTCGAATGTGTTTTCATGCAAATCCGTTTCCATGCTCTGCAGGAAAGCGTCGATCAGCTCCCGCTCAATGCCATACCGGTGCACAACCTGTTGAAACATGTGCAGTACCGGATTCAGGCTGATGCGCTCCTCGATAGCCCGGTAAGTATCGTCGCGAAACCGGTCCAGCAACATCCTTTTCGGATAATCATGAAATGTATCCACGATCTCATCGGCAAACCGGACAAAGCCGTAAATGCCGCAAACAGGCGCCCGGAATCGCTTGTGAAACAGCCGGATGCCTAAAGAAAACGAGGTGGAATACCGCCGGGTGATCAGGCTGCTGCATTCCGAACAGGTGCGATCGTACAGGTCGACGTGGTTCATGTTTTTCTTTTTTAAGGTTAGCGGGTTTTCACGATTTCCCGGGCCACCACTTGTCCGCTGATCAGCGCAGGCGGGACGCCCGGGCCGGGAACGGTCAGTTGGCCGGTGTAGAATAAATTAGATACGTGTTTATTGCGCAGTTTGGGTTTCAGAAAAGCAGTTTGCAGCAAGGTGTTGGCCAGGCCGTAGGCATTACCCTTGAAGGCGTGGTAATCTGCTACAAAATCGGCATGCGCATACGACCGTTTGAAACACACAGCCGGCAACACCGATTGGCCCGTCAGCCGCTCCAGCCGTTGCATGACCAATTGGTAATAATGTTCGCGGATCGCCGGCGTATCCTCCAGGCCCGGCGCAACCGGGATCAGGATAAACAAATTTTCATGGCCGGCGGGAGCAACGGAGGGGTCTGTTACCGAAGGGGCGCAGACATAAAAAAGCGGTTTTTCGGGCCATTGGGGCGACTCGTAAATTTCCTGCGCATGCCGGCCAAAATCTTCATCGAAAAAAAGGTTGTGGTGCCGAATGCCGGAAAGCCGTTTGTTCAAACCAACATAAAAAAGCAGGCAAGACGGCGCCATGGTACGTGAAGCCCAGTATTGGTCGCTGTAATTGCGGGCGCCTGCTCCAAGCAACTGCGTGTCGATATGCTGGTAATCCGCGGCGCCAACAACCACATCGGCAGGAAATTCCAATCCGTCGGCGGTTTGTACCGAATGCGCACGGCCGTTTTGCACCCGGATTTGCCGGACTTCCTTTCCCAACTCCACGCGCACACCCAGTTCCTGCGCCAGCGCCACCATGCCTTCGACAATTTTGTACATGCCACCCATGGGGTACCAGGTACCCAGCGCCATGTCGGCGTAGTTCATCAGGCTGTACAGGGCCGGAGTTTTTTGCGGGGTGGCGCCCAGGAAAAGCACCGGAAATTCGAGCAGTTTGATCAGTTTTTCATTTCGGAACAGCTGCCGCACATGGCCCGACATCGAGGTGAACATTTGCAAGCGCACCAAACTGGTCAGCAGCCGCCAATCGGCAAACTCCCGGATGCTGTGGCTGGGTTTCTGCACAAAATCGTTCATCCCGACCCGGTATTTATACCCGGCTTCCGCCAAAAATTTGCGCAGGTTGGCCGAGCTACCCGGTTCATATTGCTCAAACAAAGCTTCCAGTTCGGGCATTCCGGCAGGAAGTTCCATGTTGTCGCCCGGCCCGAAATGCACGGCATAGGAAGGATCGAGGCGAACCAGATCGTAGTAATCGGCCGTTTTTTTGCCAAAACGCTCAAAAAACCGGTCGAACACATCGGGCATCCAGTACCACGAGGGGCCCATGTCAAACACAAATCCGGCTTCCGAAAAATACCGCGCCCGACCGCCCGGCACGGTGTTCTTTTCAAGCACAGTCACGTCAAAACCTTCGGCAGCCAGGTGACAGGCTGCGGAGAGGCCGGCAAATCCGGCGCCAATGACGACTACTTTTTTGGTCATGCGATTTGTTTTGACGGTAATTTCCCGGTTGCGACGTACAAGATAAACCACATAATTCAATAGGCCCGGAATTACCGATGTTAACCAAACAGAGCAAGTTTTTTTTTGTTTAACTAAAAAATGACATAGCTAAACAAAGTGGCCTCAGATGTCGATATCGCGCTTTTTTTTGTTAAAAAAAAACTACCGCGGGGGTTTTTCGTAAAATGCTGATCTTTGAATGACGTATTGCTTTACTTTGCATTTTCGGCCATTCAAACAAACAATGGACATATACACCCGCAAATCACAGTGGAAATGGTATCTGGCAGCAGGGGCCGTGGTCATTATCATAATCTCGTTGCTGTATACCAAATACCTGGCAGACCGGTTGATGGACCGCGAGCGCCAGCAGGCACAGCAATTCGCGGAAGCCATGCGCCAGATTGCCCGTACGGACATCGACCTGAATTGTGATTTCACCCTCCCCGGACGCATTATTGAGGAAAACACCACGATCCCGGTGGTTCTGCTTGACGAAACCTATCAAATTGAGCAATACCGGAATATTGACGACCGGAACATCGACACCATGCCGATTGCCGAGGTGCGCAAAGCGCTGGACCGGATGATCGCCGACGGCGCCGATTCCATCCTGATCAATATTCCTCCCGACATTAATAAAACGCTGATTTACAGCCATTCCAACCTCTTGTCGCTGCTGGAATGGTATCCGCTGATCCAGTTGGTGCTCATTGCGGCATTTATTGCCTTCGGCTACCTGGGCTTCAGTGCTTCCCGGCGGGCCGAGGAAAACCTGGTTTGGCTGGGCATGGCCAAAGAAACCGCCCACCAACTCGGCACGCCGATCACAGCCATCCTCGGCTGGGTGGAAGCGCTCAAAGCCGCCAACGAGGGCAATGCCATGAACCAGGAAATGCTGGATGAATTGCGCAACGACGTTACCCGCCTCGAACTGGTGGCCGACCGTTTTTCAAAAATCGGCGCACAACCCAAACTGAGCCCGGTCAACGTATACGACCAACTCGAAATTTGCCGCGAGTACATGCAACGGCGGGCGCCGCGCAAGGTCACCTTTGATTTTCCCGTGCCGGAAGAACACGAGCCCAAAACCATCGGCATCAACGCCCCCCTGTTCGATTGGGTGGTGGAAAACCTGCTCCGAAATGCCATCGATGCCATGGAAGGTGGCATCGGTGTAATCACCCTGAAGGTGTACGAGGAAGCGGGTTACGTCTGTTTCGATATTTCCGATACCGGCAAGGGTATTCAACCCGGAAAATTCAGCACCGTGTTCAAACCCGGCTATTCCACCAAAACC
Organism: uncultured Saprospiraceae bacterium; assembly: GCA_964484205.1. GTDB lineage: Bacteria > Bacteroidota > Bacteroidia > Chitinophagales > Saprospiraceae > M3007. The sequence continues at coordinate 19,151 of CAZAEZ010000070.1, read as the reverse complement.
CGGGGCTGGGGGCTGGGGCTTTCCCTGTCCAAACGCATCATCGAGCAATACCACAAGGGCAAAATTTTTGTCAAAAAATCGGAAGTGGACAAGGGAACTACCTTTACGGTGAAAATGCCCAAATTGCCAGTATCAAATTGATTACAAAATTGTTGAAGGAGCGAGAATGGTAATTGTGCACATTGCGAATACTTCTGCAAGCAGGTAATCCACTTCAACGGTAAAAATATATGCGCTACAAAACACTCCTGCTCCTGCTACTTCCGCTGCAACTGTTTGCACAGCTGCAACAAGTCGGCCACCTGTCCTACGGCAGTACCACCCTGGCCGGTTGCTGGCATTACGTTGATCAGCAAGGCACTGAATATGCGCTTGTTGGGACCAGCAAAGGCCTGAGCATTGTGGACGTGAGCAACCCGGCAGCACCGGTCGAACGGTTTGCCGTACCGGGCCTGACCAACAATTGGCGTGAGGTGAAAACCTGGGGCAATTTTGCCTACGTGAGCACCGAAGCCAACAACAGCGGCATCACCATCGTCGACCTGGGCGCCCTGCCCGATACGGTCTATTACCAAACCTGGATGGGAAGCCCCGAAGTGCCTGTTTCAAAAAGCCATGCCCTGGCCTGTGCCGACGGCTACCTGTATATTTTCGGCGGCACGCAATCCGGCGCCGTGATCTGCGACCTGGCCGATCCCTGGAACCCCGTGATCAAAAGTGTTTACAACCTGAATTACATCCACGACGGCTACATTCGCGGCGATACGCTTTGGGCCAGCGAGATTTACAAGGGCCAGTTCAGTGTGATCGACGTATCGGACAAAACCAATCCGGTGGTGCTGGCCACCCAGCCAACGCCGGGACGTTTCAACCACAACGCCTGGCTTTCCGACGACAGTAAAATCCTGTTCACCGCCGATGAAAAATCCAACACTCCGCTGGGGGCCTTCGAGGTATCCGACCTGGAAAACATCACCCAACTCGACCTGTACTACCCCAGTATCCGGCCGGTGCAGGAGGTGCACAATGTGCGGGTGCTCAACGATTTCCTTATCAATCCTTCGTACGGTGGCCAGTTGACGCTGGTCGACGCCAACCGCCCCGACAACCTCATCGAAACAGCCTGGGCAAGCCTCGGCAGTTCGCTCGTGTGGGATGCCGACCCGTACCTGCCCTCCGGCATCATTTTGGCGACAGCCAAACAAGAAGGCCTGTTTGTTTTCCAACCGACCTATAGCCGCGCCAGCTATATCGAAGGCCGGGTGACCGACGCCGCCACCGGCTTGCCGTTGCCCAAAGTCAAAGTGGTGGTACGCAGCACGTACAACGCCGATGTTACCGGCGCCGACGGTATTTTTAAAACCGGCGCCGCCACACCCGGCTCGTACACCCTGCAGGTAGGCAAGATCGGGTACAAACCACTCACCGTTTCCAATGTGGTTGTGACGGCCGGTGAAGTAACCTGGCTGGAGCTGTCGTTGGAAAAGTTTTAAAAACATGCTGACAACGCTCGCTCCCGGAACACCATTCCCCACCGAATTCCCCAAAGGCGCCATTCTGCTGGTGGATAAACCACTGGGCTGGACTTCCTTTGATGTGGTCAACAAGATCCGCTACCTGCTCTCGCGAAAACTGGGTGTAAAACGCATCAAAATCGGGCACGCAGGCACCCTGGACCCGCTTGCATCCGGGCTGTTGATCCTTTGCACGGGCGAGTACACCAAAAAAATCGAGTCGCTCCAGGTGCTTGAAAAAGAATACACCGGTACGATCACCTTCGGCGCTACCACCCCATCCTACGACCTGGAAAAACCCATCGATGCCACATATCCCACCGCGCAGCTGACCGACGCCTTGCTTCAGGAACTGCTCGGGCAATTTACCGGCGACATTGAACAACTCCCGCCGATATTTTCCGCGGTAAAAGTGGACGGCAAACGGCTTTATAAAAATGCCCGGACGGGCCAGGAAGTGGAACTTGCCCTGCGGCCGGTTCGGGTGGATTTGTTCGAACTCGGGCCTTTGCATCAAGTTGAACCTGCATCGGTGGCTCCGGAACCCAGGGTATTGAGTAAAAAAGGCGCGCCCATTTATCAGCATCCCAACTATGCCGACGGTTTGCAATGCACCTTCCGGGTGGTATGCGGCAAAGGCACGTACATCCGGTCGCTGGCCCACGATCTTGGGCAGGCAGCCGGCTCGGGCGCTTACCTCAGCAGTTTGCGCCGCACGCGCACGGGCGGTTTTTCGGTGGCGGATGCCTGGTCCGTGGAGGCGTTGACGGGTTGGATCGGTGACGTTTAAGTGCCTGTTAAAATTACCATTGTTCGCATGAAATGGGTGTTTGTCGAACACTACGACAGCCTCACCGACGACGAATGGCGCGCATTTCTCACCGACTCCTACCGCCTTGTCCGGGAAAAACTACCCAAAAAGGTACAATCCGGCCTCCCTGCATTTTAAAAACCCCTGCTTGAACAATGCCGTAACACCCCAATTCCGTTAGGGTTAAAATTGAACGCCGTACCTTAGCGCGCTTATGAAATTCATCCCTCTACTGTTTCTCCCGCTGTTTTTAGTTTTTGCCCAAGCCTGCACCCAAGTGAGTTCGCGCGACAGCAAACAGCCGCCCCTACCTCCGGCTGCCCGCAACCCGCACCTCCGCGCCTTGATTGCCGAATTCGATCAGTTTTTTTCCGACTCCATGCGGGGTTCCCAAACACCGGGCGCAGCCCTGGTCATTGTGAAAGACAGCGTGGTTGTTTTCCAGCGGGGTTACGGCCTCAAATCCGCCGACAAGGTGCTGGACTCGGTTGGGACCAATACCGTATTCCGGATCGGCTCCTTGTCCAAGGGGTTCGCCGGCGTGCTGACCGGTATTTTGGTAGAAGAAGGCAAACTCGCATGGGACGACCGCGTTGTGCGGTATGTGCCCGGTTTTGCCCTGTCCTCCCCCGGCCAAACCAGTCAAATCCAACTGCACCACCTGCTTTCGCATACCACGGGCCTTCCCTACCACGCCTACACCAATATGATCGAACGGGGATACCCGCTGGATTCCATTACCGCCCGTTTTAAAAAATTAAAACTCCATGGCAAGCCCGGTGAAATTTTCAGCTACCAAAACGCCGCGTTCAGCCTGATCGGGCAGGCCATGGAGGCCGGCACCGGAAAATCTTACCCCGACCTGCTCGCACGAAAAATTTTCAAGCCGGCCGGCATGCAATTCGCATCCGCCAACTGGGAAACGATCAACCAATGTCACGATCTGGCGCTCCCGCATCGCGGCCTCAGCCCCGACAGCATCACGCACCGCTTTTACAATGCAGCGCCTGCCGGTGGCGTAAACGCCAGCATTGCCGACATGGGCGCCTGGTTGTTGGTATTGCTTGGGTACAAGCCGGACGTGGTGTCGAAAGCCACGCTCGACAAGGTTTTCACACCCGTCATCCGGACCGGCACCGAGCGCCAGCGTTGGCCCGGGCGGACGCCGGCGTATTACGGCATGGGCTGGCGCATCCTTTCGAACGAAACGGACACGCTCGTTTATCACGGTGGCGCCGTGAATGATTTCCGCAGTGAAATTGCGTTTCTCCGTCAGGACGGGATCGGCATTTGTGTGTTGTTCAACGCCTCCACCCCGCTGGCAAACAGTTGTATGGCCGCTTTTTGGGAGAAATACCTGCAACGCCGCGCAGCAATCTTAAACTGGAAAGATGCCTTGGTAGACTGACTGTCACCTTCTGTCCAAACTTTCCATGCGCTCCAATAGGCAAGCACACGGATGGGCTTACCTTAGCAGGCGCTAATTCTGTTGATCCATGCCCTTTCGTTGGTTCCTGTATCTTTTGTTTTCATGTTGTTGCGCCCTGCCATCCGGCGCGCAATCCTTCCAGGCTACACCCGCACCCTTGCTTACGCAGGAGGTCGCTTTGAATCAGGCCAACGAATGTTACCTGTTTTTTGAAAACACCGGCGGCGACAGCATTCAACTCCGGTGGAAGCGCCTCGACGCCAGTTTTTCGCCGGAATGGACGGTCGACCTCTGCGATTTCGGCCTTTGTTACGTCGGCATACCGGCATCCGGAACAATGAGCCCCGCTGCTGCGACAGAACAACCCTACCTCAAACTGATCGTTCAACCCGGCGCCACGCCGGGCGCTGCCTGGTTCTGGTTCCGGGTTTGGGAAACGGACAACCCGGCAGCTTTTGAAGACGTTTATTTCAGCCTGTACAGCCCGGGCGTTACCGGCCTGAGCAACATGGATGCAAAGGCGGAAATTCAAATTTTTCCCAATCCGGCTTCCTCCCTGGTAAATCTGGAAAATCACACCGGGCAAGCCTCGGCGGCCCGCATTTTTGATGCCCTTGGGCGTCTGGTTTGGGAGGGCGACTTGCCCCCCATGCAGCGCACGCAGCTCGATTGCTCGAATTGGCCGGTGGGGCCGCATTTTTTACGAACAAACAACAAAACCTACACCATCCTCCGCAAGCCCTGATCCGCATTGCTTATGAAAAATCTGATCACCTTTCTGCTGTATTGCCTGTCGGTAACCGCCCTGATCGCACAAGCCAAAAACGAAGGCCGTTTGCAGGTGCTCGACGCCGGCCTCACCCGCACCACCCTGCACCTCGACCTGGATGGTTTCGACAAAACCCTCGTGACGACCCCAAACGGCCCGGCGATAATTCCCGGCTTTCAACACGGCACTCCGATGCTGAAAAAAGGCGCTCCGGACCTGCCCAAGTTCAGCACCGCCCTGCTGATCCCGAACAAAGGAAAAATGGCGGTGGAACTGCTGGACGCTGATTTTGAAGATATTCCCGACGTGGAAATTGCCCCGTCGAAAGGCAATTTGCTGCGCACGGTAAACCCGGACGACATCCCGTTTGAATACGGCGACACCTACACCCGGGATCAGTTTTTCCCGGGCGCACTCGCCACCCTGCAAACGCCCTTCGTTTTGCGGGAATCGCGCGGGCAGGGCCTGTGGATATTCCCCCTGCAATACAACCCGGTAAAAAAAGTGCTCCGGGTGTACCATTCCATTACGCTACGCGTATTTCACACCGATGAACCGGGGGAAAACGAGCGCGCCGGCGGACCGGTGTTCAGCCAAAGCCGGGCATTTAACCAACTGTACCAGGCATTGTATGTCAATACCCCGAAGCAGGCAGCCGACCGCGGCGGCGTACAGGAACCGGACAAAATGCTGGTCATCGCCGACGATAATTTACTGGACGAACTCCAGCCGCTGGTTACCTGGAAACGCCAGATGGGCATTCACACCACGGTGGTACCGGTTTCGGAAATCGGCTCGCCGGAGGCCGACGACGTGTACAATTTTGTAAAAAACTACTACGCCGAGCACGGGATCAGCTACCTGCTCCTGGTTGGCGATGAAAATGCCATCAAACCGCAAATGCGGTCAAACGGCGCCGAATATGCCTGCGACCCCTGTTTCGGCTACATGAGCGGCGACGATCACCTGCCGGAAATTCTCGTGGGCCGCCTGCATGCTTCCACCCCGGACCAAATGCGGATCATGGTCAACCGCAACCTCGAATATGAAATCAATCCCCTGATCGATACCGCGCAAAACTGGTTGGCTACCGGCCTGGCCGCCGCCTCGAATGAAGGCGAGGGTATTGGCGACGACAATCAGGCCGACTGGGAGCACGGCAACGAATGGAAAGCAGCGCACCTGGCCGACGGTTTCGAGCAATACTGGGAGTTTTACGACGGCTCGCACGGCGCCGACTCCCCCACCCCGGGCGATACCACTGCCGATAAAGCCGGCAATCCGGTAAATACGCAAATCGTGAACGTGCTCAACAACGGCGGCGCTTCGTTGTACAACTACACCGGCCACGGCTGGGAGCAGGGACTGGTGAGCGGCAATTTCAACAACGACGCCGTCGGCAACCTGCGCAATACCGGCCGCTACCCGATCCTGATCGCCGTGGCCTGTTGCACCGGCAATTTCACCAACGGCGAGTGCCTGGGCGAAGCCTGGCAACGCGCCGGCAACACCGCTACCGGGGAGCCCTGGGGCGGCATTGCGGGCTACTTTTCCAGCGATTACCAGAGCTGGAGCCCGCCCATGGAAGGGCAGGACGGCATGAACCAGTACCTCGTGGACGCCGACGGCATCAGCCTGACCCCAACGCTGGGCGGCATGCTGGCCTACGGAAATGCCCGGATGATTGCGGCTTACGGCCTGGGCGGCGAGGTGATGGCTGATTTCTGGAACCCGTTTGCCGAACCGACGACCGTGCCGCGCACGGCGCTGCCCTTGCCCTTGACGGCCATGCATGCCGATTCCATTGCATTTGAAACAACCAGCCTGCTGGTCAGCTGCCCGGTAGAGGGCGCATTGGTGAGTTTGTTTTGGGAAAACCAAACCTGGGCGGTAGCCACGGTGGAAAACGGAATCGCAGTCCTGGAATTCCAACCCCTGAACAACACCGGCCAACTGACCGTTACCGCCACCAGCTTTAACCATATCCCTTACCAGGGAACAATTGTTGTAAAACCTGCGGTGAAACCCTTCGTGGTCAGCCAGCAAACGCTGCTTGACGACAGCCAGGGAAACAACAACCAGAAAGCGGATTTTGCCGAGACCATCGCGCTCCGTATGCTGTTGAAAAACATCGGCCTGGGTACTGCAACGGCAGTACATGCGACGCTGAGCACCGGCAACCCGTTTATCACCATGATCCAGGATCAGGCTGTGCTGAGCGATTTGGACAGCGGCGATTCGACGCTTGCATCGTTTACCTTTCAGGTGAGCAACGCCGTACCCAACGGCACGAAAGCGCAGTTTTTGCTGAACCTCAGTTTTAACGACACACTGGCGTACACAACCCCGGTCGCCATTACACTTTTTGCACCGGCACTTGAAGTAGGCGCCTGGACCATTGACGATACCGCACAGGGCAATGGCAACGGACGGCTGGAAAGTGGCGAATCAGCCCTCATCACCATTTTGACAAAAAATACAGGCGGCAGTGATTTACAATCTGCACTGGGAACGCTGAGCCCCCTTACGCCCTACCTCACGGTGAACACCGCCCCGGTAAACCTGGGTCCGCTCCAAGCCACTAGCGGTGCGCAAAACGCGCAATTTCAGGTGACGGTTTCGCCCAATGCGCCGGTGAGTTTCACGGCATCGCTCCACTATGCGGTGGAAAGCGCCAACGGAAACTATGCCGCAGAAAAAACGCTCGCCCCGGTAGTGCTCAATGCAATTGTGGAAACCTTCGAGTCGGGCAATTTCAACAATTTTTCCTGGGAAATGTCGGGCAACAAACCCTGGACGATCACCACCTCCAACCCCTATGCCGGGCAATACTGCAGCCGTTCGGGGGTCATCACGCACAATCAAAGTTCGACGTTTCAAATTACGCTGCTGGTGCTGGAAGACGGGTTTGTTTCGTTTGCACGGGCCGTGAACAGCGAAGCCGATTTTGATTTTTTGCGGTTTTACATCGACGACCAGGAGACCGGCGCCTGGAGCGGCAATTTGCCCTGGGCGGAAGTCCAGTTTCCGGTAACCGCCGGCCAGCATACCCTGCGATGGACCTATACTAAAGACGATTTCGTGAGCGATGGCGCCGACCGGGCCTGGGTGGATGAGATCATTTTGCCACCGCACCAAATTGTCGTCGGCACGCATTCGGTGGCTAATCCCGGCAGTTTTGACCTGCGCGCCACACCAAACCCCACCGACGGTTTGTTACAACTCCAAATCAATACCCCGGTGGAGCAGGCATTGTCCGTTCGTATTTTTGATGGGACGGGCCGCCTGGTACAAACACTGCCGATGCCCGAACGCAGCCCCGCCGGAATGATCCGGAAAACGGTAGACTTGCAAGGCGCCGAGCCCGGAATTTACTTAGTTCAGCTGCTGGGCGAAAACGGCGGGCAGACGGTGAAAGTGGTGGTTTATTAACAGATCAATGCAACATCCGTGCGGCCAGGCCAAGTTCCAGGCCGCGTAGTTCTGCCAGGCCGCGCAGCCGTCCGATGGCCGAATAGCCGGGATAGGTATTCTTGTTTAAATCGTCCAGCATTTGGTGGCCGTGGTCGGGGCGCATCGGAATTGATTGGCCGGTCCGTTGCATGAGCTCGAGAATATCGGCCACCAAAGCCGGCAAATCGGTATCGCCTTCGAGGTGGGGGGCTTCAAAAAAATTGCCCTGGTCGTCGCGTTTTGTGTTGCGCAAATGCAGGAAGTGCACGCGTTCGCCAAAGCGGCTGAACATCCGGCGAATATCGTTGTCGGCGCGCGCGCCGAATGAGCCGGTGCAAAAGCACAACCCGTTCGCCGGCGAGGGCGCTGCCGCAAGCAGTTGCTCAACATCCTCCTCGGTACTGACCACGCGCGGCAGTCCCAACACCGGATAAGGCGGATCATCCGGGTGGATGGCCATTTTCAAACCCAATTCCGCCGCCACCGGGACCACTTCCTGCAAAAATTCGAACAGATGTTGCTTTAGCCGTTCAGGGCCAATTTGGGCGTAGCCCTGAAGCGCTTCGAGCACTTGAGCCGGCGTAAACGCCTCGTCGCTGCCCGGCAGGCCCAGCAAAATATTTTGAAACAACGTTTGTTTTTCAGCATCCGGCATAGCGGCAAAGCGCTTTTCGGCAGCCCGGATTTCAGCGTCGGTGTAGTCCTGTTCGGCGCCGGGGCGTTTGAGCAAAAAAAGGTCGAATGCGATAAAGGCCGGTTTTTCGAAGCGGAGCGCCCGGGCGCCGTCGGGCATTTCGTAGGCATGGTCGGTGCGCAGCCAGTCGAGAATGGGCATAAAATTGTAGGTGACCACCTTCAGCCCGCAGGCAGCCACGTTGCGCAGGCTTTGTTTGTAATTTTCAACCAACTGTTTCCACTGCCCGGCCTGCCGTTTGATCGCCTCATGCACGGGCAGGCTTTCGATAACGGTCCAGCGCAGCCCGGCCGCTTCGATCAATTTTTGGTGTGCTTCAATTTCGGCAACCGGCCAAACTTCGCCATAAGGAATGTGATGGAGCGCCGTGACGACTGCGGTGCAACCGGCCTGCCGGATATCGGCAAGGCTAACGGGATCGTTGGGGCCAAACCAACGCATGGATTGCTCCATTCGGATCATATTCGAAAATTTAACCCGCCTCGGAAAGTTCCACCTGGCCGGCTCTTTCCGTGGAGGTGATGGGCAGTTCCACAAAAAAGTCGGTACCGTCGTTTTCCCGGGTTTCAAAGCGGATCACGCCGTCGAGCGCCTCGATGATCTTGCGGCAAATGGCAAGTCCAAGCCCGCTCCCGGAAGTTTTGGTGGTAAAATTCGGTTCGAACACCCGTTTTTGAATTTCGGGCGGAATGCCACCGCCGTTGTCGTTAATCTGAACGACGGCATGGTTGTTTTGGCGGAAAAGCGATACCTGGATCGAACCTTGCCGGTCCGACGGGATAGCCTGAATGGCATTGATGATCAGGTTGTTAAACACCCGGATGAGGTGGTTTTTGTCGCCCTGGATATGGTATCGGTCGTCGGGGATGTCCAAAACGAGCCGGACCTCTTTTTGCTCGCTGAACAAATCGTAGACACTTTCCACCACATCGTTCAGCACCAGATCCTGTTTTTGGCGGATATCGAGGTTGGCAAACATGGAAAACTCGGAGGCAATTTGCGCCAGCGAGTCAATTTGCTCGATCAGGCGGGTAATCGCTTTTTTCAGGTATGCCGCTGCCTGAACCGGGTCGGAAGACAGGCGGTCGAGCTGTTGCATCGACAGTTTCATGGTGGTGAGCGGATTTTTGATATCGTGCGCTACCTGCCGTGCCATTTCGCGCCAGGCACTTTCGCGCTCCAGGCGAATGAGTTGCCCTTTCGATTCCTCCAGTTTTTCCACCATGCGGTTGTATTCGTCGATCAGCGCGCTGAGCTCATCCTGGGTGTCGCCGGGGTATACGAGCGGCTCGTTTTTGTCGGCCAGTTGCAACTGATTGATTTTGTCGGAAATCAGTTTTACCGGTCCCAGGATAGACCGGGACAAGAAAAACGATACCGAGTAGGCAATCAGCATCAGGAAAACATAAACGCTGGCCAGCATACCGATAAAGTCCGACACTTCAGGACCGATGCTGCGGTCGGACAGGTAATAGGGCACTCCCAAAAAGCCGAGCAACTCGTTTTGATTGTTGTTCAGGGGCAGGTAGCGGTTGGAAAAACCGACACCGGCCAGTTGTTCCGCCACCACTGCTTCGCGCTGTCCGCCCGCTGTGAGCATGGCTTTTGCCTGCGGGCTCATGTGGTTGGGCAATATGCCCAGTTGGGCGAGGTCATTTTGAGAGGAAAACAACAAAGCGCCGTCGGGCCCGAAGAAATTCACATCGGTCGAAAGGCTGGCCGCCAGGGAAGCCAGCGTTTGCGGAAGTGCGCGTTTGAGGCTGTCGGAGGCGGCGTTCAAATCGCCGACCTGGTTGCGCAAATGGGTGCGCACAGCCTCTGCCCGGTTATCCAGGTTGGCGCGTTTGGTTTCCTGTGCCGACGTGCTGAAGTGTTGGTACGTCAGGTAGCCGAGTCCGAGAAAGGCAATGCCGATCAGGGCAAAATTGCCGTAGTGGATGCGCTTTGCCAGCGAGCCTTTTGTAGAAAAATTGAAATGGTAGTATTTGGGTAAAAACCGCAAATAGGTGTTCAACAAGGCCAGCAAAAAAATAAACAGCGAGGTGAGGGCAAAGATAAATGCAAACAAATAGAGCTGCTTGTACCAGCCACCCAGCGGCCGCCCCACGGAAGCGATCGTTTTGCCGTCTGCACTTTTGTACACGGCGTCTACCCGGCGGGGTTGTTCGGTGAATTGTTCACGGGCCTGTCCGCTTGCCGGCGCATTTTGGAAAACGGCCTGGTTGCCTTGTCCCTGATCCACCACCAGGCGGCCATTTTTCAAAATAGCAAAGTCATAATCCATCAAACGGTCCAGGTTTTTATACGGGAGTTGAAAAAACAGCTCCGAGTACACCCGGGTCGGTTGCGGATATTGATGATCAAAAAAGCAGTACAGTTCCACCGGTTGGGTGGGGTCGTTCATGCGCAGGGCCGGCACCTTGATCATGTACCGGAAAATGCCGTCGGGGCCCCGGTGGTAGCGGATGGCAGGTTCGTCCGGCAGGGTTTTGGCACGCCGCCAGTTTTGCGTCAGCACATATTCCCGGCCTTTGGCCTGGTCTTGCGGCAATACTTGCCCGTCTTTATCAAACGCGTAAACAATCAGGCGGTAATGCTGAAAGAGGTAATGTTGGGGAAACACCAGCTCGTTGAGCCGCTGCCGCAATGCCGAACTTTGCGGCTTGAACGGCCAGGGTTTGAGCAGGCGGTTGAGTTGCGTGTCCTGCTGAATATTGGGCAGTATTTTTTTCAGTTGGGGCTCGGCCAGCAGGCTGTCGCGGTCGGATGCCAGGGCTTTTACGTAGGTTAAGCGTACCGATTTGTCTTTCAAATAATTATACCGGTACAACAGGAGCGCCGAGGAGAGCGAAAACAACATCAGCCACAGCACAATCCCCCCCAGGCCAGGTGTTTTCAAAACCAGAAAAAAATCAAAAGCGGCCACGTAAACCAGCGCAAACGCGGCGATATACAGGGCGTTGATCTGAAAACCGGCCTGATACCCGAGTGCAACCAGATAGACTAAAAGCGCCGAAGCGGCAATCTCCGCTATCCGGATGGAAGTCGGAAGTTCCAGTTGCAACGCCGTTAAAATAAGCCGGTGCCCAAACAGAAAAAGCGCCAGCAGGAGCATCAGAATTCCGACAAAAGCCAGTACGCTGAAGCTGTCGAAGTTCAGGAGGTTATCAAAGTCAAAATTGATCGTAGAGTGAAAAACCAGTTGGCGGTACACTTCCACGCCTACGAGCACACTAAGCATCACCAACAGGTAGCACACCATGCTCAAGGCAATCCGTACGGGTAAAGCCGGAAGGTTTTCCAAATCTTCCAGGCGAAAAGCCCGGTGAAAGAAAACCATCAACCAAAGGAGCAACGCAATATGAATGAACCAATCGCCCAGCGACCCGCCAATCAGGCTTGAGGTGTCAAAACGCTGGGAAAAAAAAGAGATCTGGTCAAAAGCGTGGGCCGTAAAACCGGTGGTACGGTTTAACCAGAATATGCCTGCAACCAAAGCCAGGAGCAGCGCAGCACCTGCAAGCGCCCAGCCCCGCCGGGTAAAGTACATGGCTGCCTGGAAAGCCAATGCCAAAACCAAAACCAGGAACAAACCGTAGGCGCCAAGTTTCACCCATTGCACCCAGCCGGCTTGTACGGTACCCGACGCACGCAACCAGCACAAATCCCGGTCTTTCACCCGGATAGCGTGTTCGCCCGAAGTCAAATTCAGATCAACGTGTTCGGAAATGGCTTCGTTGGCCGGAAAGAGCACACCGTCGCGCTGGCGGCTTGTTTCAGCCAGGGTAAACCGGACGGGAACAAGCAACGTCCGGGTTTTTGTCGAATCAAACGGGCTGTGCGCTACATAATAATACCCCAGGGCCAGCTGCTGCACCGAGCGTTTTTCTCCCTGTAAAATGGTGCTGAGTTGCTCCGGTAGCGGTAGAATTTTATTGTTGGAAGCAAAAAGCAAGGAGTCTTTTTGATGAATCAGCAGGGTATACGGCGCATCGGCCTGCTCCGTCAGCGTGTTTATCCAGGACTTCTGGTCGGATACGCTGCGGCCTGCCACCAAATTTTCCAGGGTATTTTTGTGCTGCTGCACCCACCCAAGCCCTTGCGCCTCCTGGGCATTCAGGTACGTCGCAATTTCAGCCGCGTACTGTTCAAGCAGTGCCGTATCTTTGTAGCCACGGTCGGCACTTACTGCCACCGCCAGCAGAATGGCTCCAGCCAATATGTACAGGAGCAGGCGTTTTATCATAATATGTGGAGAAATATGTATCCGCCACGCCTTTGGTGTGGCCGGAACTTATGCCAGTTAATAGAGGGATTGCTTGCACAGTATTTATGGCTGTGCAAATGTATAAGAACAAAGTTTACGCCAATACAAGGTACTAAGGTAAAAAAATCGTGCCAGCTGCCTGACTATTTTCACCGTAGCTGTTTTCCCGGCGTTAACTGTCACCGTAAAACCGGGATCAAAGATAAACACTGTAAATCGCTCTGCCGCCTTTTTCCCACCCCGCCATCGCGGCGGGGTGGGATCGGGAGGAAAGTCCGGACAACACAGAGCACCGTACCACCTAACGGGTGGGTCCCGTGGCGCCCATGGCGTTGCGGGAACAGAGAGTGTCGCAGAAAATTACCGTCCCGGCATATCGCCGGGATAAGGGTGAAAACGTGCGGTAAGAGCGCACGGCGTTCCGGCGCAAGTCGGGACGAGGATAAACCTTACGGGTTGAAATGCCACGTACACCTTGTTTCCACGCCCCCGGCGTGGTGGTGTGTTGCTCGCACATCGGCCCTCGGGTCGGCAAGGGGGGTAGGCAGCGCAGAGCCTCGCCGTGAGGCGCGGCCCAGATAAATGGCAGAGGCCACGCGCCCCTTTTCGGGGTTGCGGGGTACAGAATCCGGCTTACAGATTTGCAGTGTTTTTTCTTAAGGCCGCCATTTTTTTGGCGGCCTGTTTTTTTTAAAAAAAACGCCCTCTCAAGGACGCATTTTCACCACCCGCAACACCTGCCCCGGCATTCCCGGCGCCGTCAGTTGCAAAACATAACTGCCGACGGGAAGCTGTGCAACCGGCAATTCGAAAAACCGGATTTCCGGGCCGGCAGCCCAGCGCGATTCCAGCAGAAGTTTTCCCCAAATGTCGTACAACCGGGCATTCAAAATCAACGGTTCCGGCGCCGTAAGCGCAAGCTGCAGGCGGTTAACGACCGGATTGGGAAATGCCTGTGCAACAAACGTCCGGGCGGGCTCGTGCACGACTACGGCGCTATCGCCAAACAGGTCACAAGCGCAACCCGGCGTCAGCATTTCCAGCGTTTTGCCTTCGTTGTAGTCGACGATGTAGGTCCACCAATTGTTCAGGTGGTTGAACTGGTCTTTACACCTGAAATGCGGGATGTGCCGGAACCACCAGGCGAGGTAATCCAGGTGCTCGCAGTTCCAGGTTGCACAGGAGACGATTTCGGTTTCCTGAAAAAGGAAGGGATAGCGCTTCCAGTTGGGTTCAAAACTGAGTACTTCCGCCGGATTACCGTAATCGTAGTCGGATGTGCCGTTGGGCGGGAAGTGGATATTGCCCAGGTGCGCCTGTCCGGGGTTCTGCAGGTCGTATTGCGCAAAAGTTTCCCAGCTGTTCAGCGGTGGCATGGCATAATTCCAGCGGCCGAACACCTGTGCCATGGCCGACTCGGTCCGGTGCCCGTAGCTGTGCAGCGCTTCCGCCCGGCCGCGTTCGTAGTTTAAACCCATGATCGGCAGTTGGTCCACGCAGGTATTGCCGCTGAGCGGCGGCGAGTTGTACCAAAAAGCGCCTTCCCCGGTCAGGGTACTTTCCCAAGTGCCGATGAACGGCATGCTGTACACCCACACTTCGTCGATCAGTTTGGCATCGCTTTGGGCGCAGAAGTCATAGTAGTCCAGCATGGCGTTGTAGTCGAAACGGGATTGGCCGAGTTGCTCGGCCACGTAGTGCAGGGTTGTCCAGCCGGGCTCCAGGAACAACTGGTAAATCGAGTCGACCGAAAGCCGCACCGCACCAAAAGTGCAAAACAGGCTGTCGGAATCGTAGGTCTGCGCGATCTGGTACTGCACGGCGCCGCTGCTGAAAGCCGTCAGCGAGTCGGCCATAGCCTGCGCCAGGTAAACCGGGCCGCCCTCAAAAGGCCAGAAGTGTTCGGAAAAACGCTGTCCGCCGGCAGCCGCAATCGGCGGGTCAATCATGACCAGTGCCACCTTCACGACGCGTGTTTCGGCAGTGGGCAAATCAAAATCCTCGACCACTTTTACCGGAATGGATGCGGAAAGGCCGTTCCAGGCAACGCCTAACATCGCCGTACCCGTTTCCAAACCCGCCTCCACCAGGCCCGCGTCGGAAACGCCGAACAGGCCGGGATCGGAGCTCGTCCAGTCGGGTGCATCGGGCAGGGCATAGGCAAGTCCCGCCGTATCGGTCAGCACCGCCTGCATGGCAAACGAAGCGCCGGGCAGGAGCCGCAGCCCATTGGGGCGAAAACAGAGGCCGGCGGCCTGAATGCTTTGCGTGGCGGTGAGCGACCATTCGTTGAGGTGCACGTAATCGTCGCCCTGGGTGCGTTTGACGCTGAGTCGAATGACCCGGGCCGTGAACGCTGTGTTGAAAGTCGCCCAAATGTCACTGAGATGTACATCCTGTGCAACGAGCAGCTGGTACGTGCCGCTCTGGCCGTTGAGATCGGTCAGGTTGTCGGCGGCTTCGAGCGTCCACCAGCCGCCCGAGCCGTGCGAGGTCAGGATGGCGGTACTGACCACCTGCACGGGATTTGTGGATTCCAGCGTGATAACCATGGGGTTGACGGCTGCCGAACGGGCCAGCGTAGCCGGGTCGTCATCAAATACATTACCCAGGATGCCGATATCGAATAAACTGTGCGTTGCCGTAATGCTGCCCTCCTGGATGGCTTTCCCGATGTCGAGGGGCAGTGTCACCGGGGTTTGGGCATTCAGGAAATTAGTTGCAAAAAGCAGGATGGCAAAAAAAGTCTTGCGTTTCATGGTAAAGATTTTGTTGTTTACACTCGAAATCTTCAAGTTGGATCGGACAAACCGAAGTTTCAAAGCTAACCAGTTTTTTCTCAAAAAAACGTTGAGGCGCCATGTGGTTGGCAGTGACATTCGTCAGTAGGCAATGCGCCCCAATCACCGAACCTGAATTTTTAAGTAATCTTGCCTGCTTACTAGTTTATCCAAGTTTTGACCATGCATATAAAACAGACAGGATTAACAGGAAAAAGCATGATAAAATGGCCAGAGGCCATTTTGTCATGCAAAATCATGTTGATCCTGTCTGAAAAATAAGAAAATTTGTCTCCATAAAGATTGGTCACAACTTGGATTATTAAAGCGAATAAAATCATGAAATACACACTTCTTCTACTTGTTCTTGGCTGCTTTCTCTGTTTTTCCGCCTGGCGGCAAAAACGCACGCGCCTGGTTTTTTTCGGCGACAGCATCACCGAGCTTGGCGTCAAACCCGGTGGTTACATCAGCCAACTGCGCGACTCGCTCCCGGCTGCCGACTACGAACTTCTGGGCGCCGGCATCAGCGGCAACAAAGTGTACGACCTCTACCTGCGCCTGGAGGAAGATGTGCTGGGCAAACAACCCGACCAGGTTTTCATTTTCGTTGGGGTAAACGACGTGTGGCACAAACGCCTGCTGGGCACCGGCACGGATGCCGACAAATTCCGGCGTTTTTACACGGCGCTGATCCGGAAAATGCAGGCCCGGGGCATTCGCCTGGTGCTTTGCACGCCGGCCTGTATCGGCGAAAAAACGGATTGCACCAATCCGCTGGATGGGGAGCTGAATTTGTATGCGCAGATCATCCGCGAACTGGCCGCGGCGCATGGCTGCGGGCTTTGCGATCTGCGCAGCGTTTTCCTGAACTACAATTTAAAACACAACACCGGCAACCTGGAAAAAGGTGTGCTGACTACGGATGGTGTGCATTTGAATACGGCAGGGAATACTTTGGTGGCGGAGGCGATGCTGGGGTTTATTCGGGAGTGAGTCGACGGTTATCTTTCTATTTATCCAAGTTGTCTTGTGATAGTGAGGGGGTGACTGCAGTCACCCCCTCACTTGGCTCCCCGCTCAGCCAACCGGGAATATGAACCATTATATTACATGGTCACAACTTGGATTATTTATTAGGCCGTATTTGGCGAGGACGCCATCAACAGCAAAAAAACAGGCGGCGCATCAGGGTAAACCGGCAGTTCTGTGTCTCAGCATAAAACACACAACTAAATGCACATTACTATGATTCAAAAGATGTTAATAGTCGCCCTGCTGTTTTCCGGCACCACGCTTGTTGCCCAGCAAGAACAACAAACCTTACTCCGCAATTCCCGTATTTGCGGTGGCTTTGTCAGCCCGATGTTTTCCTGGAGCCATGCCAATAACAAAACAGGCCTGGGGGCTGGCGGCGGCCTGGGGGTTGTTTTCGATGATTTCTTTATCGGTTTTTTCGGCATGGGTGAGACTTTTGAGCGGCCCAAGGTCGGCACGAACCAACTCGCGCACGGATACGGTGGCCTTTGGCTGGGGTATACCACGCCCTCCCACAAACTCCTGCACTTGTATACTTCCCTGAAAATTGCCGGCGGAAGTGTTGGCACCACCGATTTTGAAGACGACTGGGATTTCGATCCAAACCTGCACGATGCTACATTCGTACTGATACCGGAGGCTGGCCTGGAGCTCAATGTTGCACGCTGGATGCGCATGAGCGGTACGGTGGGCTACCGTT
Organism: uncultured Saprospiraceae bacterium; assembly: GCA_964484205.1. Classification (GTDB taxonomy): domain Bacteria; phylum Bacteroidota; class Bacteroidia; order Chitinophagales; family Saprospiraceae; genus M3007. The sequence continues at coordinate 1,696 of CAZAEZ010000070.1, read as the reverse complement.
TTGTCAACGGATTTGAGGGTTGGGGATCTTACGGCAAAAAAGACCTGAATGCTCCGGTTTTCAACCTGACCCTGCGGCTGGGTTGGTTTGGGCGTTGAGGGTACGCATGACCATCTTGTTGACCACGAGTTCCAGGTAAAAAAAACACCGTGGCTTCCCGATGAAAAGCCGGTATCCGGTTTTCATCGGGAAGCCGTCGTTTTTTTGAAACAGAACACTTGCACGAACAGCGTCCGCGAGTAGTTGTTGTTAATTGGAAATATTTGGCGGCCGTGCCCTTGCTTACACTATCCGATCATCCATTCCATTTTGTAGGGATCGTTCATTATTCGGGATGCGTAGGGGTGACCCTTGCGGTTGCCTTATCCTTGCGGTTACCCCAGCTTCCCAGTGCCCCTCATTCTGCATATTCGCATTGGGAGGCGGCCGCATTGCGGGGCGACCGCGAGGGGCGCCCGCTTCGGGGTGTGGGTAAACCCGCCTACGCCAAGGCTACGGCAGGTAAAAAAGAAGCCCCGTACCGAATAAACGATACGAGGCTGTTGTAGTTTGAGTTGGCATCGACCTACTCACCCGCGGCATCTACTGCAACGCGGGCTTGTATTTAAAGAGGCGGCTTTACCTATTTTTCGCTCATTGGCAATACCAGTCCCATATTCGATCCGGTGGAAGGTGTTGCCGATTGCATTTCAGACATTGCTTCGGGGCTTAACATCATAGGCATGGTACCGTTGGAGAACACAATTTTTGCGTTTGGCGACATGGACAGCTGAAGCCAGGCTTCGATGGCCTTGAACTGTAAGATTGCCGGGGTGAGGCCTTCCGCAATGATCTGGTTAGCGTCGCGCACACCTTCCGCTTTGATGCGCATACGGTCTGCCTCCTGCCGCTCCTGCTGCAGGACAAACTCCATTCGTTGTGCTTGTTGTTCTGCTTCGAGTTTGTCTTCGATAGCTTTGGCTAAACTGCGCGGCAAGGATATGCTTTTCAACAGCACGGATTCAATGATGATCCCTTTTTTCTCAAGCGTCTTCATCATCAATTCGCTGATCGCCACTTCAATTTCCGCGCGATTGCCGGAGTGCATGTCTTTGGCATAGTATTTCGAGGTGACATCCGATACTGCGGAGCGGAATACGGGTAAGATGACGGTTTGTTCATAATCTACACCTACGTTGCGAAGCAGGTCGGGCGCTTCGCTACTTTTTACGCGATACAAGATCGAGACTTCACTTTGGATCGACAGGCCTTCACGCGAGGGGATAACCAGGCTAACCTCTATATTTTCAGTCTGTCCCGATATTTTAACTATCCGGCTGGTGAATGGGTTAAAGACCTGAAGGCCACTGGTAACCACTTTGTCATTGTATTTGCCGAGGGTGCGTTTAACGCCAAATTCACCCTGGCGCACCACTGCACAATTGCCGAACACGAAGCTGCCAAATACAAGCATCCATGTTGCATTTTTGATAACTGAATACGTATTCATATTGGAGGCATTTATTGGTTGAAGTAATTTTTTCAGAATTAAATTTGGAATCGAAAAAAAAGTTTTCAACGTGCGCCCTTTTGGGCTCGAAATGGTCGCCAATTAGCAAATTTTGTTGGCGTTACCAGCGCAATGCTCCATCTACGGTTACGAAACCCGCCTAGGCCAAGGCTAGGGGCGGGTAAAAAAGAAGCCCCGTACCGAATG
>CAZAEZ010000069.1:0-25083 GCA_964484205.1 uncultured Saprospiraceae bacterium | reverse complement strand
CCAACCAACCTGATCGGCCGTTCGACACCGTGCTGGAATTTCCCGACGGCATCCTGCGCGCTGCGGAAAAATGCAACGGCTCGGGCGACTGCCGCAAGCTCGATTTTGCCGGCGGCGCCATGTGCCCCAGCTACCGCGCCACCCGCCAGGAAAAAGACACCACCCGCGCCCGTGCCAATGCCCTGCGCGAATTTCTGACGCACAGCCAGCAACCCAATCCGTTCAGCCACTCGGAATTGTACGACGTGATGGACCTCTGCCTGTCGTGCAAAGCCTGCGCGTCGGAATGCCCGTCCAACGTAGACATGGCAAGTATGAAAGCCGAGTTTTTGCACCAGTACTACCGGGCGCACGGGGTGCCGTTCCGGGCGCGCATGTTCGGCCACATTGCCGGGCTGAACCGCCTGGCTTCCGCCGTTCCGGCGCTGAGTAATTTTTTTATGAAAAACGCGATCACGGGCGGGCTGCTCAAGCGCGTTTTGGGTGTGGCGCCGCAGCGGAGTTTGCCGCCGTTGCACCCGATTACCTTGCGCCGCTGGTTTGACCGAACGGGCAAAAATTTGCCGCTGGGCGGACTCGAAAAAGGGCGGGTGCTGTTGTTTTGCGACGAGTTCACCAACTACAACGATACCGAAACCGGCATTAAAACCGTGCAACTGCTCGCCCGCCTGGGCTACCGCGTGGAACTGCCGAAACACCCCGAAAGCGGGCGGGCGGCTATCTCCAAGGGCCTGTTGCCCCGTGCCCGCGAGCTGGCGGTGCAAAACGTGGAAATTTTCAAAGACCGGGTGTCGGCGGAAATGCCGCTGGTGGGCATTGAGCCGTCGGCAATTTTGAGTTTTCGGGATGAATACCCGCGCCTGGTGCCGGAAAAAAACCGCGAGGCCGCGAAGACGCTCAGCGAAAATGCGTTGTTGATCGAGGAATTTTTGGCCCGCGAAATTCAACGGGGCAATATCACGCCGGGCGCATTTTCAACAGAAAAAAAACATATCCTGCTGCACGGCCATTGCCACCAGAAAGCCCTGGCCGGGGTGGAGGCTTCGGCTTTCGTGCTCAGCCTGCCCGAAAATTTCACCGTGGAAGTTATTCCCTCGGGTTGTTGCGGGATGGCGGGTTCGTTCGGTTATGAGCGCGAGCACTTCGGCCTGAGCATGCAGGTGGGCGAGTTGGTGCTGTTCCCGGCGGTGCGCAAAGCCCGGGCAGACGCTGTGATCGCAGCGCCGGGCACCTCCTGCCGGCACCAGATTTTGGACGGAACCGGGCGCGGGGCAGAGCACCCGGTGGCAATTTTGTGGGCGGCGCTGACGCGGTAGTTTTTATTGAGGAACCACAGGAAATTGCCGCCTGTGGAAGATTTTTTAAAAAAATCAAATGGTTTCCTCCACGCCCAAATCCGGTATCGCTACGTTGGCAAACCCGTTTTGCCGCAGATAATCCCGCCATTTTTCCTGCCGGTCGATGGTGCCGTGCACGAGCCAAATTTTTTGCACCGAATCTTTTTGATTGCGGATAAAATCGAGCATTTCCTGCCGGTCGCCGTGCGCGGAGAAGGAGTCCATAATTTCCACATCCGCCAGTACCTGGAGGTTTTGGCCGAATACGTAGAGGCTTTTGGCGCCGTCGCGCAGGCGGCCGCCGGGGGTTTGCGGCGCGCAGTAGCCCACGATGAGGAAAGTATTCCGTTTGTTTTCGATGTTGTTGAACAGGTGGTGACGGATGCGCCCGGCGTTCATCATACCGGAGGCGGAAATGATGATGCAGGGGCTGCGCATGGTATTTAGCTGTTTGCTGCCTTCGACCGAGCGGATGTAGTTCAGGCCGTTGAAACCGAAGGGGTCTTCATTTTCCAGCATGTAGTTGTGTACCTCGCGGTCGAAGCATTCCGGGTGGTTGACAAACACTTCGGTGGCATTTACAGCCAGCGGGCTATCGACGAATACCGGCACTTTGGGCAGTTTGCCGGCGTGGTGCAGTTTGTCGAGCATGTACACGATTTCCTGCGTGCGCCCGACACTGAAGGCCGGGATGATCAGTTTGCCCTTTTTTTCTACGCAGGTGTGCTGAACCACGCGGATGAGGTGATCGGCTTCGCCGGGCGCCGACTCGTGTTCGCGGTCGCCGTAGGTGCTTTCGCAAATCAGGTAGTCCACCTCAGGCATCGGGGTGGGATCTTCGAGAATGGGGCGGTGCGGCCGGCCGATATCGCCGGTAAAGCCCAGGCGGATGGTGCGGCCGTTTTCCTGAATTTCGAGGGTTACGTTGGCGCTGCCGAGGATGTGGCCGGCGTCGCGGTAGAGCACCCGCACCTTCGGGTGGATAAAAAACCACTGCTCGTAGTTGTAGCTGGCAAGCTGGCGCATGGTTTGGCGAACGTCGTCGGCTACGTAAAGCGGTTGCACTTCGGGTTCGTTTTTCCTGCGCTTTTTATTTTGGTAGGCGGCGTCGTATTCCTGGATTTGCGCCGAGTCGAGCAACATGATATTGCACAGGTCGCGGGTGGCATGAGTGGCGTAAATGCGGCCGCGGAAGCCGTCGGCCACCAGTTTGGGTATCCGGCCGCTGTGGTCGATATGGGCGTGGCTGAGTACGAGGCAATCGATCTTTTTGGGGTCAAAATACCAGCGCCGGTTGAAGTCTTCCATCCGGTGCCCGGCCTCATCGTCATCGCCGCCCTGGTAGAGGCCGCAGTCGAGCAAAATCATAAAGCCGTCGTCGAGGGTGATCAGGTGGCTGGAGCCGGTTACTTCGCGGGCTGCGCCGCAGAATTTTATTTTCATGATTATGAAAAATTTTGCGTGGTTAACGGGTAGTTGGCTGTTTCGGATTGGCGGAAAAATAGGGGGAATGCGGCGGAATGTGGGATATTTCAGCGAAGAAATTCACAGCAGCCGTTGTAACTTTACAGGACCCGATCATTATATTCATCCACATGGATACATTCCAACAATGGCTCCAACAACTCGTACAAGGCGATAGCTCCGGGCTTCTGATCCGCTTGCTGTATTTCCTGTTTTGGTCGCTTTTTATCCTGTTCCTGGTATGGCTGGTGCGCAAGGGCATTAACCGGGCTGTAAGCGACAACACCATGCGCTACCGCGCAAAAAAAACGGCCAGCCTGGCCGGATACATCTTCATCATGCTGGTCGCCGTATTCAGCTTTACCGGCAAACTCCAGTACCTGGGCATCACGATCGGCCTGGTGAGCGCCGGCATTGCCTTCACCATGCAGGAGGTTTTCCTTAGCCTGGCCGGCTGGATCGCGATCCAAAGTTCAAACATGTTCAAACCCGGCGACAGGATCGAACTGAATGGCGTGCGCGGCGACGTGATCGACATCAGCATTACCCGCATTACTCTCATGGAAATCGGGGCCTGGTCGTCCAGCGACAACTACAGCGGCCGCATCGTCCGGCTCAGCAATGCCTTCGTATTTAAAGGGCCAGTGTTCAATTACTCCACCGATTTCCCTTTTGTCTGGGATGAAATAAACCTGCCCGTGCACTACGGCTCCGACGTCAACCTGACCACGCAGCTTTTGCTTGATGCCGCCACGCAAACCCTGGGCGATTTTCCCGCCCAGGCGCAGCGCCACTGGAAGGTTATGGTACGAAAATACCTGATCGAAAACGCTGTCGTGGAACCCACCGTTGGCATCAAACTGACGGACAACTGGATCGAGTTCAACCTGCGCTATGTCGTTGGCTACGAAAAACGACGCTCAACCCGGACGGCTTTGAACACGCGTATTTTGGAAGCAATCACCGAAACGAAAGGTAAAGTTGCGCTCGCATCGGCAACGTTCGAAGTCGTGGAAATGCCGGACATGAACGTCAGCATTAAAAAATAAACGGAAAGGTCCACCTTTGCGAGCATCTGAGTTATCACCGTCGGTTGTCAGACTGAAAACCTGTCAGGTCGAATTTGCAAAAATCCTGCAAGCCGCGGCTTGCAGGATTTTTGCAAATTCGACCTGACAGGTTCGCTATTCCCGGACAAGACTGACTATCCAACAAGCGAATACCACAACCCTTTCGGAATTTCCGACGTTTTTATTCAGCACATTCCCAAAACTGATTTTTTCAATCCAAAAACGAACACTATGCAAAAACAACAACTTACCCTGCTGCTGGCCCTATTGCTGGCCCTTCCCCTGAGCCTGCGTTCCCAACCCAAGATTGCGTTTGATGTTTTCAACGACAATGTGACCCGCCCGCTCGATATTGCCCATTGCGGCGACAGCCGCCTGTTTATTGTCGGGCAGCAAGGCTATATCTGGATACTCGACAGCCTGGGCAATCGCCTGCCCAATGCTTTTCTGAACATCGACGCACGCGTGCGTTCTTCAGCCAGCGAGCAGGGGTTGCTTGGCCTGGCCTTCCCGCCGGATTATGCCCAAACGGGCTTTTTTTATGTAAACTATACCCGTGAATCCGACGGCGCCACCCGGGTGTCGCGCTTTTCGGTGCGATCGGATAATCCGAATGAAGCCGACCCGGACAGTGAAGAAATCCTGCTTACGCAAACCCAGCCCTACAACAACCACAACGGCGGTTGCCTGAAATTCGGCCCCGATGGCTACCTGTATATTTCCTTTGGCGACGGCGGCGCCGGTGGCGACCCGGATAACTATGGCCAAACTAAAAATACCTTGCTCGGAAAAATCCTTCGGATTGATGTAAGCACCACAGGCCCGGGCTTGCCCTATGCCATTCCGCCCGACAATCCCTTCGTGAACGACCCGGCCTACCGCCCGGAAATCTGGTCGTTGGGCTGGCGCAATCCCTGGCGTTTTTCTTTCGACCGGCTGACCGGCGATATGTGGATCGGCGACGTAGGCCAGAGCACCCGCGAGGAAATTGATTTTGAGCCGGCCAACACGCCGGGCCTGAACTATGGCTGGCGCTGTTATGAAGGCAATGTCGATTACCAAACCAGCAATTGCCAGCCCCAATCCGCCTATGTCGATCCGGTGTTCGACTACGACAATTCCTCCCTGGGACGTTCGGTAACCGGCGGTTTTATCTACCGGGGCAGTGTTTACCCGGACCTCTACGGGTACTATATTTTTCCGGATTATGCCAGCGACCGGTGGTGGGCGATCAAGCAACAGCCCGACAATTCATTCGTCACCACCCAAATACGGTCGCCGGGCAATGGCTCGTTCGCCGGTTTGGGTGAAGACGTGCACGGCGAATTGTATGTGGCGGATGTTGTGACCGGGGATATTTATAAAATCAGGGAACTGTGCTCTGCCTTTCAATTGTCTGCCAGTGTGCAGGATGCCAGCTGCTACGGCAGTATGGATGGCTCGATCGATCTGGATATTACCGGCGGTGAAGGTCCGTATTCCTTGAGCTGGAATAACGGAGCCACAGACACCCTGCTTTCCAACCTCGACCCAGGCGTGTACATTGTGGAAGCACAGGACGATCAGGGCTGCATCCGTATTGATACGTTTGAAGTAAGTGAAGGGGCGCAAATTCAGGTGCCGGAAATCAGTCCGCTTTCCTGGACGGCGCCGCTGCCCGGCCCCGAATTGATCTGCCCGGGTTCGGACACCGTTTTGCTGCAAGCGGCCCCGGCGCCGCCCGGTTTTAGTTATCAATGGTATGACAATAACCAGCTTATCCCCGGGGCTACCGGCCAACAACTTGCCGTCAGTCAGCCCGGCGTTTTCCGGGTGGAATATTCGGGCACCCCTTGCAATTCGGCACTCTCCGATGCCATTGTGGTGCCCCTGGCCGACGACTTGCCGGTTCCGGAAATTCAGAACAACGGTCCGGCAGTTTTGTGTCCGGGTGATGAAGCCTTGTTACAGGTGCTCAATGTTTCTCCGGCTTTTTCCTTGCAATGGTTTTTCAACAATGAACCTATTCCGGGCGAAACGGATGTGGAATTAACTGTCACGGAAGCCGGCGTGTACAGTGTCCAGTTTCAGTACGAAGCCTGCGTGTTGTCGATGTCTGCACTGTCGGAAATCACCAGTGAGTTGGAGCCCGTCGGATTGGGTTTGTTATTCGAAAACGACACCCTGAGCGTTTCCACCGGCGCCTGGACGGCCTACCAATGGTTGCTCGACGGAGCGCCCATTCCGGGCGCTGTCAATGCCACGTATGTGCCCGCTGAAAACGGTTTTTATGAATGCCAGGTCATTTCAGATAACGGCTGTGCATATCAGGTGGGTATGCAGGTAATCGTTACATCCACTGCGCTGCCCAATTCGGTCCGGCAATTTAACCTGTCGCCCAACCCGACGTCGGGCATTGTGCAACTGACCATGCAGCTGCGTCGTTCGGAACGCGTAAACCTGATTTTGCAGGATGCGCAGCAGCGCCAATTGTTAACAAAATCGGTGAAGGGGCAGCGAATTACCACGGAATTCGATCTGAGTCAATTACCGGGCGGAACGTATTACCTGCGTGTCCAATTGGAAAGCGGCAGTATTTTGCGGCCGGTTGTACGAAATTAGATGCCGGTACACCCCGGTTCTCCATTCGACTGCATTGTTGTATTTTTACGCAAAAAAAACACAGTGCATCGCCTGTGTAAACAAAACATACCTGAAACGTTTGAACTAAAAACACTTTTCATTCATGCAAAAAATACTCTTTTTACTTGCTTTTGTTTGTCTGGCTTTGCCGGCGCTGAATGCGCAAAATGCGCGCAAGGTTGAAGCTTTTTTTCAACACAGCCACACCCTTCAGGATTTGAAAAATATTAAAGCCGAACTGGGCGCCCAGAAAATCCTGGTTGATTACACCCACATGGAATTCGACGACGCCGGGCACCTGAAGGCGCTGGAATTTACCGTCGATTGTCAGGACGGTTTCAAGGGTTCCGCAAAATCGACGGATATTCCCGACGACCTGACCTTTGGATTTATCCGCGACTACCGGACGGATGCCGCAACTCCCTTCAGTGTTGGCAACGTCAAAACCAGTAAGGAATAATACAGGTAATTTTAAATGATAGATTTTAATGCCGGGCCGGTACCAGAACGTGGTGCCGGCCTGTTTTTTTGCTATTCCCGGTTTTATACAAACCGGAAAGTGGTTTGCAAATTTTTCGGGATTTTAGTCATCGGATGACTCAATACCACTCCGTTAAATCATAGATTCCGAAATAGTCATCCGATGACTTGGCCTTCGTGGTTTTTCGCAAACCACGTTACCTGGAGTATTCCTGCCCTAAATGTCCGTCTTCCGGTAAAAAAAGGCCGGGCCGGAAAAATGGACAGCTGATTAAAAACCTATATTTGAACATCTGTTCACCGTTAAGCCTGTTGTGATCCCATGTTCAAATGCCTGCTCGCCTGCCTGCTGCTGGTAATTGCTGCTCCGTCTTTTGCTCAAAATTTCTCCATTTCTTACAAAAATCCAGATCAATTAGTCGTCTGTTCCAACGATACGCTGAGCGTTACCATCCAAAACAACACCGCCGTACCGGTTGGCGCGGCACAGTTGGAACTGGAACTGCCTACCGGATTGACGTATGTGCCCGGCTCGGCGAACGGCGCCACGGAACTGGATATTTCCAATCTGGAAAAGCCCGTGCTGGCGCTGCCGGAATTGCAGCCGGGGGCGCCGCTGATCGTTAAGGTGCAGCTTTCGGCAAGCTGCGGGCTGGTGGAAGCCATTAATTCGGGGCAATTGTTCCGGGCATTGCTGCGGGTGCGCGATGGTGCAGCAGTCGAGGAGGTGCTGACCACCAATTTTCAAATCCAAACCAGTCTTTTGGTTATTACCCAGGTGGATAACGCCCTGGTTTCGGGTGAAAAAGGCGAAATACTGGAACGCACTATCCATGTGCGCAATACGCGGTTGGGGCCGGTGCAACATCTTTTTTTGCGCGACACCCATCCTGCCGGAATCAGCATTCATGTGCCTGGCGCTTCAACAGAGCAGGACCAGCCCACCCTGTACACGGCTTATTTTGACGGAACGTTTTTCAGCCAGTTCGGCGATGGCGACGCGTTGCTGGAGTTTGGCGAAACGGTGCTGATCAAACAGGAAATTACCATTACCGATTGCGGGGTTCCGGCCTTCACCTGCCGGTCCAATATCCTGGCCGACTGGAGTTGTACAGCGCTGGATGCCGCCTGCCAGGGCGACAGCACCATTGCCGATGTGCAGGTTTTACCCTCGACTTTTCAACCGAACCTGACCTTCAAAACCGAGTATGCCCTGCCCTGGGACCACTGCGCACAGCTGCCCCACGAAATGCGGGTACGGGTGATCAACGAAGGCACGGCGCCGGCAACCAACATCACCGTGCAGCTCAACTCGGAAGCGGCCCTCGCCCTGGGGATGGATAAAGCCAGCTTCAAAATCCGCCGCAAAGGCATTACCCAGCCGCTTACCCCAAACCTGACCACAGACTTCGACATGCCGCTTTGCGGCGTTACCCGCTCGGGATTTGTCACCTTGTTTATCCCCGAAATGCAGCCCCAGGATACGGCAGACATTGCGTTCGACGCGTACTACTGCCTGGACAGCTGCAAACAGTTGCTGCCAAAAATTCTGCTCAATTATTATTATAACAAACCCTGTCCGCCCGGCGGTTTTGTGGTGGCCGATACGGTTGAATTCAGTGCCGTTGTAGAAGATTATCTGAGCGCTACAGTAACCTACAGTATCGGCGAATGCCTAAAGGACGGTGAAACGTATCCGTTCAATTACCGGCTCAGCTCCAACCGGCTTGTTTCCGATACCGGCTATATCTGGTTTAAATTTGACTTGCCGGTTGGCCTCGAATGGTCGACCAATTGCCCGCAGACCCTGGATGGCAAACCGCTGGCGCATTTTTCGATAACGCCAATGACGACGATATTTCCGATTAACCGGGTGTTGTTGGCTTTCCCGCTGCCCTTGTCGGACACTTCGGCGCTGTTTAGTTTTTGCCTGAAAAGCACCTGCCGCGCCGATGCTTCGTATGTACCCATCATAGAATCCCCGCCGGCTTCCGGCGACAATTTTTTCGTATACGTTCCGGATAATTGCGGCAACTGCGGGTACCTGGTTGGGGCGTCGGCTTTGCTGAGTTTGAGCCTGGATACCGCCGATGTGGACTGTGCCGTGCCGGCTTGTGAATATTTCGTGTTGCAAACCGTATGCACCGATGGCAAGTGCGAGGGGCCGAGTGGAATTTTACCGCCGCATCCTTGCAACGATGATGCCAATTGCTGTATCCTGCGCGAGCACCGGGAGGCCTACCGGTTGAATTACGACCTGGCAGACAACGACGACGACCGCATTCCCGACCCCGGGGGCGTGCTCGATCTGAGCAAAGTGCGGCGCGACCGGTTTTTGCCCGGCGACACCATGCGCAATGTGCTCTCCACCAAAATTGTTTGCGGCGACAGTATTGATGTTCTTTTGTACCAACTTTTTGCCGAAGTTATCGGCAGTGATATCGGTTATGCCGGTGTGCATGACACCTTCCCGATAGGCCCGTACCAAACCGGCGCGGCGCGCATTGGGTTTACCGACAGCAGCCTGTTGCAACTGGCCGGGGTACAGCTCACCATTTGGGATTCCAGTGCAAACAAAATATACAGTTTCCCATTGCCGACCATCTATTCAAAAGACCGGCTCTACGGGCAGATCGCACAGGTCAATACCAAACCGGCATCGGTCTTCGACGAGCTGGCCACCATGAACTACCCCTTTAACCCGCACATGGATTCGCTCAGTGCTGCCGGGCTTGTGCCCAACGGATTTTTGCTGGAAGGCGGCGACTCTATCCAGCTCCGGGTGGATCTGAAATTCGACATGAACTACGCACCCGACAGCAGGCCGACCAAGCCCCCGCTGGTCAATTTTGAAATGGGTTATAACTCCAACCTGCTCTACAGGTTCTACAACTACCGCAGCTACGACACCCTGATGTTTCAATACTCCGGCTACCGGGATTCGCTCACCGCAGCAACGTTCGGTATCCGACCTTGTGAAACCTCCAACCAGGTAAGCCCGTTTGCCTACAACATTCGCATTGCCCGGGAAAATATGTTTCCGTACGAGGTGCGGCCCATGTCGAAAGTCAGCAACTACGACCTGGTGCTGCCCGAAGGGGTGAAAGCGCTTTCGGCCGAGTTGGTGTTTTTAAACCTGCAAACCAACACCCCGCTGCAACCCGGCCAGCCCTTGCCGTTCAGTACCGTGCCTTTTTTTGCAACGGGGCTCGACTCCATGTTGCATGTTGATTTTGCACCGGCCTACGCCATTCCGCCCGATGAAGGTTATGGTTTGCGCAGCCGGGTTGTTTTCGAACCCAGTTGTACGTTTACCATGCCGGATTCTTCGGCGCAATGGGTTACCCTGGACTTCCCGGGATGTATGTCGCGGCCCGACCCGATCAGCTATGTTTTGGAAAACAAAATCGGGTTTTTCAGCAACCATCCGCGCGATACGCTGACCACACCGGAGCTGGCGCTCGATTTCACGACAGACCAGGTGTCGGCCAATTTGCGCCTGCGCAACCAGGCCCCGGTAGCGGCGCCCAACTCCTGGATTCAACTGATCAACCCGGAAAACGGTCTCAGTAACCTGACCATCACGGTGTTGCCTGCCGGCACGCTGATCAACCCGGTAAACGGTATTTACCAGCTGGGCAACCTGCCGATTTTAGGGCAAAAAGATTTACAGATAAACGGCATCAATACGAGCTGTGATCCCCAGCGCCTGCTGGTGTTGTACGGCTGGCATTGCGATCCGTTTCTTAATCCTGCGGATACGGCCTGCGGGGCTCCCGATACGCTGGAACTGTTGTTTCGCCCGCGCAACCCCGAAATTGAACTGGAACTGGTCGACTTTCCCGTCAATATCCCGCTGTGCGATACCTCCGATTATTTTATCCTGGAACTTTCCAATGCCGACCTGGGCTTTGCCTACAACCCGTTCATTAACCTGGAATTGCCGGCCGGCCTGCAACTGCTGCCGGGCTCCTGCCAGATGGCCTACCCGGCCGGCAGTGGATATGTGCCCATCCCCGACCCGGTGCCGGTGGGTGGAAATTTGCTCGAATGGGATATTGTCATGCTGCAGGATTCGATTGCCGCACGGGGGCTGCCGGGTGTAAACACAGACCCGGACAATGCCCTGCAGATCCGGTTTAAACTGATTGCCGGCTGTGGTGCGGTATCGAATGTGCAGCTCATTTTCGGCGCCCGGGCCGAATGGTATTGCGGCCGGCCAACCAACACCTTGCGCAAAGCCAGCGACCCGATTTTGGTGGAAGGCCTGGAGCCGGGTTACCAGGTGCAAGCCTTCCTGACGGAAGTCGGCGGCGCCGGACTTTCGCCATGCAGTACCGAGCGCACCATGGCGGTGAGCATGCAGTTGTCGGGGCCTGCACTGCCTGGCGACAGTGTTTATGTCCTTCTGCCGCCCGGGTTCGGCTATGTTGCCGGCTCATACGCCCCCGGCGTCAATGCGCCGACCGGACCGCCCCAGTTGGCCGGGAATGTTTTGCGTTGGCTAATGCCTGCGGGCTTGCCGCCAAACACGATCCTTCAGTTTACCTTTAAAATACAAACGCCGGTCGACCCCTCCTGTTCGGGTGCATACCTGCAGCTGCAAACCCGGCAGCAGCTCCAGGCGTTTTGTCCGGCGATTAACGGCGATTGCACCGTGTATGTGGCTACCGGCGAGGCCGGCTACTTTTTTGCACCGCCAACCAGCGCGCTGGCACTGTCGGGGGCGACCCTGACCATTTTGCCCAATGGAGCGGTCAACTATCTGATTTCAGTGACCAACAGCGACAACACTACGGGATACCCGCTGAATTCAATCCGGATTTATTTCGATGCCGATCACAACGGCCAACTCAGTTTTGCGGATTTGTTGCTCTACGCCGCCCTGAATTTAAACCAACTGATCCCAGCGGGCGCAACGGTGCAAATTCCGCTAAACGGTTTGCCGGCGCCCGACAGCATTTGCCACCTGCTGGTGGTGCTGCCGACGGCTGAAAATTGTATTTGCCCGACGGCGCCGGTTTCCGTGGAATTGACTACGGTGAATTATACAGTTGAATTGCTTTGCCTGGGCGACAGTGTTTCGCTCGGTTTCCCCGGCACAAGCGGTCATACTTACAGTTGGTCCGGCGCCGCCGACTTGCCATGTACCGATTGCTCCTCGTTGAACTTTGCGCCTGCAAGCAGCGGCTTGTATCAGTTGGAACTGCTTGATTCGGGGCCCGGCTGCTCGGTGCTGCACCACTACACCATTGACGTGGTGGATGCCCCGGCTTTGCAAACCGGAAACACGACGCTCTGCCGGGGAGAACTCCTGAGCTTGCAAACCTCTGCGGCAACAAGCTGGAACTGGACGGGGCCGGGAATTTCAGACCCAACCGCACCAACACAAACGCTGCCGGCCCAACAGAGCGCCTGGTATGCTGTAACGGTGACCAACGCGGCGGGTTGCAGCGCGGTGGACTCGGTTTGGGTGACGGCGCTGCTGCCCGACACCGTCGACTTGGGCACGGTTCGTACCTGTGCGGGTACCCCGGTCGATATTTTCGGGATGTTGACGGATGTGCCCGGACTTTATACGCTTGAATTGATGAATGCCGCGGGTTGCGACAGTCTGGTTTACCTGACCCTGGAAACGACGCCGAATACGGAGGAGGTCCTGTCGCGTTGTGCCCCCGACGCGGTGCTGGTATTCGGTCAACCTGTTACGGAGGCCGGACTTTATTGCGAAACCTTTACTTCCAGCTTGGGTTGCGACAGCACGCATTGTATCCAGGTAACGGACTACCCGGTGCCGGAGCTACCGGACCCGGATACGTTTTACATCGCACAAGGCGGTTCGGTGGTGCTACCCGGGCCGGACGGCTATGCCAGTTACTTTTGGACGCCGGCTGATTCGCTGAGCTGCATAACCTGCCAAAGCCCGGTGGCTTCGCCAATCGATACCATGGAGTATACGCTCCTGCTCCGGACAGCCGATGGCTGCCCCGATACGGTAATTTATCGCGTGGTACCCTTTCCGCCCTGCGACCCGGCCCGGATTCGTATTCCCAATGCCTTCACCCCGGATGGCGACGGGCACAACGATGTGTTTTCGGTGGTGCCGTATGAAGGCTCGGAGGTGATTTCCCGGCTGGTGATTTACAACCGTTGGGGGCAAAAAGTGTATGAGGCCACCGGCATTGACGCAGCCTGGGATGGCACCACCTTTGGCAACCCGGCGCCCTCGGATGTTTATGTTTGGCTGCTTGAGGTGCTGTGCGACGGGGAGCGGAAAATACGGAAGGGGGATGTGACGGTGTTGCGGTAACAGCGAACCTCTGGTTCGCTGTTACACAAAAGCAACGAACCATGAGGTTCGCTGTTACGCAAAAGCAGCGAACCAGAGGTTCGCTGTTACGCAAAAGCAGCGAACCAGAGGTTCGCTGTTACGCAAACGCCCCATCAACCGAGATTGTGGAGCGCTTGCAAAGGGTAAAAATAGCAGGTTTTTACTGGTGTTATTTCTAACGGTATGGTGATGGGTAGGCGGAGTTTTTTTACCCTTTCTTTTTGTGATGGTTCAAAGATGCGGCGACCCGGGTGCTCAAAAAACTACGCTTTTTAGCGTTTTTCCTGGGCCGGCTTAAACCAAACAAAAGGGCCGCATGGTTTCCCATGCAGCCCTTTTTTGCGGTTTTTTATGCGTTTGCGGCATTTGAGGTTGGCGCCTATTCTGTCTTTATAATGGCATGTACAACGCTTTCGTTGGCTGTTATAACCTGGAGGAAGTACTGGCCACCGGGCAGTCCCGCGCCGTCAATAACCGTTTTATAAAAGCCGGCAGCCTGCTTCGGATTATTTTCTACCCTGCGCACCAGCATACCGACACCGTTGTACAGGTATATCTCGACCGGGCCATCTTCCGGAAGGGTATAAGGCAGGGTGATAGATTCCCTGAAAGGGTTGGGGCTGGGTTTTTCCAAACTTCGCCTTGGGAGGCGCTGGTGTTTCCAGTCGGTTGTCAGCTCGGTGGGGGAATTCGTTTGATCGACATTAAATCCCAAACCACCGCCACCATTAAAATAATTATTACAAGTCCTAAGCGCCTGGATTTCTACATTTGGATTAAAATCCAACGTAGAAACAGCCATAGTACCGTTGCTGTTAGCGATTATCGCCCGGACAGTAAAAAGATCGACAATATTATTTTGAGGATTCCGGTATTTACAGATCGCGGTTTTATCGTCGCCGGCTGATTCAAACCAAATGGGTTGGCTGGAGGGATCCAATTCGTTCAGGTAGAGCCTCGAAAGCACGCTGTGATATCCCATACCGAAGTGGAATGGATTCCCGTCTACCGTAAATTGCGCTTCGAAGCAATTATTTAAATTGGGAAGAGGCAGGCTTTTTGACGAAGCTAAAACACCTACCCAAACCCTGTTATCTGCCGGAATGGCTGTAGGTATATTTGGCGTGCAGCCGTTCAGGTAAACGACTTCGTCAATGACGATATTAAGCGTAGTTGCAAGGGTTTCCACCACATCGCCCGGAGGGCCGTCCGGGCAATAGGAGGCGCCAATCTGGAAGGAATATTCGTGGCCGGGAGTGAGCCCGGTGAAGGTGTAGTCCAAATTTTGTGTAATAACGGGAACCAGCGATGTCCCCAATGTTACATCCGAACCACTAATAAAATAATATAAACTGGCTATGTTATGCGCCCATTCCAACTTTATACTGTTGCTGGTAATTTCAGACGCGTGGAAATTGGAGGGCGGCGGCGCCTGGCAGTTGGAGGCGGCACTAAATAGGTTGGAGGCTGGATTGTTCGCCAATCCAACAGGAAGCCAGAGGCAGGCCCAAAGCACTACCACGGCAGGAGTTAATAATTTCTTCATGTTGCTGCTATTTTTAGAAAATGGATAACGCTGCAAAAGTTTGACTTTCCCTTCAAATAAAATACTACGTTTTTTTGCGTTTTTCTAAATCCCGACGACAGGCTCCAAGTCCGAACCGTACTAATGAAGGCCACTGGTTATGCTCAACAGGAAATTGTTTGAAGTGCTCAAAGAACTAAACCCTACGCAACACAAACGCTTGCGCTTGTTTTTGTGCTCGCCTTATTTTAACAATGGGGCTTCGGCAGAGAACACGGTCCGTTTGTACGACTTACTGGTACAGTACCATTTAGAGGATTGCCATGCTGCCCTGGCCAAAAAAAAGGTGCAGGCACTTTTTTTTCCCGATACGCCTTACCTCGAAAAAGCCAAAAGCCCGGTAGATAACCTGGCCTCTCAGCTCTTCCAACTGGTCCGGCAATTCCTGGCGCAAACCGAACTGGAGCGCGATATGGGGAGCATCTACGATTACCTGGCTTCGGCCCGGTTTTACCGGATGCACGCCCTTGAAGAGCGCTTCTGGCAAATCATAACAGCGGCCCGCAAAGCACTTAATTCAGCGCCGGTACGCGACGACACCTTTTATTTCCAAAAATTCCTGCTTGAACAGGAGGAAGCAAAATTCCGCGGCTTGTACAACTCCTCCCAAGACGATAACAACCTCGCCGCCGCCCAGGAAAGTCTCGACCGCTACTACAGTATTATCAAAATGGATTATGCCTGTGTACTGGCCTACCAGAGCAGTATTGCGCAGTTGGAAGATGCTTCATCACCCTTGTTTTACAACGAATTGCTGGAGTTGACGGCTGCGGGCAACGCACTGGACTTGCCTGTAAACCAAATTTATCGTTTGATTATTCAACTCCTTAAAGAAAGCAGCGAAAATAAACTCCTCCAACTGGATCAATTGCTCAAGACGTACAAGGATCAAATAAACCCGGATAGTTTTAAAAACCTGAACGCATTTTACCGCATTCTATGGACCAAACATTATTTCAGAGACGGCAAATCAGCGCCCCTCCAACGGATCTTTAAAATTTACCGGGAACACCTGGAGGAAGGGTATTTCTACCTTGAAGATATGATCCCGACGAGCAGTTTCAACAACCTGGTCATATATGGATTGCGGGTTGGAGAAACTGACTGGGTGAAAAAATTGCTGGACGACCACCCGCCGGAACGGATTTGCGGCACCCGCCATCCACATGAAATTCACAGCCTTTGTATGGCCGAATACTATTTTGTCCTAAAAGAATACGATCAGGCCCACGATTGTCTGCAGTATTGCAATTTCGAAAACCCGAGTTTTACCCTGATGTCCGACCTGATTTTGCTGAAAATTTACTTTGAAACACAAAACGAACTCCTGGAATTCCGCCTGAAAGCGATCGACCAAAAAATACGACGCACCAAACTGAGCCGTACCGCTAAAACACGTTATTTCAATTTCTTGAAAAAACTGGACAAAGTGATCAAATACGGCTGGCAAAAGAATAGTCCCAAGCGGGCCAAACTGATCGAAGAAATTAAATCGGTGCCCGAGATCGTTTCGCGCGAATGGCTCTTGGAAAAGGTTCTGGAGTAACGCGAACCTCTGGTTCGCGCTGCGAGGCGAACCGGAGGTTCGCGCTGTGAGGCGAACCGGAGGTTCGCGTTACGAGGCGAACCAGAGGTTCGCCGTTACAATACAAACCGCAAAGACAGCCGAAACGAAAAATTATCCTGCCATTTGTCCGCTTTCAAGCCACCCCAGCGGTAAAACACCGCACCGCCCAAACCCAGATGCGCAATATTCACGTAGTTCAGCCGCAACAAATTATCCAGCTGAACGCCCGATTCAAGCAAGGCCGGCGTGGCGGCGCGAAAACCCAGGTCCTGGTGCAAGTCGGCACGCACCAGTTCACCCCAGGCAGCATGTTGCAGCAGGGTCAGAAACGGAGCCGATCGTTTGTGCTGGTACAACACCGGCCCGATCTCCTGGGCGAAATAAAAATTTGCGAAGCGATTGGCCAGAAACAGCGTGTCGGGCAATGCCTGGAAGGTGTTGGGGATCACAAAAAAGGAAAGCCCGCCGCCCGTTTGGTTCAGGGTGAACAGCTTGGCCAGCGGAGCATCTTCCGAGGCGATACCGGCTTCCAGGCGCCACCGGCTGCGCCCCAGGCGACCCAGGAAAAATGAATGATACACGGCTGCCGTCCAGCGCTCGTATTGCCCGCTGCGCCGCGAAACCCCGGCGTTGCCATCTTCCCATTGCCCCCGGGTATACGCCAGTTCAAACACCGGCAGGCGTTGGGTGGTGCCGATATCGCTGCCCAGAAATGTGCCGCTGCGCTCGCCGTTGGCATAGCGCAAAAAAAGACTGCCTTCGGCAAATTGGAACCGGTCGGTTAGCCCGGCATCGGGGTCGCCGAAGCGGTAGGCATAGCCCGGCTCAAGTTGCTGGTGCCTAAAGGTGCCGGCAACCGAAAAAAAGCGGCCGAGGCGGCTGCTCAGCGTTGTGGCAAACTCGTCGGTCCGGTCCATCCGGCCGGCGTACAAACTGCGGTTGACCAGTGCCGGGGGCGGCAATTCGTAACTGGTTCCGGGTTCCTGCAAGTCGCGGCGCCAGCCCACCCGCAGCTGCGTTTGCCCGGCAGGGCTGATCCGCCAAAGCGCATAACCACCGTATTTCCAGGCTTTGTCGCGAAAGCCGTAGCCCAGGTTGGCACCGAATTCGAGCCGGCGTTGTGGTCGAAGGGGTTTAGCTTGTCCTGTGGTCAGGCCGATGCCCAGCCGGGTGCCTTCGTATTCATTGAATTTGAGGAGGTGCTTGAAGTCGACGCTCAGGATTGACCCGCCGATTGGCGCCCTGCCGGTGGTCAGAATATCCATCACACTGGAAAGCCGGTCAAAATTTTTCGCGGCGCCCAGGCTGTCGAGCCATTGGTAGGTGCGCTGCTCTTTTGTGCTCAATGGCGCCAGAGTACGCCAGCGCGTCCAGGCGCTGTCGGTCCGGTCGTCGGCGTCGGGGTTCATCAGGATGGGCGTTTCCAAATTAAAGTCGCGCAGGCGCAGCATAGTATCGAGCTGCACATCTGTGATGTAGCTGCGCCCGGCAGCCCGCATGCCGACAAACGGCGCCGGGTATTTTTTGAACTCCATTTCGAAGTTGAGTTGTGCCGGAAACCAGGCCGGCGAATCCGGTGTGCCATTTTCGGTATTTCGCCCCTGGCCCACCGGCGCCAATTGATAGGCCTGTTCGATGGTGAGCTCCAGGTTGCCGGGTTGGGCCGGTTGGGCGCGTACGTTTTGGATGGCCCAATGGTACGAGTGGAGATGCAGCACGCCTTCGAGCCCGTCGAACACTTTGCCGCGGCGGGGGTGGAAGGAGATTACCCACACCGTATCGGGGCCGGTGTAGAGTGTGTCTTCAATATGGAAAAAATACAAATCGGGACTGCCGGGACTGACCGGGTTGACAAAATTTTTATCGATAATCGTCAGGTAGTCGCCGTAAAAAGAAAACGGCTGCACCATGTTGGCCAGTGCCACGAGGCCGGCGTTGGTAAACCCGCTGACCCGGTTGAGCAGCACGGTTTCCTGCACCTGGTTGGGAAAAAGAAATGCGCGTTGGGTCACGCTTTCCATCAGGAAGGCGTGGTTTTGCTGCATGGATTTTTCCAGGCGGTCAAACTTTTCCCGCACTTCCTGCACGGTAGTTTTGCCGGTATCGCTGCCGGCATATTTTTCTTCGAAAACAGCCCGCCGGGGTACGGCATCGAACAGGATTTTGTTGTACGTTTTGCAGGTATAGGCGCTGCGCAATTCGGGGTTGTTGCGCTTGCGGTTGGCAATGGCCTTTCGGATCAGGATGTCGGCCGGGTTTTCGCCGGCAAGCACCGTTGCTTCGGGCAGGGCATAATCGGCAGGCTGCAGCACGACTAGCATTGGCACGCCGGGCGTTTTTTTCCAAAAATCAGCGGTCAGCACAAGCGGTTCGTAACCGACATACCGAAACCCGAGTGCCTGAAGTTCGATACTGCCATCGATACTGAACCGGCCTTCGATATCGGTGAGTACGCCTTTTCCCGGCTTGTTTTCCAACAATACGGTTACGAAAGCGAGCGGATTGCCTTGGGGGTCGGTCACCGTACCGTTGAGGTTGGTTTGAGCGCCGAGTTGAAACCAGGTGATAACAATCAGGAATAGGACGGGTAAAAAGCGCATGTATTAATTTTTGAGGCTCATATTTCCATTTGGCCGAGCGGGGGCCAAGTGAGGGGGTGACTGCCAGTCACCCCCTCACTACCAGCCCGAAGGAAACATGAGCTATTTTTGAAGTATTGTCTCCGACTTTTAAATATCGGTTGCCTGCCCCGCCGGATTCTCCTACTTTTTTGGATGATGGAAGACTAATTTGGTTTCCGGCTTTCAGACAAGGCGCATACGGCCTACTTTTCGCAGTAAAATGTACTTGTCCCGGCCCGGGCCACCTGTTGCCGGGAATGCTGTTTCAATCCAATTTTACGCCAGTCCCGTACCTTCGTTAAAAGATCAGCCACCATGCTAAAACAGTTCCTCTGTATCCTGTTGCTCACCCTGGCAGCCGACCTGGCTGCGCAAAACCTTTGGACCGATTTTCCGGAAAAACAAATCCCAACGTCGGCCGCACCGCGCTATATTATACCAAGCCGGTACCGTACCGTGCGGCTCAATCCGGCTCAATTAAAACCCGTGCTCGCGGCTGCACCACAACGGTTTTCAACGTCGGCAGCCGAACAGGCGGTAGTGCTCGAACTGCCTTTGCCCGATGGTACCACGGGCCGCTTCCGGCTCACCGAATCGCCTGTAATGGCTCCGGCACTGCAAGCCAAATATCCGGAAATTCGCTGCTATACCGGCACCGGCGTCGAAGATCCGTCGGCCACCCTGAAATGTGACCTGACCCCGCAGGGCTTTCACGCCATGATCCGGTCGAAGCTGTTCGGTACGGTATTTATCGACCCCTACCGCCCGGGCGATACCGAGCATTGCATCGTGTATAACAAAAGGGATTTTCAATCCAAAAAACAAGCGTTTTCCTGCGGCGTCGACGCGCTTGCCGAAGACCTGAACCCCTTGTTTGAAACCGGCCAACCGGAAGCCCAGGGCGACTGTACGCTGCGCCGTTACCGTCTTGCCCTTGCCTGTACCGGCGAATACGCCGCCTTTCACGGGGGCACCAAACCGCTGGTGCTGGCTGCCATGAACACCACGATGAACCGGGTGAACGGCATTTATGAGCGGGATTTTGCCGTGACCATGCAACTGATCGCCAACAACGACGTGCTGATCTATCTCGACCCCGCTACCGACGGCTTTTCCAACGGAAACGGCAGCACGATGCTTGGCCAGAACCAGACCAAGTGCAACACGATCATCGGCTCGGCCAACTACGATATCGGGCATGTGCTCAGTACCGGCGGGGGCGGCGTGGCCGGTCTCGGGGTAGTATGCGGCAACTCGGTCAAAGCCCGGGGCGTAACCGGCCTGAGCCAACCCATCGGCGACCCGTTCGATGTGGATTATGTGGCCCACGAAATGGGGCACCAGTTTGGCGGCAACCACACCTTCAATAGCAGCTGCGGCGGCAACCGAAACTCCGGCACCGCCTTCGAACCCGGCAGCGGCACCACGATCATGGCTTACGCCGGCGTCTGCTCGCCCTATAATGTGCAAAGCAACAGCGACGATTTTTTCCACGGCATCAGTCTGCAGGAAATCGGGAATTACGTGACCAACGGCCAGGGCGGCCTCTGCCCGGTCGAGTTTGACACCGGCAACGACAAACCCACCGTAAGCGGCGGCGGAAACCACATCATTCCCAAATCCACCCCCTTCGCACTTACTGCCGAGGGCATGGATGTCAACGGCGATTTGCTGACCTACAGCTGGGAGCAAATGGACAACCAGCAGGCGACCATGCCGCCTGTAGCCACGAGCACGGACGGACCGCTGTTCCGCTCCTTCAGCCCTGTGCCTTCGCCGACGCGCTACTTCCCCAGGCTCGCCGATCTGGTAAACAACGTTAATCCGACCTGGGAGGTGCTGCCAGCGGTGGCCCGTACCATGAATTTCCGGGTAAACGTACGCGACAACCACGCCCCCGGCGGCTGTACTTCCGAAGCCAACATCCAGCTGACCGTAGCCGGATCGGCGGGGCCATTCCTCGTCACGCAACCGAATACGGTCGGCACCTGGTTTGTCGGCGATTCCGAAATGGTAACCTGGGACGTAGCCGGCACGGATTTGGCGCCGGTAAACTGCGCTCAGGTGCGCATTTTGCTCTCGACCGACGGCGGGTTTACCTATCCGGTCGTGCTGGCCGACGGTGTGCCAAACTCCGGCTCGGCTATGGTATTGGTTCCGGATGCCCTGTCGACTACCTGCCGGGTGATGGTGCAGGCGGTGGGCAATGTCTTTTTCGATATTTCCAATCAAAATTTTATTATTGAAAATCCGCCCGTTCCGACCTTCCTGCTGAATATTTCAGCTGCAAATGCCGTTCAGGTTTGCGCCGGCGACAGCCTGCAATTCACGGCGGCTGTTTCGGCGATAGCCGGTTTTGCAGATAACGTGGACCTAAGCCTCGACGGAATACCTGCCGGCGCGACGTTGAGCATCACCCCCAATCCGCTTACTCCAGGAAATACAGCCCAACTGACCCTGAACAATCTGACGGAACCCGGAGTATTCCCGCTGACGCTGACGGCAACGAGCGGCGCCATCATCCGCACCCAGGTGATTGAACTAACTGTGGTGGACAACGCCCCGGCAGCACCGGCGCCTGCCAGCCCGGCGGACGGCGCCACCAACCTAAGCCTGGCGCCGGTTTTGACCTGGCCGCCCGTAACAAACGCCCTGCAATACCAGGTACAGGTTGCCACCAGCCCGTCCTTTCAACCCGATGTGCTGGTGTTTGAGGAAACGGTTTCCGGGGAATCCGTGACCGTCACCGGGCTTGATACCGCAACGGTGTATTACTGGCGCCTGAATGTGGGGAATGCCTGTGGGGAAAGCAGTTTTAGTGCGGTCTTTGCCTTTCAAACCGGCACGTACGACTGCGGGCACACCTTCAACAGCACCGATGTGCCTACGGCTATTTCCAGCTCGGGCGTTGTGACGGTACACTCCAGCCTGGAGGTGCCTGTCGACCGGATCATCACCGATGTGGATGTGACCATGGAGGTCAGCCACAGTTGGGTGGGCGATTTGATCGGCACACTTATCGGTCCCGATACCAAAACGGCCCTGTTGTTCGATCAGCCCGGGTTCCCGGCCATCAGCAGCGGTTGCAACGGCGATAGTTTGAGCCTGATCTTCGACGACGAAGCACTTCAAACGGCTGTTCAACTGGAAGGCAGTTGCGGGAATAATCCGGCCATCAGCGGAGCCTTTCAGCCCATCGCGCCACTCAGCAGTTTTAACAACACGGCGGCCATGGGTACCTGGCAACTGGAAATGACCGACAACTTCCCCGAAGACGGCGGCGCCATCACGGCCTGGAGCCTCACGTTTTGCTTTTTGGATACGGTGCCCGCGGCCCAATTGCTGGTAAATAATCCCCTCCTTCTGCCCACCGGTGGCACGGGTACTTTTTCGGAAACAAACCTGGAATTGAGCATTGCCAGTGCCGTGCCCGACGACGGTATTTTCACCCTGCTCAGCCTGCCCCAACACGGCGAACTCCAGCTGAACGGCCTGCCCCTGGGCATCGGCGATGTGTTTTCACAGGCCGACATCATCATTGGCTCGATGATCTATGTGCACAGCGGCGATGCGGCAACTACCGACGCGTTCCTGTTCGATGCGGTGGACCTTAGCAGCAACGGCTGGGTGCATGCCGCTGCGTTTGACATTATTATTTTGCAAAACGATCTCGACGTGGCTGCTGAGCTTACGCAGAGCCTGCTTTGCAACAACGACTCCACGGCACTAATCACCGTTTCGGTAGCGGGTGGCACCATGCCGTTTGAATTCAGTTTAAACGGGGGACTGGCACAAACCGGCAACACATTCGACAACCTGCCGGCGGGCAGTTACACGGTGGTCATTTCCGATTTTTTCGGGTTTACCGCCGAAACGAATACCATCGTCATCGACAATCCGGCTGCCATCGATGTGATGGCCGGCGTAACCGACGATGACATTCTCGTACAGGTGACCGGCGGCGCTACCCCGCTGGAATACAGCCTGGACGGCCAGAATTTTCAACCCGAGCCGTTTTTTGAAAATTTGCCCAACGGCAATTACACCGTCACCATACAGGATGCCAACGGCTGTACGGGTACGGCAACCGCCACGGTGGATGTGCCGCCGCTGACCGCGGAATTGACCATCGAAACATCGATTAGCTGTAACGGCGATTCGGACGGCGCCGTCGCGGTGACCGCAACAGGCGGTGTCGGGCCGTATATGTTCAGCCTGGACGGCCAAATGTTTCAACCGGAGAACACGTTTTCCGGCTTGAGTGCCGGTACGTACACCGTGACCGTGCAAGACGACTCGGGGAACACCAGCACGACCAATGCGGTTTTGCTGAACGATCCGCCGGTGATTGCCGCCAACGCCACGGCCAACCTGAACAGCATTGCCGTTGTGGCCTCCGGCGGCACGGGGGCGTTCATGTACAGCCTGGACGGCCAGAATTTTCAGGCAGACAGCACCTTCGGAAACCTGCTTAACGGCAACTATACCATAACCGTACAGGATGAAAACGGCTGTACCGCTACGGCTACCGCTACGGTGGATGTGCCGCCGCTGGTCATCGTCGATGTTACGGTAAGCGGCGCAATTTTGTGCCCCGGGGAAACGGTGTCGCTGCTGGTTTCTGCCGATGGCGGCGTACCGCCTTACCAATTCAGCCTGGATGGTGGCCCGTACCAGTCCGACAGCCTGTTCGTAAATGTTGGCGGCGGCATCCATACCGTCACTTTGCTCGATGCGGCAGGTACGACGGTGCAAATCCAGACGGTCAGCATTTTGGAGCCGGATCCTTTGTCAGGTGTGATCACAAATTCCGGCAACGACATTTTTGTGCAGGGGCAAGGTGGCACACCACCGTATTTATACGCACTGGATAACGGCGTACCGCAGCCAAACGGCGAATTTCCCGACCTGGCAAACGGCCCGCACGAACTGGTGGTCATCGATGCCAACGGCTGCATTGCAACAGACAATTTTGTGCTGGATTATGCACCACTGGCAGTAAATGTTCTTTTCTCCGACCCGCTTTGCGCAGGCTCGACAGATGGTAGCGTTAATATTTCTATCTCCGGCGGTACCCCACCGTACGTATGCGAACAAGATGGCCAACCATGTAGCTTTTTGGAACTTGGTGCAGGCATTTACAACTATTTGTTCACGGATGCCCTCGGCGATACCATTTCCATCAGTTTAACGCTGAATGACCCACCGGCCTTATCGGCATCAGCCGACGTGTCGAACGACACCATCACGGTAACCGCCTCCGGCGGAACGGGCACCCTGCTATTCAGTCTTGATGGCGTCAATTACCAGTCCGACCCGGAATTCGTCGCAGTGCCAAACGGGACTTACACATTGTGGGTACTGGATGACCATGGCTGCATCGTAACAATCGACGATATCGTAGTGGACTTTGTCGGTACCATATCGCCGGAAGCTGCCTGGGGGCTCCGCGTGTTGCCCAATCCGGGCACTGGCTTGTTTCATCTAAAATTGCTGCGCGCACCGGCAGGCACCTTGCGCACCGATGTGTTCGATGCCGCCGGCCGGTTGATCCTGGCGCAGCGGTTTGAACCGGTTGGCGGCAGCTTGTCGGCCAGCCTGGATCTGCGGGGCGTACCGGCCGGCGTGTACTGGTTGCGGTTGATCAGCGGCAATGAAGTGGGGGCTGTACGGCTGGTAGTGGCCTGGCGGTGATTTGAGTGCGGATTACTCGATTGCGGATTGCGGAATACGGAGTGCGGATTGGTTCACCATTTCGTTGAAGGCAAAGGGTTGGTCCAATTGTGATATTCGAAAAAGTGCAATACAATACCGTGAGTTTTGGATAGGTTTGAACATTAATTTTACGATTACGTGACTTGAAAGGCTATTAATCAGATGTCTCCCTCCGGTCGACATGACAACATACGGTCTGGCAAACTTTTTTATCAGGTTTTTCGCTACGCTCAAAACTTCCCCAAGCGGTGTGTAAGTTTTGAGCGTAGCGAAAAACCTGGTAAATCTCCT
>CAZAEZ010000068.1:5734-26101 GCA_964484205.1 uncultured Saprospiraceae bacterium | reverse complement strand
TTAATCGTCAATCTATTACTACTCAAAATTCCTTAAGTTGATGGCTATGCCCCCATCCCCTCCCCCAAGGGAGAGGGGGGCCTGATTTCGGTATACTTTTCAATTTCGAAAACGCAATCAGGCATTTGTTAGAGGGCAAGCCCCCCTCCCACGCCATTGGCGTGGCTTCCGATTACCCAAAAGTTGATTGACTTTTTTATAATGTGTTAAAACTTGGATTGTGGTCTGTTATGCGCAAACACGCTCCGCCGTGTCAACCCCACCCCCGGCCCCTCCCCAAGGGGGAGGGGAGACGCGGCATAATCCCTCTCAACGAATTGAAGATCAATATTTTCGAGAGGGCCACTCTACGTCTCCCCTCCCCCTTGGGGAGGGGCCGGGGGTGGGGTTGAACCGGACGAAGCGCAATGACGCATAAAAATCTACAATTCGGCTTTTTACATATTCTAAAAAAATCAATCAACTTTTGGGTAATCGGGAACCCCGTTGGGGGAGGGGATGGGGGTGGGGTTGATGCACGGAAGCCACAAAAACTCATTTTCGCCAATTTGCGTGTAATGGACAGACTCCAAGTCGTAGGAATAGCAAGTCTTCTCCGTGCCCTCCATGCCTCCGTGGTGATTTAAAACTTGTAACCATTCAAAAAGTCCCGCACCGGCAAGCGCCGTTTGCCCTCTATTTGAAGTTCGAGTACCTCAATAAACCCGTCGGCCGTGCTGATCCGCAGCTGGTTTTTTCCATCGGAAACAAAGGTTCCGGGAGGCGGCAGATTTCCGTCGGGCGGCATTTTTTCTGCGCGGGTAATTTTCAGTGTTTTACCGTCCAGCAGCGTCCAGGCGCCGGGGTAGGGGCTGAGGCCGCGGATAAAATTGTGCACCTGTTCGGTGGGCTGGTTAAAATCAATCTCGCAGGTTTCCGTAAAAATTTTGGGTGCATGGGTGGCCTCCACGTCGGCCTGCGGTTGGGGTTTTACCGTTCCCTGTTCGATGGCCTGCACCGTGCGCAAGACCAGTTGGGCGCCGGCCAGCATCATGCGGTCGTGCAATTCGCCGGCAGTTTCATTTTCGCCGATGGGCAGTTTTTCCTGGAACAGCATATCGCCGGTGTCGATTTCATGTTGCAGCAAAAACGTGGTCAGGCCCGTCTCTTTTTCGCCGCGGATGATGGCCCAGTTGATCGGCGCCGCGCCGCGGTACTTCGGGAGCAGGGAGCCGTGCAGGTTGAGCGTGCCCCGGGGCGGCATGTTCCACACGACTTCGGGCAACATGCGGAAGGCAACCACCACCTGCAGGTCGGCCCGGCAGGCGCGCAATTGTTCCAGAAATTCAGGATTTTTCAGTTTGGGCGGTTGCAGCACTTCAAGCCCCCGGCTCCGGGCAAATTTTTTCACCGCCGACTCCTGCAGGCCGTGCCGCCCGCCGGGTTTGTCGGGCGCCGTGATGACCGCGGGGACGGTGTAGCCGTGGTCCAGCAATATTTCCAGGGATGGCACGGCAAATTCAGGCGTGCCCATAAAAACGATTCGCATGGCGCAAACTTCCGCAAATTCCAGGCTTATTCCACTACTTTTGCAGCCTGTTTTTGTGCCCAAACGCTGATGGCGATGCAACTACTCCGATCTTTTTTTTACACCGTTTTTTTACTGCTCCCGCTTTTTTCGGCTGCGCAATCCGGCACCATGCGGGTTATACTTTCAACCGTTGAATTTGCTGCGAATAAAACCGGTGTGAACGCTGCCGGCAGGCAGGAGCTGGATGAAGTGGCTGCACTGCTGAAGGCCACGCCGGCCATCACTGCCGAAATCGGGGCGCACACCGATGCCAGCGGCAGCGCATCCTACAATTTGAAACTCTCCCGGAGCCGCGCCACAGCGGTGCGGACCTACCTCGTCGGCAAAGGAATCACCGCGAAACGCCTGACTGCCCGGGGCTACGGCGAAACCAAACCGCTCAACCGCTGCGGTCGCGGGGTGCGTTGCTCGGATGCCGATAAACGAAAAAACCGCCGCGTGGAGCTGATCCTGCGGGGCATGCCGGTTGATTCCGCATCCCGGGCTCCCTGGCTGGCGCTGGGTGGTCTGGCGCCTAAAAAACCGGTGGTGCAGCCTGATGTGCCAAAAGTCAAACCGACCGTGTTGCCGGGCACACCTGCACAGGCTGCCGCAAACACTACCCCTGCACAAGTCAACCCAACGACAGGGCGAGGCGACTATTTTCCCGAATTGAGCGAAACCAGGGCAAACGGAATCAACGCCGGGGAGGGACCTAAGCCGGACGGAAAACAATACGTCCCCCAGCCGCTTCCGCGCAGCTTTACGGGCTACACGATCGAACTTTCCTGCGTGGCGAAACCGCTGGCTGCCGGTGCGGAACTGTTGCGCCTGCACCATCCGGTGTATATGCGCCAGGATACCGACATGCAGTACTGCTACTTTGCGGGCGCGTTTTTTACCTTGCCGGAGGCGCAGCAGTTTTTTGAAAAAACAATTGCGCCGAAGCTGCCGAACAGCCGGGTGGTTACATTTTCCAACGGTGTCAAAAAATATCTGAACAATTAAACACAGCCCGCAGATGGAACAGCTGACTTGGACAAATGCCCAGGGTTTGCGCATACACGCCAAGCATTGGCCGGTAGAAAAACCGGTGGCAACGATCACCCTGGTGCACGGCATGGGCGAACACATCGGCCGGTACGCCCATCTGGCGCAGTGGTTCAACCGGAATGCAGTGGCGGTACTCGGCTACGATCAGCAGGGCTACGGCCGGAGCGAAGGCCGCCGCGGCCATGCGAAAAACCTGGATGTTTTGCTGGACGACATCGGGCTGGCACTGGAGGAATCCAGGCGGCGGTACCCGGATGTGCCGCACTTTTTGTACGGCCATTCGATGGGTGGAAACCTGGTGTTAAACTACCTGCTGCAACGCAAACCCGAACTCGCCGGCGTGATTGCCACGGCGCCCTGGATACGACTGGCCTTTCCGGCGCCGCTGCTGAAGGTTCTCGCCGGGCGCGTGCTCCATCGTTTTTTGCCAACCTTGCGCCTGCCCAACGGCCTGGCGGTGCATTTTCTTTCCCACGATCCGGCGGTTGTGGCGGCTTATCAAAACGATCAGCTGGTGCACAACCAACTCAGCCTGGCTGCCGGGATTCAACTGCTCGATGCCTCCATCCGGCTGGATCAATATGCTGGAGAAACGCCGCTTCCGCTCCTGCTACAACACGGCGGCGATGACAAGCTGACCTCCGCGCAGGCAACCCGCGATTTGGCTGAACGCCTGCAAGGTTCGGTGACCCACAAGGAATGGCCGGGCTTGTACCATGAAATTCATAATGAACCGGAACAGGAAAAGGTGTTTGCTTTTACCCTCGACTGGATGCGCCGCGTAGCAAATCTTAAATAGTTTTTTCCCAAACCCACTGCGTTTTCGGCAATTGGTACAATTCCCAAAACATACCGGCAATCACATCCGGATCGTATTTGGTGCCGGGGGCTACCATGCCGTTCACGGTGACGGTAGCTACCTGAATGCCGTCAGGCGCACATTCCTGGGCCAGGCAAAGCGCCAGGTTGCGAATGCCGGCCTTGCCGATGCTCAGGGAAACGAGCTCCGGTGGCGCGCTGTGTGCCGAGCCGCCGCCGGTAAAAAAAATGGCGCCGTTTCCGCGCAATTTCATGGCCGGCAGGAAGGCCTGCGTGGCCAGTAAAGCGCCGCCGGTGTTGATGTTTATTTCGTTTAAAAATGTGGAATACGCCAATTGGGAAGGCGGGGTAGGGTTGTACACGCTGGCATTGTAATGCAGGATGTCAATGGCAGGGTGTTCCTGTGCAATTTGTTGAAGTACAGCGGCGTAGGCCTGCACATTGCCGATGTCGACGGCATAACTTTTGGAGGCGATGCCGGCTGCTCCAAGGGCTTTTTTAAAACCGGCGAGTTTTTTGGCATTCCGGGCTACCATCAGGATTTCGGCGCCTTCCGCGCCAAAGCGTTTTGCCAGCGAAAAACCAATGCCCGGCCCCATACCAATAATTAGAATTTTCATTTAAAGAGCGTTTTGGGTTAGAGGGTTA
Source organism: uncultured Saprospiraceae bacterium (assembly GCA_964484205.1). Lineage (GTDB taxonomy): Bacteria > Bacteroidota > Bacteroidia > Chitinophagales > Saprospiraceae > M3007. Next base: position 22,032 of record CAZAEZ010000068.1, on the reverse strand, counting down.
CTGGTTACTGGTTACTGGTTAGAAGGTTAGGCCTCATTTCGAATGGTGAACAACCCTCTAACCAGAAACCAGAAACCAGTAACCCTCTAACCCAAAACCTTTTTTCAATGTTCGTGGCCGATAATCTGTCGTTGATCGGGTATGGTGACCGTGATTTCGGCGGCCTCGTCGAGGATTACGCACTGGCAACCCAGGCGGCTTTCCAGCCGGGGGCTGATGGCGCGGTCGATAAAATCTTCCTCCTTGTCGGAGATTTCTTCTAAAAAATCCTCGCCGCTTTCGATGTACACGTGGCAGGTTGAACAGGCGCAAACACCGCCGCAGTTGTGGTTGAGGTGAATGTCGTAGTCTTCCGTAATTTCCAGAATAGACTGGTCCAGGAAATCGCCGGTGACTATTTTTTCGGGAATTGATTTATCCTCGAATTGAAATTTTATGGTTGCCATAATTTTTTATGTCCTCCCGGAGCCCGCCGGTTTTCCGGTTTTGGCTGCGGCTAATGTTGGAGTCAGGTAATTTTTTTTGAAAAATGCAGGGATGCGATCTGAAACCCCTTGTTCAGATAGAGCCGGTGTGCGTCGTGGCGCTGAAAGCCGGAATCGAGCGTAATGACTTCGAAGCCGCGCTCCTGGGCCAGTCCGGCGACAAAATCGAGCAGCCGGCCGCCGTATCCGTGCCCGCGGTAATCCGGCAGGGTACTCAGGTCATCGATGTAAAAATGTTTGCCGTTAAACAGAAACTGCAGCTCCCGGAAACCGATCGCTGCAACGGCTTTGCCGCCTTCCGCAATGTAGGCCAACTGGTATCCCGTTTGCATGGCTTCCTGAACCAGGTTTAAAAACTGGTCGGAAGGCACATGCGGGCGCAGGGTAAGCATTACCTCGCGGCATTCCAAAATTTCGGCGTCTGTTTGAGCAAGTTTGATATCCATAAACGCAAGAATCGCGCAAAGGTAGAATTTGTCCAAACAACAAGCAGGTTGGCAAAGGGTTTAGGCCGCAGATTATTTATTCGCCCCCGGCCTGATCTGCAATTGAAGGGCCGGTTGGAACTGCCAGCCTGTCTGGTTTGGGTTTACGTACAGCCGTCCACTCCATTCCAATTGGAAATGCTGTAAAACCGGGTGTTGAAACCCGCCGCCTGCAAAAAACTGCCAGGCGTACACGGATTGCGCCGGATGGCCCTGTCCGGACGAAAAATTTGGCGCAGCCCGCAATTGCATGCGCACAATACCGGCCTCCTGAAAACAAGCCGACTTGTTTTTCAACGGATTACCTTGCCGCAGTCCAACCTCCTGGAGCGTGAAATTTATCGGCATTGGAATTCCGGCGCCCTGCAAACCCGGAAAGGCAAGCAGCCCCTGCCGGCGACTGTCCGACAAGCGCAATTGCCGTTTTTTCCCAAGATCAAACCAAATCGTCAGGCCAACCGGTGGCCCCCAAAGCAAGCCGGTGGGGTGGGGGTGTTCCGGCAACAGCATATTCCCCATCATCCTTGTCACCATGGAAGCCGGCGGTGCGGGGCTAATTCCCGGGACGATGAACGCCGGAACAGCCCCGAAAACTTCAGGCCCGGGCGCCGGAGACAGTTCCACCGTAATGGGCTCGGAGGGGCAACCATTGGTATCCACGACAAAAATCGTGTAAGCCCCGGCAGAAAAATTAGTGATCTGGAACGTACTGTTCGCCAATCCGATGAACTGGTCATCCACAAAAACCTGTAGCGGCAATGCTGCTGTGGGCGGTTGCACTTGCAGGATGACACTGCCGTCGTTGGCACTTGGCGAACTGGGCGGCGTTACATTCAGTACCAGCAAGCTTAGCACGGGCACATCCGGAATGTCGATGTTGAAGACTTCCGTACAACTATTCAGCGGATCGTGGATCGACACAGCGTAGGCGCCCGGGCACAGGCTCGTCGCATTGGCCCCCGATTGCCCGTCGGACCAGGTGAAGGTGTAAGGCCCGGGGGGCACGACCGTTGCCGTCGCGGTACCGGTGCAATTGCCGCAGGTGGCCGGCCCGGTTTGGAAATTCACAGTTATCCCGCATGGCACAGCAGAAACAAAGATCAGTTGCGCACAAGAGACGGCATTGCCGCAAAGATCAATGCCGGTCCAAGTGCGTGTGATCGACCCTTCGCAATTTAAAAACTGGCTGAGATCGTCGGTATAACTGACTGGAACAGCGCCCGAGCAGGCGTCTTCGGCTGTTGCCACGCCGGTAAAATTCAAATTATTCTCCTGCCCGCAATGCACGAATACGGTCGGCGGGCACAAGGTGAAAACCGGTGGCAAGTCGTCAAAAACAGTAATTTTCTGCTCGCAGGTTGCGGCATTTCCACAGCTGTCTGCGCTCGTCCAAATGCGCCGGATTACCCCTTCACAACCCGAGAAACCACTCAGGTCATCGCTGTAGGTTGGCAGACCGGCGCCGTTGCAGGCATCCGCAGCCAGCGCCTGGCCGGTTATTGCCAGGTCGTTTTGCATGCCGCAGGCGACGGTTGCGGTTTCCGGACAATTACTGAAAACGGGCGGTGTTTTATCCTGAACCGAAATGACCTGTTCACAAACCGCCGAGTTCCCGCCCGTGTCCGTGGCGACCCACTGCCGGAGAATATCCCCGGAGCACCCGGTGAATGTGCCTGGGTCATCGGTGAAACTGGGGGTGACCGTACCGGTGCAATTGTCTTTTGCCTCCGCCTTGCCCGTGAGGGCCAGGTCGTCCTGCTGGCCGCATTCCACGGTGACGGCGGGCGGGCAGTATGTAAATTCCGGGGGCGCCGGGTCTGTGACCGCAATGGTTTGTTTGCATTGCGCGCTATTGGAGCAGGCATCTGCTGCCGTCCACAAGCGGTTGATCGTACCGCCGCAATCAGAAAGGCCGCTCAGGTCGTCTTCGAACGAAACCGTAACTGCCGGCGTGCAGGCATCCGTAGCTGCCGCCTGCCCGGTGACGGTCAGATCGTTTTGCTGGCCGAGCGCCACCGTGATGTCGGCCGGGCAATTGTCAAACACCGGCGCAGCCGTATCGGCCACTTCAATGTTTTGAACACAAGTGGCCATATTTCCGACGGCGTCGGAAGCCGTCCAGTTGCGAACGATGACGCCGGCGCAGCCGTTGAAACCGCTCAGGTCGTCCGAAAAAGCAGGTGTTAGGGTGCTGGTACAATCATCGGTAGCGGTTGCCTGCCCGGTCAGGCTCAGATCATTCTGGCTGCCGCAATCCACGGCCACCGGAGCCGGGCACAGGGTAAACACCGGACTGGCGCCATCTTTGACGGCGATTGATTGGGTGCAGGTTGTGGTGTTTCCACAGGCATCGGCAGCCGTCCAGATGCGGATAATTGCGCCGGTGCAATCGTTGAGGCTGCTGTTATCGTCGGTGTAGGTTGGCGAAAGCGGTGTGGTGCAATTATCCGTTGCGGTTGCTTGTCCGGTCAGACCCAGGTTTGTTTGCTGGCCGAAATTAACGCCGACGGCAGCCGGGCAATTCGTGAGCACCGGCGCGGTTTGGTCGTACAGGGTGATTTCCTGCTGGCAGGCAGCACTGTTGCCGGAAGCATCCGTGCTGATCCAGGTCCGGTGAAAAACGGGCATGCAGGGCGTTCCGCCCAATTCATCCACGAAATGGATTTCGGGCGCAGGGTCGCAACCGTCGGCAGTACTCGCCTGCCCGCTCAGGGCGGGCGGCGGCGGCTCGTTGCAGCCTTCCAGGGTGACGGCTGCCGGACAGGTGATGGTTGGCGGCGCCTGATCGGTTACCGTTACCCGAATGGTTCCAATGGCTGTTTGCCCGGCAACGTCGGTGATTCCGTAACTCACGTCGTAAACGCCCGTTGCATTGCTGCTGATCTGCACCGTACCTGCCCCCAGGATGGTTGCCGTTAACTGCGGCGGTGCACTTACAGCGGTAACGGTGATGCCTTCGCCACTGTCGTTTGCCAACACATCGACCGTGCCTTCGCCCCTGCAGGGCAAATTGAGCGCATCCGCCTGCGCTACGGGCGACGGCGGTGTGTCATTGTTCGTGTTGCGCAACAAGGCGTACACAATTCCGCCCGCAACCGGTACTGCGGCTGCGGGTATCCACCAGGGGAATTTTTGCGGCTGCACTGTTCCCGGCGGGTCAAACTGGTGTTTCCATTGCGGCGAATTCAGTTGTATCCGGCCCGGGTCAAACTGACCGCCGGCCGACCGCAACGTGCCGATACGGGGCAATTTTCGCAAGGGGTTGGATACAACGAGCCGGGCATACCAGGCTTCCTGCTCCATGCCTTTCAGTTTGCGCCAATGTTGCAAATAATCCGGGTCGGTAGGGTTGAGCGCGGCAAGTTGCTGTTCCAACGCGGTGTTCAGGCGGCCCTGAAGCAATTGGAGGAGGTCTTTTCGTTTTTTTTCGTCAATCGCCTGACTGACGGGATTGTTGAGTTTGCCGGCCAAAACAAGCAGGCGGGGCAGGGCATCGGCGTCGTCAAGTCGGATTCCGGTTTGTGCCATGCGCAGGTGGTTTTCCCATTTTGTTACAGCCAATTGTTGCAAGGAAGCCGGCTCGGCGGAAGTGTTTTTTTGAAAAAATAAAAGCGCGGGGATAAGCTGCCGGTCGGCGCCGGGCTGCGCCGGATCGGCAGCGTTGATCCGGTCGGGTAATATTTCCAGCGGGTCAATCGGCGGGCCGGCCGGTGTTTCCTGAAAAATGGCATCGTTGTGGGCTTGGTCCGGGGCGATGAGTTTGGCGCTGGCGCCCACCAGGGAAATGCCTGCCCAGATATCCTGCACCTGCCGGTCCAGCTGTTGTTGGGTTTCCGGGGGGAAATCCTGCCGACCCTGGTTCAGTGCCTGTTCCGCTTCTTCGGTGAACTGGCCGGCAAATCCCGGTTTACCGTAGCCGGCACCTTCCAATTGGCCGGTGTAGGCCCAAAACGCCTGCTGGACCAGTTGCTCCCGGATGCCCGCGTCCGACCGCCCCCAGCGGGCAGGTTGAAGTAGTCCGTCGCGCAGGAGCTGGTCGAAAGCCTGCTCGGCCACCGCGGCAGCGTACAGCAACAAACGCGCGGCTTCATGCGGGTGGCGGTTAAAGTCAATCCGGTAAGGAAAGGCGATTTGAGTGCCCGGATAGGTCAAACTGAGCGGGTCGTCTGTCCGAAAATTTTCAACCGGAATAAAACCGGCTCCCGGGCTCGATCCGGGTGTTGGCAGTGCTGCGGCTTCTGCCCAGGGCACCCAATTCGATACGGCGGCGGCTGATTCGCCATCCGGTACGGCTGGGCGTTGGACATTGGTGCAATAGCCGTCCAGGTCAAGTTGCGCTGCCCCCAGGGCCGGCACCTCCACAGTATACGTTTTCAAGACCACATAGCCCTGGTACCCGTCCGCCGACGGGATGAAACAGTCGCCCACGGTAGTGCGCAAGGGCATTGATGTGGGATTGTAGATATGCAGCGTAATGACATGGCCGGTCGTTCGGCCGGTGCCCCTTGCCTGGTAGTGCAATTGCCCGGAGGGTGTAGCCGGCTGTGCCGAAAGCAGGCTTTGCGACACGATCAGCAGCAAAATGGCAAATACCCGGATTCGGGTGTTTGAAGGCTCAACCAGGGAAGACGGCGTAAAAATGCGTTTCATGCCATTTGATTTTAGGAAAGTTTTTGAATGACTCAATTTTGCCTTGGGCCCAAAAGTTAAATTTAATAATCGGGACACACCAACAGGGACGTGTAAAAGTTTGGAATTTGGCTTTTACTCCCGGTTTTCCTCTTAGCCGGTGCATTTGCGTCCGGTATATTTTTTGCTGAAATTGAAATTCTTTGTTTTATATTTGGCAAGACAGTATTTATTTTGCCCACGCAGAGTTCCCCGCCTCCAATCAGCTAACTTTCCAAACGCGACTTGCATGTATTACGGCTCCCATCAATCTCAAACGCCCGACGATCACCCGGATTTAAAACGCTGGAAGTTCCGGGAGTTAAAAATCTATGCATCTACGGAATGGCTGGCCGATAATAAGAAAAAATACCGCCAGGTTTTCGACCGGCATGAAACCACGTACATCTACGCCGAGTTGTCTTTTCACAACAAATATTTTGACAACGAAGATTGGGAAATCAATGTGGAAATCCGTTGTTACGCCGTCAAAAAGCAAAAAAAAGAAATCTGCATTTTACCGTTCCGGCGCAAAGTTAGCAAGTACGATTCCGTTGGTTATATCCGGGAAGGCTGGGGCAACAAGCAGGAGGGGGTTTTTTGGAAAAAAGGCGCCTACTACTGGGAGGCCTGGATTGAAGGCGAAAAAGTCGCCACCCGCTATTTTTACATGGAAGACGCCGGCAAGGCCATTTCCAAGGCGGAAAACCCGTATTGCCAGATCACTTCCCTGCGCATGTATGAGGGCCCTTACGACGACACGCCGGAGTTTGACCGGCAGTACCTGCGCCGGTTCAACGGCGAGGAAACGCGCTACATTTATTCGGAAGTGGTGTTGAAAAACCTGCTTGCCAGTAAGCAGTGGCAATGCGAACTGTTTATCAAATTTTACAACGATGCCCGCGAACTGAAAGGCCAGGTGGTGCGCCTGCACCGCGTGGAAAAGGGCGATGAAGGGGTGAAAATTACCGCAGGCTGGGGCAGCAATGTGAAAGGCTCCTGGCGCAACGACCGCTACACCGCCGAAATCGTGTTCATGGATCAACTGCTCGCCGTCATGCCTTTCGAGGTGGGCGCCGATTGGGAAGAGGGCATCAACGGCGTTTGGCTTCCCGATAAAGGCCAGCAGGTGTATCTCCAACCCGAAGAAGAAGATTTTGATTCGTTCGAAGAAGTACTGTCCCGGCTGGATGCGCTGATCGGGCTGTCGGAAATCAAGGGAAAAGTGCGCGAACATGCGCAGTACCTCCAGTTTTTGCAACTACGCAAGGAAAAAGGCATCGAAGAAAAAGATAACATCAACGTGCATTCGGTCTTCATCGGCAACCCCGGAACGGGCAAAACCACCGTCGCTAAAATGATGGGCCGCCTGTACAAAAAAATGGGCCTGCTGACCAAAGGCCATATCCACGAAGTGGACCGCACGGACCTTGTCGGCGAATACATCGGCCAAACTGCGCCCAAAGTCAAGGAAGCGATCGAACAGGCCCGCGGCGGGGTGCTCTTCATCGATGAAGCCTACGCGCTGGCCCGCTCTTCGGAAGATTCCAAAGATTTTGGCAAGGAAGTGATCGAAATTCTGGTCAAGGAAATGTCGAACGGCGCGGGCGACCTGGCGGTTATCGTAGCCGGCTATCCCAAGGAAATGAAAACGTTCCTCGACTCCAACCCCGGCCTCCGCAGCCGCTTCAAAATGACGTTTGAATTTACGGACTACCTGCCGCAGGAACTCAGCGCCATTGCCGAATACGCCTGCCGGGAAAAAGAAATTATCCTGGACAAGGATGCCAAGGACCTTGTCGACGAATACATCACCGAAGCCTTCCGTACCCGCGACCGCAGTTTTGGCAACGCCCGTTTTGTGTACGACCTGCTGGATAAGGCAAAAATTCAGCTCGGCCTGCGCATGATGGCTGATCCCGATGTGCGCAATCTGCCGCCGGAGGCGCTGAAAATTATCCTTCGGGAAGATGTGGAAAAAGTGCAAATCATTCCCAAGCGGCCTTTGCCCAATATCCCGGTCGATGAAAACCTGCTCGCCCAGGCCTTGCACCAACTGGACAGCCTGATCGGCATGCCGGAGATCAAAAAAGATATCCGCGAACTCGTGCACCTGGTGCGCTTCAACCGCGAATCGGGCCGCGACGTGCTGGGCCGTTTTTTCCTGCACACCGTTTTCGTCGGGAATCCCGGCACGGGCAAAACCACGGTGGCGCGTATTCTCACCAAGATTTACAAGGCGCTGGGCGTGCTCGAACGCGGCCATATGATCGAAACGGATCGACAAGGGCTGGTAGCAGGCTATGTCGGCCAAACGGCCATCAAAACCACCGAACGGCTCGATGAATCCATGGGCGGGGTGTTGTTTATCGACGAAGCCTATGCCCTGACCAACAGCGGCCGCGGCACCCACGGCGATTTTGGCGACGAAGCCATCCAGACCATGCTCAAGCGCATGGAGGACCGTCGCGGAGAGTTTTTCGTGTTCGTAGCGGGATACCCTGAAAACATGGATGCTTTCCTGAAAGCCAACCCCGGGCTGGCCAGCCGCTTCGACAAGGTGTTGCGTTTCGAAGATTACAACCCGAGCGAGTTGCTGGAAATCGCGTTGTACATGTTCCAGGAGGAACACTACCGGGTCAACGAAGACGCCCGCGAATACCTGGGCAAGTACATGGAATTCCTGTACCAGTTCCGCGACAAATACTTCGGCAATGCCCGCACGGTGCGGCAGGTGGTGCTGGACACCATCAAAAACCAGAACCTGCGGATCGCCCAGACTTCCAAAAAGGAACTGAATGCGGATGCCTTGCACACCATCATGTTGGATGATGTGGCTTCGTTCACATTCGACAAGGATAAACTTTCGGTTTACCAGCGTCGGGGCATTGGTTTTGCCCGGTAACGCCGTCTGTTAGACGGCGTGATTAACTAACCTGTCAGGTCAAAATTTCAATAAAAAAGGGGCGCAACAAGCGCCCCTTTTTTATTGAAATTTTGACCTGACAGGTTTTAAAACCGCTCCATCTTCCCACACACCGTCCCATCCGCCGTTTCCAAACAATAAAAATACATTCCCGGCGCCAGCCGGGCACCGTCGAAATCAACGGCGTATTCCCCGGCGCCCTGAATTTTTTCTACCAACACGGCAAGTGTTTTCCCCGAAAAATCCTGCACCGTCAGCCGCACGGGCGTCGACCGTTCCAGGTGGTACCGAATGCGCGTCTGGCTACTGAACGGGTTGGGTTCGGTCGGCAGCAGCCTGGCTTGAGCCACTGGTTTGCTTTGAGTGGCCGAAGTAAATCCGGAACCATGCAGGGTAGTTACGCCGTAACCCGGCACCGTCAGATCAAACGAATTGCCGGAAACAGAAACAGTGCCCGATTGCCAGTAATTGCCATTGCTGGAGGTGTAGCTGTCGAATGAAACGGGCAGCGCAGCATCGCCGGTGAGTTGAATGGTCGCGGTGCGCGCCGTGGAAGCCGTGTTGATCAAAACAAGGGTAACGGTGCCGTTTTCGTCGTGCACATATGCGCTGGCCAATAACGGGCTGCTGCCGGCGACATTGGCATTTACCCGAACGGCATCGGGCCGGATGAATTTGAAAAAATGTTTGGCGGCTACGTATTTGGGCGCCGTGGCACCGGCAGCCTGGTTGCTCAGGGCAAAATTGGTTACCTCGCCGTTGTCGCCCGATTCGGTGAAGGTCCAGTACAGCCAGGCGCTTTCGCGGCCGTTGGTGAGTGCCTGGTGTATTTTGAGCGCGATGCTCCAGCCGCCGTTGTTTGGAAAACCGTTGGCAGGGGACAGCCAGGCGGCATTTTCACCGGAGGTTTCCGTCATCCACGATTTTTTGCCGAAGGCAGAAAAACCCTGCACATTGGCCGGAATACCGGGCGCCGGACTGGCCTGCCAGCCGCTCCGCCACCAGTCCCAGGCCGTCGGGTTTGCACCGGAAGAACTCACGCCGTCGTTGGCATAGCCGTGGATACAAAAAAAATCGAGGGCGGCCAGGGCGGCCGGATCAGCGGCGATATTTTGCAGGTATTGCAGGTTTTTGTGGATGGTATTGGCACCGCCGCCGTATTGCCAAAGGCCGTAGGCATCGCCACCCAGCAGGTCTTCGGGGCCCATGAGGCGGATCGGGCGCAGATCGTCGTATTTGTCGAATTCGGCGCGAATGGCCTTCAGCGCGGTGATGTATTGGGAAGACAGCGGGTATGTCGCGCTGTTGTAAAACTGTTCAAAGTTGAGTTCGTTCTGGATGCTGATGGCGTAAAACTGCACACTGAAATGCTGCTGGTAGCCGCGCACGTACGCCGCCGTACTGCGGGCAAACTGCGTGAGGGCGCTGGTAGGCCCACTGCCGCCAAGCGCCGAGTCGTCGAACACGGCGAGCGGTGTACCCGATACATCAAGCCGGCCACCGGCAAAATTGCCGCCCCAGATGAAAGGCCAGGGGGCGCCGATGACCGGACCGGGCCACCAGTTTTCCGGATAATTATTGCCTGATGAAATTTTAACCCAGGGCACCGGCGACCAGAGCGAGCCGGTCAGTTTGAAATCGCCCAACTGGTTTTGGCGATCCAGGCCGGCCTGAATGGCTCCGTCGTTTGGGAAATTGAACAGCTGGACGTTCGCGTCGATGTCGGGGCCCATTACGGCAATCGGGGCATTGAAACCACCGAAACTGCGGGAATAGTCCTGCGCGCCGGTGTAGGTGCGCACGCGGTTGTTTTCCGGGCCGTTGGGGTTGTCGGGGTCTTCGAGGTTGAGCACATGGTCGGTTTGCGAGCCCATGAACCAGGGCGAATAATAACTCAGGGTGGCGTAGGGGGCATTGAGGCTGGGCGTCAGATCGACGCGGTAAATGGAAGCGCCCAGGTCGTCGTAGTACAACTGCTGCCACCAGGCGGCATTTGTTTGGCTGTTGCCCTGGTGGGCGCCGAAGCCGTCGATAACTTGTTGGCGTTCAGTGGTGTTTACGGTGATGGTAGTGTTTTGGGAAAAAAGGTTTTGGGTGAAAAACAGGATTAGGAAAAACCGGAGTGGGATGTGTTTCATTGCGTTGGTGTTTTTTTACCACGGAGGCATATTTTACTCGTCCTACGACTCAAAGTCGTAGGACGAGTAAAATATGCCTCCGTGGTGTATAAAAAATTATTTCACCTCAAAAACCTGCATCCGGGCATTGTTATTACCCACCAACAGCAGTTTTTTACCCGATTTAAGGTTGATCAATTGTGCCGAGCGGGCATCGAGGTTGGCCCAAAGGCCGGTTTGGCAGGCCGGTTGCGGGCTGAAATCCCCCTTGCCGGTATTGATCAGCAGGAGCCCGTTTCCGGAGTCGATCGGTCCGGTTTCGATTTGCTGGCCGTAGTCGTTTCCGACCAGCAACAGGTCGGTTTTCCCATCCGCATTGAAGTCGGCGGCTAAAAACGCTTGCGCGGGCGCTATTTGGGCGGTGTTGGGCAGGACTTTGGCTGTGAATTTGCCTCCCTGGTTTTCAAAATATGCAGAGCCCAGCATATTGGCGGTGCCTTTGAACGCAGTATTCAGTTCAGAGCGCGGGAAGAGGTCTTCGAGCATGGCATAGGCATAGGTGGTGTTGCGCACGAATTTTTTCTTCAAACCCGGGAGTTGTTTGAGCAGTTTTTCGCGAAGTACCAGCGGATATTCCACCCCGTTTTGGGTGTAGCTCATCAGCGGATCGATACTTCCGTTTTTGTCAAAATCTTTGGCATAAATATGCAGTGGCTCCTCGACGGATGCCTCCAGCCGGGTGTTATAGCCCAGGTTGCCGGCTGCAAAATCCTGATCACCGTCGCCGTCGAAATCGGCGACAACCAGGCTGCGCCAAAATCCGTGTGACTGGTCGAGCCCAAACGCAGCGGTGGCATCTTCAAACTTGTTGCCTTTTAGTTGAAAAACCGTCAACGGCATCCATTCTCCGGCAACGAGCAGTTCGGCTTTTTTATCGCCGTTCAAATCGGCAAACACCATGTCGCGCACCATGCCGCACTGTGCAAATTGCGGCGCCACCTGGGCTGTGACATCCGTAAACACGCCGTTGTCGTTGCGCAGCACGTGGCTGTTGGGGGTAAGCGGGTAAGCGCCCGGAACACACCAACCACCGAGAAAAACATCGCTGTCGCCATCGCCATCGTAGTCGAACACGGCCACGGCTGATCCGCTGTCGGTAATATGGGGCAGGGCTTTGTCGTTGCGGGTGAATTTTCCGGCGCCGTCGTTGAGGTACAATCTGGGCCGGTAAATTTCGCGGCCTGCCGGGGCGCTGTTGCCGCCACTGGCCACGAGCAGGTCGTTAAACCCGTCGCCGTTGGCATCAAAAATGGCAGCGCCGGTGTCCTCAAACGCAGCATCGGTATCCCAGGTACTTTGCGCCAGGCGTGTAAACCGGCCATCGGGTTGTTGGGCAAACAATGCCCCCGCCGAGCCTGCTGCGCCACCGATATAAAAATCGTCAAGGCCGTCGCCGTTCACATCGCCGGTGGTTATGCCGGGCCCGGGGGTTGACAGCCGCCAGGGAAGCAGCCGTTCATTATCAAAATCGCTGTAGCTGTCTTCCTTGTGTTCAAAACTCAGGCCGCGGGCGCCGGAAATTTCATTGAAATGAGCTTGTTGGAAGCGCATGATCGGCGCCAGAGTCCCCGGTTTCGCATCGGCAATTTTGAGCGTAAGGCGCTGGTTGGCAGGTTGATTGGTCAGTGTGATCAGTTTGTTGCCGGGCGGGAAGAGCGCCTCGATTTTGTCGATGGTGCCAATATCGCCCAGGCCGAATTGCAACAGCGGATCATTGCAGGAAAAGAAGCCGCGCACAGGGGTGAGTTCCTGTTGCCAGGTTTTGCCGCCGGCAGTTACGCGCACGAGCGTGCCAACGCCGGTGGGGTTTCCTGCGGCGCCTTCGATACGTACTTGCAGCCAGTTGCTTTGTTTCAGGTCGGCGGCGGTGTTGCGGTACAGCAGGGCTTCGCTTTCGATGTTGTTTACGATCAGATCGAGGTCGCCGTCGTTGTCGAGGTCGGCATATGCTGCGCCGTTGGAAAATGTTTTGTCGGTGAAGCCCCAGTCGATGGTTTTGTTTTCAAAACGGAGGTCGCCGCGGTTGCGGTACATGTAGTTCCGCAGTTTGACGGAGGGGATGAGGTCGAGATATTCGTATATGGTTTTGAAATTTTTATTGCTGATGCCGCCGAAGGTGCGCTGGATGGAATCGTCGGTAAATTGTACGTAGTCGAGGTCTGTCACGTCGCGGCGGTAGCCATTGGTGATGAACACATCGGGCCACCCGTCGAGGTCGTAATCCTGCGACAAAACGCTCCAGCTCCAGTCGGTCTGAAAAACGCCGGCCATGCAGCCGATCTCGCTGAAAGTCGGTGTTTGGACGGTGCTGGTGCCGGAGGGGCCGTTGTTCAGTTGCAGCACATTGCGCATCATCTGGTGACCGTAGCCGTAGTCGGTGAGGGTTTTGTACCGGTCGTCTTTCATGATGGTGCTCAGGGTTTTTTGCCGCTGATAGTCTTCCGCGAGCATATCCAGTGCCAACAGGTCGGGCAGGCCGTCGAGGTTGATATCGGTGACATCGGTGCCCATGGTATGGTTGGACATGTGGCGGAAACTCTTTTCAGCCTGGTCGGTGAAGGTGCCGTCGTGGTTGTTGATGTACAGAAAATCGGGTTCGATGTAGTCGTTGGCCACCAGGAGGTCGGGCCAGTGGTCGCCGTTCCAGTCCATGGCGATACTGCTCAGGCCGAAGGCGCGGTTGCGGAGGCCGGCTTGTTTGGTGATGTCGGTGAAGGTGCCGTTGCCGTTGTTGCGGTAAAACCGGTCGGAGTCGAATTCCGTTTTTGGGGCTTTGTTGGGCACGATGGAGCCGTCTTCAAGTTGCATCAGGTCCATGCGGTGGGCCAGTTGAAAATCGACGGGGTAATTGACCACGTAGAGGTCGAGGTCGCCGTCGAGGTCGTAGTCGAAAAAGTTGCTGCAGTTGCTGGCTGAGGGGTCGTCAATGCCATACGCAGCGCCGCTTTCCGTGAAAGTGTTGTTTTGATTATTGACAAACAGGAGGTTGCGGCGGGTATCGCCGGGGCGCAGGCCGCTGCGGCACACGTAAATGTCCTGCCAGCCGTCGCCGTTCACATCGGCAATGGCCACGCCGGTTTTAAATCCGTCGCGTGCGGCTACGCCGGCGATATTGGTGATATCCGTAAATTTAAAATTTCCACCATTGAGGTAGAGTTTGCAGGAGCCGGTCGTTGAGGTGAAAAACAGGTCCTGGTTGCCGTCGTTGTTCACGTCGATGACCCCGACACCGCCGCCGTTGTAGAAGTTCGGATTCAGCACGATATTGTCGTAAAAATCTTCCTTGACTTCCGTCATGAAATCAATGCCGGTTTCAGCGGCCGGCATTTTTTTAAACAACGCATCTGCCGGAGGGGCAATATCGGCCTCTTCTTTTGGCCCGCTGGATTGCGAATCCGACCGGCAGGTGCTGAGGGAAAACAATGCACCGGTCAGAACAAAAATCCCAAGAACGGTATTTAGTTTACGGCTGCGTATTTTGCTGGTCATGCCCAAATTTTTTTGGTAAAACGAATCCTGCAAAGGTTGCCTGATTTTTTCAGAATTGGAAGGACAGGCCCAAACAGCCCGGGTGAAATTGGCCAAAAAGCCGACTGAAACCAATTCCGTCACACTGTTGATCAATATCAAAAAACACTTGTTATGCAGACAAACAAAGCCAACCGCCGCCATTTTCTGGCCAAATTTTCGCTGGGTCTTTTATCGCTGTTCAGTTTTCCCTGGCGGGGCAAGTCGGCCTCCATGCAGCCGGAACCGGCCCCCGATCCGGTGTTGAGTTTGAAGCCCATGGGCTTTAGCTGGGAGACTCTGGATCCCTTCCTTTTTTGCGTGCACCACGAAGACAAATTTCCAAAAGGCAACGACGAATTGGGTCCCGCCGTCTCGCTGAAGGGGCGGCATCTGGGCGACGATTTTATCATAAAAGACGGCTGGCGCATGTACCATGGCAAAAAAGTACCCGGATTTCCGGGGCATCCGCACCGGGGCTTCGAAACGATCACCGTCGTCCGGCAGGGCATTGTGGACCACGCCGATTCCATGGGCGCATCCGGCCGTTACGGCGAAGGCGATGTGCAGTGGATGACTGCGGGCGGTGGCGTGCAACACTCCGAAATGTTCCCGCTGTTGCGCAAGGAGGAAGAAAATCCGATGGAATTGTTCCAGATATGGCTCAACCTGCCGAAGAAAAACAAGATGGTCAAGCCGCATTTTAAAATGCTGTGGGGCAGCACCATACCCAAGCCCGTGCACACGGATGTACATGGAAAAAGTACAGAAGTAGAAGTGATTGCAGGCACGCTGTTGGGCCACACGGCCCCTGCTCCGCCACCCGACTCCTGGGCTGCCGACCCGGCCAACGAGGTTGCCATCTTTAACCTGAAACTGGAACCCGGCGCTGCTTTTACCTTGCCCAAAGCCGGTGCGGGCATCAACCGCGCGCTCTATTTTTACACGGGAAGTCAGATTGCCCTGGCCGACAAACAGGTTGAAAAATATCATTCGGCGGTGGTAAACGCCGCCGTGGACATGGACATCCGGAACACCGGCGCCGTCGAGGCACGCATCCTCGTTTTGCAGGGAAAACCGATCGGCGAACTGGTGATCCAGTACGGGCCATTTGTGATGAACACCAAGGAAGAAATCCAGCAGGCTTTTGACGATTACCACGCCACTAAATTCGGCGGCTGGCCCTGGAAACGTTATGACCAGGTACACGACCGCGATCTGGGCCGCTTTGCCCGGCATGCGGACGGGACCCTGGAGGAGGGCGTGTGAGCCGGGTTGGCTACTCGTCCTACGACTCGCAGTCGTAGGACGAGTACAACACCCTAAAAATTCAAAGCACTTTACTGGAAAAAAGCATGAAAAAAATCGTCGTTGCCATTGCCGGTTCCTCCGGCTCCATTTATGCCAAAGTACTGCTGGACAAACTGGCCCGGATGCCGGATCAGTGGGATGCTGTGGGCGTGGTGTTGTCCGACAATGCCAAAGTAAACTGGGAACTGGAAATCGGCCCGGTATCATTCGAGGCTTATCCTTTCGATTTTTATGCGAAGAACGATTTTTACGCGCCGTTTGCATCCGGTTCGGCCCGGTACGATACGATGATTGTTTGTCCCTGTTCCATGGGTACCTTAGCCCGAATTGCTACGGGTGTCAGTAATGATTTGTTGACGCGGGCGGCAGACGTGGTGCTCAAGGAACGCCGCCGCCTGATCCTGGTACCCCGCGATACGCCGCTCAGCCTGATCCACATCAACAATATGAAAACGGTGACGGAAGCCGGCGGAATTATTTGTCCGGCCTCGCCGTCGTTTTATTCCCAACCGAAAAATTTTGAGGAGTTGGCAGCCACCGTGGTAGACCGGGTGCTGGATTTGGCGGGTTTTGACCTGACAAGTTTTCGCTGGGGAGAGTAGGGAGTTTCGATTGCGGAATACGGATTGCGGATTGGTTCACCATTTCGATACAGGCAGTTTTTCACTATTCCCAAAATTCAGATGAGGCAGCCCAACTCACCCTCTCCCAAATGGTGAACCAATCCGTAATCCGCAAT
>CAZAEZ010000068.1:0-5724 GCA_964484205.1 uncultured Saprospiraceae bacterium | reverse complement strand
CATCCTTCAAAATTTCTTTTGGCGGTGTATTGATATCCAGCGGTTTTTCCTTCGATTTTTTTGATGCACCCTTGCTTTCCGGCTTGCTGAGCAGGGGGCTTTGTTTTTCCCATTGTTCGAGCAATTGCAGCCCTTCTTCTTCGAAAACGCCGTTTTGAAGGTCGATGGAGTCCATCAGGTTGCGGCTGGTGTCCATAAACCGCTCCATGTCGCCGACTTTCTGGCTAACCTCGTCGGCCATTTCTTCCAGGGCCTGGTCGAACAGGGCGCGCTGGTCGGGGTTGCCGCTGAGAATGCTTTGAGCGGAACGGATCGCATTATGGCTCGCATGGATGGCTTTGTACTCCTGCTCTTTGAGCATCACCTGGTCTTTGGTGTCTTCCAGTACAATTTCCGAATTTTCATACATTTTGGTCAGCACGCGGTAGAGCACCTCCATTTTGCGGTACAGGGCATCGTACTTGCTGTTGGCTTCCTGCAGCCGTCCGGCTTTGCGGGTGGAGAGCGCCAGGTTTTTTTCGTCGCCCTGCTTTTTAGCGCGCTCGGCGAGTACCATGTTTTTCTGGATTTCGCCGGCGTTGCCCTCCATGATACCTTTGAGTTGGCGCATTTGCCCGCGCAGGGAGCCGATTTGCTTGCTGAGTTTGCGCAAGCTTTTTTCCAGGTTTTCGATGTACGACTTTAGGACTGCGATCGGGTTTACATTGACGAAAATACCGGTGATCCAGCGCATGACCGATTTGTACATGTACCAGATCAGGTTTCGCGCTTTTGGGTCGAGTACGACGTAAATCACCATGGCCAGCGCGCCAAGCATGCCGGCCAGGTACAAGGTGTTTTCTGCCAGGCCGATCAGTACCGGCAGAAATTTATTGAGCAGAAACACCCCTCCGGCGATCAGGCCAAGGATGACAATCCCACCGGTAATCCCTTCCGGGCGTTGCCAAAATGATTTAGAATTCATGTTTTGTCAATTGTTGTGGCGATTCGTTGCCTGGTTGACTTGACGTCGGCCTTGCGGTATGTCACCCCAGATGCTTGTGCATGCGCTCCACATCTTTTTCTATTTGTAGAAGCACCGATTGGTGCGTTTGTTCAAAAGCAGCCTTGGTTTTTTCGAGTTTTTCCGCTTCCTGTTTTACCGATGTTTCGGCCTGGTCAATTTGGTTGAGGTAGCCGGCCATTTCATCCTGGAGGCGCACGATCTCGGCTTTGTGGCGTTCAATCTGGTCGCGCAGCCGCTTGATTTCCTGTTCGCGGGACGTCACTTTGGTGGCGTTCTGGCTTTCCAGGGCTTTGTCGAATTGTTCTTTTTCCTTGAGCAACACATTGCGGTAATAACCCGCCGTTTCAACCAGTTTTTCCTTGGTCAGGCCAACGGTGGCGGCCGTGGCAAACGCGCTTTTGAAGCAGGTGGCTTCATCCAGGTCCATTTGTTCCAGGGCCATCACGGCGCGTTTGAATTCAAAATAATCAAATCCGGGCAGGTTGTTTTTTTCAATGGCGTTGGACAAAAATTCCAGACTGCGCTCATCAAGCCCTTTTGCAGCAAAAAGCGATTTGGTAGTGACCATTATTCGTGTACAGTTTTGAGTTAAGCTTTGCGAAAAACCGGGTCTTTCAGCAGATAGCGTAATAAATGCGACCAATGGCCCCAAATTTCCGAAAAAACACAAAAAAGCCTGCGCAATGTTTATCCAACAAGCTGCGCAGGCGCAAAAACAAAAACCTTTTTCTGTATGCCGGGGTTTGATTTTGAAAAATTTTACACTCAATGGCAATCCGGTATCGCTTTCGGTACCGCCGTTTCAAACAGGGAAAGATCGAGGTGCAAGCCGCGCGACACCAGCATGAGCCCGGCAATGGCCAGGAGCATGGGTTGGACGAGGCGGAATTTTTGTCGCCAAACCGGGCTGAATCGCTGCCCGGTTCCCATCAACACGAGCAAGAGCGGCAGAGTGCCCAGGCCAAACAATGCCATGAATGCACTGCCTTCCCAACCACTGGTCGTGCTGATCGCCCCGGCAATGGCGGCATACACCAAACCGCAGGGCAGCAGTCCGTTCAGCATCCCGATACCCAGCGCCGCGCCGCCGGGGTGCCGCTGCATGAGCCGGCCGATGGTACGTTGCGTCCATTGGGTCATTGTTCGGATGCCCGGTATCTTCAGTGTGGCTCGTTCCCATTCCACTGCGAAAAACGCAGCGACAAGGATCAGCAATCCGGAAAATACGGACAGCGCTTGCTGAAAGCCGGCCAGGGCAACGCCTTTGCCCAGCAAGCCAAACAGCAAACCGAGCAAGGCATAGGTCCCGATCCGGCCCGCCTGGTAGGTGAGCGTTTGGCCGATGAGCCGCCAACGTTCCTGCTTGCTGAACGGAATGGCAAGCATGAGCGGGCCGCACATGGCTACACAGTGGAGGCTGCCGGCAAGGCCTAATATGAACGCTGTCCAAAGCACGGCAGATCAGGCGCGGATTATGGTGACCAGTGTGCTGTTGAAATATTCGGTACCCTGCGCCTGCCAGTCGATTTCCAGGTTCCAAAGTCCGGTGGCCAACTCGCCGGTGGGGATTTCCATCAGGCCGTCCGGGCTTGCTTCGATTTTCAGCAGCCGGTCGTCTTTTACGGTCGATGACCGGAAGCATTTGACCGAGCCTGCGGGTACGCCCAAATTGGATGGAAATTCCAGCCGGATAACTTGTCTGGCAGCATCAAAACGCACCTGAAGCCCCTGGCTTAGCCGGGCGGCATTTTGTTTTTTCTCCAGGTGTTGCTGGTAGTTTAGATCCAGCTTGTAATAGTCCTTGTCGACCAAACCCGGGTTGTGCGACCGGGATTTGACGACTACAGCCACCATGGTCAGGGCGAATAAGCCGTAGACCAGTGCGATTCCTGTTCCCCAGTTGAGTTTCATATCATTGAGTGATTGAGTGATTGAGTGATTGAGTGATTGGGTGATTGAGTGATTGAGTGATTGGGTGATTTTTTAATGCTGGTGTTTCCGCTTTCCGGGCCCGAGGAAGCTGGTTTCTACCTCGTCTATTTTTTTTCCGTTGGACAGAATTTCAATCACCACCGATGTTTTTCTGCCGGCCAGGTCGTCTTTTTCAAGTTCTACGAAAAAAGCGCCTTGTTTTTTAGCGCCTTTTTCGAGCGTGCCGGGCGCCTGGCCCACTACCTGTAGTTTACCCTCGGGCGACACGAGGTGCAGTTGGATCGGGAGTTCTTCCGTTGATTTATTGATTATCGTGAAGGTGTACAGGTTGGTGAAGTGTGTTTCATCTTTTTGCTGGTAAGTCTGGCCGGGGGAACGCAGAATAATTGTTTCCACAATGCCCCGGTTGGCAATCAGGATGGCATCCACCACCACCAGTGCGATCAGTACGCCGGTGTAGGCCAATACCCTGGGTGTAAAGATTTTCCGTTTGCCGCTTTTTATACCGGTCATGGAGTCGTAGCGGATCAGGTCGCGTGGCCGGCCAATTTTGTCCATCACGGCGTCGCAGGCATCCATGCAGGCGGTGCAGTTGACGCATTCGAGTTGTGTGCCGTTTCGGATATCGATGCCGGTCGGGCAAACGGCAATGCAGAGTTTGCAGTCGATGCAATCGCCGAGTGTCCGGGGTTCTTCAGCAGGCGCGACAGTTGCGGGCGCCTGGCCAACGGCCGACTGGATTTGCGCGACCGGGTCCGTTGCAGCAGCCGTCGATTCAGCCCCGGTTTGTTGCTTGCGCAACTTCCCGCGCGGCTCTCCACGCACATAATCGTAGGCCACCACGATCGATTCTTTTACCAGCAAAACATCTTGCAGGCGTCCGTAGGGGCAAATGGTGGTGCAAACCTGCTCCCGCAGGCGGGCAAACACGAGGTAAAAAGCCCCGGAAAAAATCAACATTGCGATGAAGCCGCCCAGGTGCTCGGCCATGGGTTCCCGGATGATTTGGAGCACGGCATCCATGCCGATGATATAGGCCAGGAAATAGTTGGCTACCACCACGGCAATGGCAAAGAAAATGGTGTGTTTGAGGGCTTTTTTCCGGATTTTTTCCGCTGTCCAGGGGGCATTGTCCAAACGGCGCTGTGCATTGGCGTCGCCTTCGATCCAGTATTCGATTTTTCGGAAATACATTTCCAGAAAAACCGTTTGCGGGCACACCCAGCCACAAAACAAGCGCCCGTACACGACGGTAAAAAGAATGATAAAGACAATAAAAGTCAGTGTGGCCAATACAAACAAGTGGAAGTCCTGCGGGGTAAACAGCAGGCCAAACAGCACAAACTTGCGCTCCAGAATATTGAATAAAAGAAACTGCTCGCCGTTGACCTTGATAAACGGCATGACCAGAAAAACCGCCAGAAAAACAAGACTCACCCAGGTGCGGGCATTGTAATACCGGCCCTGCGGTTTTTTGGGATAAATCCAAATCCGCTTGCCTTCGTGATCAACCGTGGCGATCTGGTCGCGGAACTCTTCCGTGTCCTCGATAATATTGTCCCAGTTATTTTGTTCGTCGTCGCGCATTGCCGGCATTATTGAATTTCAGGCGTGGCTTCCGGGGCAGCAGTAGAATCTGCGGCAACAGGTTCAACCCAGATTTCGCCCTGCGGCGCTTTGCCGTTGGGTGGGTTGGTGCCCTGAAGTGTCAGGATGTACGAGGCAACTTTCTGCATATCCTTCGGTGTGAGTTGGGATTGCCAGGAAATCATGCCTTTTTCCGGAACACCGTATTTGACCGTTTTAAAAATATTTTTGATGCCGCCGCCGTGCAACCAGTATTCGTCGGTCATGTTGGGTCCGACGGTGCCTTCCCCGGACGGGCCGTGGCAGGCTACGCATAAATTTTTAAAGATCAGTTCGCCTTCAGACAAATCGGCGCTTTCCGTGAGCACTTCCACATTGGATTCATCCACCTGCTGCCCCATGCCGGCCAGGGCAACGGCCTGTTCCTTTTTGGCGCGCTCCACGGCCATTTCATATTCCTGAGCCGATGAGGGGCCATTGCCGCCCCAGTGGTAATAGTACATGTACAACCCCGCCCATATAACCGTGAGGATAAAAAGATTGAGCCACCAGGGGGGCAAACTGTTGTCCAGTTCGCGGATGCCGTCAAAGTCGTGGTGCGAAAGGATTTCATGTTCGCGTTCGATGGGCACAGCGTCTTCCCAGTATTTTTTACGCAGGCTGGTCAGGAAGCTGTCGGCTTCCACTTGTTGAGCTGCCGTTTCTTGCGGCAGTTGAACGCCCGACTTGCCTGCTTCAAGGTCAAGCACACGTTTATACAGGAACTGATTCACTTTTACCACAAAGATCATGGCCACAATGAACAGCACCGCCGCTGTAATGCCCAACACATACAACATAATATTGGGAAGCAATTCGTCGGCGCCCTGGCCGGCCGGGGCTTCTGCCGATTGCCCCCACACAGCGCTGGAAAGGCTCAACAGGAGAAAAATGAAAAAGTATTTAGCGAATTTCATTGTTCAAAAAGATTTAATGTGCTTAGGTGTTACTTAGTCTTCCAGCGGCAAGCGGGCAATTTCATCCAGCTGGCTGTTTTTACTAAAAAATAGGCGGATCAGGGCAAAACAGAAGGTGCCGAAAAAGATCAGCAGCGCAGTGATTCCAAACCACTGAATTCCTTCGACAGATTGCAGGAGATATTTATACATTGAGTGATTGAGTGATTGAGTGATTGAGTGATTGAGTGATTGAGTGATTGA
>CAZAEZ010000067.1:0-26819 GCA_964484205.1 uncultured Saprospiraceae bacterium | reverse complement strand
CTCAATCACTCAATCACTCAATCACTCAATCACTCAATCACTCAATCACTCAATGTCAAAGCGCCAGAATGTACGGCAGGATCAAATTGGTCATAATAAACCCGCCGATCATGAAAAAAATCGTGGCGATCAGTGACGGCAGTTGCAGGTTGGACAGGCCCATGATGGCATGCCCGGAAGTACAGCCACCGGCATAGCGGGTGCCAAAACCCACCAGAAATCCGCCAATGACGATCATAATGAAACCCCGCAGGCTGAGCAATTCGTTCCAGCTGAACAGGTCGGCCGGCACCAGCCCGTCGGCCCTTGTGATGCCGTTTTCGGCCAGATCGGCGGCCAGCGTTGGCGCTATCTGAATGGGGTTGGGATCGGCCAGTACGGTGCTGGCAATGAAGGCGCCCACGACAAGGCCGCCGACAAAAAAGAGGTTCCAGGCTTCTTTTTTCCAGTCGTATTGAAAAAATTTGATGTTGGCCGGGAAACAGGCAGCACAGGCATGCCGCAGGTTGGCGGAAAGGCCGAAGTGTTTATTTCCCAGAAGCAGAAGTACCGGCACCGTGAGTCCGGCAAAAATTCCGGCAACCCACCAGGGCCAGGGTTGTGATAGAAATTCCATTTTACAGTTGTTGTTGCGTTGAATTGTTGCGTTGATTGGGGCCGCCCCACACAGGGGGCAGCATGGTTGTTACAGCAGGGTGCTCGGGCACACATAGTCGGTCAGGGCAAACTTGCCGCTTTCCTTGATCCCTTTGAAGCCGCCTTTGACTTCCACGAGGTTGTCGTAGCCCCGGGCGCGCAGGATGCTGGCGAAGATCATGGAGCGGTAGCCGCTGGCACAGTGTACGTATGCCGTTTTATCTTTCGGAATGCGCAGCATGGATTCGTTGACAAAATCGAGCGGGGCGTTTTCAGCCTTGTCGACATGTTCGCTGTCGAATTCACTTTTTTTACGCACGTCGAACACCGGCAAATCCGGGTTGGCAGCCAGGCGTTTGGCCAGTTCGTCGGCGTCGATGCTTTCGATGCTGTCGATTTCCATACCGGCTTTTTTCCAGGCCTCGATGCCGCCATCTAGGAAGCCCAGGCAATAATCGTAGCCTACGCGGGCAAGCCGGGTGACCACTTCTTCTTCGCGGCCGGCATCGGTGATGATCAGCAGTTCCTGCTTGACGTCGGGGATGAGCGCGCCCACCCAGGGTGCGAAGGAGCCGTCGATGCCGATGTTGATCGAGTTAGGCACAAAGCCGGTGGCAAAAACCTGTGGGTCGCGGGTGTCGAGGATGAGGGCGGCGGTTTCGTTGGCGGCAGTCTCAAACGCCCGTGGCGACAGGGCCTGGGTACCGCGTTTGACCACCTCGTCAATGCTGTCGTAGCCTTGCTTGTTCAGGGCTACGTTCAGCGGGAAATAGGCCGGGGGGGGCATCAGACCGGTGGTCACTTCCTTGACGAACTCGGCCTTGGTCATGTCGGCGCGCAGGGCGTAGTTGGTCTCTTTCTGGTGCCCCAGCGTGTCGGAAGTTTCTTTCGACATGTTTTTGCCGCAGGCAGAGCCGGCGCCGTGGGCCGGGTACACGATCACATTGTCGGGCAGCGGCATCACTTTATTGCGCAGGGAGTCGAACAGCGTTTCGGCCAGTTGCTCCTGGGTCAGGTGGGCTGCTTTTTGTGCCAGGTCGGGGCGGCCGACATCGCCGATGAACAGCGTGTCGCCGGAGAAGAGCGCCTGCTCCTTGCCGTTTTCATCGAGCAGGAGGTAGCAGGTGCTTTCCATGGTGTGCCCCGGGGTGTGGAGTACGCGGAACGTCAGTTTGCCCACCTTGAACTCCTCGCCGTCTTTGGCGATATGTGCCTCAAACGTCGGATTGGCATTGGGCCCGTACACGATGGGGGCGCCGGTTTTTTTGCTCAAATCCACGTGGCCGCTGACAAAGTCGGCGTGAAAGTGGGTTTCAAAAACGTATTTGATTTTGGCTTTGTCTTTTTCGGCGCGTTCGATATAGGAGGCTACTTCGCGAAGCGGGTCGATCACGACGGCTTCGCCTGCACTTTCGATGTAGTAGGCGCCTTGCGCCAAACAGCCGGTATAAATCTGTTCTATTTTCATGGTGAAAGCGTGGATAGTTATTGAATTTTTTGCTGTGCAAAGGTCGGGGGTATGCAAATGGAATTACGTGACATTTATCACATAAGGGTTTGTGCCCGTCGTACACATGAGTCATGTTAAACATCCAGCACCTCAATGCCGTGCTTCAACAAGCGCAATTTACCTTTTTCAGACAGCTTTTTCATCAGGCGCGAAATCACTTCGCGGGAGGAGTTGAGTTCCTGGGCGATCTCGGTATTGGTCAGGTGCAGGGTGGTTGTTCCCAGCGTTTTGCAGTGGCGGCGGAGGTAAAACTCCAGGCGCTCGTCGAGGTTTTTGAAGGCAATGCTGTCCACCGTTTCCAATAATTCTTCGAAACGTTTGCGGTAGGTGTTGATCACGAAGTTGTACCAGGTCCGGTATTCGCGCATCCAGGTTTCGGTGCATTCCAGGGGGATGACGAGCAGTTGGGTGTCGGAAACGGCCTTTGCGGTGATGGCACTGGTTTGGTGGGAGCGGTCGCAGACCATCGACAGGGCGCAGGCATCGCCGGGCTGGAGGTAGTACACGAAAAACTCGTTGCCTTCGTCGTCTTCGCGGTAGAGTTTGACCAGCCCTTCGAGCACCAGCATGGTATTGCGGATATGCTGACCCGATTGCAGGAGCGTGGCGCCGGAGGGTACCGGCATGAGGCGGCCTTTGTCCAGTAATTCCTCCCGGAGGGCTTCCTCCAGTTCGGGAAAAAGTTGGTGTAATTTGTTCATGACAGGTGGCTTAGCGTTCGCATTCCGGTAAGAGATTAAACAGGGGTTGGAACGATTTAGTTTTACCGGATTAAAACTCGGCGGTCCTCCGTAAACTCCGTGAGCCTCTGTGAAACTTTTTTAAGTACCACAGAGGCTCACGGAGTTTACGGAGGACCACGGAGAAAAACAATCAATCACAACTCCTCATACGACAACGGCTCCGTCCCCTGCTCAATTTGCGGCAAACGTTCATCCCCCGCGCATTCAAAAAAGACGCGGTGCGGGCAGGCTTTGCAGGTATCGAGGTCCAGTTTGGTATAAACCGTGCGAAGCGCATCGGTCTTGGACGTGAAAAAGTTTTCCCGCCCGATCTCGTCCATAAACCCGCCGCTTTCCATGACGTCCTGGGCGATTATTTTCAGGCGCACGATATACATCCCCCCACCTTTTTTTCGCCAGAACGCCGCCTCCCGCGCCAGCCATTCCGCCCCGTCGAGGTCTACGTAGTTGACGCCGTTGGCCAGCAGCAGCAGGTGTTTTTCCGGACCCTTGCGGATTTCCCGCAGTTCGGCGGCGATGTGGTCGATAGCCCCGAAATACAGGTGCCCGTCGATGCGGATGATCTTCAGCTGCGGGCATTGCGGCACGTTTTTGCGGATGATATTGACAAACTGGTGGCGGTAGTGCTCCGAATCGGGGGCCATCACCGCGATGTTGGGCCGCGAGGTTTGTTTCAGGAAAAAATAAAGCGACAGCAATACGCCGAGGTACACGGCAAACTGGAGTTCGGCAAACAAGGTGGCAAAAAACGTTGCGCCCAAAATCAAATTATCCGGCCGGCTCGCTTTGCGGATCTCCCGCATGTGTTGAAAATCAATCAGGCTCCAACCAATCAGCAGGATCAAACCGCTCAGCGCCGGTGTTGGCAGGTACTGGGCATAGGGCGCAAACAGCAGGACGAGCAGGATCAAAATCAGCGCAGAAAAGATGGCCGACATGGGCGTCCGGGCGCCGGCCTCATAATTGAGCGCCGAGCGCGTCAGCGAACCACAACCGGCATAACAGGAGAAAAAACTGCCCACAATATTCGACAGCCCCTGGCCGGTGAGTTCCTGGTTTCCGTCAATTTGCTGGCCCGAATTGACGGCAATGCTCCGGCCTACGGCGATCGTTTGAATAATGCCAAGAATCGCAATGGCAAAAGCATCGCCAAGCAGGCTGTGAAAATTGCCCGCCGATAAACCGGGAATGGAAAAGGACGGCAACTTCGACGGAATTTCAGCGGCAAAGGAGATGCCGGCTGCCGGGCCGCCCATCATCCAGGCCAACAAGGTGCCGCAGGCCAGGCCAACCAGCAAATGCGGCATCTTCGGCGCATATTTTTTGCTCAGCGCCGACATGATCAGCGTATAGGCCGCCACGGAAAAAACCGCCCAGTTTATTTCCGGAATATGCAGGAAGAGTTGCTCCCAGGTTTCCAAAAACGCCGCCCGCGATGAGATTTGCACCCCCAGCACACCTGTCATCTGGTTCGTTATGGTAAGCACGGCAGCACCTGCCGTAAACCCGACCACCACTGCATGCGAAACAAAACTGACATAGCGCCCCATACGGCCAAGACCCATGAGCAACTGGATGGCCCCGGCAACAAAAGTGAGAAACAAGACCTTCGAAATAAATTCATCCGACCCCGGCTCGGCCAGTTTGCTCACCGCTGCAAATACTACCAGGGAAATCGGCGCCGTAGGGCCCGAAACGGCATGTCGCGAAGAACTGAACAAACCCGCCACAATGGGCGTGATCATGGCGGTATACAAACCGTACACCGGCGGGAGCCCGGCGATCATGGCAAAGGCAATACCCTGGGGAAGCACGATAATGGCTCCGATCACCCCCGCCATGAAATCGGCGCGCAGGGTTCCGCGGTTTTTCAGTTCGTCTTTCCAGGCCAGAAAAGGGAAGAAAAGTGGAAGAACGTGCTGGCGAAAATCAAAATGAATATCCTCAGGAAGTGTGCTTTTTACTTCCTCCACAACATTGTGCCACTGCTTGGTCAGGTAACTCCCCAGGTTCATCTTGAAATCTGTTGCCTACTCGTCCTACGACTTCAAGTCGTAGGACGAGTTTTAAAAATAAAACGCATCATCAACCGGCCGCAGTGCCCGCTTCATCCACAAAGGCCGCCGCAAATTATCCGGACCCGGCGCCGGGCGGGCCATGGCCAGCCACTTACGGTAAACTTCCATACTTTTATTCGTATCTACAAAAATATCGCCGTAGTGATCGGTGTCGTGCGCTTTTTCCAAACGCACTTTCTGGTGCCAGCAGTGCATGCCCGAAATCGGGTCGGGGTGCACGGGAAAGGTGATGTTTTGATGCACACCGCCGTCGCTCCAGAAAATCCGGGCGCTGTCTTTGTCCGTACTTTTAAACGGCTCGATCCCACGCATGGTTTTCATGGAATAGCCGCCTTTGCCGTCCGACTGAATATTGACCGTGGCCGTGGCCCAGCGGTTGCCGGGCGCATCCTGCGGGCGCCGCCAGCGGCCCAGGTGGTGCGAGCAGGCCAATACGCCGGGTTTCATGCCTTCGGTCACCCACACCTTGTCGACAAAATGTCCGATCTCGGTGTACACGCGCACCAGCGAGCCGGTGTCCACACCCAGGCGCGCTGCGTCGGTTGGGTGCATCCAGATGGGGTTGCGGTTGGCAATTTCGTACAGCCATTTGGCATTGCCCGAACGCGAGTGGATCAACACCGGCAGGCGGAAGGTCGGCAACAGCGGGAATTCGCCCTTTTCGTAGTCGATCTCCTCAGGGTGGATATGGCTTTTCAGGTAGGTCGGAATTTTGTACTCCGGCCATTTCCAGTCGATCATCGTCGGGCTGAAAAACTCCTGCTTGCGCGAAGGTGTCGGGAAACCCACGCAGGCTTTACCCTGCACTTCCACGCCGATCGCCTTGCCGTTTTTGGTGATCACTCCGGTTTTCGAATCGGTCACCGCGCCTTCGAGCGCCTTTGCGTCGACCGCGTATTCGTTTTTCTTGTATTCCGATTCTTCCACCACGTAGGCGCCGTATTTGCGCATATACTCCAGGGCCGAAAGGCCTTCTTTGGCCGCCGTTTCAGGCAGGCCCTTGGTGTGCTCGAAAATGTACTGGTAGTACTCGTCGACGGTTACACATTCGCCGGGCCGGTAAGGCGACTCGAAGTGTTTTTTAATACCCAGCGAACCGTCGGGATCGATCCGCCAGGAAAGCTGGATCCAGAATTCGTCTTCTTCCCAAACTTCGCCCGGATTGACCTCGTAGGTAAATTGCGGGTTTTCGCCGCGCCGCCGGGCTACCTCGCGCAACACCGGTTGCCGGAAAGCGATCCAGGTACCCGAGTGGGTTTCGTAGCTGTTCAGGTCGTGGCGCTCGGAGGCCAGGCCCATGGGCAGCACATAATCGGCGAAATAGGCCGTTTCGCTCCAGGTGGGCGTGAGCGCGATGTGGCAGCCCACGGCTTCCTCGTCGCTGAGCGCTTCCATCCACATGAAACCGTCGGGGTAAGTCCACACGGGGTTGAACACCCGGGTAAAGTAGGTGTCCATGCGGCCGCGTTTGTCTTTCAGAAAATGCGGGAGCAGGAACGACATTTCAAAAAATGCGAGCGGGTATTCCTTCGGAAAATGCAACTCGTTCCAGAATTTCTGGGCGGGCGGTTTGTCGAAAAACGTGGGGTGGAATTTATTCCAGTCGTTCGGACTGGTGCCGCCTTCCGTGCCGACCGAGCCGGTGAGCACATTCAGGAAATGCAGGCAACGCGCCACTGCCCAGCCGCCGAGGTTACCCGAGCCGGCGGAGCGCCAGTTGTGCGTCGCAAAACGAGTGCCTGCCTTGCCGATTTCCAGCGCTACTTCGCGGATCACATCGGCTTTCACGCCGCTTTCTTTTTCGGCAAATTCCGGGGTGTATTCCGCGTAGGCCGCGCGCATTTTTTCAATAAAATTTTCAAACGTAACGGCCTCGCCGGGGAATTCCGTTTCCAGCCATTGCTGCCAGTTCACCCAGTTTTCGAGGTAGTCGCGGTTGTACAAACCCGCGTCGATGATCACCTGGGCCATTGCAAGCAGCACAGCGGCTTCGCTGCCCGGGTAGGTGGGCAGCCAGTGGTCGGCCAGGCTGGCGGTGTTGGAAAGGCGGGGGTCCATGACCACCAGTTTGGCGCCTTTCATTTTGCCTTCGATGATGCGCTGGGCGTGCGGGTTGAAGTAGTGGCCCGATTCGAGGTGCGCCGAAATGAGCAGGATGACCCGCGCATGTGCGTGGTCGGGGGAGGGGCGGTCGTGGCCGTGCCAGATGGCGTAGCCGAAGCGGGCGCCCGAGGAGCAAATATTGGTGTGCGAATTGTGCCCGTCGATGCCCCAGGACTGGAGTACGCGGTCCATGTAACCCTCGTGTCCGGGCCGGCCCACGTGGTAGGCGATCTCGTTGTGCCGGTTTTCCTGCAGGGCCTTGCGGATGCGTGCGGCAATGTCGTCGAGCGCTTCATCCCAGCTGACACGCGTCCATTTGCCGTCGCCGCGTTTGCCGTCGCGTTTCATCGGGTACAGGATACGGTCGGGGTCGTTGATCTGGTTGATGGTTGCCGGGCCTTTGGCACAGTTGCGGCCGCGTGAGCCGGGGTGGTAGGGGTTGCCTTCGAATTTGCGCACCTGGCCGTTGGCTTTGTCCACATAGGCCAGCAGGCCGCAGGCCGACTCGCAGTTGAAACAGGTTGTCGGCACGATGTCGTACGTTTTCTGTTCGCGGCGGGGCCAGGCTTTGGCTTCGTACTCGGTCCAGTTGTCCCACTGTTCCGGCGGCGGGTAGTTGGTGAGGGCGCTGCCGGGTTGCAGGCGATCGAGGGGCGGTTCGCCTTTGTGGAGTTTGGGGATGAGGCCGATGGATTCGGCTAGTTTTTCGATTATGGTAGGCATATGTTTCAGTCAAAATGATTTGAGTTAAAAGGTTGCATAGTGCTTTTGGGGCATCCACTCTGTTCAACCCCACCCCCATCCCCTCCCCCCGCGGGGAGGGGGGCCTGATTTCGCTTTACCTATTGCTCACAACAACGGAATCAGGAAACAACGTGAGGGCAAGCCCCCCTCCCCGCGGGGGGAGGGGATGGGGGTGGGGTCACGCCAGTGCCACCCGCTGCGGCGCCTCAATCCAAATTTTCTCCAGCCGGTAAATCCCCCAAAGCACCAGCACCGAAGCCAGCACCTGGGTGATGGCATTCAGCGGGTCGAGGTACAGTGCCAGTGCAGGCAGGGCATTGCAGGCCAGCAGCACCAACCAGAACTCCTGGCGGTATCTTCCTTTGGTAATCATATGCACCACGGCTTTTGCATCGGCTGTCGGGTGGGTGATGTACAGTTCAATCGCCAGTACGATCAGATTCACTGCGATGGCCGCAACGAACAGCGTGGTCAGTTGGCCGCCGGTGCTGACGATGCCCGCGCCGTCGAACAGAATAAACATCGCGGCGCCGGCCATCAGGCTGTGCACGATCATATGCAGGGGCAGCACCGGACTTTGCCAAAAATCGCGGCCCCGTGCCTGGGCAAACAAAAACGCCGTATACACCGCAACCACCAGTGCCAGCAGCAGTCCGGGAACCACGAGCCAGGAAACCAGGATTTCCAGGTCCAGCAGTGTGCCGGCCAGTTGCAGGGTCAGCACGCCGCCAAACAGGCTGAGGGCATAACCGCCCCGAACCAGCCAGGAGCGCCATTGCGGACGCAGGATCACATACAGAAAGCGTTTGGGCTGATCGAGGTCTTTGACCAGCAAGGCAGTCGTCAGCAGCAGGAAAACCAGGCTGATGCTCAGGCCCAGTTGGAAAAACGTGTCGGTCCAGGCTGCGCCGGCACGGTTGAGCTGCATCCAGACAGCCAGGAAATAGACCCCGGCGGAGATTGCCTTTGTGGTCACATACGCCGGCACTTCCCAGCCCCACAGCACGCCTTTGCCCGGGGCGTTGTACACGCGCTTGGCGTTGTTGTGTCCGGTGAGCACTTCGATGCTTTTGGGCGGGCTGAATGCGCCGCCGGTTGGTTCTTCTACCACGGTGGCGGATTTTTCCAGTAATTCTTTCACGATGTCGTCGCCTTGCCAGGCCATGCGTTCGGTGTGTTTGGCGTAGTGCCCGACGCCGCGTGTTTGCGCGCTCCAGAGCTGGTCGTCGGGTTGTTCGGCCGCCGATGGGCTAAGGGAAAACGCGTCGCCGTCGATGTAGTACAGGTTGGGTACCGTCGCTTTTTCCGGTTTGCGCACCGTGGTTTGGTGGCGCGCGAGCGTTTGGCTGATCTCCGAATTGGGGTCTTCCATGTCGCCGGAAACGATGGCATGTTCGGGACAAACGACCACGCAGGCCGGTTCCAGGCCTACATCCACCCGGTGGGCGCAGTAGTTGCATTTGGCGGCGGTGTGCGTATCCGGGTCGATGTAGAGTGCGTCGTAGGGGCAGGCCTGCATGCAGGATTTGCAACCGATGCAACGGTCTTTGTCGAAGTCCACGATGCCGTCGGGGCGGGTGTACAGCGCTTCCACCGGGCATATTTCCACGCAGGGCGCGTCGGTGCAGTGGTTGCAGCGCAAGACGGAAAAAACCCGGCGGGTGTTGGGGAAAGTGCCTTTTTCAACCTGTTTGACCCAGGTGCGGAACACCCCTACGGGTACGTCGTGCTCACTTTTACAGGCGGTGGTACAGGCGTGGCAGCCGATACATTTGCGGTTGTCGATTACAAATCCATATTTCATATAAGGACGTGGGGATGTTTGATTTGGCTATTGGCGTAAATGTACTTTACGCAAGCGGGCAATGTCGTGACAAATGTCACAAAAGTGGAATTTCGTGGGGTTAATTGTGGAGTTTAATGTCGGCGTGACTTCGAGTCACGCCGACATTAATGGACTGACAATAGTAAACTAAAAAACCCGGAGCAAGTCGTTGCCCCGGGTCTGTCAAAACCAGTTATATATGCTTACTTCACCTTGATCTCGATGGTATTCATCACCTGCGCCGTGATGGTCGCGCCGGCTTCCACCGCAGTACCTTCTCCCGGATAGGTTCCTTTGATGGTTTGTTCGTTGCCGTTCAGGGCGATCATTTGTCCGTCTACGGCTTGCACGTATTGCAGTTCGATCGTCACTTCGGCGGGGTTGTTGAAGGTCGGCGTACTGAGCGCTTTGACGCGGCCGAGGGCAATGGCGCCGGTTGGAATGGCGATCCAGTTTTCGGCCATGACATCCATGCGTACTTTGAACTGGAGGTGTTTGCCGATGGTCAGTTGGTCGGAAGGAAACGATTCGGCCGTTTCGAGCAGCACCAGCGTACCGGCGGGCAGGGTGACTTTCTTTTTCAAAAAATCCGGCAATTGGATATGTTGCGGAACGGGGTCGATGTACATTTTTTCCGTGGCGGCTTGAGCCGTGGTGAGTTGGGTGCAGGCAACTAAGGCGATATAGAGCAGCTTTTTCATGACTGATGTTTTTTCTTGTTTAAAAAAATGGAGGTGGAAAAAATGGTTTTTTGGGGCCGGGGTTGTTGTGATCAGGCGTTGACTTTTACGTCGTTCAGCACAAAGGCGCGGAGGTTGGTGCCTACGTTGGCCGTAGCCGTGCCGCAGCAGCAGGGCGCCTGGATCGTGTGGGGTACACTGCGCAGGTTGACCGTTTGGCCGTCGACAGCCTGGGCGCTTTCCACCGTGATGGTGATCTCGGCACATTTGCCGTCGCAGGCTTTTTTGACACTTTTTACCCATCCGGTGGCCGTGGCGCCGGCGGCGATGAGCACTTTGCCGTTTACGGTTACATTGCTGCGGACCATAAAGTCGATGCTGTTGCCGACCGATACGTCTTCGGCGTTGAACATTTCATTCAGGCTTACGAAAACCTGGGTGCCGGCGAACAGGGTGACCAACTGGTCGACTTGAGCCGGACTGGCCGGGATACCGGGCGCTGCGGTGAAACTGGCGGCATTGCCGGTCAGGGTAGCGGCGAGGAACAGAGCGGAAACGAGCGTTTGCTTAAACATGATTTTTAACTTTTACAGGTGAACAGTTTTGAGTTTTTAAAAGCGATTTTTGATCGCATACACCTGTTAGGGGAAATCATGTTTGAGCGGTACCCATGTTTTGGAATTTTTTTTTGAAAAAAGTTTTTGTGTTAGTCGTTGGCGTCGAAAACGTTGATCGGGCCTTTTTTTAGACAGGATTAACAAGATTATTTCATGCCGGCTTCGCCGTCATTTGGTGGAAAAAGTCGGCGTAGTCGATTTTGATCCTGTTAATCCTGTCAATCCTGTCCATTTTCGCTTAGCAGGGCACAAAACAGGTTTGTCCATGATCTACTCCGTCCCAAACACATGCACCGTTCCCCGCACCACAATCTTCTCCCCCACATCCAGTTGCAACACGTAGTAATACGCGCCCTGCGGCACCTTGCGCCCGCTATTGCCGGTGCTGCCATCCCAGGGTTCGTAGTTGCCGTCGGTGTGGAATACCCGCTCGCCCCAGCGGTTGAAGATGCTCAGTGTCGCCTGTTTTACCGGCACGATGTATTGTTGATCCAGGTACTCCTGCAAGGGGTCGAACACATCGTTGAACCCGTCGCCGTTAGGCGTGATGGTGTTGACCAGCGAGTCGGCTACATTTTCAATATCGTCCTGCACCACCACGAACACCCGGGCGCGCGTGCAGGGGCCCTGGCAGTCGGCATCGCAGAGTTCGTATTCCAGCACATCGATGCCCCGGAAGGCCGGGTCCAGCAGGCGGTAGCGCAGGAAGCGCCCGTCGTCGGTGCTGTCGGCTTGTCCGGCCTGGGGCTGTTGGGTGATGCGGATGCGCCAGGCTGCGCCAAACAGCGAGTCGTTGGCCGCCACGTCGAACACCCGCTCCGAAATGCCCTGGCCCGGTGGGTAAAACACCGTGTCGCCAACGGCTTTCAGTGCCCGGGCTTCCATGACCTCCAGAAACAAATTCACCGTGCTGTCGCAACCCGCAAGGGAGTTTAAATGCACGGTGTAATCGCCCGCAGTGGTAAATATCTGGGGGCCTACCTCATAACTGCCGCCTTCGCAGATCACGGCTGAAATTTCGACAACCGTATCCTGCACTACCTGCACACTGGCCGATGCCGTGGCCGTGCAGCCCTGGTTGTCGGTGGCGGTGATCTGGTACACATCGCTGCTCACCGGGTTGAGTTGGATGGAGTTGCCGACCCCCGGCACGCTCCAGCTGTATTTACAGCCGTTGCAGCCGCTCGATTGTGCCGACAAAGTCACTGCCTGGCCCGCACAAATGGTGGTGTCTTTGGAAAGCACCACTTGCGGATTGCGCACCTCCAGATCAAGGATAACCACGCTGTCGCAACCGTGGATGCTTTGCAGAGTCACGGTGTAACTGCCCGCCGTATTGAACGTCTCGTTGCCAACGGAATACGACTCGCCCTGGCAAATCACAGCCCAGGTATTACCGCTGTAACCCGGGAAAAACCGCACCGGCGTACCCACCGATACATCCAGGCAGGGATCGGCGAGGTTCACATTGCCAAACCCGTCGTCTTGCCCGGCTACCGCCGAAATGTAGTAGGTGGCGCCGTACACCATCCCGTTGCTGCTGAAGCCGAATTCCGGAGTTGCACTCCAGGCCAGCACATTTTGCAACTGATTGCCGCTGCCCAAATGCAGGGCAAAACGCAGAACCGCGCTGGGCGGCAGGGGTTGCCCTGGAAAATGTTGCGCCATTTCCGATCCGTTGCCGCACACGACGAGCGGGGCGCTGTCCATCGAACCGGCATCGGTCACGCAACTGCAGGAATGGACGCCGTTGACCATTACCGCCGGACAACCCGCCGCATCGCTGATACTGAAACTGTAATTGACTCCGCTGAAAATAGGCTGACTTTCAAACTGGTTGCCCGTAATCGTCCCGGTGCCCGAAACCAGCGTATACGGAGGCGTGCCGCCGCTGATCGGGAAACGAACGATGTAGACGGCATCGCCGCCGCCGCAGTCTTCCTCGATTATGCCGGTAGCCAATGCCGGCGGCCCGGGGACGTTGGCAGTCGTTGTTTGGCTGCAACCCGCCGCGTCGGTCACGGTGACCGTGTAAGTGCCCGCAGGCACCGCCGTTAAGTTTTGCGCGGTAGCGCCGGTGTTCCACAGGAAGGTGAAATTGGGGGTGCCACCGGATATGCCGAGCGCAACGGCGCCGTCAGTCTGACCGCAGGTTGCCGGGGTAACGCTCGAACTGACGGAAGGCCCGGCTACCGCGGCGACACTGGCCGTGGCGGTGGCGGAACAGTTGCCCTGGCCGGTCACGGTAACCGTGTAGGTACCGGCCGAAATGTTGGTCAGGTTTTGACTGCTGCTGCCGGTACTCCACAAAAAGCCGAAGGGCCCCGGTCCGCCGACGTTGAGTTGGATGCTGCCGTTGGTCTGATTGCAGTAATCCGGCGTTTGCATGGTTGTGGGACTGGGCGCCGGCAAAAAATCGACCTGCGCCTGGTCGGTGCCGGTGCAGCCGTTGGCATCGGTCACTGTGACGGTGTAATTGCCCGGGGCATTTACCGTCAGGGTGGGCCCGCTTTGATTGCCCGTCCAGGCATAGGCCGCATAGGCGCCGGCGGAAAGTACCGTGCTCGATCCGGTGCAGGGCATGAGGTTGCCGGTGATCTGCGGTGTGGGCGCGGGTCCGCCGGGGGTTATGGTTTGCGTAGCGGTAGCGGTGCAGCCGTTGGCGGCGGTTACGGTGACGGTGTACAGGCCGGCGGTGTCGGCGGTGATGGTTAAGCCGGTGGCGTTGTTGGACCACTGGGGCGGCGTGGGGTAGTTGCCGGAGACGGTCAACGTTGCGGAGCCGGAGCAGAGGGTGGTGGAGCCGCTGATTGTGGGGGTAGGCGCGGGTCCGCCGGGAGTTATGGTTTGCGTGGCGGTGGCAGTGCAGCCGTTGGCGGCGGTGACGGTGACGGTGTACAGGCCGGCCGTGTCGGCGATAATGGTCAGGCCGGTGGCGTTGTTGGACCATTGGGGCGGTATCGGGTAGTTGCCGGAGACGGTCAGGGTGGCGGCGCCGGAGCAGAGGGCGGTGGAGCCGCTGATTGAGGGTGTGGGGGCCGGGCCGCCGGGAGCCACTGTTTGCGAAGCCGTGGCGGTGCAGCCGTTGGCGGCGGTGACGGTGACGGTGTACAGGCCGGCCGTGTCGGCGATGATGGTCAGGCCGGTGGCGTTGTTGGACCATTGGGGCGGCGTGGGGTAGTTGCCGGAGACGGTCAGGGTGGCCGAGCCGGAGCAGAGCACCGGATTGCCGGAAATGGTTGGCGCGGGCAGGGGTGGCCCGGAAACCCGGCCGGGAAATAATTCAAATTCCATCGCGCCTTTTTTATTTAAAAACTCCAGTGAAAAGTTCGGCGATCCAGCAAACTGAACGAGCGAAGTATCGCAACCCGGCGCGATGGCATTTAAACAAACTTGAAAAATTGAGGCAGCATCGGGCAGGTTTACCCCAAGCAGGGTTTGATCGGTCCAACTGAAACGTATTTCGCCGGGTATTGCCGTGTTGAAATTTCCAAGCGACGCATTGGGCAGTGTTATGTTCTGGATAGCCTCGAAGCCGAACACGACAGGATCATAAGCAATCCGGCATTGCATGGAAACGACGCTGTCAAAATTGGCGACCGTCACATCCAGGCAGAACATTTCATCTTTTGCCACGGTGGCATCGCTGATCGACAGGATGAGGGTGTCGGGTGTGACGGGCGGGCAATCGCCGTTGTCGTCTTTCACCACAATGTCCGTTGAACAGCTGTGCCCCGAAACGGCATCGACGACGACAGCCTGGAGCGTATCGCCCAGCCAGGCGCAGCCAATATTTTGGGTGCTGTTGCCCGGCGCCAGCAATTGATTCCCCTGGTCGTACAACTCGATCGAAATCACGCCGTTCGGGCAGGTAACGCTGACCGGCAGACCTTCAAGCAACATGTCGATGTCAACTGTAGCGGGTATTTCTACTGTTACCTGATCCTGACAATTAAACGTGCAGTTGGCGCCGGCGGTCCCAAACCAGAACTCCTGGCAGCCAACTGCATCCCCCAAACTGTTGTAGGGCGTTATGCTGACGTAGATGGTGTCGCCGACAGGAAACGGCTGCGCAGGCTGATAACCGGTACTGTTCCCCACATCCAGGTTATCCAAAATATCCGTGCCGCCCGGACTGGTTCCCAAACTCAGACGATAGCCCGCCGGACAACCGGCCGCCGCCGCCCATGCCAGACTGGTATTGATCGAATTGCCGGATGTGCCGGGCGCCGGGGTGGTCAGCGCCGAGCATTCCGGGATGCCGGTGTTGAGGATGGTCAGATCGCCCCAGCACTGGAATTGGGCGACGGTGTCCTGCACGCGATAACAATACGTATTGCCCGCGTGTGCGCTGGTGACAGTTGCTGCTACCCAGGGTCCGTTGCAAAGTGGCGGCAGGGTATCGATGGTGAGCAGCATGTGGTCGTAGCAATAGGGCTGGGCGCCCACAAGGACGTCTTCCGGAAGTATGGTAGCCTGGCAGCTGGTGTCGAGGTACAGGGTGTACTGTGCATCGCAGGCCAGGCTTTGGCCGCTGACGCAGCTGTCTTTGGTTACGAACCAGAATTCGGGGCAGTTGCTGGCTTCGCCCAGGCTGTTGTAGGGGGTGATGCGGACGTAGATGGTGTCGCCGGCGGGGAGGGCTTGGGCGGGTTGGTAGCTGGTGGTGTTGCCTACGTCTTCGTGGTTCAGGAGGTCGTTGCCGTTTGGGGTGGTGGAGAGGGTTAGGTAGTAGCCGTCTATGCAGGCGGGGGATGGGGGCCAGGTGAGGGAAGTGTCAATGGAAATATTGGTACTATTTGGTGACGGAAAAATCAGCAAACTTTGACAAGTAGGTACTAAATATGGGGATAGCATTAAAACCCAATAGTCACCAAATCCCTTGCTGTTTTCAATTTTGTCACCACTGATATCAGACGAAGACCAGCCGCCAAGAAGAATTTTCTCATCAATAGTTTGATCTACAGCAAAAAGCAAGTCATCATTACTTCCTCCTATTGTTTTTTGCCATCGGATATTTCCGATCGCATCTAACTTTACAATCCAGTAGTCGTATTGCCCTCGACTATTTTCCGTTTTATCACCACTCATGCCAGAGAAAGAAGTCCCCCCAAGAAGATACCCACCGTCTGTTGATTCCTGGATAGAAAAAAGTTGATCGACATTATTCCCCCCAATGGTATTTTGCCACTGAATACCACCATTGGTATTCAGTTTGACTATCCAATAATCACCTAACCCTTGACTGTTTTCAGTCTTATCACCACTTATGTCAGAGACGGACTCTCCCCCCAATATGTATCCTCCATCGGTGGTTTGTTGCAATGAGTAAAGTCCATCGCCGCCGCTCCCTCCGATGGTGTTTTCCCATTCTATATTTCCTAATGCATCCAATTTTACAACCCAATAATCTGCAAACCCCAAGCTGTTTTCTGCCTTGTCACTACTAAAATCAGATGAAGAGGTTCCTCCAACGATATACCCGCCATCTGTAGTTAATTGTATAGAGTTGAGTATATCGCCTTTATTTCCTCCGATAGTATTTTGCCATACAATATTCCCCAATGCATCCAATTTAACAACCCAATAATCTGAATTCCCTTTATTATTTTCTGTTTTATCGCCACCTAAATCAGAAAAAGAATATCCACCCAGAATATAACCTCCATCAGTAGATTGCTGAGTAGAATTGAGGATGTCATTGCCGCCGCCACCGATAGTATTTTGCCACTCTATATTGCCGATTGGGTCTAATTTTACAACCCAATAATCTAGGCCACCTTGGCTGGATTCAGTCTTGTCACCGCTAATGCCAGAGCCTGAATAGCCGCCAAGGATATAGCCTCCATCTGAAGTTTGCTGTATAGAAGTAAGCTGGTCATTATTGCTTCCTCCAATAGTATTTTGCCATTGAATATTGCCCGCGGGATCCAGTTTTACAACCCAGTAATCTAGGCCACCTTGGCTAGATTCTGTTTTGTCACCGCTTATTCCGGAATCAGAGTGCCCACCTAATATATATCCCCCATCAATTGTTTGATGAATATCCGAGAATTCTTCTGTCGAATTGCCACCAATGGTCTTTTGCCATTCAATGCAAGGAGGTAAAGTATCTTGCCCACCAAGTGAGACAACTCCGAGTCCAACACAACCTAAATTGTCACCAGCAACAATAAAGTACCACCCCGCCTCCGGTGCCTCAAAGTTTACCATTGCCCCATGCGTAAACGGCATGGTAGTAAGCGTTGCCATATTGGACGTTAGCGAATTCGTCATCGTTACCGAACTATAATTCGACCCGTCCACCTGCGGCAGCCCGCCTGAGAGGGTAAATGATCCACTCAAACCATTGATTGTGAAATTGGTCATCACAATCTCCGGCGCCACCCCCACAACAACACTACTACTGGCCGTACACCCGTTATCATCCGTCAACGTAACCGTGTAGGTCGCAGGCGCCGTCAGCGCCGGGGTACTGATCGGGTTTGTTGTTTGCCCGGTAGACCACAGGTAGGAATACCCGGGAGTACCACCAGAGCCTTGCGCCGTAAGGGTTGCGGTATCCCCATGACACACCGTCGCCGGCCCGGCAATGCTCACACTGGGCGGATTAGCCACACAAGGGTCGGGACAAACACCCGAGGTCCAATCCGTCACACCATACTTGTAAAACGCCGTGCAAATATTATCGTACGTAACGCCGTCGCAGCCGCAAACCGGACTGTACCCGGGACATGCTTTGCCGGGGTTGATCACCCCTGGTTCTATGCAATTTTGGGTTTTCCAAACCGGGAAAGATCCGTAATAAGTATTTTCTCCCTGGATCGTAAAGTTGTAATTGCCCGGCGGCAGGTTTCCCAGGTTTATATACTCCGTAAAATAGACTACATTTTGTGGGCAAACCCCAGGGGAAGGATCATTATAGACCGAAGTAAACGTGATCGTGATAGTATACCCTGAAACGCTCGTACTTATATTGGTAATTTCATAACAGGGGTTTGGCAAATAAGCCAAAATTTCAATAACAGCATCCTGCGTACAATACACACCAAAAGTCTGTTCAAAGGCTTCTTCAATATACTGGCTTTTCAGTGACCCTAGAAAACAGATCAGGTTTACGGAAATTAATAGTATACGGGATAGTCTTCCTAAGCGGTTCATTTATTGTTCTGTTGATTTGTATTGCGCGTTCTATAATTATTTCATGGCACTTTTCCTGTGGCTCCTAGCGAGGGGGTGACTGCCAGTCCAATGTCGTCAACTTAAGTTATTTGGGAGTGTGTACACTTTTGA
This sequence comes from uncultured Saprospiraceae bacterium, assembly GCA_964484205.1. Classification (GTDB taxonomy): domain Bacteria; phylum Bacteroidota; class Bacteroidia; order Chitinophagales; family Saprospiraceae; genus M3007. The sequence continues at coordinate 8,590 of CAZAEZ010000067.1, read as the reverse complement.
CTTTTCAAATTTGACTTAAAAGAAACTTCCCGAACTGAAATTGAACTTTTGACTTAAAAAGTTTCTGCGTCGCGAAGGGGATTTTTTTTAAAGTCAAAAGTCAAATTTGAAAAGTCAAATTTGAAAAGTGTGCTCGCGGACAAAGCACGCACTCACATCCCCCGCACCTTCCCAAAATACCCATGCCCTTTATCCCCCAAAATCCTACTCCGCAACTCCGCCGCCTCCGCCGCATGCTCCCCCGAGGCCATATACGTCAACAACAACAGGTATTCCGCCTCTTCCCGCTCCGCCGGCTCCCCGCTCCGCACAGCCTCCCGGAATTTCCCGATCGCGCCGTCAAAATCCTTCAACCGGAAATAACATTCCCCCTGAAGCAGCTGCACCTTCCCGGCCCATGCCGAATCCGGCACCGCTTGCAGCGCCACCATGGCGCCGCGGTAGTCCCCGGCGTCCATGCTCGTAAGCGCAGGCTGGAGGGCAGGCGGTATGTCGGCCCGGCCGCGCACCCGCACGGAAGTGGCGCTTTCGTCGAAGTACTGGCTGGCCAGTTGCTGCTGATCCGGGCCGGTGAACAACCGCTGGGCAAAAAAGCCGATGAGCAGCAGCACACTGGCCGCCGCGGCAATGCGAAAGATCAAGCGGCGGTTGCTGCTGATGGGCACCACTTTGGCGCCGCCCCCGGATTCCGCCGCCCCGGACTTTTCCGCTTTCCAGTCCTGAAAATTGGCGCGCAACTCCGCTTCGGCCAGCAGTTCCATGGCGCGCAGTTCCAGGCGCTGTTTGTCCACCTCAGTCGCCAGGGCGGGATTTTGAGCAATTTCCTGTTCGAAGGCAGTGACTTCCGCGGGGGGCAATTGCCCGAGGAGGTAGGCTTCGATGCGGTCGGTATTTGTATTATCGTTCATGGTGCGGGTCAGTTGATGAGATGATGCAATGCCGGGTCGCCCTCGATGCGCTGGCGCAATTGCTCCCGGCAGCGGTGCACGGCTTTTTTGGCTTGTTTTTCATTGGCCAGTTCGCGGGCTTCGGCGATCTCCGCCATCGACCGGCGTTCGTAGTAGTACAGGCGCAGGGCATCGCGGCATTTTTCCGTGAGTTGGGCCAGGGCACTGCCCAGGGCTGCGTCGCGGCGACTGCCGGCTTCGGTCAGCTCCTGCAACTCCAGGTGATCGGCCAGCCCTTCGGCCGAATCCGGTACCGTTTCGGGCAGTGTTTCTTTCAACACCACGCGCTGCACTTTTTTGGCGTTGTCGCGGATCATGTTGCGGCAGATGCCCAACAGGAAGGTTTCCACTTTGCTTTCGGCTCGGAACCCGCCCTCGCAGACCAACTTGTCGAGCAGGATCAGCGCCTCCTGCAGCACGTCGTCGGGGTCCTGGTTGCGCAGGTTGTACGTGTTGGCCCATTCACGCAGTTTGCCGTTCACCGCCGGACTCAGATACAGCTGTTTAAACGCCTGGTTGCGGCGCGCCGGGTCCCCGCTGCGGATCGCCTGAGCGAGGTCATGCGCGTCGATGCGAACTGGATTCATATATTGGTGGAAATTTTACCGAAGCGGTACCCATTCGGGAAGATGATTATTGTTGGTTTATTTTGTTTTGTAAAAGTAGAAATTTGAGGTGATTTAAACTTTAATAGCATTAATTGCCCTACTCGAAATCAAATCCGCGAAAATCCGTGTTTTGCCGAAGGCAAATCCGCCTCATCCGCGTTCTATTCCTGTTTGCCAGAAAACCCGATTGCGAGTTCTCAACGGAGCGAAATTGGAACGCGGATACCGCAGATTCGCCTTCGGCGAAACACCGATAAACGCCGATTTGATTCCGCTTAGGGTGATTTTCGGATTAAAGGCCATGCCTTAATTTAAACTACTTCTTTGTAAATACACTATGTTTAGGAAAGGCCTTGCAACTTTTGTCCTCGCTTGCTATTTCCTGCCAATTTGGGGCTGCGCCCAAAATACAACTTTCGATGCGCAGCTGGCCTACTGGCGCGTTTTGCTCGGCCGGGGCGCCCGCGAAAATGTAATCGACAGCTGCAATCGCCTGCTTCATCAGGCACCGAGCCTTCCGGCTGCCAAAAAGGCGGCAGTACTGACGCTCAAGGCCTCTGCCCTGCGTCTTGACGGCCAACCTGATGCGGCCCTGGCACTCCACCGGCAAGCGCTGCGCCTGCGCACCCGGGCGCTGGGCGCTACCCACGAATCGGTCGGCAACAGCTACCTCAACATCGGCAACTGCTACCTCGAAACGGGCCGCAACACCGAAGCCCTGCAAGCCCTCGACCACAGCCGGCGCATCCTCGAGCGGCGGTTTTCCCGCACCGACACCAACCTCATCGCCGTGTACACCAGCCTGGGCGAAGGCCACCGCCTGCAACGCCGCTACGCCCGGGCAGCCAATTTTTGGAACCAGGCGGCGCAAATAGCGCGCAGCCACTACCCCGGACACGCCGCCCCGGTTATCTCAGCCACGCTGAACTCCGCCGCCCTGCACTCCGAAACCGGCCGCTTCGATTCCGCGCTCGTACTCCTGCAAACCGCCCGCGCCGCCCTGCGCACCGCCGGCGACACCCTGCAAACCCGCTACATCCGCGTATTAAATCTTCAGGCTACTGCCTTCGCCCGGCTGGGCTTCCCCGAGCAAGCCATCCCGCTGTGGAAACTGGCGCTCCAACTGGGCGATGCGGCGCCGGATTGCCCCAACTGGCTGCGCGGCGAGATCCGCTACAATCTGGGCCAGGCCCAACTCGACATTGGCGACCTGTTTGCCGCCGAACTCAACCTGCAGGCGGCCTTGCCTTTTTTTGCCGGCGAACCGTTCAGCCGCTCCCGTGTGTGGAACGGCCTGGGCCTCGCAGCCCGCTACGGCGGCGACCCGGAACGCGCGGTGGCCTGTTTTACCGAAGCCCTCAACGCGAATTTTGAGTACGGCCCGGAGTACGCCCCCCCCTTCGAAAATGCCGGATTATTCCGCAATCTGGCCGGCTGCTACCTCGATCAAAAGCAATTTCAGGCCGCCGCCTATTATGCCGAAAAGGCGCTGGCCATGCTGCGCAAACTGCCCAATACCGGCGCCGACCAGGCCGCCTGCATGCTCAACCTGGCCCGGGCCGCCCAACAAACCGGCGATTACCCGGCGGCAACGCAATGGCTGAAACAGGCACAGACGCGCATACCTTCGAACGACGTCGGCTTGCAGTTTGCCCTGCATTACCAAAGCGCCCAACTGGCCATGGCCGCAGGGCACTACCCGCAATCCCTGGATGCCTGCCGGAATGCCCTGGCGGTGTTGCGCGTTGCCGGACCGGTGCTGGTCAATCCCTTCCCCTACGAAACGGTGCAGGCCTATGCCGCGATGGCCGATTGTTACCGGCTTATGGCCCGGCAGGCCGGCGGGCAGGCAACCTGGAAGACCGTGCTCGACTGTGTCCGCCAGGCCGTCGCCGAACTGGAAGACCTGAAGGGACATTTTGAGGCGGAACACTCCCTGCCGGAAGCGCAACACACCTTCAGCCGCCTGTTCGATCTCGGCGTGGAAGCCAGTCTGGCGCTGTCCGACCCGGTGGAAGCCTGGCGCTGGTCGGAGCGGTTCAAAAGCAATTTTCAACAGCAGCTGGCCTGGCGGGCACTGCACTGGTCGGCGCCCGCCAGCCTGCCGGAACAGGTGGCCGCCGTTCAGCATGCCCGCAAGCGGCTGGCCTATTTCCAGCAACTGCGCTACCGGCATACCTTCCGCGCCGATCCGGGTTTGCCGGGACTCCTGCATTTACCGGCCGGACTCGACGATTCCATCCGCTATTGGGCCGAGCAATGCCGGCAGCTGGATCGCGCCCGGGCAGGGGCTGACGCCAACGGGCTCCTGTCGATGTTGAAGCACCGGGAGCCGGACCTGACCGCCGTTCAACAAGCCCTGCAACCCGGCCAAACCATGCTGGCCTACCACTGGGGACAAGGCCAACTCGTGCTGTTCGTGCTGCGGCGCGACACCTTTTTGCAGCGCAGCTTGGCGGTGTCCGATAGCCTGGAACGCCAGATCGCTACCTTTTTCAACTTATGCCGGGCCGACCCCAGTTGGCAAACATCCCGGCAATTTGCCGAAATGGCCTCGCTGGGCAGCGGACTTTATCAGGCACTCCTTGTGCCCGTACTTCCCTGGCTCCGCGAGGAGCTGCTCATCGTGCCCGACGGCGCGCTCTGTTACCTGCCTTTTGAAGCCCTGATCACCCGCGCCGGATCGCAGGCGCACCGCTTTGGCAGCCACCGGTATTTGCTGCATGCGTATCGCACCGGCTATGCGCACTCGGCGATGGCCTGGCTGTTTTTGAACCGGCGGCAGGAAGCCCCGGGTTCCGGGTTGCTTGCCGTTGCACCGCAGTTTGCCGACAACCAATGGGGGTTGGAAGCGTTGCGGTACAACAAGCTGGAGGCGGAAAACGTACACGCCTTTTGGAAAGGGAAATTGCTGGCGGCCGAACAGGCCGGCGAACAGGTATTTCAGGCTATTGCCGGAAATTACCGGGTGCTGCTGCTGTCGACGCACAGCCGGATGCACCACCGCCGGCCGGAATATTCGTTTGCCGCCTTCAGCCAGCCGGCAAGCGATTCCACCGGCGCCGACAACCTGTTGTTTGTCTCGGAAATCTACAACTTGCAGCTCCGGGCTGAGTTGGTGGTGCTCAGCGCCTGCGAAAGCGCCTCCGGGAAGTTGTACCGCGGCGAAGGCATCGTGAGCCTGGCCCGCGCTTTTCAGACGGCCGGTGCGCGTACCGTAGTTGCCTCCTTTTGGAATGTGGACGACCAGCAAACCCCGCAGCTCATGGCGGCTTTTTTCCGGAATTTACGGACCGGTGCGTCCACTTTTGAAGCGCTGACCAATGCCCGGCGCAGCTACCTGGCTGAGGCGGGCGGTTTGAAAGCGCATCCGTTTTATTGGGCGGGTTTCGCGGCTTTTGGCAGCGGGAATTCGGTAGGGGCGCCGGGGCGCCAGTTGCCGGGAGGAGTCCTTGCACTAACTGTTTTAGGCGTTGCCGGGCTGGTTTTAGCCGGCATGTGGTGGTTTCGCCGGCGGCAGATCTAGCGTTTATCAATGTGTGTTGCATGGATTCCCACCGATTTTGGGCATGGCCGCCCTTTTGCTTTGGGAACAAGGCACATCCCATGCCGGCCCCAAATAGGCGAAAACTAAAAATAAGCCGCAATGCTCACGAACGCAATGTGGTTTGGGGTGAATTTTGGAACATGTTGGGCCAGCGGAGGTTAAATTTGTGTATCTTTATCCTGAAAGAGAGTTGAAAAACCAGCGCGCTATATGACGCAAATGTCAGAATTACTTGGCAACTTGTATAAATGACAAATCAGATTTGCAAGTGCTGGCAGCTCTCTTTCATTTATAATAGCAACTAAGCAATATATTTCTTCTTTCTACAAATTGTTTCAAGGTTGAATTTTTGCTCCAATCTTTTGGCCATCTAATTACTTCAATAATTCTAACAACGACTTTTACTTTTTCTAAAGTCGCATTCTGTATTTTTACATCCTCGTATGTCAATACATATTCACTCGTTCTGTAGTCATAATCAGCTTGCTCGGAAAATTCACAATTAGAAATGTATGTTTCTGTTGGTATATCGCAAACAATTTTGTCTAAAAATTGAATAGTTGTAAGACTTTTGGCTTTGTTTTTTGAAGCACGTGTTTTACGAAACATATGTCTCCATCCAACTCTTGTTACTTCAATTTTGCCAAGGTTAGGAATAAAAAGTCCATTTACTTGGTATAACTTGTATTTAGTCAAAGATTTTTTTCTAATTGTCGCTAAGTCAGAATTTTTCACACTTAAAATTATTCCTGCTCCTCCTTTTTTAATTGGTAAAAAATGTGCTTGACACCTTGCTATGTCATATCGCATTGTTGGTGTTACAAGATGATTATTTCCATAAGTTTGAGGTTTTATTTCGGTCTTTGGATGAATGTATGCCCAGTAAGAATTACCACTATCTCTATCAACCCAAATTGCACAAACAGGATGAGTCGTTCTTTTTGCAGCATTTTTTGCAATAGTTTTTAATTTAAAACCATTAGATAGTTTTTCGCCATAGGTATCTCCCGATTTAACTTGAACAAAAAACACAAATCGTTCTTTTTCAAACCAAGGATGGTCATAAGAACAAATTAGGTCAATTTTTCGTCCGTCTTCATTCCTGCTGCCCCAACTTATTTCAGCCCCAATTGCCATAATTAAAAACGATGCAGCTAAAACTTCAGCGTCATTTCCATTGTCTATATTTTCGGTTCTTGTTTCAAGTCGTTTTTTTGTTGGCTTATATTTTAAAAGTGAATATGTCATTTGAGTGTGGTTTTAATCTGACCGCTAAATTGGGTATGGACGCTGTTCTGCCCTGCGTTGGCTTTGCGGGTAAGCATTGGGCAGTATAAACGACCATGCATTGTTATAAACTAATTTGTTTTCCGGTCAGCTCTCTGCATCCGTGTTCAATCATGTTAATAAAATCAGTTGCGTCTGAAAAATAATTTTTAAATGCAATTTGGACTTCTTCACTAGTGTCGGCTTTATACCCGGCGGAAAGTGGTTTGCGAAAAACCACTATAGTCCGGCAATACGAAAGTTGAGCGTCAGGAGTGATTCCAACGCTTGTTTGTGTTCTTTGATATTTTTGAAAAAGTCGAGTATGGCCTGACGAAATTCGGCGAAGTGCTCATAGAAATCGTACGAGGTCACCATCTTTCGCAAGAACTTCCATAATCGCTCAATCAGGTTCAGATTTGGGGCGTATGGCGGCAGGTAGAGCACTTTGCACCAGGGATTTTCGGCCAGCCATGCTTTGAGGTATTTGGAGTGGTAATACGGGGCGTTATCGCAGATGTTGATAATCGTTTTCCCGGGATGCCTTCGGCGTTGTTTTTTCCACAATTTGATACAGGACTGCGCATTGATTCGATCAGCTTCAACTACCAGCACGTCGGTAACTTCTTTGGCGTTCAGCGCTCCGTTGATGTTGACCCGCTTGCGGCCCGGATTGCTGGGCATTTCAAAGTCCTCTCCCCGGTAAATCCAGCCGTAATCCGGACGGGTATTGTGCTGGGGATGTACCGCATCATTGAAGTAAACTACCTGATTTCCATCCTCTTGGGTCAATATTTCGCTCAATTTCTGTACAAACTGCTCCTGGGCTTCCCGATCTGCTTTGACACCAACACCTTTGGTCTTTTTGTAGGTAAAACCCAGGCGATGGAGTAATTTGACCACCGCCGATAATGAATATCGAACACCAAACTCGCTTTCGATATAGGCCGCGACCTGCTTGCTGTTGATGTACAAACGCTGCCGAACTTCGATCAGCAACAACTGCTCTTCATCCTCGCTCAATTGCCCTGAATAGGCCACAAAAAAAGTCTTCAGATAATCCTCCAGACCAAACTCTTCAAAACCTTGACGGTAGCGATATACCGAAGAATCGTCGATTCCAAGACTTTCTGCAACAAATTGTGGAGTACAACCCTGATGAAGCATTAATAATACCGTCACCTTGATGTACACACGCTTGTCCTTGTGCTTGCGTTGCAGCACCCGAAGGCGTTTGATCGTGTCAGCATCAAGGTGAATCATCCTACAAAGTTAAATTATGCTCCCTTTTCGCAAACCACTTTCCGCCGGGTATAACTAAAACAATATCTTTGGTTGGTTTCTCTTTTTCAAGTTTAAATAATTCCTTTAATGCAGAAGTCGCATCTTTATATGTTCTTACTTCGAGTCCCCCCTTGTCATTAAATATTAGTATGACGTTCTTGTTGTCAGTTATTTCTGTACTTGATTTGTTTAGCCCTTTAAGTGTTTGCAATAATTTTAACTCTGAGTCTAAATTAACAAATGCTTCTACAATTGTCCTATTATCCACATCTGGAAATGCGCCATTTTTATCTTCATAAACTCGAGCCAATATCTCACTTGCAATTGCCATGATTTGCTCATATCTCTTATCACCTTGTTGGAACTTTGGTTGATTTTCTGTAATAAAGCCTATTACTTCAACAGTTGTAGCCCATGCATGTTGAACTTTAGTTCTATATTGCAATTCAACCATTAGCCCCTTATATGGAGCACCTTGTTCAGAATTTACATCATAAATATAAATATCGTGAATTCCCCTGTAACCGGTTGATTTAGGAGTTTTTATATAGTCATATCTGTCAATGTCATTTCTGACTTTATGTTTAAATCTTGCCTTGTGTATTTGTGTTCTAAATTGATAAAGTTCCTCAATGTTGTCAAAAATCAATCGACAACCTGCAATGTCATCCATTCTGACTAATTGCATATCTTGAAACCTGTTCAATTTATTGAAAATTGTCTTTTTACGCTTATGGCGTTGACCAACAATAATATTCTTATTCTTTGTTCGATTTCTTAGAATTGCTTGAAAAGTATTTAAGACGGCTCGATGAGCACCTCTCCACTCATCTATGACATTAAAGTCTTCTTGTGAGGCTATGTTCTGTCTAACATTGTCTCCTGTGAGGTGGTTTAATTTAGCCGGACACATTAGTGAGCCACTTTTGTTGATTTTT
>CAZAEZ010000066.1:0-26982 GCA_964484205.1 uncultured Saprospiraceae bacterium | reverse complement strand
CGCAAACCTGGAAGGTCTGAGCGCGTCCGAAAAACAAAATGTCCAGTAGTATGGTGCCCGGCATTATCAGTTCACGATATAAACCACTTGTTTATGATGGCAATCTGAACTATCACCGCAATGAAATCTATGGCATTTCCCATAGAATTTTATAGTATTCGGTGGTTGGCAAGACAAGGTTGCCGGCGTACAAGACATATTTATTGCCTTAATACTAGCGCCATTTCCAATGTCGCCAAAGTTTAATTTAGGGCCGATAATTTCCTGGTCATAAAAGCACTTGCTGGGTGCAACCTGGCAGTTCTGATAGTCGACCAATACATTGTATGCACCATTGGCTACCCATTGCCCGTTCCATTTCCCGTCCCAAGCCAGATCCACCGGGTTAATTGGCTCATTGTTGGTACTTACCACATGCGCTTCGTGGATCAATCCGCCAGAGGTCCTGTCCCAAACACTCATCCATGCCTCGTAAACTGTATTGGGGAGGGTTACCAGGCCATTGCCATCTACAAATTCAAACGAGGGGAAGTAAAGTTGCGGGCTGCCGGGTACAAGCGGCGAAAACGCACTGGGGATGAAAACGCCAATTTGTCCAAAAAACGGGCTGTCGCTTTCCCGGTTAAACGTGTTCGTGTAGGTGCATGTACCCACTTGGTAAACATCCGGTGCGTCAAAGCCCTTCGCCCGAATAACAACCCGGATCTGGTGATCAAACCCCCTTAATAGTTGGTCTATATCTGGCTTAAAAATGTGTTGCGATTTCTCACCCGGAGCCGATACAAGTACCCCTTCAAAATATTCTTCAACTACACCGGGAGGAGATGGCTGACCATAGTTTGAAGTGATATAAAAATCAACGTCTATATAATCACTATGAATAGGGAAGCTGAATTGCAGTGTTGTTTCTGCGGCAAAGGTGCATACGTCTTCCGGCTCGATATTCAGGCTTACTTCCAATTGCTCCGAAAAATCCGGCAAGCTGGTGGTTTTTACAATATCGGTCAAAATACAACCATCCGGCGTAGTAGCTTTTACCAGATAGGTAGGCCCCAAAGCAAAAATATTGGTGGAGTATTTGATTAAAGGGTACGGAGCATGCGGATCGCTCAGGTAAGTACCGACACTATTTGAACTCGTATTTGGATCAACTAAAATACTCCATTCATAATTACTGCATCCAGTGCAGTCGGTGGTGCCTTGCATCGGAATATCCTGGAGCATACCAAGGCAAGCGATGATATCCTTATAGTTAAAAACATATTCCACACAGGAAAACCGAAAATCGCGTTCGACCTCAAAAGTCAGATCACAAGCATTCTGCAACGTAAGTTTTACCCGCCACCGATGTTCGCATTCAAAGGTATAATTGGGGTTAGCGGTCTTATAGAGATTAATTAAATCTTCAAAGTCCGGAATATGAAAACCATCTTGTTCCGATAAGATTGTAGTTCCGATCAGGTTGCCATTCGCATCTACGCGTGAAAGTTCTAAGCGATAATAATTAAACCGCGCTTCATTTTCAATGGTCAGGTCAACGGTTCTACCCAGGCAAAAAACATCCGAATCCAACTGTAATTCAGCATACGGCTCGGGATCGACGGTACACAATCCGTCAATGTATGCATAGCCGAAGTGGTAGCCCGGGTCGCAATCGACTGCAATGAATTCCAGGCAGATTTCCTGGCCAATGTAGTTGCTCAGATCAAGATGCTCGCAAGACCATTCCTTATAAACAATGACCGGATACGGTTCATAGTTCGAAAAAAGCGGACTGTCGGTATCTGCGACAAATCTTCCCAATGTTTCAAGAACATTTCCATTAATATCCAGAACGCGCCATTCAAAAAAGGGGTTGGTATTGTGTGCGGGAGTCCCATCGCCATCGTACAATACTAAATAATAATAAAACTGGTTGATTGCATTGTTGGCGTCCACCGTCATGCAATATCGAAGGCTGGCACCTTTACTGGTTTGCACAAATTCGGTAAAACCAATCCGTGCAAAATACGTTCCGACCGGAGGATCAATCGGGCGAAATATCATCGGATCAACCCAACCTGAGGAATGAATTTGAAGGCCTATACCATCGAAATTGGTAATGTTTTGCGTATTAATCTGGTATACTCCACCAGTATTTGAACCATAAGTACCCGTCCAGCCTGTATTACTACCATCTTCAAAGCCTCCATTTAAGCAATCCTCAAGACCGGGGTTACCGGCAGGAGCGCGCAACCGCACCGGATTACCGCGCCAAAATGTTGTACAAATCCCATTCGTTACTGCGACATCATAATTGCCAACCGGCAATTGGTCAAATCCACACCAATCGGACTGATTGACCGGATGGCAGGGGTAAAAACTTTGTCCGCCATCAATACTATACTCTAAATTATCGCCATAGGCTTTTATTTCAATCCATCCGTCGTGGCAAATGTTGCAGGTCGGATCTTGTTTATTCACCGCCCAGATGACAGGGCCGCATTCCGGATCCTCACAATCCGTTTTACAATCGAAATCATCATCAATGCCGTTATTACAAATTTCTGCCGTACCGCCGCCCGGTCCACCGGGTATTCTAACTTCCGCAAAAGAAACAGCCCCTTGATTGGCTAAATGAATCCGGACATATCTTGCTTTTTGGTAGTAGGTCTGCACTTCCTGTCCGGATGAAACCGGATTTGCAACATAAATATGTGTTACATGATCCGCAGCGATTGCGTCGTTTAAGGTGTTGTTTCGAAAAGGAATATCCGAAAGCAGTATGTAAAAATTACGCAACCCTTGCGGATAAGCTGCAGCAGGGTAATCAATGGTAACGCCCCGGATAAAATTGGGGTTGCCCAAATCGACATCCCACCAGGGCTCTACTTCATAGTTTGTCCGGGAAGTTGCTTCCGGGCTAAGCCCGGCCAAAGTGCTGCTGTTGCCATCGACAGCGAGGGTAGAAAAGCCACCATCGACATAGTAGTGACTGGACTGGCTCGTCATTTTGCCCAGCGCAAGGTTGGGCTCTTCGTTGATTTGTAATTGAGTTAATCCGCCGCAAGGGTAAATCGTGACTTGCGAGAAACCAATTTGGTTTAATAAAACCAGGAAAAACAGGAGAGGGAGTACGTTTCTTTTCGGTACCATGATTTAGATTTTTTAGTTTGTTATATTTTGGGTAACCAATAAACCTGCAGGCTTATCTTTTAATCATCAGTTTTTCAACTGCAACCAGATTTGAATTGTTTTTTACAGAAGCGAAATAGACGCCGACCGGTAAGTGCGCCACTGAAATTGTGGTATTTGCACTGCTTAATTCCACGATTTCTACATTATGGCCCAAACCATCAAATATTTCCAAGGTAACCGGGAGTTGGTCGGGTTTCAATCCTGACAGAATTTGCACTTCAAGTGTCGAAGCCGCCGGATTGGGGCGAAGGTTAATTATTGATTCCCCAGAAGTGCTACCAGGAGTAAATGGGCATCCATCAATAGCAATTGGATCAGATTCCAGCAGGCTTCGATTGCCGGAACCCGACCCCGACACAACAACTTTCACCCGGTAAATCCCTTTTGCCAGATTGGCGAACTCGGAAGCGAGTTGTTGTGAATGATTTTTATTTATTGACATCCAACGTCCCGCCGATTTCAATACTTCCAGCGTGTAAGAATTCTTTTCACCGTCAGGAATTGAAATACTTTCCATACTGGCTCGAAGACCGGAACACCCGATTGGGTATACTGATACTTGGGCACTTCCTCTCAAGGAGTGCAACAATAAAATGGCCCAGAAACAAAGTAGCCGGATACTCAGATTTGTGTACATAATGCAGATTTTTAACTATGAAGAATGAAAATGGAATTGCTAAAAGATTGAAGTCCGGCAAAACTATGGGCTGCCAAGATTCGGTGCTGCTACGAATTTTCGTTGTTTTCCGAAATCCTGATTTAGCTTTTGGAGCATTTGCCTCAAAAGAACCAACACCGATGGGCAGATGAAATAATGCCTGAAAGCCTTGTGTAACCTGATCTGGTTAGCAGGAATTTAATTGCGAGAGAGGTAAGACAATTAAAAATATTGGCAACACGGCAGTTTTGCATGAGTTTGCAAACGGCCAACATTGAAATTACTTGCCAATGACTTTTTTTCCGGATCAATAGATATTGTATCCGAATAATGTCCGGCTGGGTGCTGAAGTTTTACTACGTATTTTCAGCATTTTCCCAATCAAAAAAGGCGACACCCAAACAACGGGTATCGCCTTTTAAAAGGTTTTAGGTACGTACAGGCCAGTTTAGGCGTCTTTCTTGTCTTCTTCTTCCGACGCTTCAGGAGCGGTTTCTTCCGCTGCCGGAGTGTCCGTTACTTCTTCAATTACCTCTTCAACCACTTCGTCTGCTGCTGCTACCACTTCTTCAGCCACATCTTCCACTTCGGTTGTCACCTCTTCAACGACATCTTCAATGGTTTCTGCAACGACTTCTTCGGCTGGTGCTTCAGCGGCAACTGCGGCTACACTTTCAGCGCCTTCATCGGTCGTTTTTTTCGAGCCGCCGCGACGCGTACGCTTGGTCTTCTTCTCCTTGCCGGCATTCGGGTTGTACACTTCATTAAAGTCTACCAACTCGATCATGGCTGTTTCGGCGCCATCGCCCCGGCGAAAGCCGAGTTTGATCACACGCACATAACCGCCCGGACGATCACCGATTTTATCGGCTACCGTGCTGAAAAGTTCTTTAATGGCTTCCTTATTCTGTAGATAGCTGAAAACTACACGGCGGGAGTGCGTCGTGTTATTCTTGGCTTTGGTGATTAGCGGCTCGATGTAGCGCCGCAAGGCTTTGGCTTTTGCCAGGGTTGTGGTAATGCGTTTGTGTTCAATCAGCGCAATGGCCATGTTGGCCAGCATTGCGCGGCGGTGGGCGGCAGTCCGTCCCAGGTTGTTAATCTTGTCTCCGTGACGCATGATAAGGTACCTGATTAGGTGGTAGCACCGGGGCTAGCGGAAAATGGAATCACGCTGCTCAAAACGGTTACTACGCTTGTTAAAAATATGGATGCAAATGAATCAGGCGTGATAGGTTTTATCACGCCTGATCCGGTGGTAAAATTACTCTTCGTCTAATTTGTACTTCGTCAAATCCATGCCAAAGGTCAACCCTTTGTCTTGCAGCAGTTCCTCAATTTCGACAAGTGATTTCTTACCGAAGTTGCGGAATTTGAGCAATTCGTGGGTATCGTATTTAACCAGTTCGGCCAGAGTGTTGATCTTGGCTGCTTTCAGGCAGTTGTAAGCACGCACGCTGAGGTCGAGGTCTTCGAGCGATGTTTTCAGCAGTTTGCGCATGTGGAGGATGTGTTCATCAACCACATTTTCTTCGCGACTTGCCGGCGTATCGAACGTGATGTTGTCGTCGGTGATCAGCATCAGGTGCTGGATCAGGATACGGCTGGCTTCGCGGATGGCCTCTTCCGGGTGGATCGTCCCGTCGGTTTTGACGTCGATGGTCAGTTTTTCATAGTCCGTACGTTGACCAACACGGGTGTTTTCCACTTTGTAGGCCACGTTTTTAATCGGCGTGTAAATGGCATCGATCGGAATAACCCCGATGACTGCATCTTTCGGAGCGCCGTCGTCGGCTGGCTGATAGCCGCGACCGCGGGAAATGGTCAGTTCAAGCTCCAGGGTTACCGAGGGTTCCATACGGCAAATGAGCAGGTCCGGGTTCATGACTTTGAACACGTTGGTAAACTCCTCGATATCGCCGGCGCGGAATTCTTCGCGGCCACTGAAAGTGAGGTAAATTTTTTCCGGTTGCGCTTTATCGTCCTGCTCAGTCGGGCGCAAACGCACCTGTTTGATGTTCAGCACGATATCAACCACATCTTCCACAACGCCCTTGATGGTTGCAAATTCATGATCAACACCGCCGATACGCACGGCGCTGATCGCATAGCCATCGAGTGAGGAAAGCAACACCCTGCGCAGGGAATTGCCGATCGTTTGGCCAAAACCGGGTTCAAGCGGTTTGAATTCAAACGTGCCTTCAAAGTCGGTAGCCTTTTGAAGCAGGATTTTGTCGGGTTTCTGGAAAGAGAGTATACTCATATTTGTATGCTGGAATGGTATGTGGAAAGTAATACTTCAGTTTGAGGGTTTTATCAGGTCAGGGCAAAACCGGCGGAATACAATCGATTAAATGCACCTGGTATAAACGCGAAAATGGTTGGCTTTCGAATTCGAAGGCCAACCGTTTTCCTGAGCGCTTTATTATTTCGAATACAATTCGACGATCAACTGTTCGTTGATGTTCTCCGGTATTTGATCGCGCTGCGGGTAGGAAAGGAATGTCCCCTGCATTTTATCGGGATTCCACTCCAGCCAGCCAAATTTTCGCACGTCACTTGTTTTGGCACCTACATGCGTGGTAACCACTTCCAGCCCCTTGGATTTGCTGCGCACTGCAACAATATCGCCCGGTTTCAGCGTGTAAGAAGCAATATTCACGACATGGCCGTTCACGGTAATGTGCCGGTGGCACACCAACTGGCGGGCGCCGTTACGGGTCGGGGAAATACCCAGGCGGAATACCGTGTTGTCCAAACGCGCCTCGAGCAATTGCAGCAATATTTCACCGGTTACACCATGCCGACGGGTGGCATTGTGGAAAGTACGGCGGAACTGACGTTCCAACACACCGTAGGTGTACTTGGCTTTTTGCTTTTCAGCAAGCTGCAACGCATAGTCAGACTTTTGTTTTCTGCGCTTCGACAAGCCATGTTGGCCGGGCTGGTATTTCCGGCGTTCAAAATATTTGTCGTACCCGTAAATCGGTTCGCCGAATGAACGGGCTTTCTTGGTGGTTGGTCCTGTATAACGAGCCATTTTATATAAATGTGGTCAAATTCGTACTTAAATGTTTGCTGCTTGAGCGCTGCAGCCTTACTTGGAATTATACCCGGCGGCGTTTGGGCGGGCGGCAGCCATTGTGTGGCAACGGCGTAACGTCGTTGATCACCGTAACTTTAATACCGGTTTGGTCAATAGCGCGAATCGCAGCTTCCCGACCCGAGCCCGGGCCTTTTACAAATACTTCCACCGAACGGATTCCAGCATCAAATGCCGTCTTGGCTGCATCGCCGGCCGACATTTGTGCGGCGTATGGCGTGTTCTTTTTAGAACCGCGGAAGCCCGCTTTACCGGCAGAAGCCCAGGAAACGACCTCGCCCTGTTTGTTGGTTATCGAAATAATAATGTTGTTGAAGCTGGACTGGATATAGGCTAGTCCTTCAGGCGTAACCTTTACTTTGCGCTTGACCGCTTTTTTTGCAGCTGCTTTAGCCATTGTATTCTGGTGTAATAGTGTAGTTAAAATGTAATGAAGCAAATATGCAACCCGGACAAAAATCCCGGGTAAACACACATCGAACGTATTACTTCGTTGCCTTTTTCTTGTTCGCTACCGTTTTACGCTTGCCCTTACGGGTACGTGCATTGGTTCGCGTACGCTGCCCACGCAACGGCAGGCCTTTACGGTGCCGCAAGCCGCGATAACAACCGATGTCCATCAGCCGCTTGATATTCATCTGAACTTCGGAGCGCAATTGACCTTCAGTCTTGTACTCATCGGCAATGATCCGGGAGATAATCTTGATATTATCGTCCGTCCATTCCTCGACCTTAGTGTTTTCATCGATCGAAGCCGAAGCAAGAATCGCGGAAGCTGTGGAAGGGCCGATCCCATAGATATAGGTCAGACTGACAACTCCTCTTTTGTTACGTGGCAAGTCTACGCCTGCAATACGAGCCATATTAAGATTTGAATTTTGAGTTTAGAGCATCGGGTTATTCCAAAACACACTGATACGGAACAACTTCCGCCCCGAAACTGGTTTATCCTTGACGTTGTTTGAACCGCGGATTTTTCTTGTTGATCACATACAATTTGCCTTTACGGCGGACGATCTTACAATCCGTGGAGCGCTTTTTAATTGATGCTTTTACTTTCATGTCACTTATATTATCGATGTACTCGAACACATTCCGTTAAAAACCAGGCAATTGAAGTTTTTTATTTGTACCGGTAAATGATGCGGCCACGGGTAAGGTCATATGGAGACATTTCCACAGAAACCTTGTCGCCGGGCAGGATGCGAATATAGTGCATGCGCATTTTACCGGAAATTGTAGCAAGGATTACGTGGCCATTTTCCAGTTGCACCTTAAAGTTTGCATTGGAAAGTGCTTCCGTAACCTCACCGTCTTGTTTAATCAGGTCTTCTTTTGCCATAAATTGAGCCCTTTAAAATTTCGGGCTGCAAAGTTCTAATTTTTCGGTGAAACTTCTTGCACCGAGGGGTTATTTTTTATTTCTTCCAATACATATTCATGGGTGGAAAGCACATCGGCTTCGCCTTTACGTACTGCCACAGAGTGCTCATAATGCGCGCTGGGCTTCCGATCGCGGGTATGGATGGTCCAACCATCGGTATCCTGATAAACTTCCTTTGCACCCAGATTGACCATCGGTTCAATAGCAATGACAAGGCCGCTCTGCATCAAATGCCCTTTCCCACGGCGGCCGTAGTTTGGCACTTCAGGATCTTCGTGGAGCGCCCGCCCAACACCATGGCCAACCAATTCGCGCACAATGCCGTAAGGATGTTGCCGTTCGCAATAGTTTTGGATTGCAAAGGAAATATCTCCGATTCGCTTGCCGGCAACAGCCTGCTCGATCCCTTTATACAAGGCGGCATAGGTGACGCGCAAAAGTTCCATTACAGGTTCCGATACGTTGGCCAAAGCAAACGTGAATGCCGCATCGCCGAAATAGCCATTCAACTCAACACCACAGTCGACAGAAACAATATCGTCCTCCTTGAATTCCCGGGTGCTAGGTATGCCATGCACCACGATATCGTTGTATGACACACACAAGCTGGCCGGAAATCCATTGTATCCTTTGAACGCCGGACGGCCTTTATGGTCGCGAATAAATTCTTCTGCCGCTTTATCAATTGCCTGACCGGTAATTCCCGGCTGCAGGATACTGGCAACATGTGCCAGCGTTTTTGAAACGATAAGATTGGCCTCCCGAATCAGTTCGATTTCTTCGTCGGTCTTGTAAAAGACCTTTTTACCATCGGATGAACTGCTGAAGAGACCTGCCATGTGTATCGCTTTATTGTGGTTGTCCGATTTGGAGCCCTTGCGAAGCCCTACCCTGAATACGACCTGATTTGATCAAACCGTCGTACTTTTTGGTAAGCAAGTAACTTTCAATCACCTGCAGGGTATCCAGTGCAACACCCACCATGATCAGCAGCGATGTGCCGCCGAAGAACAGCGCAAATTGTTGGTTGACTCCCATAGTGGCAACAATGGAGGGCAGGATACCGATAAAGCCCAGGAATACAGAACCGGGCAAGGTGATCCGCGTCATAATGTTGTCAATATAGGAGGCAGTAGCTTCGCCGGGTTTTACACCGGGAATAAAAGCGTTGCTCCGCTTCAGGTATTCGGCATAGTTTGTCGGGTTGATCATCAGGGCCGTGTATACGTAGGTAAAAATCACGATCAGGATGAAAAACACCAGGTTATAGCCGAAAGAATAAATATCGTTGAACATTTGGGCGCCGGCATTTTGGTCGCTGCCATCCGCTGACAAGTATTGAAATACGGTAGCCGGCAAAAACATCAGTGCCTGTGCGAAAATGATCGGCATTACACCGGCGGAGTTCACTTTCATCGGCAGGTAATCGCGCGCACTGGATTGTGGCAATGCACCGCCGCTGCGGCCGACCATGCGTTTGGCAAACTGAATTGGTATGCGCCGGACCCCCTGAATTACAAGCACCGTGGCGAGTACAACAACAAACAGTCCCGCCATTTCAATAAAGAAGAGCAGCAACTGGCTGTCGCCAAACAATTTCTGGAATTCAAACACGAACGACTGCGGTAAACGGGCGATAATCCCGATCATAATAATCAGGGACACACCGTTACCCACCCCCTTATCGGTAATCCGTTCACCAAGCCACATACTGAAGATCGTACCGGCAGTGAGGATGATAATGTTGGAGAACCAGAAAAGACCTTCCGGAATATTCGGCGAAACCGCACCCGGCGTACTGGAGATCAGTTGGAGGTATCCACCACCTTGCACCAGGGTAATGGCAACCGTGAGCAAACGCGTAATTTGGTTCAGCCGCTTCCGTCCGCTTTCCCCTTCGCGGGTTTGCAGGCGTTGAAAATAGGGCACGGCAAAGCCCAACAGCTGTACAATGATCGAGGCTGTGATGTAAGGCATCACGCCAAGAGCAAGAACCGCCGCATTGTCGAATGCACCACCGGTAAATGTATTGATAAGACCTAAAAGGTCGTTTGCTCCGCGGCTTTCACTGGCTTTTGCCATGGCGGCCGGGATAACGCCCGGGAGCACCACGAAGGTACCGACGCGAAAAATAAACAACATCAAAAGCGTGAACAGGATGCGCTCCCGGAGCTCCTTGATATTCCAGATATTTTTGATTATTCGAATCAGTTTCATTGCGTCGGCAAGATTTTAGACGATTTGAACACTTCCTCCCAAGCCCTCAATTGCCGCTTTTGCGGAAGCCGAAATAGCATGGATGGACAGATCAACTTTGGCAGTTAGTTTACCATTGCCCAAGACCTTGATCTTGTCAGTTGGGCGGGCAATACCGGCATCAACCAGCGCTTGTACATCGAAAGCCGATTTGCCGGTTTTTTCAACGAGTTTCTCCAGCATACCCAAGTTTAAGGGTACGTATTCAACGCGATTGAAATTTTTAAAACCGCGCTTGGGCAAACGCCGTTGCATGGGTGTCTGACCACCTTCGAAGTTGCGCTTCAGTTTCGAACCGCTCCTGGACTTATCGCCTTTATGTCCACGCGTAGACGTACCACCCCGGCCAGAACCCTGACCGCGACCGATACGCTTGCGTGTTTTGACAGAACCCTCGGCTGGACGTAAATTATTGAGCTCCATTAGTATTTTTTTCAATGACGTTTGCAAATTAGCCTTTATTCACTTCTACCAGATGTGCGACCACCCGGATCATACCCTGAATTTGCGGGTTGTCCTCGTGTTCAATTGTCTGGTGCATCTTGTTGAATCCAAGTGCTGTCAGCGTGGCTTTCTGGCGCTTGGTTTTGTCGATCGGACTTTTCACCAGGGTGATTTTTACCTTGCTCATCAGTCTATTTGTTTGACGTTTGTTGTTTGGTATTAAAAAACCGGGAATTCTGTTTTTCAATATTCAAACTTCAAACGCAGATTTATCCATTGAACAGTTTTTCCAAAGTAATACCGCGCTGGCGCGCCACTTCTGCCGGGCTGCGCAAACTGCGCAGCGCTGCGATGGTGGCTTTGACAACGTTGTGCGGGTTGGAAGACCCCTGGGTTTTGGCCAACACGTCCTGCACACCGGCCATTTCCAATACAGCCCGCATAGCGCCACCGGCAATTACACCGGTACCGTGTGCGGCAGGTTTGATCAGCACTTTGCCGGCGCCGTATTTGCCGTGGGCTTCGTGCGGAATAGTGCCGTTGAGGATCGGAACCCGGATGAGGTTCTTTTCCGCGTCTTTCACCGCTTTTCCAATCGCTTCCGACACCTCACGGGCTTTCCCCAGGCCATGACCAATCGTTCCATGTCCGTCGCCAATTACAACGACGGCGGCAAAACTGAAGGTGCGACCACCCTTTGTTACTTTGGCCACCCGGTTCAGTGAAACGAGTTTATCTTTTAATTCAGTCGTTTCGGCCGGTTTTACTTTATCTGCTTGTTGCTTAGCCATTTTCAATTGTATTGATTGACCGGGCGCCTTCCAAAGGAAAGACCCAAACGTAATATTTTAGAATTTCAGTCCGCCTTCACGGGCGCCGTCGGCCAGCGCTTTGACACGACCATGGTACAAATATCCCCCGCGATCAAAAACAACCGTTTCAATACCGGCGGCTTTTGCTTTTTCGGCGATGCGCTGCCCCACCAACTTTGCCATTTCGGTTTTTGTTCCGGCGGCTTTCGGATCTTCCCAGGAGTTTGCTGCTACGAGCGTATGCCCTTTCAGATCATCGATTATTTGGCAATAGATTGCCTTGTTTGAACGGTAAACGCTCAAACGCGGACGGTCAGCAGAGCCGTTTACTTTTTTCCGTACACGCATATGAATGCGGTTCCGGCTCTGTTCTTTTGTGCGTTTCATTGTATTATTTTATGCTTTTTTCTCGATTTCCGACCGAGATCGTGAGTTTAGTTTAAATCAACCGGGCCTTGCCGTAGGGTGAAATTTGCTCCACCAGGAGCACCCAACGCAATGATGCCCAATTATTTACCGCCGGCTGTTTTACCCGCTTTACGACGGATTTGTTCGTCTTTGAAACGGATACCTTTACCCTTGTACGGCTCCGGTTTCCGGAAGGAGCGGATTTTGGCACAAACCTGGCCGATCAGTTCCTTATCAATCCCTTCCAGGCGAATAAAAGGCGGCAAACCTTTTTCCATTCCGGTGGTAACGCTGATTTCTGACGGAACAGCGAAAATCACGGGGTGGGAATAACCAATTGAAAATGTAACCAGGTTGCCCTGGTTTTCCACGCGAAAACCAACACCAACAACCTGCATCTCCCGGACAAAACCTTCGCTGACACCAACAACCATGTTATTGATCAGCGCACGGTACAAACCGTGCATGGCCTTGTGCCGTTTTTGTTCTGTAGGCCGTGCAACCTGCAATACACCGTCTTCGATCGACACTTTCATATCTGGATCAATTTTACGGCTAAGCGTCCCTTTCGGGCCTTTTACCGTCACCGTGTTATCGGGGCTGACGGTTACTTCAACTTTTGCTGGCAGGGAAATCGGCAACTTACCAATCCGTGACATATCTGTTATAAATTTTGAATGCTTAGAAGTTTGGTTGCTGGGGCAATTTAACGGTTGCAGTGTTTGACTTACAGGACTAGCAAATGTAGCAGAGCAATTCGCCGCCGACATTTTGTTCTTTTGCCTGCTTACCGGTCATTACGCCCTTTGATGTTGAAACGATCATCGTTCCCAGGCCGTTGATTACCCGCGGAATGTCCGAAGATCCGGAAAAGCGACGCAAGCCCGGCTTGCTCACCCGTACCAGTTCGCGAATAACCGGTTGTTTGGTGATTTTATCATACTTCAAGGCGATTTTGATAACACCCTGGATATGTTTGCTGCGATCGTCGTCGAAGGAATACTTCAGAATGTATCCCTGCTCATAAAGGATTTCGGTCATCCGTTTTTTCATTTTGGATGCCGGAATTTCTACGATACGATGGCCCGCCATCTGCGCATTGCGAATACGGGTCAAATAATCTGCTATCGGATCGGTGACGTGCATTATATGGAATGATTGAGTGATTGAGCAATGGTGCGGTTCGTCCGGGGAAATTTACCAGGAGGCTTTTGTAATACCCGGGATTTTACCCTCGAGGGCCATTTGGCGGAATTTCACGCGGCAGATACCGAATTTTCGCATATAGCCCTTCGGACGGCCAGTGAGCAGGCAACGGTTGTGTTGCCGTACCGGGCTGGCATTACGAGGGAGTTTATCGAGCTCGTCGTATTCGCCGGCCTCTTTCAGCTTCTTGCGAATTTCGGCGTATTTGGCAACCATTCGGGCGCGTTTATGCTCGCGGGCGATGACAGATTTTTTAGCCATTGGTAAATTTTAACTATTGTGTTTCGAGTATGATGACAGACTGAAACTTATTTTTTAAACGGCATACCCATTTCCTTCAGTAAAGCATACGCTTCGGCGTCCGTTTGGGCAGTGGTTACGATAGTGATGTCCATACCGGTGATCTTGTTGACTTTATCGATGTCGATCTCCGGAAAAACGATTTGTTCTGTGATGCCCATGCTGTAATTGCCGCGGCCGTCGAATGACTTGTCATTCAGTCCGCGAAAGTCACGTACACGGGGCAGGGTAACGTGGATGAAACGGTCGAGGAACTCGTACATACGCTCGCCCCGAAGGGTGACGCGGACGCCAATGGGCATACCTTCACGCAGTTTAAAGTTTGATACCGACCGCTTTGCAATCACTGAAACCGCTTTTTGGCCGGCGATAACCGAAATCTCGGAGATCGCCGTATCGACCAGCTTTTTATCGCCGGTGGCATCGCCGACGCCCTGGTTGATGCAAATTTTTTCCACACGGGGAACTTGCATAACACTGGAGTAGTTAAACTGCTCCATCAGGCTGGGAACGATATCCTTTCTGTATTTTTCTTTAAGACGAGCTACGTATTTCATCACTATAGAAGATTACCTGTTTTTTTAGAATAGCGCACCCATGTACCGTCTTCTTCCTGGCGGCGACCTGCACGGGCGGCTTCGCCGGTTTTCGGATCGACCAGGGCAAGATTGGACAAGTGCACAGCGGCCGGCATTTCCACAATACCGCCTTCAACATCCTGGGTGGCTTTCATATGTTTTTTAACAATATTGATTCCCTCCACCACTGCGCGCATTTTAGCCGGGATCACTTCCAGCACCTCTCCCTTTTTACCCTTGTCGTCGCCGGCAAGTAGGATAACCGTATCCCCTTTGCGGATCAGGATTTTCGGGTTGCGGCGTTTAGATTTTTGCTTGGTAGCCATTTTATATGTTCTAATAATGCTGTAATCAATTAAAGCACCTCCGGTGCAAGCGAAACAATACGCATGTAATCCTTGTCGCGCAATTCACGGGCCACCGGACCGAAAATACGCGTACCGCGGGGTTCATCGGCAGCGGTGAGGAGTACTACCGCATTGTCGTCAAAACGGATGTAGGTTCCATCCCGGCGGCGGGTTTCCTTCTTGGTCCGAACGATAACCGCTTTGGAAACCGTTCCTTTTTTGATGCCGCCCGGCGTTGCGTCTTTAACCGTTACGACGATTTTGTCGCCGATGTGCGCATAACGCTGACGCGTACCACCGAGCACCCGGATGCAGAGCACCTCTTTTGCGCCGGAATTATCAGCTACTTTTAAACGGGATTCTTGCTGAATCATGACTTAAGTATTCGGTTGACGGTGGACAGCAGGCGGTGGGCGGCGGTCAAAAAACCGGTTATCGCTTCCCGCAACAGGCCTACCTGAATTATTATTTTGCGCGTTCGAGGATTTCAACCAGGCGCCAGCGTTTCATTTTGCTGAGCGGGCGGGTTTCCATGATCCGCACACGGTCCCCGATATTGCAGGTATTCTCCTCGTCGTGTGCGATGAATTTTTTGGAGCGCTTTACAAATTTCCCGTAGAGGGGGTGCTTCAGGCGTCGTTCAACCTGCACTGCGATGGTTTTGTCCATTTTGTTGGACACCACGATACCTGTTCTTTGCTTGCGAAGATTTCTTCCTTCCATTATTGATAAGGTGATAAAGTGCAAATTAACGTTGACGACGACGGCGTGCCTGCATTTTAGTACGCATTGCAAGTTGTTCCGGCGACATTGCAGCCAGTTCCCGCTGACGAAGTTCCGTTTGGAACCGGGCAATTTTGCGGCGCAAACCGCGCAGTTCCATAGGATTCGCCAAACCACGCACTGCATGATCAAACTTCATTTGCTGGTATTCCGTCTCAAGACTGGAGATGTGTGCCAACAAATCAGCAACCTCCATGCTACCCAGATCCAAAATTTCCTTTGCCATGTTAATTTTATTTGTGTTTTATCGGTTGTCCGGAGTTTCTAAGCCCGTTCCCTTTAAAATTGGGTGTGAGCCGGTATAATTGAATGCTTTATCCTTCGTAATCGTACCGGGTTACTGCTTTGCAGATGATCGGCAATTTTTGGGCGGCCTTGCGCAGCGACTCGTAAGCGAGCTCCGGGCTAACGCCTTCTATTTCAAACAGTATGCGGCCGGGTTGCACTTCACAAACATAGTGGTCCAGTGCACCTTTACCCTTACCCATACGCACCTCTGCGGGTTTGGTAGTGATCGGCTTATCGGGGAAGATGCGGATCCAAACCTTGCCTTCACGTTTCATATTACGGGTGAGGGCGACACGGGCAGCCTCAATTTGGCGGCTGGTAATCCGGGAGAACTCCATCGATTTCAGGCCAAATGACCCGAAAGAAATCGTACTTCCTTTGTGAGCCAAACCACGATTGCGGCCTTTCTGCTGCTTCCGATATTTCTGACGTTTAGGCTGAAGCATTGTATGAGTTGTTTAAAATACTGTCAATCAAAGTTTTATATTAAGCAAGCCTGCTTTTTTGTCAAAACGGCTGCAAAGTTACGGCGAGCGGCAGGATTTTCAAAGTCCTGAACAACGCATCCCGTTATTTTCACCGGTTGTTTCTTAGCGACGACGGCCGCCGCCACCACCGCCACCACGACGGTCACCACCACGATCGCCGCCACGCTCACCGCGATCCCGGCGCTCGCCGCGATCCCGGCCGCCACCGCCGCGACGGTCGCCACGGTCCCGGCGATCTCCGCCACCGCCACCGCCACGACGGTCGCCACTGCGATCGCCGGCGCGATCCGTACTTTCGGTCCCGGCAAACGGCGTGAGTTCACGCTTCTGAAGGACTTCACCTTTGAAGAGCCATACCTTGATGCCGATTTTACCGTACACCGTAAGGGCTTCCACCAGGGCATAGTCAATATCGGCACGGAAAGTATGCAGTGGCGTACGGCCTTCTTTATATTCTTCCGTACGGGCAATTTCGGCGCCACCAAGTCGGCCGCTCACCCGCACTTTGATCCCTTCGGCGCCGGCGCGCATGGTGCCCTGGATGGCACCTTTGACTGCACGGCGGAAATTGATCCGGGCTTCAATCTGCTTGGCAATTTGTTCGCCCACGATATTGGCATCCAGTTCGGGTTTGCGAATTTCGTGGATATTGATCTGCACATCTTTTCCCGTCAGAATCTTGATCTCTTCCTTAATGAGGTCAACTTCCTTACCACCCTTACCGATAATAATACCCGGACGGCTGGTTTGGATGGTCACGGTAATCCGCTTGAGTGTCCGCTCGATAACAATCCGGCTTATGCCATTCTGCATCGACTTGTTGCGGTCGCGCGGATCGGCAGCTGCTGTTTTAGGACGGCGGGCGCGGAGGTAGGTGCGAATTTTTTCATCTTCCACCACCTTGAGGCCGTAGTCTTTGTCGGCGAACCAGCTGGAATCCCAGCCACGAATGATCCCCAGGCGATTACCTATTGGATTTGCTTTTTGACCCATATCAATGAATGAATTGAATGATTGAGTGTTTGAGTGATTAGTGGGGTGTTTTATTCGTTGTCGCCTTCAAATTCGGCTTTGTTTTCGACGACCAACGTCACGTGGTTCCGGCGTTTGCGCACCCGGTATGCGCGCCCTTGCGGTGCTGGCAGGAAGCGGTAGATGATACCGCCCGGGTCCACAAAAATGGTTTTGACATACAATTCGTAATCATCGGCTGCCCCTTCCATTTCCGATTTTTGTTCCCAGTTATTCACCGCCGAGAGCAGGAGTTTTTCCAGCCAAACAGCGGCTTCTTTATTGGTAAATCGCAGAATGCCGAGGGCTTCCACCACACTTTTTCCACGAATGTTATCCGCTACAAGCCGCATTTTGCGGGGCGACATGGGACAATTGCGCAATTTTGCTACTGCTTCCATTTTTTAAAAAATATAAATGTGGTCAATGTGCTTAATGTGGTCAATGCAGCAGTTATTAGAAAACAACCTACATTGGTCTCATTGACCACATTGATCTCATTTAAAATGAATTAGCGATTACCGGCATGGCCCCGGAAAATCCGCGTTGGCGCGAATTCGCCCAACTTGTGCCCTACCATATTTTCAGTTACCAGGATCGGAATGAAGGTTTTGCCATTGTGTACTGCGATGGTTTCACCTACCATATCCGGAATAATCATAGAAGCACGGCTCCATGTTTTGATTACCTGGCGTTTATTGCTTTGCTTGGCTTTGGCTACTTTTTCCGCCAGTTTGTGGTGGACGTAAGGGCCTTTTTTAAGCGAACGAGGCATATTGCTGTGTTGAGTTTTGAGTTTTGCGTTTTGTGTTGCCGGCCTGAAACAGGGATCGAACAACCCAGAACATAAACTTTATTATTTTGGACGACGGCTGATAATCAGCGCATTAGAACGCTTGTTTCTGCTGCGGGTTTTCTGGCCTTTGGATTTGATACCGTTGCGGCTGCGCGGGTGTCCACCCGAAGCGCGGCCTTCACCGCCACCCATGGGGTGATCCACCGGGTTCATAACCACAGGACGTGTGCGTGGGCGGCGGCCTTTCCAACGGTTCCGGCCGGCTTTACCCATAATTTCGAGGTTGTGGTCCGGGTTGCTGACGGTACCGATGGTAGCCTTGCAGGTAAGCAGGATACGGCGAACCTCGCCTGATGGCATCCGAAGCACGGCATAGCGGTCTTCGCGGCCCATCATCGTGGCCGACGTTCCGGCGCTGCGCACCAGCACACCGCCGGCGCCCGGGCGCATTTCAATATTGTGCACAAACGTACCCAGGGGCACTTCAGACAGATACAGGCAGTTTCCGGTTTCCGGGGCTGCACCGCGGCCTGAGGTAATTTGCTGGCCTACTTCGAGGGTTTCGGGCGCCAGGATATAGTTTTTTGTGCCGTCAGGATATTCAACAAGGGCGATATAGGCACTGCGATAAGGGTCGTATTGGATAGACTGGACCGTAGCCGGTATGCCTTCAATATTCCGCTTGAAATCGATGATCCGATAACGGCGCTTATGGCCGCCGCCACGGTAGCGCATGGTGCGCCGGCCATCGCTGTTACGACCACCCGTGCTGCCCAACGTTACCAGAAGCGCCTTTTCCGGTTTGGCGCCTTTCGTCAGTTCCGATTTGGTCACGGCGATGTGATAGCGCAAACCTGGGGTAATCGGATTGAATTTTTTTACTGCCATTACTCAAGTTTTGAGTTTATGCGTTTTGAGTTCCGAAGGATCGAAGTCCAAAACTGATTTTATTCTTCGCCAAAAATATCGATGCGTTCGCCTGGAGTGAGGGTCACAAAAGCCTTCTTATACGAAGCCTTCACACCGCGCACGATCGTTGTTTTCGTATTGCGTGTTTTGGGTTTGCCCGGCAAAACTGCCGTATTCACGCTGTCGACGCTCACGTTGTACATTGCTTCGATAGCGTTTTTGATCTCAATCTTATTGACATCCTTCCGCACCACAAACACGTAGGTGTCGCGTTTGTCGGCAAGGCGGGTTGCCTTTTCAGTGATGAGCGGCTTGATCAAAATATGCTTAGCCATAGTTTTTATTTTGACGTTTCGTGTTTTGGATTGCGTTGAAACCCAAGACGCAAAACTTTTTTACACACAGACTTCTTTGATTTTTTCAATCGCGCTTTCAGCCAGGATCAACTTGCCGGCGCGCATGATCTGATACGTATTCAGGTCTTTTGCAGGAGCCACCTCGGCCTGCGGCAGGTTGCGGCAGGAAAGGTGCAGGATATTGTTGTACTCACCTGTTACGGTCAGCGGCTTCTGATCGGCCACCTGAAGTGCAAGCAGGAAATTGCGGAAGTCCCGGGTTTTGGGCAATTCGAACGTGAAGTCCTCCACAACAATAATATTTCCGGCTCGGGCTTTAGCCGACAGGGCGCTGCGGCGGGCCAGTTGCTTCACTTTGGCATTCACCTGGATCTCGTAGTTGCGCGGACGCGGACCGAAAATGCGGCCGCCGCCACGGAACAACGGGCTTTTGATATCGCCTTTACGCGCGCCGCCCGTGCCTTTTTGGCGGTGCAGTTTGCGGGTCGAACCCTGAATTTCGCTGCGCTCTTTGGACTTGTGCGTGCCCTGGCGCTGTGCGGCGAGATAGCGTTTTACATCGAGCCAAACGCTGTGTTCGTGCGGTTCGATACCAAACACTTCATCGGGCAGATTTACTTTGCGGCCCGTAGCTTCGCCTTTGATGTTATATACTTCGAGTTTCATGTTGCAAAAGTTGATATCGTGATATTGGATATTGAGATATTATTTCAATGGTGATCGGTTTAATATCAAATACCGAATACCGAATATCATTTTTCAATAATAACGTAAGCGCCTTTGTGACCCGGAACCGCGCCTTTGACAAGGATCAGGTTTTGTTCGGGGAACACTTTGAGTACTTTCAGGCGGCGGACTTTCACCCGCTCGTTGCCCATTTGGCCGGCCATGCGCATGCCCTTCATCACCTTGGCGGCGAAGGAGGAGTTACCCAGCGAACCGGGTGCGCGCAAGCGGTTGTGCTGACCGTGGGTTTGCTGCATGACGCCGCCAAACCCGTGTCGCTTGACAACGCCCTGAAAGCCTTTGCCCTTGGAGGTGCCGACGACACTTACTTTGTCGCCTTCCTGAAAAACCTCTTCTACTTTGACGAGGTCGCCCAGGTTTTTCTCCAGGTCCATGCCGCGAAATTCGAGCACTTTATGCTTCGGGGCAGTGCCTGCTTTTTCAAAATGTCCGGCAAGCGCCTTAGGCGTTTTAGTGGCTTTGCGTTCGCCGTAAGCGAGTTGAAGGGCGGCATAGCCGTCTTTGTCTTCACTAAGCACTTGCGTTACGACGCAGGGGCCCGCTTCGATGATGGTGCATGCTACGTTTTTGCCGAAGGCATCGTACACGCTGGTCATCCCAATTTTTTTTCCAATCAGACCGTTCACTGTTGTTCGTTTTTATGTTTGAACGATTGGTGGTTTAGATTTTATCACGCTGATTCAAAGTGGCTGCGCATAATAGCAGAAAAGCGACCTTCCGTTTGTCGGAACCGCTTTCGACCGCATCAGTTAACCCCGCCCAAGACGGAGACACTTTGACGCAAGCCGGAAAGAACCGCCTTGAATCTGAAAATTGCGAGTTAGGTGAGCTTAACCTGAATATCCACACCACTCGGGAGCTCCAACTTGGACAAGGCGTCCACCGTTTTCTGCGTAGGCGTGTAGATTTCGATCAAGCGCTTGTGGGTGCGCAACTGAAACTGCTCCCGAGATTTCTTGTTCACGTGCGGCGAGCGCAGCACCGTAAAAATTTCTTTCTCTGTTGGCAGCGGAATCGGTCCCGTCACAACGGCCCCACTCGCACGTACTGTCTTTACGATCTTCTCGGTGGACTTATCCACGAGGTTGTAATCGTAAGACCGTAGTTTAATGCGAATTTTCTGATTCATTACCTTTTCTAAAAAGTGTCGTTAAGTCAAGTGCTCCGGCGGGACCAAATTTGATTTGGGTACACCCCCTGGCCAAAGCGCCCGCAAAGATAAGCACAGGCAAATGGAATAACCAAGGGGTGTTTGAAAATTTTTGAGAAAAGTTCGCTAGCCCATCCCCAGCATCCGTAAAACCTCCTCCTTATTTCTTCTGGAAACCGGAATCACGGTTTTGTCTTTCAGCACCAGCGACAGGCCACCGGTTTTCTGCACCTTTCGGATGGCATCCGCCCGGACAATGTACGACTGATGCGGGCGCAAAAACACACCGGGCGGCAAATGCGCCGTAAGCGCCGTAAGTGATTGCCCGACAAATATTTTTTCTCCGGTGTTGAGTACTACGGAAGCGTATTTGTCCTCGGCTACGAAGTAACTAATCTCTTCGGGGTTGATCACGACTTGTCCCTGGATAGACGGCAAAATCAGGGGAGCGTTTTGGTCGGGCGATTGCAGGGACTGTTGCAGCAAATGATATTCCGGCCAGAAGCCGGGCGGCGCGTTCAATTCCCGGACAGCGGCGATGAGGTCTTGCGGATCGATTGGTTTGAGCAGGTAGTGCAGCGCCCGGACTTTGAAGGCCTCGATGGCGTATTCATCGTGCGCGGTAACAAATATGATTTTGAAGTCCGGATTAGGAAAGGCCTTCAGCAGGTCAAATCCACTGGCGCCATTCAGGTTTATGTCCAGAAAAACCAATCCGGGGCGGTGCTGCTGGATAGCCTCCAATCCGGCTGCAACAGAACCGGCTTCAGCGCATACCTCCAGCATGGGGCAATACCGGCCAATGAGCCGGCGCAAGACCGCCCGGGCGTCCGGTTCGTCGTCAATAATAATGGTGTTAATCGCGCTGGTTTTCATGTGTTGTCGTACTTGGGATGTTTAAACAACCTGTGGCAGGCGAATGCGAACAATGGTACCAAAACCATCCGCCGGTTCCAGGTACCGGACACTGACGGTTTTATCGGCCGCCTGACGGCTGAGTAATTCTATTCTTCGTTGCGTGATGCTGCGGCCCAGCGAGGGCTTCGACAAATCGTTGTGCCGGCTTTGGATGCCCGGCCCATTGTCGAGTACCGTCACATGAAGATATCCATCCTCCCGGCCAAAAACAATTTTGATCAGACCATCTTTTTCCCGGCCTTTCATCCCGTGCAACACGGCATTTTCCACAAAAGGCTGAACGACCAGGGGCGGCAGGAGGGTATCCACGCGGTCCAGGCGCTCGTCCACCTCGATCGTATAATCGAACAGCTGCTTGAACCGCAGCCGCTCCAGGGCCAGGTAATGATCGAGCATCTGCACTTCTTCTTCCAGCCTGACCGAGCCGGCAACGGATACCTGCAGGTTGCTCCGCACCAGTTTGGCGAAGCGCGCCAGATACAGTACGGCGGAGTCGGCGTCGTTTTCCAGGATAAAATGCTGGATGGAATTCAGGCAGTTGAAAATGAAGTGGGGATTCATTTGGGCCTGAAGGGCAGAACGTTCGAGTTGGAGCATTTCTTCTTTCAACCGACTTTCTGTCCGTATCTGGTTGGTGCGGTAACGGTAAGCGGCAATGGCGAGCAAGCCGATAAGCAGACCTGCCGCGCTGCGCGCCCACCAAGTGGCCCACCAGGCCGGGCGAATAATGAATTCCTGAGCAATAGCCTCGCCCCAGACGCCATCTTCATCCTGAGCCTGAACCTCAAACCGGTAGCTACCCGGCAGCAGTTTAGAAAAATTGACTTGCCGGGCAGTAGTTGTAGTCCAGTTCGGCGCGTCATTGTTGCTGACGAGGCGGTAGCGGTAGTTAATATCGCCATTGCTGCGGAAATATAACGCCACCCACGCTATTCTGACACTGGCACTATCATGCGGCAGCCGAATCAAATTACCGGCGGGATAGCGAACGCCGTACACATTGATGGCCTCCAAAATCGGCGGCAGCATGGGCGCTTCGGGCAGTTTCCGGGCCATACGAAACAAGCCGCCGCCGGTGGCCAGCCAATACCAGCCCCCGGCCGTGGCTACCTGGCTGACCCGGTTGGAGGGCAGTCCGGTTTTGACGGTGAAGTTTTCGATATGCTGCCGGTCAGGCGAAATACGGCTGGCGCCGCGCTCCGTACAGGCCCAAATGGCGCCGCCCGGCTCCAGAAACAAGCGGTCAACTTTATTAAAAATCAAGCCCTCGGCTTCGCCGATAACCTGAATTGGTTTTGTGCTGCCGGGCTTCCAGAAAGCCAGGCCGAAACCTTTTGGACAAAAGACGAGGCTGCTGTCGGCCAGGAGTTGCATGTCGTAGGCAGGCTGCAGGAATGCCGGATGCTTTTCCTTCGGAAACAGCAATTGGCCATTATGGTATTCTTGAATCCCGGCATTGGTGTTCGTCCAGACACGGCCGGCAGCATCCAGGCATACTGCGTTGAACCGCATTCTTTTCTTGAGTGTAGCATAAGTACTCTCGATTCCTTTTCTGCTATTCCAATCCTGAAGCGAAAGGCTATTCTGGGATGCTACCCACCACTGGTTGCGCCCGGAGGCATGATCTATACGCGATGCCAAGCTCGGGGTCCTATCCGGGATATAGGGCCACTTCAACAAATTTCCTGTCCATTTACCTTCCTGATTTATGGCCATAAACATGCCGGCGCAAAGCAGGATTTGGTTTTTTTTATCAAAATATAACGTGGAGAGAAATTGAATGGTACCAGGAGTTATTTCCTTGGACATGTTACGCTCATAGTCCAGGTCAAACACCCGGCCATTTTGGGTGCCAAAATAAATATGGCTTTGGCCACCGTCCACTACTCCTTTGCCAAGGTCAGCCCGCATGCCGGGTGCGCCCTCCACAATTCCCGATTCCAAAGAAGGCGTGTAAAACAAGCCGCGTTCCTGACTTCCAAACCAATAGCCGCCTTCCCGGTCTTTAAAAATGATGGAAATACTCAATCCTTCCAGAAACGAATCGGCAATTTTCCCGCTGCGTAGATCCTCCAGGGAGGCGTAGCGCCGCACTCCACCGCCGCGCTGCTGTCCGAGGAGCAGGCTGCCGTCGTCATCCTCATAGACCCATACGATTTCTTTGTCGTAAGGCCGTTGCCATTGTACGTCTAAGTCATCGCACAGGAAAATGTAACGGCTAAGGCAGGCCAGGTACCGGTTTTTGCTCAGTTTGCCAACATAGCCCATTTGTATAGGACCCGAAAGATCAAAATTCAGGGGTTGGGAATAACGCCCCGCTTTATACAGATACCTCGAAGGATATTGTTCAATTTTAGGGAAGGAAAATAGCGGCAAATAAATTACTACAAAGCCTCCTCCCTGCTCAAATAGTTGCCAATTATCTGCTTGGCGTTCTGGCTTCGGAACCATATTGAGTTTGCCGGATTTATCCATATGCAAAATCCCGAAATTATTAGACGACAGCCAGACATCTTCCCCGCAGCCGCCGACAATAAACCCAGAGACAAAATGGAATTGCGAACGTATGCTGTCCACCACATAATTATACTTCCAGGGAATAATCCGGCCGTTTTCGCAGTAAAATACCCGGCCATTAAAATCGGCCCACCACATGCGCCCGCAGGAGTCTTCCACCATACAACGGCTCATCACCGAACTAAAATTGGCTTGCAGGGTATCCGGAAATTGTTCGAATTCATAGCCATTGAACCGGCAGACGCCGTGGTTGGTGCTGAACCACATGTAGCCCTGGCGGTCTTGCTGAATGGCAAAGGTCTCGTTGCTGGGCAGGCCGTCGTCGGTGGTGT
This sequence comes from uncultured Saprospiraceae bacterium, assembly GCA_964484205.1. Classification (GTDB taxonomy): domain Bacteria; phylum Bacteroidota; class Bacteroidia; order Chitinophagales; family Saprospiraceae; genus M3007. The sequence continues at coordinate 2,014 of CAZAEZ010000066.1, read as the reverse complement.
AGTTGCGGAAGACGGGCTTGATGTGGAAGGGTTGTTGGGCGGGGAGTGGCGCAGCGCAAAAAATGACAGGCAACAGGTGCAGCAGTACCGGCAGGCGGGACAAGTACTTCGTACTGCTTAGGCGGGTTGCGGTTTTCATGCTGGCAGAATGGTTCTGGCCAAAAATACAAATTGTGGGGTAGTCGCCAAATTTCAAAAGTAGTGCGGCGGATTTCTGACTGTGCTATGGTTAATGCCTTTAAAGTATATCTCCAACATGAATTATCCCGAATTTTTCAGTTTTGAGAAATTCGGGATTTTTATTTTGTGGAACTTTTAAATCATTGATAATGATACTTCTATGTCCTTTTTTCTTGACAAAAAAGGACCAAAAAGTCAAGGCTGTATGCAAATCCTGCGATTTTGTCTGAAATCTACGGCGGCGCAAAACCAAACTCGCTCCTCCTGCGTCGTCGCTCAGACAAGGTTTTGCTAAAAGCCGCCTCCGATTTCACAAAATCGGGATTTGCATAAGGCCGGTCTACACCTTTGTTTATCAATCCGTTAAATAAAACATGAGTCGCCCCAAATTCGGATGACTCATGTTTCGGAAAGTGATGCTTAAAAACTGAGGGCACGGTTTCAGGATGTGCAGCAGATCATGAAACAAATGCACAGATTTTTTACAAATCCGACATGAGATTCCGAATTTGTAAAAAACTTGTTCTTCCCGCAGAATTCGGCTGAGTTTTTCTTCCGTCGGCAAGTTGTGATTCTGTGCATCCACTCAAGGGACTTGCCCTCCCATCACAAACCCCAAATAATTCTCCGGGGTCACCACTTCCATCTGTGCTACCGCATAAGCATTCAGAAAAGTACGCGGAAAAGAGACCCGACCAGCTGGGCTCCACTTGAACTCCCAAACGTGCAGGGCGCCGTCTTTTTCTTCCAGGTAATCTATTTCCTGCTGCTGGGTGGTGCGCCAGAAGTAGCGGTTGGCAGCGTGCTCGTGATTGGCTAGCCACTTGGTGCGTTCGGCAACCAGAAAACTCTCCCACAGGGCGCCGGCGTCGGTCCGAAGGTTGACAGGCTTGAAGTTGTTGATGATGGCATTTCGGATGCCGTTGTCGTAGAAATAAATCTTGCGGCTTTTTTTCAATTCGTTGCGCACATTCCGGCTGAATGCAGGCAGGCGGAACACCACGAAAGCCTTTTCCAGCAGATCAATGTAGCGTTGCACCGTGGCATGATCAGATCCTGTAAGTTGGGCCAGTTCATGGTAATTGACCTCGCTGCCGACCTGAAGCGCGAGGGCTTGAAGCAGTTTTTCCAGTACCTCGGGTTTGCGCACGTCCTGAAACGTGAAAATATCCTTGTAGAGATAACTGCTGCTCAATTGGCGGAGTAATGCTTCCTCCTTTCCGGGCCGGTTTATCACTTCAGGATAAAATCCAAAGACCATACGGTGTTCCAACAGTCGCCTTTCTTCCATTTCGCCGTGATGCCGCACCAGTTCCTCCGTAGAAATGGGCAAGAGCATAAACTCCCACTTGCGCCCGGTGAGCGGTTCGTTGATCTCGTTGGCGATTTCTAAAGAAGAGGAGCCGGTAACCAAAAGTTTGATCGGGCGTAGCTTATCGGTGAACAATTTCAGTGTGACCTCTATATTTTTGACGCGTTGCGCTTCGTCAATCGACACCAACCCGGCGTCACCTACCCAGTTTTTCAATTCTGTGGAAGTAACGTTCGTCAATTTCTGACGGATGTCCGGCTCGTCGCAATCCAGCCAAAGCAGCTTGCCTTCATACCGGGCGGCAATTTTTTCAAGCAAGCTGGTTTTTCCCACCTGCCTTGGTCCGATGACCAGAACGGCTTTCCCACCTTCCAGGTGTTGTTCGATAGCAGACAATAAAATACGGGGAATCCACATGAATTTTTTGAGTAAAATTATATTTTTTTAGATTGTAATCGCAAATTATTATATAGCCGCCGCAAAGTGGTTTTGAAAGGCAGCGACGGAGTAAAATTATAACTT